>NZ_SMSG01000001.1:0-600000 GCF_004382795.1 Cumulibacter soli | reverse complement strand
AGCCGCAGAGGAGTTGGCGGCGGAGGCTAACGGCAAGTGGCGGTATCTGCCAGGCCCCACCGCGGCACCTCAACTCATCAACGACCTGCTCGGCTAACCGCCATGCGTCGTCGTCGGTCACGGCGTCCTTAGGTGGCCGTCCACGTTGCGGCGCTTGTCGCGGGTAGCAGGGTTGCAGATGCTGGCGTCGCGGGACGGCGGCGTTGGCAGCTAGTGGGGGAGCTCGCGATTGAGCCTGTCGAGCAATCCGTCGAGCAGGTCTTTCCCTTCCTCGGCGGTGGCGCCGGTCGGGTCGCCGAGGATCCCGTTCGGGCTGACCGCGCGTACGCCGCCGGACCGCATTGCCGGCAGCAGCTCCCGCACCGGGGTCGTGTTTCCCTGCTCTGCAACGGAAATGTCTACCAAGTCGGGATTGATCGCCAACATTACTGAGGTCTCGGTCCGTCCTGCATGTGCGTCGGCGCCTGGGAACGCGCAGTACAGCGCCGTGAGTGGCCGCTTCTCGTAATCACAGACTCGTTGTGCAGCGGCGATCGCTGCCGCGTTGCCGCCGTGCGCGTTCACCAGGATGACTCGTCGGTAGTCGCGGGTCGCATCGCGGACGATCTCCACGAGTACGGCGGTCAACGCCTCGCTACCGATGGACAACGTCCCCGCGAACCCGGCGTGCTCACCGCTCGCGCCGATCGCGATTGCCGGTGCAAGAACCAGTCCGGCCCGATTGTCAACGAGTCGCCGCGCGACATACTCGGCGACGATGGTGTCTGTTCCCAACGGCAGATGCGGGCCATGCTGTTCAGTTGCGCCGAGCGGTACGACGAGGCTGCCGGCAGTAAGGTCGCGTACCTGTAGCGAGGTCGCGTTACGCAGTTCCATGCCGCCTCCGGTGCCGTCGATCCGGGAAGAGGATCCCGAACCTGGTCGAGCGTATTGAGCCACCTGGCTTTCCCAGTCGCACGTGCGGGAACAAAAGTCCAAACCGGCCTGATCGTAACGATCCACGCCATGCGCCTACCGTGTACGCCGCATCGTCGAGGAGTTGCCAGCCCACGCGCGCCGGAACGCCACTCGACGTGGCGCCGCCGCGTTGCGTTGTCCTCGTTGGCCCGGTGCGGGCTGAGCCGCTGCTATCGGGTAGGTGGCTCGGGGCGTGTTGGCGTATCGACGCGTCGATGGTGTTCGTCAGCAGGTACGCGAGAGCGGCGCGCTTCCGGAAGCCCGTATGTGTCAGTGAAACGAGGCCGGTCACCGGAAGCAGTGGGCGCACCAACATCCGGCTCAGCGCTCGCGAGGAATGCCACTGCCCCCGCAATGCGGCTCGCCGCGCCGCCGACGCCGGTAATTGCTTCATGCTGCGTGGCGCCACCGCGATATGCGCCAGCGAGGCCGCAGCAGCAAGTCGTGTACGACCCGCCATCGCCAGTAGCCACGGCAGAACGGTGGCTAGCGGGAACGAGCCATGGCGCATGAATTGCGGATGCGCGGAGGCGAGCGCGGCAGCGCTTTCTCCGTACGTCGCGCGTCGCGCCAGTGCATCACCCAGCCGGGCGCGTGGCCGGTGGTGCAGGACTACCCGCGGCTCGTAATAGACGCCGTCCTCGGCCGCACGCCAACAAAAATCCACGTCCTCGCCGGTGTGCAGTGATTCGTCGAATCCACCCAGGGAAAGGAAGCGGTCACGATGCACCAGCAGCGCGGCGCTGGGCAGGTACGACAGGACGCCGGTAGGTGAGACGTAACCAGGGCGGGTGCCCATGTCCAGCGCGCACACGGCGCGCTCGAACGCGGCCGCGGCGCCAGTCCCAGGTGAGGTCACCACGCGTGGCCCGATCGCGACAGCATCACCGATATTCGCCAACAGCGCGCCAATCCAGCCGTTCCGCGACCCTCGGTCGGCCGGGGTGCTGGCGGGAGCTTGTGTCGCGACTGCGTCGATGTCGGCGTCGCAGAACGCGACGTACCGGGTGGTGGCTCGCTGTGCGCCGAGGTTCCTGGCGGCCGCCGGACCCAGCGACGTGGCGTTACGCAGCACCGTCAGGTCAGCGTCGTGTACCAGCTGACCCTCGAGTGCGACAGAGGACGCGTCGTCGACAACGATCGCTGGAATGCCAGGGGCGAGGTCGAGTACGCATTGCACCGCGGCAGCCGTCGTTTTCGCGGGAATCACCAGCGTCACGTTCGCAGTGACGCCGGGAGGGTTGAGCGGCGCAAGCAGGAGGTTGGAGCGCGCCAAGCGCCGCAACAACGCTTCCTCAGCAGCGCCGTACTGCGTCTTGACGCCCTGGCGTACGGCGCTTCGGACGAAGGCGGCACCGCGCTCGGTGAGCCGTACGGAGCGAAATGGGTCGCCACCGACGAGTGTCCGCGTGTCCGCCCAGAATGTCCCGGGCGACAATGCCCAGTCGTGATGGGTCATAGCCGGGCGAGTTTCTGCGTCAGCGCCTCGGCCGCGGCGATCTGATCGGGCAGTCCCTCGGCGTCCGGTTCATGGTTGGTGGCTTCGGTGTTCAGCCGGGTGTAGGTGCGCAGATGGTCGGTATAGCGCCGCACGAACGTCTTGTCAGCGGCGCTGCGCTTGTTCTCCGCCGTGGCCACGACTCGCTGATACCGCTCGTCGAGTGCCAGGATGTGTACGCCTGCAGACGCCAGCGCGCTATCGCGTTCTGCGAGTTTTCCGCGTGCCTTCGCGCGCCCCTCGATGGCGTCGGCCTGCCACTTCGCAAGCAGCCGACCTCGCCAGAAGATAACGGCTGCACCGAGCAGAATCACCGACAACGCGATCGTGGCGAGGATATAGCGGGCGTACGGCGGATCGATCGATCGGGCATCTTGCGGTGCGAGGCCGGCATCTACGAGTTGGTCGTAGTTCACCACGACCGCCTTCACCGCGTCCTGTGGGCTGTCAGCGAGCCCTTCGAGTCCCATGCCGATGCGCGATTCGATGACGAATGCCTTGCCGAACTCGCCGTCGTCGTACCCAGCAATGAGCGCGCATCCGTAGGTCGACATGTCGCTGCCGATAATCACCACGACCGCGCCGTCGGCAACCGATTTCGCGTCCTCGCAGATATCGCCGCCTTGCTCACCGAGTGGCGAGTCCAGCATCGCGACGACGAGTTGGCGATTGCCGATGTCGCGCTCAGCTTCTGTCTCGTCGATGTCGACCCCGTCAGCGGCATACAGATTGCTGACGCGAAGCTCTGCGTTGATCTTTGAGTCGAAGGTGCCGGCGCCCCACAAACATAGCGCGACGACGCCCAGGAGCACGACCAGCAGCGCGAGGTCGACCTTGCGGCTACCGCCGCCCGAGCGCGCACTCATACCCATCGTCCTTCCAGGAAGTTGCTTGGCTGGTAGTCCGCTCGGTCGAGGTGATCGGCCACCGAACTCAACTCACGCTCGGCGCGATCGAGAAGTTCGGTAACCAACCCGAGGTCGTCGTCATCGCCATCGCACACTTCCTTAGCCTCGCTCAGCGCCCGTGTTGCGCGCACCAGCGCCGCTGCCGACCGGCCGTTGGTGAGCGGGCTGACTTCGACGGCGAGCTCACTCAGACCGGCCAGCCGCGCGAGTTCACGATCGGTGACGTGTTCGACATCCTTCGGTCTGGATCGGCGAACTTGCACGATCGCGGCCGCGATCCCCACGACGCCGAGGCCAGCGATGAGCCATGGTAGGAACGGCAGAGCGACATCAACCGGATCCACGGGCTCGTAGGGCAAGGGCTTGCCGAAGATGCCGCTGTGGCGATAGCTCGCGACTTCGTTAAGCGCAAGCCGCAAGACCGCTTCCTGCGAGTAGTCGAAGTTTCCGATCCGTTCGCCGAAGCGCCCGTACAGGCTCGCGGTGAGCGGCCGTTCGAACTCGTCGGCGTACGTGCCCGCGTACTCGATCCACTTGCCAGTCATCGCGACCACTGAGCGGTCCGGAAACGCCTCAGCGACCGCAGTCGCGTAATCAACGATTGGACCGCCACCGGGCGCCTGCGGAGACACAACGATCAGCGGCCGATCGCCCTCCGGGTATGCCTCGGTAGCGACCGCCGGATACTCGAAAGTGGGCGCATCAGCGGTAAACGCGATGTCGTCAGCGGCGAGATCGCTCAGGACAGGCGCCAGCTCCTCGGGGGTCGGCTCGCGGGTATCGATCCCCAATTCCTCGTCGTCATCTTCGGCTTCGGCGCGCAAGGCTAGGAGATGAGTGACGCCCTCGGTCACGTCGCCGGTTCCATAGACCCGCGCCATGCCCTGCGGAGTTGACGGTTGCGATGCGTACGGCGACAGCGATGGTTCAAGGCCGGTGACGAGCAGTACGTCGTCCGGCACATCGATGGACGCATCGAGTTTGGCCGAGGGGTCCAGTGGCGGTGCGAGCACGACCTGCGTGACGTTAGCCTGCTCCATCCACTTCAGGACGACGTCCTCCTGCACGCTCGCCGGGGACCCGTCGACGGTGATGATCGGGTCTTCGCCGTACTCGGCGGCGATGTCGTTGTACGACGGTTGCGGCGCAGGTGTTGGCTCGTCGGATTCGTCCTCCGTCTGGGCGGAGTCGCGGGGCTTGTACTGCGTGTCCGGCTGCTGAGTTTGAATTCCGATGAAGACGATGCCGATGAAGGCCAGCACCAGTATCGCGGCAATCTTCGCAATATTGGCGTTATCGCGTCCTCCCGCGATCAGCGGGTCTTTGGCGGCGGCGGCCGCATACGGATCGACGCGGTTCTTCGTCGATGGCTTCGATCGGCTCGACGTGCCTCCTGTGCCCTTGCGCCACAATTCGTCCGCTCGGCGAGCAAGCCCCGCGGCGCGGCGGGCAGCCGTTGCATTCGGTGTTCCCGACATCAGCCCGCGGGCGCGCGCCAGGGCCGCCTCAGCCTGCGGATTCGGGTCCTCGGCGGCATCGCGGGACGCTTCGGCCACTTCGATGGCCGTCCGGGCGCGTCGTGATTCGTCGCCGAGGTCGTCGATCCGTGTTGCTCGACGTAGGTACGCCGTAACGGCGTAACCGGCCAGGAAAAGCGCGACGATTCCGCTGAGGATCAGCGTGATATCCCGCATCAACGCACGTCGTCCGACTCGATGGCCGCTGAGGGCGCGACGCTGGCGGGATCGGCAAGGATCTCAAAACTGCGATGCATCAGGTCGATGAGGTCGGCGCGCGAATCGCGCAGCCACTGCTCGTACGTCGAAATCGCCGCGCCGAGCGTGAGGTGGGCTAGCACCGTAGGCCGCGGGTCGTCGGCAGGGCACTTCAGGCGTGCCGCGATCATGCGCGCGATAACGGCACGCCACCGCTCGTAGCGCAGCGTCGCGTGCGCTTGCAGCGCCGGATTGCTGAGGATGAGTGCCATCCGCACGCGGTGCTCGGGCATGACCTGCTCATCGAAATCGTTGAAGTGCACGACTGCCGCCCGGATCGCCGGGAGCAGATCCAGGTCACGGGTATTCGCCGCGATCCACCGCTCCCAGGATGCGAGGTGCTCGTCGAACGTGCCCCACACGATGTCGTTCTTGGAGGGGTAGTACCGGAACAAGGTTCGCCGCCCGACCCCGGCCGCGGCAGCGATGTCATCGACCGACACGGCATCGAAACCACGCTCAGCGAAAAGCCGGATCCCCACCTGGGCGATCTGCTCATGACTGGTAGCCGGACGCCGGCCGGGGCGTCCGGCGGCAGCCTGCGCCGTGAGATGGGGCAAAGTGTTTCCTTTCGACACCAGGTGCCAGTATGGTGCGGATCATAACCCGCGTACCGTATGACGCACTGAACTCAACAGGAATGAGGATGCCATGGCCGAGCAGACCACCCAGACGACCGATCGTGACGCCACCGTCGCCGAGCTCGTCGAAGAGGACACCCTCGTCGAAGAGGTCTCCATCGACGGCATGTGCGGCGTCTACTAGAACCGCCCCACCAGACAATGCTCGACACATCAGCCGCATGGGCACTGCATCCCGCGGTGTCCGTGCGGCCTGAGCCTTTCGGCGCGTTGCTGTACCACTTCGGCAACCGCAAGCTGTCGTTCTTGAAGGATCGACTGCTGCTGGACGTCGTACGCGCGATCGACGAACAGCCGTCGTTGGACGCCGCCTTTCAGACGTGCGGCGTCCCCAAGGATCAGATACCCCGATACCGCACCGCGGTGCAGACGCTCGTGAGCAGCGAGATCGTCGTACCGCGCGAACAGACGCAGAACGAACCGGAGGAGACCGCATGAGCCTGGTCAAACAGTTCGAAACCGGCCTCGATGCGCCGATTTGCCTGACCTGGGAGTTGACCTACGCGTGCAACCTCGCATGCGTGCACTGCCTTTCCAGTTCCGGTAAGCGAGACCCCCGAGAGCTGACCACCGACGAAGCGAAGGCCGTCATCGACGAACTGCAGCGCATGCAGGTCTTCTACGTCAACATCGGCGGCGGTGAACCGACGATCCGTAACGATTTCTGGGAACTCGTCGACTACGCCACCAGCCACCAGGTCGGCGTCAAGTTCTCCACCAACGGCTACCGCATTACGCCGGAGGTGGCGCGCCGCATCGCCGCGTCCGATTACGTCGACGTGCAGATCTCGCTCGATGGCGCCGATGCAGGTATCAACGACCATGTCCGCGGCGCCGGCTCATACGAGACCGCGATTCGCGCGATGCAGAACCTCAAGGACGCGGGGTTCAAGGACTTCAAACTGTCGGTGGTGTGCACCCGGCACAACATTCCGCAGTTGGACGAATTCAAGGCGATCGCCGACGAATACGGGGCCCAGCTGCGCCTGACGCGGCTGCGTCCTAGTGGCCGCGGCGCCGACAGTTGGGATGACCTTCACCCGCTACCGCACCAACAGCGGGAACTGTACGACTGGCTGATGGCGCACGGGGAGGACGTACTCACCGGCGACTCTTTCTTCCACCTCGCGGCGTACGGCGAATCGCTGCCGGGTCTGAACCTGTGCGGCGCGGGTCGCGTAGTTTGCCTCATCGATCCGGTCGGCGACGTATATGCCTGCCCGTTTGCGATTCATGACAACTTCTTGGCCGGCAACGTCCGTTCCGAGGGCGGGTTCACCAAGGTGTGGCGCGAGGCCGAGTTGTTCGCCGAACTGCGTGAGCCGCAGAGCGGTGGTGCGTGCTCGTCGTGCGAGTTTTTCGACTCCTGCCGCGGCGGTTGCATGGCTGCGAAGTTCTTCACGGGTCTACCGCTGGATGGCCCTGACCCAGAGTGCGTTCAGGGCTATGGCGAATCTCTGCTGGCCGAACGTGACGGCGTACTGCCCAAGCCCAGTGTGGACCATTCCAAGAAGAGCAAGCGCCCGGCCGCTGCGCGCGGCCCGGTTCCGGTAACCATCGGACGCCGTCCACCGGTGAGTGCGTGCGCTGAGGATCCGCTCGCCGGGTTCCAAGCTCCCGCTCCGGTCTAGTTCAGATCCTCGTAGTAATAAGAAAGTAGGAACAGGTGGAGTTGAAGAACCCCTGGGCGCGAAACCCTTGGTTCGAATCCGTTGCCGAGGCGCAGCGTCGAGCTAAGCGGCACTTGCCAAAGCCGGTTTACAAGGCCTTGCTCGGTGGTAGCGAACGCAGCGTGACATACCGCGACAATATGGCGGCATTTGCCGAACTCGGCTTCAGGCCACACGTCGCTGGTCTGTCGGCTACTCGCGATCAAGCCACCAACGTGCTCGGGCAGGACATCTCGCTTCCGGTGCTGATTTCCCCGACTGGCGTACAGGCAGTGAGCCCCGACGGTGAGGTCGAGGTCGCGCGCGCGGCGAACGCTCGCGGGACCGGGATGGGGCTGAGTTCGTTCGCGAGCAAGCCGATCGAAGAAGTGTGCGCAGTTCACGACAAGGTGTTCTTTCAGATCTACTGGCAGGGCGGCAAAGAGTCGATGTCGCGCCGGATGGCGCGTGCGCGTGCCGCCGGCGCGAAGGGTCTGATCCTGACCCTGGATTTCTCCTTCGGTTTCGGCCGCGACTGGGGAAGCCCGGAGATCCCCGAGAAGATCGACCTCAGGGCCCTGGTGCGCAACGCTCCGGCGGGAGCGATGCGCCCGAAGTGGCTGCTGGAGTGGGTTAAGGGCGGCGAACTTCCCGATCTAAAGGTTCCGAACATTGCCGAACCCGGGCAGGAGGCTCCGACGTTCTTCGGCGCCTACGGTGAGTGGTCGCAGACTCCGCCGCCCACCTGGGACGACGTGGCGTGGGTGGCTAAGGAGTGGGGCGGCCCCGTGATGCTCAAGGGGATCGGCCGCGTCGATGACGCGAAGCGGGCCGTTGACGCTGGCATGACCGCGATCTCGGTGTCGAACCATGGCGGGAACAACCTGGACGGAACTCCTGCGTCGATCCGTTTGCTGCCGCCGATCGCTCAGGCTGTCGGAGCCGATGTCGAAGTGCTGCTCGATGGCGGCATCCGGCGAGGCTCGGACGTTGTGAAGGCGCTCGCGCTGGGAGCCAAGGCAGTCATGATCGGCCGCGCGTACCTGTGGGGTCTCGGCGCGAACGGGCAGGCCGGTGTCGAGAACGTGCTCGACCTGCTGCGTAGTGGTACCGACGCGGCGCTTTTGGCGTTGGGTAAGGAATCCATCCACCAGCTCACGCCAGATGACTTGGTCATTCCTGACGGTTTCGAGACCAACTTCAAACCGTTGGCCACCGCCATCGTTGACTAGATTCCGAGTTCCGCAGGGGTCTAGCGTTCTGCGGTTGTCTGGGTTCTACGGTGTCTTTGGGTTCTGCGGCGGTTAGGGCTGGTGGTCGTGCGACTATCCAGCCCTTAACCACCGCAGAATCGTTTTCCCGGGTGGTTACACGCCGCCGGTGATCGCGAGAATCGCGCCGTTGGTGTACGCCGATCGAGGTGATGCCAGGAACGCAACAGCATCGGCGATCTCGTCGACTGTTCCGGCACGCCCGTACGGCATACCCGCGGTGAGTTCCGCGTAGCGGTCGGCGTCGCCCAACTCGGCTTCGGCGCGGGCGCGTAGCAGCATGGTGTTGCGTTCGGTCGCGATTGGTCCCGGATTGATCGCGTTGACCCGCACGCCATCGGTGTGCGCCTGTTTGGCGAGGGCTTTGGTGAACGCCATTAGCGACGCATTTCCTGCTGCCCCGGCGATGTAGGCCGGCGGGAAAGACTCTCCGGCGTAACCGATCACGTTGACTACCGCGCCGCTGGCCTCGGCGAGCTTCGGGTACAGCGCCCGGGTCAGATCGATGAATCCGAATACCTTCAGATCCCACGCCTTTCGCCAGGTGTCGCCGTCCACGTCACCGAGCGTGCCGGGCGGAATCGCGCCTGCGTTATTCACCAGGATGTCGATGCCTCCAGCGAAGTCGGCGACCTTTGCGATCGCTTGCTCGGCAGTGAGGTCGATCGCCAGGCTGGTTGCGGAACGCCCGGTCGTGCGGCCGATCTGCTCGCAAGTTTCGGTGAGGCGCTCGGCGTGACGCGCGGTGAGCAGGACGTCGCAGCCCTCTCGGGCTAACGTCTCGGCGACTTGCCGCCCGATCCCCTGCGAAGCGCCGGTGATGAGCGCCCGTTTCCCTGCTAGCTCCAGATCCATGATTCGTCCTCCCGTGACTGCCTATGCGCGCGGCCCGCTATCCGTCGATCGGCCCAGGCACGTGAATGCTAGATCGCGCGGCTGGAGCGTCGCTTACGACGACGGTGCTCGAACCACGCGATACCGGCGATCGCTGCGGCGGTGGTGACGGCTGCGCCGCTGGCTATCGTCGGCGTCGACGGCTTGCCGAGTCGATCGAGACGTTCCTTGAGTGACACGCTGTTGCTGAAGCGAAGTACCGGCCACTCACGCTCGAGCGCGGCCGCCCGCAGCGCCTTGTCGGGGTTGACCACTGACGGATGTCCGACGAGCGAAAGCATCGGGAGGTCGGACGCCGAATCGCTATATGCGTAGCACTGATCCAGGTCGTACCCGCGTGTCTTGGCCAAGGCAGTGATCGCGTCGGACTTGGCCTGTCCGTACGCGTAGAACTCGATCTCGCCGGTGTACGTGTCGTCCTCGACGACCATGGTTGTAGCGATGACGTGGTCGGCGCCAAGCATCTGCCCGATCGGCTCCACCATCTCAGCGCCACTGGCCGACACGATCACGATGTCGCGGCCCGCGGCACGGTGATCCTCGATCAGCTTGGCGGCCTCGTCGTACACCAACGGCGTGACGACTTCGTGCAAGGTTTCGGCGACGATCGAGCGCACCTGCGCGACGTCCCAACCAGCGATCATCTTGGTCAGATGTCGCCGAATGCTGTCGATCTGGTTATCGTCCGCGCCGGCCATGAACACCAGTTGGGCATAGGTCGCTTTGAGGACGGCGCGGCGATTTATCAGACCCCCGGCGAAGAACTGCTTGCCGAAAACGAGCACGCTTGATTTGGCGATGATGGTCTTGTCGAGGTCGAAGAAGGCGGCCTGGCGCGGGTGAGGCGTCACGCCATCAGTGTAGGCGCTCCGGTGGGCGGGACCGGTCAACCAGGTTCTCAGCCGCGTAGACCCACACGATTCAGCACATCGCGCCGACAGCGACGGCTCGACCAAGCGGGTTTTCCACAGCGCGGGCGCGTTTCCACACCTACCGCCGATGGTCTCGCCGCAGCGGCGGATACAGCGAAGTATCTGCGCCATGACAACGGCGAGGGAACTGCGTGATGTGCTCGTGGTGACGACGGATGACGACATCACCCGACGATCGCAGCGGGTCATCGCTGCGGCGGGAATGAATCCCGTCGTCCGTGCGCCGGCCGGTGCCGTATCGCGTTGGCGCGAGAGTGATGCAGTGCTCGTCGGCGTGGACGCGCTCGATGGGGTACTGCGGGAGGATCCGCCGCGTCGCGACAGCGTGTACGTCGTCGCGACTGAGGAAATCCCGACTGGCGCGTGGCGCGATTGCGTGAGCCTTGGCGTCAGTGACGCGGTGACGTTCGTGGAGTCGGAAGGCTGGCTGACCGAGCGCCTCACTCTGCGATCAACGGATTCGGACGCGGGCCTGACGGTCCGAGTCATGGGATCGACCGGAGGGTGCGGCGCATCGGTGACCGCCGCCGGCCTCGCGCTGGCAGGCGGTGATGATGGAGCTGTCCTGCTCGACACCAACCTGCGCTCGGGGTGGGACGACCTGCTGCTCGGTCTCGACCCGGACGGGCTCGGCTGGGCCGAACTGAGCAATCTGCGTGGTCGGGTCAGCGGTCAGGCGCTGACGTCCTCGATACCCAGTCGCGACGGCATCTCGCTGATCGCCGCTAACCGTGAGCACCCGCAGCGTGAGCTGCCTGCCGACGCTCTTCGTTCGGCAGTGCTGGCCGCGTCGGGGCTTGGGTCGCTGGTGATCGTCGATGAGCATATTGCGAGCGGGCTGATCGACACGGCGGCACAGCTGAGTGATGTGACGGTGCTGGTCACGGTCTCTGATGTGCGTGGCGGGTTGGCAACCCGGGCCGCGCTGGAGGCCCTGCGCGGTGAACCAGCGGGTGGAGCGTCGGAGCGCAGCGTGCCGGAGCGGGGCATCCCGGGGCGCAGTGGAGCTCCGATCGTTGTGGCGGCTCGCACCGTGCGAGGCGCCGCGCTGCCGGATGCGACGTTCGCCGAACTCACTGACCTCGCGGACGACGTCTTCTGGCTCCGAGAGTCCAGCGGTATCGATCGGCGCGTGGCCAAAGGACGAGCCGGACTGGTGGGCAGCGAGCGGTTCGTCATGGACTGCGCGGCACTGCTGCAACGATGCCGAGACCTGGTGAGTGCTCGGTGAGCGGCACCCGCCGCGATGCGCTGATTGCGGCCGTACGACGCAGATGCGCCGATGCCGATGATGTTGTCGATACGGTACGACTGGCCGCGCTGATCCGCGAAGAGGCCAATGGGCTGATCAGTGATCGTGAGTTACTTGAGGTCCTGACCGAAGCTGAAGCCGAAGTCTTAGGCGCCGGACCGCTCGAAGCTCTGCTGAACACGTGGGATGTTACGGACGTACTGGTCAACGGCCCCAACGATGTCTGGGTGGATCAGGGCGGCGGGCTCCGTCGTACCGCGATCAGACTCGGCGGGCCCGAGGAGGTCACCGACCTAGCTAAACGGCTGGCGGCACGAGCCGGTCGCCGACTGGACGCAGCACACCCGTGGGTCGACGCGACACTGCCGGACGGCTGCCGACTACACGCTGTGATCCCGCCGATCGCGGCCGATTGCGCGCTGCTAAGCGTGCGCACCATGCGCCGACGCACGCTGTCGCTGAGTGACCTCCTGGCGGATGGCCTCGACCCCGCGGTGGCTGACTTGCTCGTCGAAATCGTGCGGGCACGGCTGTCTTTCCTCGTCAGCGGTGGCACCGGATCGGGCAAGACCACGCTCTTGTCGATGCTGCTGGAGCACGTTGATCCGACCGAACGAGTCGTGATCGCCGAGGACGCCGACGAACTGCGCCCGCACCACCCGCACACGGTCAAGATCCTGTCGCGGCCGTCGAATATCGAAGGTAGCGGGGAGTTGACGCTGCGCATGCTCGTGCGCCAGGCACTACGTATGCGTCCCGACCGGATCGTCGTCGGTGAGGTGCGAGGCGCTGAAGTGATCGAACTGTTGATGGCGCTGAACACCGGCCATCAAGGCGGTGCGGGAACTGTGCACGCGAACAGTGTCGCGGACGTCCCGGCACGCATCCGGGCATTGGGCATGCTCGCAGACATTTCGGCCGAGGCTATCGACGCGCAACTGACATCGGCTGTCGACGTGCTCGTGCATGTCGGTCGTGATCAAGCCGGGATCCGTGGCGTACATCAGATCGCCGTCCTTGAAGCGACGGAACACGCGCCAGTAGCGACGACCGTGTGGGGCCGCGAGAGCGGATTCACCAAGGACGTCGCCCTCCTCGCCGACGTACTTGAGGGTCGGCGATGACGCACGCGACGGCAGCAGCACTCGGGGTGCTGGCGATGGCGGTCCTGCTGTGGCCGAGTCACGCGCACCCGATCGAGCGTGACGCAGCTCGCGTGGGCTTGCGCGAGCGGCTCGCTGCGCTGGACGTGCCCGAGCATCCGGGACGGTGGATCGTCGGAGTAGCGGCGATCTGCGCGGCCTCCGTCGCATTCATCGCACCGTGGCATGCCGCCATCAGTGCCGGTGTGCTCTCCGCAATCGCGGCATCATCGTGGGCGCAGGGCAGGCGGCGGCGGGCGGATTCGCTCGTGCTGAGCCGAGATGTCGAGACCCTGCAGGCAATCGGCGCCGAGTTGCGCGCAGGCAACGATCTTGCGGCAGCGTTGCGTTCTGCAGGAACCGTCGCAGATACCCGGATGTGTGCGGCACTGACCCGCGCGGCACAGGCCATTCAGATGGGAGATGATCCCGCCGCGGCATTGGAGCGTACCGCTGTACCCGGCGTACACCGACTCGCCGGGTTGGTGCGACTGAGCGGTTCAGCCGGAATCGCGCTGGCCGAGGCCGTCGAGGTTCTCGCTGACGATGCGATGACGCAGGCGCACGTACGTCGCGATGTGACCAGCCTGCTCGCCGGTCCACGAGCGACGGCCGTGTTGCTCACGATGTTGCCTGCGTTCGGGATCGTAATGGGCCAAACGATCGGAGCGGACCCGTGGCGAGTGCTGATGCATACGAGTGCGGGTGCGATTGCGATGCTCGCCGGAACCGTGCTCGCCGCTGCCGGAGTGTGGTGGACGAACGCCATGGTCAACGGAGTGCAGCGATGAGTTTTGTGTTGTTGATGGGTGCGTTCGCGGTGCTGTGTTGGCCGCTGGAGACGACGTATGTGGCTGTGCGCAGACGGCGGGTGGGTGCTGCTGGGACTCGCCTAGACAGGCACATGCCGGTACTGCTCGCTGCGCTGATGTTCTTGCTCTTCGTGGCGTGGAAGCCGACTATAGCGGGGATCAGCATGGGAGTCGCTTCCGCTTTCGGTACCTACCTGGCGCTTCGCAGGTTGCGTGCGCGGGTCAAGCCGAGCGTTGTCGACCCTGCGCTTCCGCTTGTGTTGACGGTTGCCGGCTTGTTATTACGGTCGGGAGCGCCGCCGGGCTCCGCGCTGGCTTCGGCCGCTCGCAGTTGCGGCAGTGAGTCGCGATCACGGTGTGACCAGATTGAACGACGCCTTGCGGTAGGTGAGACGCCTGCCGATGCGTGGGGTGGCGTAGCCGACGTACCCGACCTGTCGGCGGTTGGTCGAGCGGCGATCCGAACCAGTGACAGCGGGGCAGCGCTGGCGAATGCGTGGTCGTCCATCGGTGTTCAACTGCGCGCTGACCGGCGACTGGCAGCAGAGGTTCGTGCCCGAAAAGTCGGCGTACGGGTGCTGGCACCGCTGGGGCTGTGCTTCCTGCCGTCATTCATCTGCCTCGGCGTCGTGCCGATGGTGATCGGTCTCGCCAGCGACATCCTCTAGCCAGACGAACGGCTACGAGGAAACCACAGGAACTGGCAGGAGGCACCTGCCAGTACGAAGGAGGAAACGATGTTCGACACGGCTAAAGGACACTCCGGCCGCACTGCAGACCGGACCAGACAGGGGCGGGAACTGTTGTATTCAAGCATTCTGAAGATGCGTGGTGGGTTCGCGGCAGTGCTGTTATGGCTGGTGGATCGACTGCTCGGCCCGGTACGTGCGCGGGCTACCGATGCCGGAATGACAACGGCCGAATACGCCGTCGGGACCATCGCCGCCTGCGGATTCGCGGCGATCCTGTACCAAGTGGTGACCGGTGACTCCATCATTTCAGCGCTCAGCGACCTCATCACCAAGGCTTTGTCGTCGCTCTGATGAGACACCTCAAGCGCCTGTTGCTGCGGAGGTGGCGGGGGCGCGGCAGGCCGCCCGACGGCGGAATGGTCACGGCGGAGGTTGCGCTCGCGCTGCCGGCGTTGGTCATCGTTGTGGCCGCATTGATCTCGGTCATAGCTGCGGTCGCCGGTCAACTGCGTTGCGTCGCGGCGGCGCGGGAAGGGGCGCGAGCCGCCGCCCGCGGTGAGTCCGCTGAGGTGGTGCAGCAATTGACGGTTCGCGCAGCGCCGGATGGCGCCGTGGTTGACGTGAGTTCGGCGGCTGACACGGTCACGGTCGTCGTCACGGTGAGTGTGCGCCCACTCGGTGGGTCCGTGGCGGAGATCGAGGTCAGCGGGGAGGCAACGGCACTGCGTGAACCCGAGTCCGTTAGACCCGGAACATCGATGGCGATCCTTGGTCCGTGGCTTCCGGTGCTCGCGTGGCGATTGCGGATGCGTGACGGTCCACGACGTACACGATCTTCGGAGTCGAGCAGACGCCGCCGGCGGCGTAGTGGAGCGGGTGATCGAGGTAGCGGAACTGTGTATGCGGTGGCGCTGCTGGTCGTCCTCGGGGTCGTCGCCGGCGGGGCCGCGTTCGTGGCCAAGGCGTTCGTAGCGCATCAACGCGCCGCCGCAGCAGCTGATCTGGGAGCGCTCGCCGGTGCGCGAGCTCTGGTTGACGGGGACGGCGACCCGTGCGCGGCGGCCGGTGAGATCGTGCAGCGCAATGGCGCGGATCTCGCTGATTGTGTCATCGAGGGCCAGACGGTGCTGATCACGAGCACCGTAGCCGTTGATCTGGGCGGCTTCGGGGTTCGGGAGGCGACTGCACGCGCGCGGGCCGGGCCCGTAGGGGTCGGGTGAGGGTGCGGAGCGGACATCAGTACTCGGCGACGTTGTGCCCGGACAGGAAGACGAATGGTTTGCCGCGCTACCGAGCGAACTTCAGCCTTAGGAATCGATCTGGGCTGGAGCGTCCGTAGGCAAGTTCAGCGGTGACCTGTCCCCGGAAGTTGGGCGGGCACCGTCGTTACCGAGTGGACCTCCTGTACGGGATCGTCGCTGCCACCCTCCTGTCGAGGCTCAGCGACGAGACCGGCCTATGCGCGACGCGGGCCTCACATGAAGCGATGGGTCGCGCCTCGCGGAGGACCGGCCCGTGCGCGCGAAGGCGGGTCCAAGCGCCCAGCGATCGGCTCAGGTGAGGCCTGCGGTCAAGAAGTCAATTCCCGCGTCTTTGAACTGGCGAGCGCCTGGAGCGTTGAAATGGTGGCGGCCGGGAATCTCGACGAACGCTCCGTTGGGAAGCAGAGATGCGAGGTGCTTGGCGTCTTCGAAGATGGAGTCGACGGTGCCTGCAGCGACGAGAGTCGGTTGTCGCGGCGCGTCGCCCATGTCGGGGTTCTCGTCACCGAAACGCATTCCCCCGGCGAGTGCAACAAGCGCGCGAAGGTCGTTGTCGGGCACACGTTCGGCGAGTCGTACGTAATTCTGCGTCGCTGGATCCGTTACTGGTGTTCCATCGGCGATGTACGCGTTTGCCTGCTCGAGGTCGAGTCGTCCGAGCGGGCGTCCGTCAGGAATCCCGCCTAGTACGGCGCGCTCGACTCGGCCTTGTAGTTCGGTTGATACGTGCCAGCCGACCCGCGCGCCGAGTGAGTACCCGAGGTAGCGAACCGGATCGACGAGATAGACGTCGAGAACCGCTTCGACGTCCGCGATCAGCGCGGGCATCGTGTAGGCCTCGGCGTCGTACGGTTTATCGCTCAGGCCGTGCCCGCGTTGGTCGACGCCCATCACGCGGAGGCCGGACCGAACGAGCCGCGATACCCACCCTGTGTTGACCCAGTTGTCGCGGCAGTTCGACGCGAAGCCATGTACCGCCATCACTGTGGGCGCATCTTCGTCACCCCAGGTGTACGTCGCGATTCGCAGACCTTCCTGCGACATCACGTACTTCGGCTGCGGCATCTCGGGGAACAGAGGGAACGACATGATGTCATCCTGCGCGTACCGCGGTGAGGTATGTACACGCGGGGTGCGCTCCCGAGTGACTCGCGACTTCGTTCTCATGAACTTATGACGCTTCTATCTGACCACGTGAGGATCGAACGTGACCCCGCGACTGTGTCCGCGTGATCTCGCGGCAATCGCCCACGGTCGAGGCCATCATCCCGTCGAGCAGATCAACCCGCCGAGCGATCAACCCGTCGAGCGGTTCAGCCCGTCGAACGGATCAACCGTGGAGTCGACTCGACGGTGAACGCGGCCGGATCGACCTGACGCAGCGCATCGAGGACACCACGCAGTACGGCAATGGCCCCGTCTTTGCTCAACGGATCGTTCCCGTTGCCGCATTTCGGAGACTGTATGCAGCTGGGGCATCCGGAGCGGCATTCGCACGCCTCGATCGCCTGCAGCGTCGCGCCGAGCCACTGCGGCGCGCGCATGAACCCCTGAGCGGCGAACCCCGCGCCGCCGGCGTGTCCGTCGTACACGAACACGCTGGGACGCAAGGTGTCTGGATGCATAGCGGTCGACACACCGCCGATATCGGATCGATCGCAGGTCGCGATCAACGGCAGTATGCCGATCGAGGCATGTTCGGCGGCATGCAGCGCCCCAGGAAGGATCGCTGAAACATCGCCGACTGGCCCCAGCGATGCGACCGCCTCCTCGGACAGAGTCCACAGCACCGCTCGGGTGCGCAGGTGATGTACCGGCAGGTCGAGCACAGTCTGATCCAACACTTCGTTTGTCGACGTTTTCCGCCTCTGAAAGGAGACCACCTGATTTGAGACCTCGACATCCACCAGATGCAGGTCGACCGGGCCCGCGCTCACCGACCGGACGACTTCCAGAAGCCGGATATCACTGTGATCCTGTGAGTACGTCGAGTACGGCGGATTCTCCGGATGCATCAACGCGACATGCTCGTCCAAGTCCAGTTCGTCGACGATCCAAGTATCTCCGCGATGCAAATACACCGCACCCGGGTGCACGGTGCCGTCGGCCGCCGCTGAATCGATGGTGCCCACCATTGCGCCGGACGCGGCGTCCACGAGCGCGACAGTGGCACCGGCACCACGGATATCGACCAGCGGGCGGTCCAACGCGTTATAGAACCATCCGGTCGGACGACGCCGCAGCACGTGATCACTTTCCAGTTGTGCAAGCACTTCGCGCGCGACCTCGCCGCCGAACAGTTCGTCGGTTTCGGCGCGGGTAATGGGCAACTCGTACGCCGCACACGCAAGTTGCGGCGCGAGGACGTGCGGATTGGTGGGGTCCAGCACCGTGGCCTCAACCGGCCGATCAAACAAGGCCTCCGGATGGTGCACCAGATACGTGTCCAATGGCTCGTCGCGCGCGATAAACACCGCCAACGCCTCGTTTGCGCGTCGACCCGCTCGGCCTACCTGCTGCCAGATCGATGCGATCGTTCCCGGGAAGCCCGCAACGATTACCGCGTCCAGACCCGCCACATCTATTCCGAGTTCCAATGCGGTCGTCGCCGCCGCGCCCAGCAGTTCGCCACTCGACAGGGCGGCTTCCAGTGCCCGCCGCTCCGAGGGCAGGTAGCCCGAGCGGTACGCCGCCACCCGGTCGGTCAGCTCCGTTGCGCCGGCATCACGTAGATGTTGTCGCGCGGTGAGCGTTACGATCTCGGCTGCCCGTCGGGACCGTACGAAGACCAGCGTGCGGCGTCCGGTGATCACCAGGTCGGCCAGCAACCGTGCCGCTTCTGCGGTGGCGCTGCGCCGGATTGGCGCGCCGCGCTCACCGGTTAACTCGGTCAGCGGTGGTTCCCACAGCGCGAATGTCCGTCCGCCCGTTGGTGCCGTGCTCTCAGTTACCGCTAGGCAGTCGATACCGACCAGTTGCGAAGCCGTCTCAGCGGGATTGCGCGACGTAGCCGACGCGAGCACGAAGGTCGGGTACGCGCCGTACTTCGCGCAGATGCGGCGTAACCGACGCAGCACATGCGCGGTGTGGGAGCCGAACAGGCCCCGGTAGATATGACATTCGTCGATCACGACGTACCGCAGCCGCCGGAAGAACATCTGCCATTGACTGTGTCGCAGCAACACCGAGCGGCTGAGCATGTCCGGGTTGGTGAAGATCCAACGCGCGTGCTCGCGCACCCAGTCCCGCTCGTCCGGAACCAGATCACCGTCGTACGCCGAGGCCCGGATCCCGCTCGCGCCGCCAGGATCGATATCCAACTCGTCGATCGCCCGCAGTTGATCGTGCGCGAGTGCTTTCGTCGGTGAGATGTACAGCGCTCTGGCGCGTCGATCGTTCAGCAGCGCGCACAGCACGGGCAACTGATACCCCAACGACTTACCGGTTGCCGTACCGGTCGCCAGCACCACCGATTGCCCTCGCCACGCGTGCTCGGCCGCTTCGATCTGATGCTGCCACGGTTGCTGTACGCCGAGCGCGCCGTACGCGGTGCGGACGTCGGGGCGGACCCACGACGGCCAATCGCTGTTCGCGCCGGGGTGCGCCGGTAACGGCTCGATGTGCGTGATCGGCGAGTCGTCAGCCGCCGTCACCGAAGCCAGAAAAGGTCCGGTCCACTCGTTCGTACGCACCCACTCAGGGTGCCACGACCCGGCGACACCTCCGCCGATGCTGCGCAAAACGCAGTCTGTGCGAGGCGTCGACCGCCATACATCGACAAAGACGCTCCTGGACTGCGTCTTCAGCGGTCTGTGGGGTCGAACTCACTAGCCACCTGCCCGCGAGCCGACCGGAGCTGTCGGCATGGCCAACTACGCTTGGTGGCGTGCCAGGTCAGCTCCCACTCTTCGAGTCCGACGGTGCCGAGTTGTCCGTCGACGACCTCGACGGAGTGTTGCTGGGCACCGGCCATGTCGTGCGCCGGGACGGCCAAGCTCGGGTGTCGGTCCTCGTGGATGAGGTATGGCGGGCAGAGGCGCTCTGCGCCGAATTCGACGCGCGCGGCCTCGACACGACCTACGAAATCAATCGCGACGAGGGTTCGGCGTTGCTGGTTCGCTCGGCTCTCACCGATCGCCTGAACCCGATCGCGGACCGCTGGCAACTCGGTCGCCGCCGCACCGGAAGAACGATCAAACTCACAGGTGCCGCGCTACGGCTCTGGGTACTGTGCGCGGGGCGCCGGACCGAGGCCGGCTACCTGCTCGGGCTCGCGCCGTCAGAGGAAATTCGCTGGGCGCCGGCCGGTGCGGCGCTCGCCGAGGTAGGCCTCACCGCAACCCTGGTCGGCCCGCGCGGAGGGGGCCCGGCCTATCGAGTGACCTCGGCCAAACGACTCGCGCGACTGGCCGCGCTGACCGGGCCGCGCCCCGATATGGCCCCGGAATATGTCTGGCCATAACAGCGCAGAACGCTTAACATTCGCCCACGGCGTCCAGGCTCCGGGAACCTGCGTGACGTGGCGCTCGTTGCGCCAGGCGCACGCAGAGTGCACCCTATAGCCAGCGAAACACGCTCACATATAAAGAAGAAGCGGGGAGATCTCTATTTCCACGACATCCGCAACCAGCACCGACCTCGACGAATCCGAGGAGCTGGCGGACACACCAGCGGCCAACGGCGGCCGCAAACTCGTCATCGTCGAGTCGCCCAAAAAGGCGCAGATGATCTCGGGGTACCTCGGATCCCAGTACGACGTCGAAGCCAGCTTCGGCCACGTCCGTGATCTACCCAGCAAGCGCAACCCGCTTCCGGAGAAGCTCAAGTCGCTTCCGCACGCCCGCCTGGGCGTCGACACCGACAACGACTTCACCCCGATCTATACAGTCGGCCCGGACAAAAAGGCGCAGGTCGCCAAGCTGAAAAACCTGTTGAAGCAGGCCGACACCCTGTACCTCGCCACGGATGAGGACCGCGAAGGCGAGGCCATCGCGTGGCACCTGATCGAGTTGCTGAAGCCGAAGGTTCCCGTGCACCGCATGGTGTTCCACGAGATCACCCCGCAGGCGATCCGTGAGGCGATCGAGAACACCCGCGAACTGAACTACGACATGGTCGAGGCGCAGGAGACCCGCCGCATCTTGGACCGGCTCTACGGCTACGAAGTCTCACCGGTGCTGTGGCGCAAGGTTGGCCAGGGGCTGTCTGCCGGCCGGGTGCAATCCGTAGCCACTCGGATCGTGGTCGAGCGCGAGCGCCTTCGGATGAAGTTCAAAGCCGCCGACTATTGGTCCGTATCCGGCGTATTCGGCACCGGCCTGAAGCCCGAAGACCCCAGTGAACCGACCTCATTCAAGGCGACACTGCAGTCGGTGGACGACGTTCGCGTGGCGATTGGGCGTGACTTCAACCCAGACACCGGGCTCGCTCGCACCGACGTACTGCACCTCGATGAGGCCGGTGCGCGGGGCCTGATCGCACGCCTCGACGGCGCAGATTTCAAGATTGCTCGCGTCGATGAGAAGCCGTACCGTCGCCGCCCTGCGGCGCCGTTCATGACCTCGACCCTGCAGCAGGAGGCAGGCCGCAAGTTGCGCTGGACCTCGCAGCAGACCATGCGTACCGCCCAGCGGCTGTACGAAAACGGCTTCATCACGTACATGCGTACCGACTCGACCACGCTTTCGGACACGGCGCTGAGCGCCGCCCGAACTCAGGCGCGCGAGTTGTACGGCGACGCATACGTTCCGACCGAGCCGCGGCGCTACCAGCGCAAGGTGAAGAACGCGCAGGAGGCACACGAGGCAATCCGGCCGGCCGGCGACGAATTCCGTACGCCGGGCCAGGTCGCGCGCTCGATGTCCTCGGATGAGTTCAGGCTGTACGAACTGATCTGGATGCGCACGATCGCTTCCCAGATGGCCGATGCTGTCGGGCAGACGGTGTCGATCCGGCTCACCGGCACGTCCTCCAGTGGTGAGACGGCCGAGTTCGGTGCGAGTGGTACGACAATTACCTTCCCGGGGTTCCTGCGCGCGTACGTCGAAGGTCGTGACGATGAGCAGGCCGGAGGTGACGACGAAGAGCGTCGGATGCCGCGCGTCGAGCGCGGTCAGCAGGTGAGTGGGGAGTCGTTCGACGCCAAGGGCCACACGACGACACCGCCGTCTCGCTATACCGAGCCCACGCTGGTCCAGGCGCTGGAAGAACTCGGAATCGGTCGTCCGGCGACGTACGCCGCGATTATTCAGACGATTCAGGATCGCGGATATGTATGGAAAAGGGGCTCCGCGCTGGTGCCGTCCTTCACCGCATTCGCTGTCGTGGGGCTGATGGAGAAACACTTCACCCGACTGATCGACTACCAGTTCACCGCTGAGGTTGAGGAGGATCTGGACCGCATCGCCGAGGGCGCCCGTAGCCGGGTCGACTGGCTCACCCGTTTCTACTTCGGCGGCGACGGCGGTAATACCGCCGGAATCGGCGCGATCGGCGGCCTGAAGAAACTCGTCGCCGATAACCTCGGCGAAATTGACGCCCGCGGTATCAACTCCATCCCGGTCGGCGAGGACGTCGTCGTCCGCGTCGGACGTTATGGTCCGTACCTGCAGAAGGGTGGACCGGACTCCGAGCAGCGCGCTTCCTTGCCCGACAACCTGGCGCCGGATGAATTGACGCCCGAGAAGATCGAAGAACTCCTATCGGCCCCGTCGGGAGATCGGGAACTCGGCACGGATCCCGAGTCGGGTTTCCCCGTCGTGGCGAAGTCGGGACGCTACGGACCATACGTCTCCACCGTGCCGCCAGAAGACTCGAAGACCCCGGCGCGGACAGCCTCACTGTTTAAGTCGATGTCACTCGAGGAGATCACGATCGACGATGCGCTGCGGCTGTTGCAGTTGCCGCGCAGCGTCGGCGCGGACGCCGAAGGCAACGAGATCCTTGCGCTGAACGGCCGCTACGGCCCGTACATCAAGAAGGGCACGGACACTCGATCAATCGAGTCCGAAGAACAGTTGCTCACCCTCACGTTGGAGGAGGCGCTGGCGATCCTGGCGCAGCCGAAACAGCGGGGCCGCGCAGCCGCAAAGCCGCCGCTGAAGGAACTGGGTGAGGATCCGGCCAGCGGTAAGAAGATGATCGTCAAGGACGGTCGTTTCGGGCCGTACGTCACCGATGGCGAGTACAACGCTTCGCTGCGCAAAGACGACTCGGTCGAGGAACTCACGGATGAGCGGGCCGCGGAGTTACTCGCGGACCGGCGCGCTCGCGGACCGGCCAAAAAAGCCAAGAAGACGACGAAGAAGGCAGCCGCAAAGAAAACGACTGCGAAGAAGACGGCTGCTAAGAAAACGACGGCCAAGAAGACGACTGCGGCTAAGAAGACGGCCGCGAAGAAAACTACGGCTAAGACGGCGACCGTGAAGAAAACTACGGCTAAGACGGCGACCGTGAAGAAGGCGGCGGCGAAGAAGACAGCTGCGAAGAAGACTGCTCCGTCCGACTAGCGAGTGGTAACTCCCGCGCTGATGTCCGTGGATGGGTAGGGACGTCGGCGTCCCACGGGTCCCACGGCGTCTCGCGGCGTCCCGCGGCGTCCGGTGGCGTCTCGAGGCGCGACCGCGCTACGCGCAAGTATCCGTGGATGGGTGCGGAGGTCGGCGTCCATCGGCGGCGGGGTTGTCGCGCGAACGTGGGATTCGCGTATCGACAGTGGGGAACTTTCCCCGCGCTCGGTACCGACCCCAGCGCTCCGTGTCGATCCTGCGCTCGACACGGACGAGCGCTCGATGCCGATTCCCGCGCTCGTCGGTTCCTCCTAGTGGCGTCGGCGGTGGGGTTGTCGCTCGGAAGTAGGTTTCGCGTATCGACAGTGGGGAACTTTCCCCGCGCTCGGTGCCGATGGCGGCTCGCGCAGCCGACCCCGCGGCCCGCTCGCGCGGCTTATCCCAGTGTCCGCGGCCGATCCCCGCGTTCGCCGATCTGTCGCGTGTCTGCGGGATCTACCCGCTCGCGAGGGGATACCCGCCCGCGAGGTCGGTATCGGCCTCGAGAGCGGGGCCGCGGAACTAGTCGGTTTCCATGGGGCAGGCTGGGTCCGTGGACCACTCGAGCAGTGAGTTGTCATACACGGACCAGTGATCATTCCCGATGAGCGCGAGCGCGAAGGCATCCACGGTCGCGGCGATCCCGCCGCCGCAGTAGGTGATGACTGGTGTATCGGTGCCGACTCCTTGTTCGGCGAACCTGGCGCGGATCGTCTCCACAGGAGCAAAGGCGCGGCCGTCATCGGTCAGGATGGACGCCGTCGGCACGCTGACGCTTCCTGGGATCCGGCCCGGTCGGCCGTAGTGAGCACCGCCCGTCCCGGCGTACTGCTCGGCCGACAGCGCGTTTACGATCACGGTCCCATCAGCGGCGGCGG
The DNA here is from genome assembly GCF_004382795.1 of Cumulibacter soli. Taxonomy (NCBI): domain Bacteria; kingdom Bacillati; phylum Actinomycetota; class Actinomycetes; order Geodermatophilales; family Geodermatophilaceae; genus Cumulibacter; species Cumulibacter soli. Next base: position 575,890 of record NZ_SMSG01000001.1, on the reverse strand, counting down.
CGACATCCGCCTTGCCCGCGTACCGAGACTGATCCGGCGATGCCGAGTACGTCGAGGGTGGTCGCTGCGGGAGGTCCACCGAAACTACCGATGTCCGATCGCCGAGTGCGGCAGTCCCCGTAGCAATCGCACCGAGCGCGGAAGTGAGGCCGGCGCCCGCCGACTCATCGGTGCCGCCTGCTGACGCGCTCGTCTCGGAACCACCAGTTGGCTGGCTGTCGCTGGACGTTGATTCGCCTGGCCCGGACGTCTCGACGGGGTACCCGGCATCGGTCCACGCCTGCAGACCGCCGTTGAGGATCGATACCCGCTCATGCCCCATCGCCCGCAGCACATACCAGGCGCGAGTGGCGACCATCAGTTGCCCTGTCGTGTACAGCACGATGTGGTCGCCAGCTTGAATCGCGAGCGAGCCGAGTAGCTGCTCGATCTGCCCGCTGCCGGGCAGGGTATACGGGAATTCACCGTCCGGATCAGACAGGTCTTCGACCATGTCCACGTGATCGGCGCCGGGAATATGACCACGATCGAAATCGGGCCGACCGGAGGAAATCTTCGACGGTCCGACCGGCTGCGGGACCATGTGCGTCGTGCAGTCCAGGACTTTCACAGAGTCGAGGTGCTCGTTCAGCCAGGCGGCCGACACCAGTAGTGGGAATGATTCCGTCATCTCGTAACCGCCATTCGTCGCCGCGCGCATAATCTAGATGGTCATCTGAGCCGATGATATGAGGAATCACGATGACCCTGACCGACGCGACGAGTGGGCTGGCACTGTCAGACGGTGACAGGAACCCGACACCTACCGCCGACCGGGTCACCGGCGTAGTCGGCCTGATTGGCGTGATGGCGGCAGCGGTGCTGTGCGCCTGGCTGGATCTCGTCGTGGGTGAAGGGATCCATGGCAGCACCATCTCCGGGTACGTCTTCACGCATCCCATCACGTTCACCACGGCGGTGATCGCGCTCATCATCGGCTCGATCGCAGTGCTCATGGGGATGTTACGTCGCGGCATGACGAGCATCAGGCATACCGGTGCCTGGCTGATGATTCTGTGGATCATCGGAATGGCCATGGTGGCGGTGTTCCCGAAGCACAATTGGTCCGTCGGCCCGTCGCTCAGCGGCCACCTGCATCGAGCGGGTAGCCTCATCGCGTTCTTCGCGCTGCCACTGGCGGTGGCGCTGTTGGTGCGGGGGGCGCGCCGACGCGGGATGGGCTGGGTCGCGCACGCGGCGCTAGGTTTCGCCGTCGCGGCGTACGCCTATCTGGGCTATCTCGGTGTGCAGATCATGATCGCCGAGCGGGACGGCGTGCCCTGGTATCGCGCCGTTCCACTCGGGTTGAGCGAGCGGGTGCTGCTGGTACTGGAGGTGCTGGCGTTGGCGATGCTCGCGTTCGGCCTGTCGCGGCGGCGCCTGATCACGCCACCGCACCGCTAGCCGAGCGCCTCGGCGATCGGTGTAGTGCCGGACTGCTACGCGAGTGCGTCGGCGATCGGCTTGTCACCGCCATTGCAGCGCAGCGTCACACTGTTCAGATCGCCTCGGTCGACGACTTCAGCGATCAATCGGGCTACCGTCGCGCGCGGAATCTGGCCTGCAGCCACAGAGCCGCTGGCCTCGGCGCCGGTGGACGGATCCAGTTCGATACCGCCCTCACTCTCGAGAGTGAGCCCCGAGGGGGCCAGGATCACCCAATCGGCGACGCTGTCGCGGATCGCTTCGTCAACGATCGACTTCGCTTCGGCGTACGCGTAGAAGCCGTTGTCTGCTGGCACACCGTGCGTGCGAGTCGAGCCGAAGTAGGAGACCATGATGAACCGTGCTCCGGACCGGACGACGGCGTCCAACACGCGCAGCGCCGCGTCCTGATCAACGGCTTTGGTACGCGCAGGATTTCCACCGCCGGCACCTGCGGACCACACCACCACGTCGTAACCGGCGACCATTTCGTCGACCTGTGGTGGTTGATCGAGCATTTCGATGTCGGCCACCCTCGCCCTAGCGCCAGTGGATTCGACATCCGATACATGATCGCGATTACGAACTACGGCCGTCGTATCGTGCCCGCCAGCGACGAGCATCGGCTCTGTGAGTAGTGCGATTTTCCCGTGTCCACCAATAACCAGTACTTTCGCCATATCCCGAACCTACCCGCCTCGTGCGCCCGCCGCCGGGGGCCTTCGGGTCACGAGCGGCCCTGGCCGCTTAGCTGAAGGTGACCGTCAGGGGTGCGTGATCGCTCCACCGTTCGGCGTACGTCGGGGCCCGTCCGACGAGCGCTGAGTCGGCCCGTTCGGCGAGCCGTCGGGTCGCGAGCTGATAATCAATTCGCCAACCCGAGTCGTTATCGAACGCTTTACCGCGCCAGGACCACCAGGTGTACGGGCCCGGCCCGTCTCCGCCGAACTTGCGACCGAGGTCGACCCAGTCGCCGTCGTGAGAAATCGGTGATGGGTCGGCCGCGTCGCGGTCCCAGCCGTGTCCGAGCCACTCGTCGAAGTAGGCCCGCTCCTGCGGAAGGAACCCCGACTTCTTGACGTTGCCTTTCCAGTTCTTGATGTCCACATCGCGGTGCGCCACGTTCAGGTCGCCGGTGATCAACGCTTCGCCCTCGTCGGCAGCAGATCGTGCCGCGAATTCGGCGAAACGCTGCTTCATCGCGTCCATGAATCGCATCTTCTCGACCTGTTTATCGGTGTCGGCCTCGCCGGTGTGCACGTACGCCGACACCACGGTCAGTACGCCATGTTGCGGTGACGGCAGGTCGACCTCGATCCAGCGTCCGTCGGTGGTGAAGTCGTCGAGTCCGACCCGAAGGGCGTCCGGCTCAACGCGAGATAACACAGCTACACCGGCCCGCCCGGCGGCGTCCGAGACGGCGTGCGCCCGGTGCCACCCTTCGAATGCGGTGCCGGCTAATGCGGCGTCCAGATGCGCATCCGATCCGCGGACCTCCTGCATCGTGATGACGTCCGGTTCGGCGGCGGTGAGCCACTCGATCCCGCCGCGGCGTACGGCGGCACGGATGCCGTTGACGTTGACTGTGGTGATGGTGTAGGCCAAGACAAATCTCCTCCGCCTGGCGAGTGCGCGTGTACCAGGCGCAGGTCATGGTAGTTGCGCCGCGTGCGGCGAGCCCGGACCGGGGGCAGCGCTCAGTGTGGCTGCGCGGCGATCTGGATCAACCGATCACGTACCAGATCATTGGCGGCGGCCTCCGGCGGCACCAGCGCACGCAGCGCACGGCGCAGGTCGATATTCCGCAACGGCACGTGCACCAGGCGGCCATCGGCTATTTCGGCGCCGACCGCCAACCGAGACAGCACCGCATGACCGGCGCCGGACATGACGGCGAGTTTCACTTCGGAGTTGCTGGCGCGTTCGATCGCCTGCGGGCTGAGGCGTCCGATCGCGCGTTCGAGGGTGTCGCGGGTGCCCGAGCCGACTTCGCGGGTGATTAACCGCAGTGTTAGTAGGTCCTCGGCGCTTAAGGTCGTCGACGGCGTACCGGCGGGCCCAACGAGAACGAGTTCGTCCTCGCCGACGTTGATCGAGTGCAGATCATCGGGCGTGCGGGGGCTCTCGACGAAGCCGAGGTCTGCTTCGCGGCGGCGCAGTCGCGCGATGACCTCCGCGGAATTGCCGACATGCAACCGGATCTTCGCCTCCGGCTGGTCCGCGCGCAGCACCGATAGCCACCGTGGCACCAAGAACTCGGCCACGGTTTGACTGGCCGCCAGGCGTAGCCGCGAGCGGCCGCGCTGCCGCAACGCCTCCACGCCGCGGGTCAAATCATCCATCGCCCGCAGCACCTCCGTCGCCCACTCGGCAACCACTCGGCCGTCATCGGTGAGCCGGCTGCCGGCAGGTGTACGCCGCAGCAAGGTGACGCCTAGGTGTCGCTCAAGCGCCGCGATGCGGGTGCTCGCGGTCGGCTGGCTGATCTGTTCGGCGCGGGCTGCCGCGCCAATCGATCCAAGATCGACCACCGACATGAACAGCCGCAGCGCCTCAGGATCAGGCGGGCGGGTCATAGTCAAATCCTATGGCCCGCATTCTGAGTTCGGTGGTACCGGCTCGCGAGGAAAGCAACCAGACTGGCCCCGTGACTGTTACTGCGACCCGAGGCCAAAACGCCCTGACATGGACCAAGTCCGTCTTACCCGGACTGCTGATGGCGGGCGCCGGTGCCGGCATCGGATACCTGGTGCACGCGTGGTTGCCCGGTGTACAGCCAGGAACGATTGCGGTCGCTCTCGGTGCATTGTGCGTGAATCTGCGGATGGTGCCGGACGCCGCAGGCAGTGGTCTGACGTTCGCCAGTAAGAAGCTGTTGCGGGTGGCTGTCGTCCTGCTCGGGTTTGCGCTGTCGCTGCGCCAAGTCGCCGAACTCGGTGGTCCGGGCCTACTCGTCGTCCTCATCACCGTGACTATCGCGTTCTTCGGGACGATAGCGCTGGCACGTGTGCTGCGGGTGCGCCGCGCGACCGGATTGCTGGTCGCCACCGGGTTCTCGATCTGCGGAGCGTCAGCCATCGCGGCGATGGAGCCGCTCGCGAAAGGGAAGAAGGATGACACCGCCGTCTCGGTCGCGCTGGTCACCTTGTGCGGCTCGCTCGCCATCATCGTTCTGCCGCTACTGAGCCGCCCACTGGGACTCACCGATCCGCTCACGTTCGGTCAGTGGGTCGGCGCGTCGGTACACGACGTAGGGCAGGTCGTCGCGACAGGTAACGCCGTCCCAGGCAGCCTCGAATCCGCGGTCGTCGTGAAGCTGACCCGGGTAATCCTGCTCGCGCCGTTGGTCTTCGGCGTTGGTCTCTATCTGAGCCAGCGGCGCCACGCTGAGACGTCCCCGAGCCGGAAACGCCCGGCGTTGATCCCGTTGTTCGTAGCCTGCTTTATCGGCGCGATCCTGCTGAACTCGATCTTCACGTTCCCTGAGACGCTGCTGGACATCGCCGGTACCGCGCAGGAGATCTTGCTCGCCGTCGCGTTGTTCGCGCTCGGCACCGGGATCAGCTGGCGGGTGATGCGCCGCGCCGGGGGGCGTCCGCTGTTGCTTGGTTTGTTGTCCTGGGTCCTCGTTGCGGGGGTGGCGTACTGCGGAGTCGTGCTGATCACCTGAGGGATCGATGGCCCGACCACTGGGTAGTCATCAACGCCAGCCAGCGTTGGTGACCTGCTCGTGCCCACCGCCGAGTAGTGGGCAGTGCCGGGGACTCGATTGTCCTGGCAACCAGGTCGTGCTGGCCACCGTCCGGTGCCGATTGCCGGGCGGTGCTGGCGACCCGGTCGTGCTGGTCACCGGGTGGTGTCGATCGGTCGGCGGTGCTGGTCACCGGATGGCGCCTCGGTAGTGCCGGTGACCCTGGCAGAACGGCACGCGATCCGCCGCGTCGGGGTCGGGCGACCCGGTCGTGCTGGTCACGCCGGCGCTCTGCGCGTTCACTGAGATCAAGGCTGGTTCTCGTTAAGATCGAACGCATGCCTCGTGATCGCGTGCCGACCGACATTCGACGATTCGATGCAGAACGAGTCGATGCAAAACGAGTCGATCCAGTAGCGGAGCCGGCGCGAGGGCGGATCCCCGCAAAAAACGCAGCGAAATCGAGCACGCACCGCCGTAGAGCCGATGGGCGGTCGATTTCGCTGCGTTTTTGGTGGCATAGAGCGGGAGCGGCGTAGATGAGGATCGCGCGCCGAAACGACAAGGCGCCGAAACCGCAGAAGTCGGGCGACACGCTGTTGGGCATAAAGGCATTCCGACGGATGTGGGCCGCGATCGGGCTGTCTAGTTTCGGCGACTGGCTCGGCCTGCTCGCGATGATGGGACTCGCGCAGCAACTCACCAAATCGGGCTCCGTCGAAGGACAAGCCGCCGCGATCTCCGGCGTGCTGATCGTCCGGCTGCTGCCGGATCTAATTCTTGCCCCGATCGCGGGCAGCATCGCCGACAAGTTCGACCGACGTAAGACCGTGATCATCGGCGAGGTGCTCGCGGGCGCGCTGTACGTGATGATCGCGCTGACCTATGACATCAAAACGATGTACGTCGGGCAGTTCGCGATTGAGGCTATCGGGTTGATCACCATGGCCTCCAAGAACACGCTGTGGATGTCGTCGGTTCCGCGACAAAAGATCGCGCCCGGACAGCAGGTGCTGATGTTCAGCATCTACGGCTCGTTTCCTTTGGCCGCGGGGTTCTACGCGATTCTTTCCTGGTTCCATTCGTTCTTCGTCGATGCGGCGTCCTCTCCGGGACTCACCGAGGCCAAGTTCGTGGTCATCGCCGCGCTGTTCGTCGACGCGGCGACCTATTTCACGTCGGCGGCGATCATTTTCTGGTCACGACGGTTGCTACCAGGGCACGCGGCCAGCGAGCAGGACCGCAAGGACAGCATCATCAAGTTAATGGGCGAAGGCGTGAAGTTTGTCTTCTCCAATCCCACGGTGCGGGCGCTATTCATCGGCGTCATCGGTGCATTCGCTGCCGCTGGCATCACCGCTGGGGTGGCGCTGACGTACGTCAATTCGTTGGATGCCGGGTTCGCCGGTTACGGCATTCTGCTGGGCGTCGCGTTCACCGGCCTGGCAGCGGGAATGGTGGCGGGGCCACGGGTCCTCCCGGCCGTTTCCCGCAAACGCATCTTCGGCGTCTCGATCGCGATCGCCGGCGGATTCTTGATGGGGATGGGCCTGGCGCCGACGTTTGTGCTGGGCGTCGTGTTCAGCTCCGGTGTCGGGTTCTTCGCCGGAATCGCCTGGATTCTTGGTTACACCATGATCGGACAAGAGGTCGAGGAGCACATCCGGGGCCGCACCTTCTCCTTCGTGGTGTCCTCGGGGCGGATCATGCTGATGATCACGTTGGCCCTGGGCCCGTTGCTCGCCGGACTGTTCGGGGACCGAGTTGTCCAGATCGGCGACGTGGTTTACACCTTCAGCGGCTCGGCGCTCACCTTGCTCGCCGCCGGTGTGATGGCGTTACTCGTCGGCGCCTACGCCGGCCGTAACGTCACCAATCGAACCTTGGGTGTGCGGTGGTTGATGAGCCGAATGAAACCCCGTCGCGATGTGTTCGCCGAAAATCAGTTGGGCATGTTCGTTGTCGTGGAGGGCGCTGACCGGGCGCGAATCACCGAGCAGGCGCGACTGCTTGCGGCCCGGTTGACGGATGACGGTTTCCCCGTCGTGCTCACCGGAGAGCCGACGGAATCCCCAGTAGGACGCCGCCTGGGAGCGATCATGGACCGCATTGCGGCAGCAGAGCCGGGGGAGGACGACGTTTTACCGTCGACCGCCGTGTTCCTGGCTGCGGCCGATCGCTCCGAGCACGTGGAGAAGGTGATCCGGCCGGCGCTCGCCGAGGGACAGGTCGTCATCAGCGCGGGCTACATCGACACCACCGTTGCCTATTTCGGCGCGACGAGCGAGACCGATAACGAGGAGATCCTGCGACTGTCGAACTGGGGCACGCAGAGCCTGCGCCCGGATCTGACCGTCATCCTGGATAAGGACGTCGATCCCGACACCCCTCTGGGCGCCGTGCGCGCCGCGTTCCTGGAGCGCCGTGAAGCCGTCGTCCGCGGGTATGTCGTGGTGCGCTCCGCCGAGGGTGACGACCTTGACGCGGACCTACTGCGGCAGGTGCGGGTCGCGCTGCACGTACGTCGGGATCTGATCCGCTCGGAGGGGGAGCACGCGGTCTCCGATCAGCCGTCCGGATGACGGTGGCGGCGGGTAGGTTAGACCGCGTGCGAGGACTCTTCATTTCGTTCGAAGGCGGCGAGGGCGCCGGCAAATCGACGCAGATCGTGCGGCTCGCCGAATCGCTGCGGGCCGACGGTCACGATGTCGTAGTGACCCTGGAACCGGGCGGCACCGAGTTGGGCCGATCCGTACGGCGAATGCTGCTCACTTCCGGCAATCACGTCACGCCGCGTGCCGAGGTTCTGCTGTATGCCGCCGACCGCGCACATCACGTGGACACCGTGATCGAGCCCGCGTTGGCTGCCGGCAAGATCGTCATCTGCGACCGGTACGCCGACTCCACGTTCGCATATCAGGGCGCCGGCCGGCGGCTGGATACTGACGCCGTCCGCGACATCATGAACTTTGCCGTCAGCGGCTGCTGGCCGGACCTGACCCTGCTGCTGGACGTCGACCCACGCACCGGCCTGCAGCGGGCCCGCGGCGACGGGGAGGGCGACCGGATCGAGGCCGAAGGACTGACTTTTCACGACGCCGTACGCCGTGGGTTTTTGGACCTCGCCGACGCCGAACCCGAGAGATTCCGGGTCATCGATGCGTCCGCGTCGATGGACGAGGTCACCACGCAGATCGGCGTCGCCGCTCGGGAGCGGTTGGGATGACCGCCATGGACGCACCCGCTGTCTATGAGCAGCTCGTTGGCCAGTCGCAGGCCGTCGAAGTCCTCACCCGCGCGGCAAGCGCAGCAGCGCAGATGATCGACGGGTCCGGGCCCGGTACGTCAATGACCCATTCCTGGCTGTTCGTGGGCCCACCAGGCTCGGGACGCAGCACCGCGGCGCGCGCCTTCGCGCAGGCGCTGCAATGTCAGTTCGGTGGCTGCGGCACATGTCCCGATTGCCACACCGTGAAGGTGGGCACGCATACCGACGTGCACGTGGTCGCCCCCGAGGGCCTGTCGATCTCAGTTAAGGAGATGCGTGAGATCGTGCGGGTAGCGGCGTTCCAGCCATCCGGGCGGCGGTGGCAGATCGTCATCATCGAGGACGCCGACCGCCTCACCGAAGGAGCCTCGAACGCCTTGCTGAAAGCGATCGAGGAACCGAGCCCGCATACGGTCTTCCTGCTGTGCGCGCCAACCACCCACGAGGACGATGTCTCGGTCACCGTGCGGTCGCGCTGTCGCGTCGTTTCGCTCGGTACGCCGCCGGCGGACGCCGTGGCGCACGTATTGATCAACCGGGACGGCATCGATCCGGAAATCGCGCAATGGGCCGCGCTCGCGGCGCAGGGGCACATCGGTCGGGCGAAGCGCCTAGCCACCGACCCCAACGCGCGAAAGCGCCGACAGACAGTGCTGTCGGTTCCGTTGCGGCTGGTGTCGATGGCGGGATGCCTGCAGGCCGCCGATGAACTCGTAGCGGCCGCAGAGGACGAAGCCAAGCAGATCAGCGAATCTCTTGATGCGCCGGAGAAGGAGGCGTTGAGTCAATCTCTTGGGGCCGGCGGTACGGGCAAGGGAGCGGGAACCGCCGCGCGCGGTATGGCCGGTCAGATCAAGGAATTGGAACGCCGGCAGAAGACCCGTGCGACGCGGGTGCAACGCGATTCGTTGGATCGCGCGCTGGTAGACCTGACCGGTTTCTATCGGGACGTGTTGCTGCTGCAGGTGGGCGCGGAGGTGGCGTTGGCGCACGAGGACCACCGCGAGCAAGCCGCGGAGGTTGCTGATCTGGTGTCGCAAGCGTGGGTGTTGCGAACCCTCGATCGACTCGTCGCCACCCGTACATCGCTGGAGGAGAACGTGAAGCCGCGCGTCGCGCTCGCCGCCCTCACCACGGCACTACGGCTGCCAGCTCGCTAGCGTGCGAACTTTGCCGGTTCCACGCAAGGCCGGGTAACGAGTCGTAGTCCTACAGCGATACGTCGTCGTCCACCTGCCTGGAAAGCGCCCAGATGACGAGCACGCAGAATGCGATGACGATCAGACTCCAGATCGGCTGATACGGGACAAAGGCGAAATGCGTGACCGCAGCGATCGATGCGATGACGATGCCGGCGATCCGCGCCCACGTCTGCTCCATTGCCAGGCCGAGGGCTACGGCCACCGACACGATTCCGACGATGAGATGAATCCAGCCCCACACGGTCAGATCGAACATATAGACGTAATCGACGCCCGATACGAATACTTTGTCTGCGGCGACGGCTGCGATGCCCAGGAGGATCTGAAACAGGCCGACGAGTGTGAGTACGGCGACGGCGAACGCCGTTCCCCCGAATACGCCGGAACTACTCATCGGCCGCTTCGTGGTCTGGGTGGGCGTGCTCATGGGGCGCTCCTTCGTAGTAGCGGGACGACTGTTCGGGCTACTCGGCCCGGAATACGTCGCGAATCGCAGCCTCTTGTTCGGTGGAGAGGTTGGTGAAGATCAGTCCGGCTGGTTCATTACCTGCGAGCGCATCGCGAACCTTGTCGACTACCGCATCCGACGTCATCACAAACAAGGCTGAGGTGCCCGGGGTGATCTGGTCGCGTACACGGTTGATGAATCCATCGTCGATACCTACGTCGGTCAACGAACCACTCAATGCGCCGGTCGCCGCGCCGAGAGCCGCACCGAGCAAGGGGACAAAGAAGATCAGCCCGAAAAGCAACCCCCAGAAGCCGCCGCCTAGCGCCCCGGATCCAGTGGTGGAGGTGCGCTGCCGCGTCTTGGGTTTCTTAGCGTCTTTCTCCCAGGAAACGGTGGCGGCGTCGTGGATGGTGACGATGTTCTCCCGCCCCAGGTCTTCCAAGGTCTGCTCGGCCCGATCTGCGCCGTCGGGCGAATCGAACTTCCACACTGTGAGCGTTGGTTGTGGCATGGTTCCTCCCCAAGCAGTTCCGATGCCCCCAGCGTCAACGATCACCTCCTCGCCGTCCTCGCCCATTCCTGGTGAAGCCGCAGCGCGGCCACATCGGGTGCGCGTCGCGAGGTGTACGACGTGCCGGGCTACTGCGGCGGTGATGGCCCAAATCCGGTGAGGCCACGACGGGAGTCGTCGTTAAGAGTGATCTCAGATGTGGTCCATACCTCGATCTGAGGGCAGGGTGTAGCCGGCCATGACCAGAGTGCTGATTCGTGTCAACCAGGAGTTGAGCGACGAACTACTGAGCGCATTTCCGTATCTGACTCCGCTCACCCAGCCCGCGCACACGACTCTTTCCGGCAATATTGCGGACCAGTCCGAGTTGCAAGGGGTGCTGAATTATCTGGATTCGCTCGGAATCACGATTATCGACGTGACGACCATTCCTGAATGAGTTGGTCGATTCCGAACGCCAATATCGACCGCGACATCCGGCGTCGGATTTGGAAGTCAAGCGGTACTGCCGATTAAAGTGGGCGTGTGTCGCGCGCGATTGTGGGGGAGGATAGCGCTTTTCAGCGTGCCGGGTCGCCCATTGTCGACAACGTCATCGCGCGGTCCCGCCTATTTGAACGTTTGGAGAAACTCGGACGGTCGCGGGCAGTTCTGATTACTGCTCCCGCCGGCTACGGCAAGACGTTGTTGGCTGCCTCCTGGTTGAAGGATTCCGGCGGGCGTCACGTCGCATGGGTCAATGTTGCGGCCGTCGGGACAGCCCCGCGGCAAATGTGGCCCGCCATCGTTTCCGCGCTAGCCGAGAGCCTTCCGGCCCGCAAACCACCAGGGATCGACGAACGTGCGATGCGTGCCCCGCAGGAAACACCCGCAGATATCGTTCGCTGGATCGCCGGGCAGCCCGAGGACGTCGTGTTGGTGCTTGATGACCTGCACGAGGTCACCGATCGTGACGTCCACGCACAGTTGGTGGAACTCATCGTTACGGCGTCGGCGCGATTCCAGCTCATAGTGGTGACCAGGCGATCGCCGCCGTGGCCGCTCAGCAGGCTGCGGGCCGCCGGACTCGTGGACGAACTGAGTGAGGAGGAGATCGGTTTCGATCGCGACGAGGCGAAGGAGTTGTTTGGCCAGCTCGGGATTGACCTGACCGCCCCCGACCTCGGTGTGGTCCTCGAGAAAACGAAGGGCTGGGCGGCGGGACTTCGGCTGGCCGCGATGGCGGCTGGTTCGCGCACCGACGCAGCCTCATTCCTGCGTTCGATGTCCTCCGAAACCGGGTATATCGGCGACTACCTCACGCATGAGGTCTACGACGGCCTAGGTCCAGAACTGCGTGAACTGCTGATTGCAGGCGGCGCTGTCAACGAAGTATGTGCGGACCTAGCAGATGCGTTACTGGAGGTAACGGGCAGCGGCGAGCGGCTGGCCGATCTGGCGCGTCAGAACGCCTTCGTATATGAGATCTCGGCACGACCAGGTTGGTACCGTCTGCATCCGCTACTGCGCGATTATGTACGCCGACGAGTGCCGGATGATCGCGCCTGGCGGTTGCTGCAGCGACGTGCGGCGTCGTGGTTTCGTGGTCGGGGCGAGCCGCTGACCGCGTTCCGCCACTCCATAGAAGCCCAGGAATGGAGCCTGGCCGCTGATTTGGTGGGCACTCATTTCGTCACCTGGACAATGCGTCGTCCGCCGGACACCCTGCGACGAATCCTCGAAGCGCTGCCATCGGAGGCCGTACTGAGCCAGCCGGGTCTCGCAATTGGGCTATACGCGGCACGGGGGATGTCGGGCGAGGTGGTAGATGACGCCGCATTGACGGTCACCCGAGACAAACTGCAGGTAGTCCATGGTCGGCGACGGCGACGCTACGACCTCGTGTTGCAGATGGTGGCTGCCGGAAACCGCCGATGGATTGGGGATATCGAGGGCGCCCGAGCCAGATTCCGGCAGATCCGCAGCGATCCGGCATGGCTTGGCGCGTTGGGGTTGCCCGATTGGTACTCGCTGCGGGTCCTGGTGCTGAGCAATTGGGGTACGAGCGAACTGTGGCTGGGTGAGCACGAGCGCGCGATGACGATCCTGTGTGAGGCCACCGCGAGCACGTCGGGCGAAGAGTTCGTGCTGCCAGAAGTCAACGTCCGCGCGCAGTTGGCATACCTACACTGGCTCAATGGCGACCTAGTGGCGGCCGAAGAGGCCGGGCGCAGCGTAGCCGATGATCTTGGGCGAATTGGGATGTCGGCGGCGGTGCAGGCGACCAGCGCCTACATCGCGTTGCTAGGTGTCGCACTGGACCGCGACGAGCTTGACGTAGCCCAGGGTTGGCTGACGTTCGCGCGGGAAACCACGTCGGAGCCGTTCACCAGGGCTGTGGTGGAAATTCTGCGAGCGCGGGTGTTGCTGGCCGATGCAGATCTGCACAGCGCGCGCATGGTGATTGATGCGGTAATGAGTGCTTCGGACATGGAATCGTTGCCGGTCGCACTCGAGAACGAAATCGCCACGATGTCATCTCGGATCGCGCGCGAGATCGACGGCCAACTGCCCGGACCTAACGAGATCGCGAGCGGTGTCCTGATCACCGGCGGTGCTGCCGGTTCGCGGCGGTCGCGGTTGAACGAGAAGCTCGAGCAGTTGGCTGCGCTGAATGAATCCGATGCCGAAGCGATGGACGTGCTCGAACAGGCGCTGGACCTCGCCGCGGCAGATGAACTTCGGAGTCCGCTTCTCGCGGTCCCGGGCATCGCCACAATGCTTAACGCGCGTCTGGCGCTCGGCAGTCGACATCCGGACTTCATCGTCGACCTGATCAGCCGTGTTCGGCGTACCGCTGATAGTCGACCGCATGCGTCAGCGCGCGCTTTCGCGCCGTTGACCGAGCGCGAAACCAACCTGTTGCGCTATCTGGCGAGTTCGCTGACGATCGCTGAGATTGCTGAGCACTTGTTCGTGTCCGTGAATACGGTGCGGACCCACCAACGGGCGATCTACCGCAAACTTGGTGTGAAACGCCGACGTGACGCCGTGCTCAGTGCCGAGCAGTGGGGTTTGCTGTGAACTCAGATCAATTGAAGTTTGCGCGCCACCGCTAAAGCGTCGCTGCGTCGTCCGACCGACAGTTTGTGATACATGCTTGAGATGTGGGTCTTCACCGTGTTCTCGCTGACGATGAGGTTTGCGGCGATATCGGCATACGTGGCACCGCGCGCTAATTCGGCGAGCACTTCTCGTTCGCGCGCGCTCAGCGACGGTCGCACCGCGGGCTCCGCGGTCGTATTCGATTCCTGAACGGTCGCTGTTCGCGGTCGCAGCGATGCCACCACGCCGGGGTAGTCGCGGAACGCCTCGACAAGTTCGTTCGCCCACGGAACCACCACGTCCGCGTGTTCGCGTAGTAACCAACTCACCGGCGCGCCGTGCGTACTCCACCCCAAGAATGATGAGCGGTTACGGGTGTGCGCCGAGAGAGCGATCGCTTCTTGGATGATGGTGCGGGCGCGCGCCGCGTGTCCTAACTGCTGGTGCACCTGTGCCGCGCACACCCTGCTCATCGCGCGTACGTCGGGTTGTCGCACGTCGGCCACGTCGGCCGCGATTTCATACAGTTCTGCAGCCGCTGCGAGATCGCCCTTGAGGTCGGCGAGCATGGCGCGGGTCCAGTCGCTCTCACCTGGTGCTGCCAACCGATCGAACTGGGCGGCAGCGTCACGTAATTGCTCATGATCGAGCGTCAGAACGCTCATCCGTGAACGCTCGGCAATCAGCGTCAACTCAAGATGACGGGGCAGGTGGGTCTGATCAGGACCACCCCGAAGCATGTCCTGCGCCGTGGTCGTCGAACCCTGATACATCTGCAAACGGGCGGCCAGGATCTGTTGCCAGAATCGCCCCGTCGGATCGTCGAGAATGTGCTGGGAGATCTTGCCGATCTCCGGCGATCCTGGTCGGTTCGGCCGCTGGAGTTGTACCAACGAGCTGATGATCTCTGCTCGTTGTGTCGTCGACGATGCAGGACCCCGAGCTATCGCTTCCGCGGCCAGGACCTCCCCGGCTAGATCTCGAGCCGTGTCGTCATGGCCACGCATGAACGCGTTGACTGACAGGTGCGAGAGTGCCTCGGCGACCATCGCCGACATACCGATAGCGCGGCTCTCGACGAGAGCATCGCTGAGGTGTAGCTGTGCCGACTCGAGGTCGCCCAGCCAGTTCTCGGCGATCCCGACCTCGAGCGAAAGGAGGGGGACGAACGGGCTGTGGTGAATCTGGTCGCCAGTGTTACTGAGTAGTTGTACGGCATCAGCCACCAGCGCTGCGGACGGTCCGGTGCCCGAGCGCGCGTACTGCAGGCGGGTGCAAGCGATGTCGACGGCGGACGCGTTACTGTGCTCCGTCGCGTGGTACGCGAACAGTTTCTCGGCCCAGTACCCGGCGGTTGATATCTCGCCGCCTTGATGCGCGGCGCGCGCGAGCGTCGCCCAGGTATCCGGGTGCTGTTCGAGCACATCGGCGCAATTGTTGACGACGGCGTGCAGCGTCGTCGTGGTGTCGGGGGTGATGACTCTCGGACCGTTCTCGGCGATGATGCCCGCGACTCGCTCGAACTCGCGCGTGACGTACATCAGTCGTAGCGCAGCTCCGATGTGCCCTCGCCCCACGTACGCGTCGGCCGCGCGCCGTACTGTTGCGCGCGCTAACTCCACCTCCACGCCACCACTCGCGAGCCGACGTCGCGCGATTTCCGCGATCAGCGGATGTAGGCGATACCTGACATGTTCATCATCGTCCTCCGGCGCCCCGGGCAACGGCCCCTCGGAGATTCGGTGCACCAGCAGGCCGGTGGTTTCCAGGCGCACGAGTACGTCGCCCACATTGGGATCATTAGTCAGTTCCCGCGCCGTGGCCGCGGTGACGGTGGGTTCAGTTGCGGTGCAGAGTATGAGGTGCCGCTCTCTGCTCTGCAAACTCGCGAATACCTCGGAGACAAATAGGTCCGCCGTCCCGGCGTTGGAGGCGCGGTAGTAACGCACGAAGTTGTCCGGTGAGCTCGCTGCCGCGCAGGCCCGCGCCGCGAGCACGACCGCTGCACACCAGCCTTGTGCGCGCTCGGCGATGATGTCGTGAACGGTTTGCGGCTGCTCGCCGGCGTGCGACGTGATGAGGAAGGCCGTCTCGGTGTCGTCGAGCGTGAGTACATTGCCACGCACAATCGTGAGGTTGCCAAGCATCTCGGCCAGCAACCCGCGTATCGGGAGATCCCAGCGCGTTAGCAACACCAACCGCAGCGACTCCGGATCGTGCTCTAACCGCTCTTCGATGTACCGGATACAGCGTGTGGATAGCAGGTGCGCATCATCAATGACAACGATGCGTGGTTTGGCGCTCGGTGCGGCTGCCGCGTCGATGGTCTGCTCGAAGGAGGCGGTGGTGATAGGCGAACTCGCATCCAGCCAGATCGCGCCTTCTGCATCAGGCGTCTGCTGCAGCCAGCCGGCGACGCCGAGCGTCTTGCCGGATCCGGCTGGTGCCACGACGACCGTGATGGCCTCCTGAGTTGCGATATCCAACCTGGCCCAGAGTCGGGTGCGCGGTAGGTACTTGCGCGGCAACCAGGGGGTGCCGGCCGCCGGTGGACGGCTTGGGCTCCGTTCGTTATCGGTGGAGTCTGGGTGGTGTGAGCGTCGGGCGGATGTGTGGGTGGCGGTCATGGAGCCTCCATCGGACATTCGCAGCGGGCGCGGATGCGTGCTGCGGACGTGACGATCGCCTGCTCAGGCATGTACATCGAGACTATCCGAAGTAGGCCATGTGTCCTCACACTATTTTGATGAGATCCGATCAGAGCCGATGCCGCCTGGCGGCTGCTAGCACCCCCAGTCCAGCGAGCACCAGCGCCACCGCGACCGAGGCGAGGCCCCACACGTCGGCCCCGGTGGACGCGATCGAGTCCGAACCGCCCCCATCCGGTGCGGGGTTCGGCCCGACCGGGGGAGGGCCGTCGCCGCCGGGGGGTGCGGGTTCGAAGTGGTTGGTCAGTACAGCATTCGCGTCATCGGCAGCGCCGAGCGTTACTGATCCGGAGCCACCGTCGGTGCTGACCTCGGATGCCGCCTCGCCGCTGATGACCAGCGAGGTGTTCTCAGCGCCGCCGTCATCGGTCTCGGCGAGATCGCACGTCGCGTCGACCGGCAGGTCGGGGTACACCGTCGACTCGCCGGCAGCGATCGACCGCTGCGCGCCGCCGGGAATATCGACGGGGACGCTCTGCCCGTCTACCGGCCGGGTGCACGTCAACTCGATCGTGAATTCGCCCGCGGCCGAGGCGGCCTCTTCGTCACCGGTGACCTCCTTGGTGACCACGAGCTCGGTTACGTCGAAGGTGTTGGTCGCCATCACGCTCACCGTGGGAATCTCGCCAGCGTCGGGCTCGATCACGATCTCGCCGTCCGGTTCGAGCGTCGTCGAGTTTGCGCCGCCAGTGAATGTCTCCTGCACCGAGCAGACGGTGCCTGTTGGCAGCGGGCCAATCGTGCGGGTTCCGCCGGCAACGACGTCGTAGCTGGCATCGACGACCGTTTGACCCTGCCAGGTGCAGAGCACCTCGAAGGTGAACGGGCCGGCGCCGTACAGGTCAGCGCCGTTTCCGTCGACGACTTTTTCGATAGCCAACACGCCCGCGTCGTAAGCGTTGGTGTAGATGACCTCGACCGGTTCCGCGCCAGGGGTTACCGTGGCGGTGCCATCGCCGTTGTCCGTGACATTGTCGCCGATAATGATCGTGGAGTCTGCCGCCGCCGAATCGACCTCTGCGACGGTGCATTCCGCACCGACCGGGATGGTGTTCTCGGGCGCCGTGAACGTCTCGCCGCCGGTCAGCGTGAAGGTGAGTTCGGTGGTTCCTTCGTCACCAAACGTGATCGGGATTCCGGTGATCGAGGTGCAGGCCAGCGTGAAGTCGAACGGTCCGAAGTCACCGACCACGGCGTCGGTGGTTACCTGCTTAGTGATCGACAGCCCCGTCATCTGATAGTCGTTCGTGATCGTGGCTACCTGAGCCTCCGGCACCGGATCGCCCTCGCCGGCCGGTATATCGACATCGAGGGTGACCGGCGTGCCGGAGCGGGAAGTTTCCCCGTAAGCGCCGAGGTCACCAGCCTCCTGCAGAGTGCAGTCTGCGCCGAGAGGGATTCCATCTATCCGATGGGCGTAGTCGTTTTCCGCCGTTAACGTCACGGTCGACGCCTCACCGAGGTTGAGGTCGACACCATCGAGAGTGCACGTGACGTCGACGTCGAAACTCGTCGCGGCGTACGTCGCTCCCGGGCCGGTGATTGCCTTGCTGAGCTGGATCGGCCCATTCAGCAGATGGACGCCGACGATGGCCGGCGCGATTTTGTGATCCTCGCCTGCGGAGTGGTACTTCACGCCGAACTGGTTCCACGCGAATTCATCCTGCGTGGGAACGACGGGGGACACGCCCTCGGGGAAATCCTCGCTGATCAGCGTGTTCTGGGTTTGCGCAACGAGGTTCACCTCGTCACCCGGCTGCAACCCCCCGCTGGGTGTCGAAGTGAAGTCCATAGTCATCCGGACGCCGGTTACGTTGCTCCAGTCGATCTCGGCGCCGTCGGTGACCTCCGTCCAGGTCTCGCCGTTCTGAGTGCACGGATCCTTGGTCTGGACCACGGGCCAGGTGTTAACGCAGGCACCGGCATCGGTGGTGACTTCGATCGTGCCTATCGTGCCCTCGGGTAGGTACGCCTGTAGGGATTCCGCTACCAACTCCACCTTGTACTGCGAACCGCGGCTCGCCCCGGAGACCAATTGCTGATCGCCGGCGACAGGCAGTTGGTCGAATATTGTCATCGATTCGACCGGTGTCGTGCCGGCGTTCGCCACATGCAACACCCACTGGTCCACGCCGCCGACGACGCTGTTGGCGGCACACGGCGAGCGGTAGTAGGTCTCACCTGCGGTCTCGAAGGTCAAGCAATTCGAATCAGGACCGTTGGGGTTGATGGCGCCGTCGAGCGAACCCTGAACGCCCTTCAGCGTGAATAGATTCGGGCCCGGGGTCGGCTCGACATAGTCCGTCGTTCCACACGTCGTCGGGTCGTTCTCGAAATCGTCAGTGACCTCGAGGTCGGGCGAGATGTTGGCGCAACTGTCCAGCGTTTCCTCGGTGTGGACGACCATTGTGTTCTCCACCTGTACATCTGCGGCGACGGGCTGCAACTCGAGGTAGAGGGTGATCTCGAAGATCTCGCCGGGAGCCATCGTGTTGCCGTCATCCGGCCAGGTGAAGATGAGGTCCTGCCCATCCTGGGTCAACGTGACATCCTCGGACAGCAACCCGTCTTCCTGCGCGGTGTACGTCGGCGCGGGATTCGGTAGATAGACCAGGTCCTCGGGCAGCGTGTCCTGAAGCTGATCGACCGTCAGGTAACCCGTGCCTGTGTTCTGGAACTGCAGCCGCCACGGGATCGGCGTCCCAGGCGTAGCAAAGTGGGTGCCTTCATTCGCGAGCTTGTTGACCTCGATGTCGTGAGTTCCGGTGCTGAGGTTGATCTCGGCGGGTGCGGTCTCCTCGTCGGAGGAGGCGAGCTGGCCGTTGTTCTGCACCGTGACGGTGTTCTCGACCGACCCCTCAACGGGGGTCGGTCCGGAGCCGTCGCGGTACTCGTCTCGGAGCTGAACCTCGAACGTGGCATCTGCGCTCCACGCCGGGGCCGGCAGCGTGGTGGAGAATACGGTGCCGTCGGCCTTCGAGAAGGTGAATCGGATGCCCTGCACATCCGGATACTGCGCCTCGTCGACGGCCAGCGTCGGCGAATCCAGCGGACTCGGAGTACCCGCCGCCCACGTCAATTCGTCGCCGTCACCGAATGGTCCGTACACGTCGACTTGAACTTGGTCGGCGCCGTCCGGGGCCGCGATCGCGCCGAGACCGATGAAGTCGAACGAATTCCAGAAGTCTGGTGATAACGCTTGGTCTTCCAGCGTGACATCCACCGAGGGGAGCGTGCTGTCTCCCGACGTCGCCCCTAACGTGACCGTCACCGGATCATCACGCTGCGGCTCGGGAAGCTCATCCGGATCGACGGTCTTCGACGGGACGACGTCAATCGTGCCGCCGGACAGTACTACCCCGGCCTGCGCATTGTCGGCAGCGATCGCATCCTCATCCGCGGTGACCGGATCATATGACTGCGCGAATACGTAATTCGTCACGTCGATCGTCTCGTCCGCGTCCGCGGTCTGCGGCTCGGAGGTGCTACGAATCGTCGAACGCAGGGTCGCGTCGATGTCGACGCTCAGCACGTTGCCGGACGTGATTGTGCCGCCGTCCTCGGCCGGATCGCTTCCCTGATAGGTAATCGAGAACCCGACCACATCGGTGAGATCGACCGATCCGCTGTTGATGTCCGCAGCGGTGCTCGGCACCGAGGAGAAGGATCCGTCGACGTACTCCAAGAGCCACACGGTTGTCTGCGACAGATCGACCTCATCGGTGACGCTCGCGCCGATGACCATCGAGGTCATGGTGAACCGGTCGAACGGGTTCTCGACCGAGCCAAGGTCGTCCCAACTGTCGACGTCTGCGTACGGGTTAGCGCTCGCGTCGGCGGCGGTGTTCGGGGTGTTGCAGACCGGTAGATCACCGTCGTCGCACGGCATCGGATCGGTGAGTCGCACGTACGAGGCTGCCGCCGTTGATTCCGATTGTGCAGTGATCCCGAAATTCACACTCGGGTATGCATCTGCCGGAGAGTCGGCCGGAGGTATGTACAGCAGGTCGTCGCTTGCGGTTTTAACGACGTTGACGGCCGGTGGTTGGTCGAGAATCAGGATGTCGGCGTCCGCCGAGTCGGAATTCGTCGTGTCGCCATCGGTCGCATCGATCCGGACGGTGTTGTTCACGACGCCGGGATCGGACGTGTTGTATACGTCCTCGGCGGTGACGAACTGGTCGCCGACCCGAGTCTTGTCCCGGATCTGCCAGGTCAGGTCGAAGGTGCGTAAGGTACTGGTCGAACCGACGCCGCTTCCTGGATCTGGGGCGTACGGGTCGAAGTCTGGCCCATCCTGTTGCGCCGCTTCGCGGGCTGCGGTGTTCTCCTGCATGATGAGTCGCACTCCGGTAGTGGACTGCTGCTCGGGACCGCTGAGGTCATACCCGACGAAGCCGCCTGGACCGTTCCATCCGCCGGCCGGCTCGGGGACAGTGACCCAGCCGGAGCCGTTGTACAACTCGACTGCGGTCACGGTGTCGTATTTGAACCACCACCCGTTCGCGTACGGTTGATCACTCGGGGCAATCGGATTGACGGCGATCAGGTTGAATGCCTGGAACACCGTGTCCTCAGGGTTCTCGGTCGCCTCGGCGTTCAGGGGATCGGTGAGCGTCACGGTGTCGTACCCGGGCGCGACACCCCACGACAGCGTGGTGGCGCGAGTCTGGCCAGACTGCGCATCGACGGTTGGTTCGGACCAACTCTTGGTGACGTCGAGTGCTCCCGGCCCGACGCCGTCGAAACTTATGATCGTGGCGTCATCGCTGGCGTCATCGGTGCCCTCGAGTTCCTGGCCGTCAGGGGTCACACCGGTCCCGGTCGTCGTGGCGGCGTTCGTGTACGTCACCGGCTGGGCCTCGCCGGGAGTTGTCGGGCCGCTGCCATCACGCAACTCGGCGCGCGCCGTGGAGGTGAAATACGGAGCGACGGTAGTGCCGGCCGGGAACACGTCATCGGCAGTGAAGGTGAACCGGATACCGGTGACATCGTCCATCGTTGCCGGATCGATCGCAGCTTCAATCTCCGCCTGGCTCACGGTCACGGTGCGAGGGTTAGGTTGCGATTCGAATGACGCGACGCTGACCCACTCACCGTTGACCTCGACCGCTACCTCGAGAGTCGAGTTCGGCGGCACCTGGGTAGGCGCGACCGATGACAGATTAAATGCGTTCCAGAAGTCATCCTCGTCGCCCCAGGAATCCTCGACCACGATGGTTTTCGGGTCAATGAACTCCGATGCCGAGGCCGTGACTGCGGTGAGTGAGGTCGTTACCGATTCGCCTGGTAGCACGGCAGTCGCTGGCAGGATCGACTTGGCCAGGTCCACCACGATGCTCGGATCCACCACGGTGAGGTCGTCGCTGGCGTCTGCAGTCGCCTGGCGTCCCGATGCCGTGTTCACGGTTGTGGTGATGTTGTTGGTCGTTGCGAGTTCGCCGTCCGCCGCCGTGTCGGCGTCCGTGTCGATGGTGAACGCGGCGCTCGCATTCGCAGTGGCGATAATCGCGTCGTCCTCGGCGGAGTAGACGATCTCGAATCCCGATATCGCTTCGGACGGTGGCGCGGGCGTCTGGCCGTTGTCGAAGGGGACGATCTCGGGGTTGCCGCCGCCTAGCGGGTAGTAGATGACCTCCGCTGACGTGGCGCCTTCGGGCCAGGTCGGTGGCTCGCTGAAGCCGCCGAAGGTCACGTCCTCGGTGAAGTAGTCGAGGTCGGAAATGCGTAGTTCGCTGACTGGTCCGGATGAGGTGTTCGTGCCGGAGATCGTGGCTGCCGCGCTGTCGCCGGCAGGAATGCGGGCGGGCTCGATGTTCTTGGTGGCCCCGGCCGACAAGTCGGTCGGGGTGATCGTGTGTGACGCGGTCGCGGTGTCAATAGCCGGGTCATAGCCGATAGCCTCGGTCTGCCCCTCAACGACATTGTCGGTCGTGCGGGTTTCGGCTTCGAAGGACTCTCCGGTATTGCGGTCGAGGTCGCGTTGCGTCACGTCGATCTCAAACGACATCGTGGTCTGCGGCGGGATGTCGGTGCCGATGCAGGTCACGCGCAGTCCGCCGACGTCCTCGTTGGTCACGCCATCGGGCAATCCGAGGTCGGTCGCCGGTGTGCCGCTCACCCAGTTCCAGGTGCCGTCACCGCCCTGTACGTACGCGTCCACCTGCGTGGACTCGCAGACAGGCGGGATCGAGACGCCGTCAAAGCCGGTGAAGTCGTGCAGGACGAACGGGTTATTTGGGTCAAGCGCACTCGCGCCATCCGGAGCGGTCTGCGGCTCCTGTAGCACCATTCGCTGTACCGGAGCGTTCGACGTATTCGTGACCCCGACGGTTATGGTCGATTCGGTGCCGGGGTTCCAGGCGGCGTTTTCCGGCGCCCACGCCTTCGTCGCGTCCACGCCGATCGTCGGTGCGACCACGATAGTCGCGCTCGCATTATCGGAGACGGGTTGGGCATTGTCGGCTGTTGTGTTAGCGGTATTGGTGAACGTGACTTCCCCGGGCGGCTGATCCTGCGGGACCTCGGACGTGACGGTGATTGTGAATGTTGTGCCGTTGCTCAGCCCGACACCGCCTGCTTGCAGCGGCTGCTGCAGGTCAACGTGTAGCTCAGTGTCGTCGGTGAAGTTGTCCGGGCGCGCATCACCGCCGTTCCAGGTGACTGTACGAGGCACCGTCGATGCGTCGGGTGTGATCGACACGTTGGTGATCGGGAACCCGGCAAGTTCCGGTGGGAACGCGTCATCGATCGTTGCGTTGACGCAGTCGGCCTCGGAACAGGTCACCTGGATTTGATAGGTGAACTGGTCACCGGCGGTCAGTTCACTGGACGAGATCGACTTCTCGATCTGCAGATACTCCGGATCACCCTCATCCGCGCTGGCAGGCGTACCGATGAACGCCGCCATCGGCACGACCAGTGCGATCGACAATAAGCAGGCCCACCAGGAGCGCTTCGTGCGTGAACGCCACAGCGATTTTCCGAACATGCCAACTGCCGCCTCTGCGCATTGGGATCGGGGACGGATATGAGTTTCGATGTCGAGTGCGCGGTAATACCCGCGCATGGAGCGGACGCTAACACCAGCGTCACGGGGGTGGGGGTCGTCCGATATAGGTGAGGCTTATCGGTGATGCGCGGGTCAGGGTTGCCACAACCGTGTTATTCGGGCCCGTACGGCGAAGGGAAGTCATGACGAACACAGGTGGGTTATTGCCGAGTTGGCGTCCGGGTCCCACGCGGGATTCTGTGATCGCATTCCTTGATGCTTCCGAGGCGCTTCCGCGCACGGCGCGGGTTGCGTGCTTCGATAACGACGGCACGTTGTGGTGCGAGAAACCGAACTATGTGCAGTGGGAGTTCTTCGTCAAGGCGCTCAAAGATCGAGTCGCATCGGAACCGTCGGTCGTCGACCGCGCGGAGTACGCCGCGTTGATCAATGGTGATCGCGCTGCGATCGGCGAGTTGGGCCTGGCTCAGATCGCCGTCGCGTTGACAGAACTGTTCGAAGGTATCGAACCCGAGTTATTCGCCGCTGAGTCCGCTGCGTTCGTGAAATCCGCCGTTCACCCCACACTCGGGGTACCACTGGGCCGCACGATCTACGCTCCGATGCTGGAGCTCATCGGCGAATTACGCGCGCGAGAATTCACCGTCGCGGTGGTGACCGGCGGTGGAGCCGAGTTCGTGCGGGCTGTTGCCGACGACCTGTATGGCGTGCCCCAGGAACTTGTGGTGGGGACACTGATCGAGTACGACTTCCGAAAGCAAGACGGTGGGCCGTCCCTGGCGCGCTCGAGTCGACTGGTCGGTGGCGCCAATGAGGGGCCGGTGAAGGTGAACAACATCCAAACCCAATTGGGACGACGGCCTATTCTCGCGGCCGGCAATTCCGATGGCGATAGCGAGATGATGCAGTGGGCGACCACCGGAGATGGTCCGTCGCTCGCTCTGCTCGTCGATCACGACGATGCTACGAGGGAGTTTGAATATTCGGGACACAGCGCGACGTTGGGCGACGATCGCGAACCGATCCGCGACACGGCCGCCCGATTGGAATGGACAGTCGTCAGCATGGCGCACGATTGGACGCGAGTCTTTCCGGGCGAACAGGCGTCGGTTCACCCGTGACGGGCGAGTCACACGAGCTCACTCAGAGATGACGATGGGGCGATGACGAATCCCTACGTTGGTCAGCATCCGACCGGAAACCCGAATTCGTACTCGTCGCGGCCGCAAGGTACTAGTGCTACTGACGCCAGTAAGCGATCGACCGGCGACATACCCGTTGTCCTTGCGATCGCCAAAGTGGCGGCGTGGATGGCGTACATATTCGTCATCATCAACACGGTGCTGTTGTCGCTGGCGTTCGTCCTACGACTTTTCGGCGCGAGCACGGATGCGGCCTTCACGATGTGGGTGTATCGCAATGCTCAGTTTGCGATGCGACCATTCCGTGGAATTTTCCCGCCAGTTGAGATTTCGGGGCAATCCGTCCTGGACACGTCACTGTTGTTCGCGACGCTGATCTACCTACTGCTTGGAGCGGCGATTGCGGCATTGCTGTCGTGGCTCAATGCGAAGGCCAAGGCCGCTCGTACGGCTGCGATGTTGCCGCCGGCGGCGCCACCTGTAGCTGGCGCCGCCGGATACCCGGGAGACGTTCACCCGTGACGGGGGAGATCGAGGTCCCTCCGTGCGGGTTACGTTTGCCGCGACACGGGCTGCAGCGCCGACATTTCACCCGAACCTCTTGAGGAGGCATCATGCAGCGAGGTCCCATCGATTTCCTCGTGGCCGAGTTCCGCGATGGCGAATTCCACGGAGCAATAGCCAATGCGCTCGCGAGTCTTGTCGAACGCGACCTGGTCCGGATCATCGACCTCGTGTTCGTGTCGAAGGACGCCGATGGAGTCGTCGATGCGTTCGAGATCGACTCGCTCTCCTCGCCCGCGGCAAGCCTCTACGACAGTATCGATGGCGAGTTCGGTGGACTGTTGAGTGAGGAAGATCTGGCGGTAGCGGGAGCTGAACTTCAGCCGGGCACGGCCGCCGGGGTCATCGTCTATGAACAGCTCTGGGCGCGAGAGTTGCTTACGGCGCTGGAAGAGGCCGGCGGAGCGATTGTCGCGCACGGACGGGTTCCAGAGGACGAAGTGCAGCAGGCGTACGCCGACCTCGAAGCGTCCTAACCAACGACCCGCCAGCGTTCACTAGTCACGCCCGATCGCGACGGACACCCAGGGTTGACGTCCGTATCGGATCACAGGCAGGTACTTACCTTTCAAGGAGGCAGCACATGTTCGGACGAGGAATCGGTCGTGTCGGACGGCCGGGGTTACTGGGCACGATGGCTCGTACGGCGGTGGTGGCGGGAACAGCGAGTGCCGTATCCGGAAGCGTCGCGCGGCATCAGCAAGAGCGTGCGATGGAGCAGCAACAGGCCAATGCGTACCGCGAGCAGCAGGCATATACCCCACCCCCGCCTGCAACTCCCGCGGCGAGCGGAACCGATGATGTCATTGCGCAACTGAAAGAACTTGGTGAACTGCGCAGCAGTGGTGTGCTTACCGAGGAAGAGTTCGCTGCGCAGAAGGCGAAGCTACTTGGCACCTAGTCCTTCTGTCCATCGGTCTGCGGATCCGAAGGCCTCCCGTAGGTGAAAGCCATCGCGCCAAGGGTAGCGAATCAACCGAGACCGGCGATGCCTTTGCCGAGGATCATGACGCCGAGCACCAACAGCAAGACCGCCATCATCGCTGCGTTATTGGCCTCGAGCCACCCGCGAAGGGCATCCAGCCATGGACGTACCCGAGCCGCGGCGACGGCGTAACCGATAACAGGTATCAAGACAGTGCTCGCGGCGATGACCGTGTAGACGGCCACCGCGACGGTGAATTCGTCAGCGCCACCGACGCCATCTGCGATAACGGTGCCGGCGGCGACTGCCATCAGCAGGTTCTTCGGGTTGACTGAGGACAGAACCAAGCCGAGACCGGTTGCTTTAGCTACGCCGAACTGCGTCACCGCTGACATCCAGTGCGGCAGCTGCGGTGCATCAGCATCAGTCGGCCGCGCGCGCCACTTTCGCACCGCGAGAGCGATCAACAGGAGCCCGAGGATGAGTCGGAACCATCCGCCCCCTCCGGAGGAGCCTTCGTCGGCTGCAGCCCCGGCAGCGTTGTACATCAGCGCCATGGCGGTTGATGTCAATGCAATGCCGACTATCCAGCCGAGGGCAAATCCGCCGCTCGTCGGTCCAGGGTGCGTCGACAGCAACATCAGGATCACCGCAATGATCGGTATCGGCGAAACCGCCACGCCAACCGCTAGTGGAAGCAGGTCTGCGATCACCGCGTTCATCGAACATCCGATCCGCCGTCGAATACTGGGTGTCGGCACATGCTTCCAGCGCTAGGCGTCAATGAGCTCACCCGCACTGGGTGGTCCGGGCGTGCGGCTGCGTAGATGACTACAGAGTTCACCCGTCCCGGATGACCTCCGGCGCCTGATGAGAGGTTAATTTTCGCCCGTAGCGGTTGATTGCCGATCGCTGACCTTCCGGATAGCACACCGGTAGGTGGACTTGATCTGATCGCGCGCGTGCGCACCGAGTTTGGAGAGTCTTGTCATGGCGAAAGAGTTTCAGGGCACGATCAAGTTGGATGTGCGTGATTCGGTGCCCGACTGGGGGCCGTTCGAACTCACGCGGGCGAAGGAGGGCGCCCCGAACATCCTGGTCATCCTGTACGACGACACGGGCATGGCGTCCTGGTCGCCGTACGGCGGGCGGATCAACATGCCGACGCTGGATCGCCTCGCGCAGAACGGATTGACCTATACGCAATGGCACACGACAGCGTTGTGCTCGCCGACCCGGTCGGTCTTCCTCACCGGGCGTAATCACCACGTCAATAACGTCGCCTGCATCATGGAGGGCACCAACGGATTCCCCGGCGCCTCCGGTCGCATTCCGGCCGAGTGCGCGACTATCGGCCAGGTGCTCCAGGACAACGGGTACTCGACGTTCTGGGTCGGTAAGGACCACAATGTGCCCGAAGAAGACAACTCCGCAGGTGGAAGTCGGTCGGCGTGGCCGCTGTCGATGGGGTTCGATCGCTTCTACGGATTCCTCGGCGGCGAGACGAACAACTGGTACCCGGACCTCGTTGAGGACAGCCACTACATAGAGCAGCCCTATTCGCCAGAAGATGGATACCACTTATCTAAGGACATGGCCGACCAGGCTATCCGGATGATCCGTGACCAGAAGTCCGGAAATCCCTCGAAGCCGTGGTACATGTGGTTCTGCCCGGGCGCTAATCATGCGCCGCATCATTCGCCCGCGGAATACACAGCCAAATACAAGGGCATGTTCGACGACGGATACGACGCCTATCGCGAATGGGTCCTGCAACGGATGATCGATCGCGGCATCCTGCCCGAAGGCACGCCGCTCACACCGTTCAACCCTCTTCCGGAGGACCAGGCGAACGCCGCTGACTATGTCAAACCGTGGGACCAGTGCTCAGACGATGAGAAGCGCTTGTTCTCACGTATGGCTGAGGTATTCGCGGGATTCTCGGAGTATACCGATGCGCAGATTGGCCGCATGGTGGACTACCTTGAGCAGTCGGGGCAGCTCGATAACACGCTGATCTTCTACTGCGCCGATAACGGCGCTTCGGGTGAGGGCTCGACCAGCGGGTCGGTCAATGAGAACAAGTTCTTCAACGGATTCCCGGACGATGTAGAGGAGAACCTGCAGTATCTCGATGCCCTCGGGTCGCCGGACACGTACAACCATTACCCGACAGGGTGGGCCGCGGCTTTCTCGGCGCCGTTCCAAATGTTCAAGCGCTACTCCCAGTACGCTGGCGGCACCTGCGATCCGATGATCATCCACTGGCCGGCGGGTATTAAGGCAAAGGGCGAGATCCGGCACCAGTATCACCACGTGACGGACATCGTGCCGACGATCCTGGACGTGGCGGGAATCGACATGCCGGATGTGTACCGCGGAGTCGAGCAAAAGCCGCTGAACGGCGTATCGATGCGCTACAGCTTTGACGGCGCCGACGCACCTACCGCAAAACAGCGCCAGTACTACTGCATGCTTGGGACTCGTGGGCTCTGGCAAGACGGGTGGAAGGTTGCCGCGGTACACGCGCCGCTGACCGGTCACGGGCGCTTCGACGAGGACGAATGGGAGCTCTACAACCTCGAAGAGGATCGCGCCGAGGCACACAACCTTGCGGCCGACTATCCGGAGAAGGTGCAGGAGTTAGTCGCCGCGTGGTTCGAAGAGGCTGAGGCGAATCAGGTGTTGCCGCTCGATGACCGCTCTGCCCTGGAGCAATTGACCGTGGAGCGGCCACAAGCAGAACCGTCACGGAACCGCTACATCTACTACCCCGATTCAGGGGCCGTACCAGAAGGTGTAGCGGTGAGCGTACGGGGACGCTCGTACAAGATCATCGCGGACGTCGACATCACCGAGGACGCCGAGGGTGTCATCTTCGCGCACGGGTCTCGGTTCGGCGGCCATTCGCTGTTCATCAAGAACCGCAAGCTCCATTACGTCTACAACTTCCTCGGCGTGAAACCGGAACAGACGTTTGTATCCGACGTACTTCCTGCGGGTAAGCACGCACTTGGGGTCGAGTTCGTCCGGGAGGGGGCGGGTGAGTTTCGTGAGTCCCTCGGTACAGCGAAGTTGTACGTCGATGACCAAGTCGTGGATTCCGGGCCGATGCGGACCCAGACCGGAAAGTTCACGCTTTGCGGCGACGGACTGTGCGTCGGCTTTGACAGCGGTGACAACGTGAGCCGCGATTACACGAGCCCGTTCGCCTTCACTGGCGGCAGGATCTACGGTGTCGCGGTCGATGTGAGTCCTGAGGCGTACCTGGATCTTGAGACCGAGGCGCTCGCCGTGCTATCGAGGGAGTAGTCGATCGTCGGACGCGATCCCCGGCTCACGCATTCGGAGCTGGGGATCACGTCTGAGGCGACGATCCGCTAGGAACCTGCGAACGGCATCGTGCGCCGTCGTCGAGTTAGGGAGGCCTTCCATGCCCCGCGTTCACCGCGCAACGAACGCCGATCCGTTCAAGGATATGGTGCAGATTCCGGCCGGCAAATTTGTGATGGGCAGCGACAAGCACTATCCGGAGGAACGTCCCGCGCATCTCGAGCACGTATCAGGATTCTGGATGGATCAGCATCCGGTCACCAATGCCGAGTTCCGCCGATTCGTTCGTGACACCGGCCATCAGACCGTCGCCGAGATCGCACCGACCATAGAGGAGTTTCCTGACGCGCGCCCGGAGCAACTCCTTTCGGGATCGCTGGTATTCACCCAGACCGACGGCCCGGTTCCGCTCGACAACTGGCAACGATGGTGGCAATGGGTACCGGGCGCGACCTGGAAAAGCCCGCTGGGCCCCGGCAGCACCCTGCATGGGCTCGAGCGCCATCCGGTGGTGCACGTTGCGTTCGAGGATGCGCGGGCCTACGCCGAATGGGCCGGGAAAGAACTCGCGAGTGAGGTTGAGTGGGAGTACGCCGCCCGCGGCGGCCGAGCGCCGACCGAGTTTGCGTGGGGCGATGAGCTTGAGCCACGAGGTAGGAGCATGGCGAACACCTGGCGCGGAGAATTCCCGTGGCAGAATTTGGACCCTCCCGGACGCGAGCGGACGACGCCGGTAGGGCATTACCGCGAGAACGACTGGGGCCTCGTCGACATGATCGGAAATGTGTGGGAGTGGACGACGTCCACGTGGACCGAGAGCCATGCCGGGGCGGACGCGGTCGCGCACTCCTGCTGCGCGCCCGAAAGCCCGCTAACGGAATCGGATCGCAAGGTGATGAAGGGCGGCTCACACATCTGCGCACCGTCGTACTGTCGGCGATACCGCCCGCCCGCGCGCCAGGGTCAGTCGGTCCGCAGCAGCACTAGCCATTTGGGGTTTCGGTGCGTCATACGTGGATGACGTGCAGGCCGGTCGTCACGGCCAGGTGAGGGTTCACAGCGACTGCAGCCCTTTGACCAACTGCAACGCGGCGATGACCAGCAGCAACAGCGCATTCATCACACCGGTGTGGCCGGTGACCCAATCGCGCAGC
The DNA here is from genome assembly GCF_004382795.1 of Cumulibacter soli. Classification (NCBI taxonomy): domain Bacteria; kingdom Bacillati; phylum Actinomycetota; class Actinomycetes; order Geodermatophilales; family Geodermatophilaceae; genus Cumulibacter; species Cumulibacter soli. The sequence continues at coordinate 545,381 of NZ_SMSG01000001.1, read as the reverse complement.
CGGTGCAATGCCGGCTCGGCCCTCGACCCGCGCAGCACCAGGTAGGACACCGGTACCAGGATCGACGCAGACGAAACCACCACAAAAATGATCGTGGCGGTCAGTTGCGCGGCGGGACTCACATCGGCTAGTGAGAGCGTCAACGCGCCGGCGATCGCACAAGACAGATCGACCGGGTTCAACACGAAGAGACCGAAGCCGGTGAGCCCGGTGCGTATCGGCGTGAACTCGTCGATCGCGCGCAACCACCCAGGCAGTGACGGTGCTGCCTTGACCACCTCCCGCGGTGTGCTCGCTGCAGCCATACGCGTTACCGCGGCCTTTTGACGCGACAGCACCAACACGGCCAGCACGATCAGGACTGCGGCGAGCAGAAAATGGACAACGGTCAGCCAGGCCGGGGGATCGCGTCGCGCGTTGATCTCCAAGAGGTGGAAGATCCATAGGGACACGACGATCGACACGGCGATACCGGCCACCCAGCCGATGAGGTACGCGACGCTGTTGACCCGCGCTCGACGTGAGCCGAGAACAACGATCCCGGCCACGATGGCCAGCGGGCTGATGATGATGCCCAAGCCCACCGGTAGTAGCTGCAGGAGAAGCGATCCCATGGTGACTCCGCTTGTGCTGTTGTGCCGCCGGACGATACCGACGCTTCACAGTGGCCTTCTGCAAGCCGAGAGCGGTTCACCCAGGTTGGGTGAATGAATCAGTTGGTGGGGTAGCGAGCGCGTGGCCGACGGTAGCGAAGACGCGATGCTCGGCCTCGAATTGCTGATACCAGGGCGTTCGGGCCAAGGTCTGCGACACCGTGGGCTGTAAGCGTGCGAGTCGAAGCTGGATTCCCGCCGCCGCAAGTTCGCGATCGAGGTCCTGCAGGCCTTCGATAATCGTGACGCTGACCTGATACTGACGTCCTAGGTCGATTGCGATAGCCCGGACATCAGGGTGTTGCTTGGCCAAGTCGAGCACCGCGAGTTCCGAGGACAAGATGTTGGACGTGTATAACGGGCCTCCGATAAGTATCGCGAGCACGTCGTCCCGGTGCCCGCTAATCGAGATGTTGACCCGGTTCAACTCGTGCAGCACGAGGCCGAGCGTGATGACGATTCCCGCCGCCACTGCTGCCAGCAGTCCGGCGGTAAGACCGAGTGCTGCAGTGACGATCGCCAACCAGAAATCGCGACCACTGATCCTCCGTATCCGCATCAGGGCGCGTATGTCGACCAGTCCGATGACCGCGACGAACACCATCGAGGCTAGAGTTGCCTCCGGCAACATGCTCAGCACCGGGGCTAAGAGAAGAGCCACAAGGACCGCGAGTAGTACGGTGACGATCGCGGACAACTGTGATCGCGCCCCGGCAGCGCGGTTGACGGCACTCTGTGAGAAGCCGCCGGCCGCGGGCATCGCCGCGAACAGCGAGCCAGCGACATTGGCGGTTGCGACCGCAAACAGTTCGCGGTCGCTGTTGATCTGCTTGTCCCCAGGCGCCCGGAGGCTACGAGCGACAGCTGCCGATTCCAGGAACACCATCACCGAAATCGCGAGTGCGCCGGGCACGAGTCCGCTGAGGTGGGCGAAGTCTGGTAATGCAGGTACCGGCAACCCTCGCGGGATCGCATCGATTTGGCGTACTCCCGCATCAGCGAGTGGAGTTAGCGCCATGAGCAGGATCCCCGCCACCACGACAATGAGCGGTCCAGGGACGCGGGGGAGCCAGCGCTTGATCACCAGCAACGTTGCAATTGAGCCGACTGCGAGCAGGATCGTCGCGGTGTTCGCCGAGGACAGTGAGCGAGTGACGCCAGCCAGCGCGCGAATGAATCCCTCGCCGCTGGGATCATCGCCCTCGCCGAGGAGTTTCGGCAATTGCCCGAGCGCGACGGTAATTCCGACACCGATCTGCACGCCGATGATGGTGGGTTTGTTGATCGCTTCGACGAGCGAGCCAAGACGCAGCAGTCGTGCGACAAGCAGAATCGCGCCGACCAGGAGGGTCAGCGCGCTGAGAGTTCCGAGCGCGTTCTGCGAACCCGCCGCCACACCTGCCGCTATCACCGTCGTGGCGCTGAGCGTCGCGATCGTGGACGTCGTCGATACGCTCATCGTGCGCGAACCGCCGAGTAGCGCGTACACCAGCATCGGAACGATGCAGGTGTACAATCCGGCCTGCACGGGCATTTCGGCAATGGTCGCGTAGGCCATGGCTTGCGGAATCACCACGGAGCCGGCGGTTAGTCCAGCGATGACATCGGACGGCAGCCACTGTGTGCGGTAGCCGGCGATTGTCGGGATGAGTGCGGGCACGGCTACTGCTGACTCGTATTAGCGGAGTGCCACTGCTGCGCGACCGCAAACGCCTCGGTCGCGGCGGCACCGATGACGCTCTCCCGCCAGATCACGTGCTCCTCGCCGACCTCGGCGAGGAGCCCCGTCCGTTCGAACGTGCGGCGCTGGCTGGGTTCGGCATCCGCCAGAATAACGAGATTCCTCGACTTCTTGAGGTCCCGCACGAGGTCCAGTAGGAAGTCGACACCGGTCAGCGAGTAGAGGCGTCGTCCCCGCACCTGCAGGATGACTGCCGCGCCGCCCTGCTCATCACTCTTCGGGAATGCGTGGCTGGCGCGATACACCGACGCGAAGTATGCCGAACCGCTCAGCGCGAGCACGGTCGTACTGCCCACCTCCAGCCTCTCGGGCGGAGTCGTCTCGCGCCATTGCCCGGCCGAGATCGGTTGCCATGCGGTTATCTTGAGCCGATCGCCCATAGTCAGGGTGAACAACAGCAGCGAGAGCCCAACGCCGGTGAACACGGCTGTCGTGATCTCATCCAGTACACCCACGAGCACCGTGATCGCGCCGGCGACCAGGTGCGGCCACGATACGAACCGGGACTGGATCAGGTGGCGTAACTCGCGGACCATGGTCTCGGCGCCGATGACGATGAGGATCGCGGCCAGGGTACACAGCGGTATCAGCTCGGCGACGTTGCCCGCGAGCACAATTAGGATCACCAGAAGGATGCCCGCATACACGCCGGCCCAGCGACTGCGAGCCGACGCTGAGGCGTTGACGCCCGTTCGCGACAGCGAGCCCGCGACCACCATCGTGCGGAAGAACCCGCCGACGATGTTTGCAGCCCCTTGCGCGATGAAGTCCCGGCTCGCGTCCGAGGGGGTGCCGTCTCTGTTCGGATAGGCCGACCCCACCGTCGCGGCCTCCGATAATCCGACGATCGCCGCGGCTATCGCGGCCGGTATGAGCGTGGGAACCAACGACAGGTCAGGCATATGTGGGGTGGGCACTGAATCCAGGCCGGTCGGGATGGACGCTATGTCGCCGATCGTTTCGATGCTCTGCAGGTCGAAGGCCGCGACGACGGCGGTACCGACGACGAGAGCCACGATATCGGCGTACGAGCGAAACTTGGTTCTCTTGGTCAGGACGATCAACATGATGCAGGCGACGCCTACAGCGACTGTTGGCCCATCCCAACTGGGGAGGTGCGCGGTGATATCGATGGCTTTACGGACCTTGTTGCCGTCGAGGTCGCTGGTGTACCCCACGAGATCCTTGTACTGGCCGAGCACGATCAGTAACGCGACGGCGGTCACGAGCGCGGCGGATATCTCTCGGGAGATGAAACGGATGAGAGATCCGAGCCTCAGTAACCCGAGGATGGTCATCACGACCCCGACCAGCAGCGTCAAGGTAAACATGGCCTTCGCCGGGTCATCTGAGCCGAGGGCGCCGATCTTGTCGGCAGTGACCAACGCGAGCGCGTTCGTGGCCGTCACCATCAGCAGCGAGGTCGAGGCGAGCAACGAGCCAATGATGACGGTGATGGAGCCTGCATAGAGGCCATAGATCGGGTCGACTCCCGCGACCAGCGCGTACGCCATACCCTCCGCGACGCTGACCAACGCGACGGTCAGGCCAGCACCCAGATCGTGTCCGATATCCCGTCGGCGCGGCAAGAATCCCACTAGCCGCGACCGACGATCCTGGGTCATATCCGAGCTCATCGCGCCCATGCCCCTGCGTCGCTCACCATGATCTCCACATCCGAGGAGTGCCAGCGGCCACGAACCGCACGCCTTCTGTTGTCAGCGTGCTTCGGCGGTGTGGCCGCTACATCACCCGCGACGGGTGACAGCGAGGAGGTCGGTGCGGCGGTAAGCCATAGCGGTGTACCAGGTGCGTCCTGAGGGCGCAGTGATGATCGGGCGGAAAGGGATGGCGAGCGGTGACCATTGAGGACATAGTTTCCCCCAGTGAGGTGAGTGCCTGGGATATCGCTTTCGCGGTAGCGACGCTATTGCTGACCTGGGTCGCGTTCCGCGTCAGTAAGCACACGGTCAACGCGGCATTGGCCAAGGTGCACGGGATATCGGAGAACTTACGGCTGCTGATCGTGCGTGCCGTCAAATACCTGGTGCTGTTCCTGGGTGTCGGTTTTGCGTTGTCATTTCTCGGCGCGCAGATTCGACCGGTGCTGGTGGTCGTCATCGTCATCGCCGCTTTGGCGTTCCTGGTGCTGCGGGGAGTCGCGGACAACTTCGGCGCCGGGATCGTTTTGCAGAGCCGCAAACCCGTAGATGTCGGCGATGAGGTCGAATCGCACGGATATGTAGGAACGGTGACCAGTCTCAACGGCCGCTCGGTGTTGATCACGACGACTGACGGCCGCATCGTGCATGTGCCGAATGCGCTGATTCTCGCAGAACCGCTGGTCAACCACACCCGCTTCGGTCGCCGACGCTCGGAGGTCGAGGTGCGCTGCGAACTGGTCGCTGACGGTCCGGAGCGCGAACGCCGGATCAATCAACTACGTCGGGTGTTGAGCGCCGCCGCGGCCAGCACCCCGAATGTGCTGACGGACCCAATGCCAACGGTGTTGATGCTGAGTATCGAACGACGCAAGCTGACCATGCTGGTCCGGTACTGGACCGATCCCGTGACGTACGTGCCGACGACGTCCGCCGTCGTATCGGCTATCGGGCGGGCATTGGACGTGCAAGCGGTGGCCGCCACCGTTACCTCCCAGCGGCCGGAAGCGCCGTACACCCGCCCTCCGGCAATCTAACCAGCTGGAGACTCATGATCGGTCGGCAACGCGCTGTCGGCATCGTCGTCCTCGGGGGCGGAGGTACGGGATCTGCGCCGTCGACGGCGTCGTTTAGGCGCGTCGAAGTTCGGCGAATCGCCGAGGAAGAGCTGCAGCCATTTGCTGGACGGGTCGAAATCGACCAATGTCGCCTTGGCGAGCAGCGTCATCGGTACCGCAAGGATCGCGCCGAGCGGGCCGAGCACGTAGGCCCAGAAGATCAACGACAAGAACGTCACCGTCGTCGTAAGTCCGACCGAGTCGCCCATGTACTTGGGCTGAATGATCGACTGGATAACGAAGTTGAGCACGATGTACACGATGATGACGGCGAGCATCGTGCCCGGACCGCTGGTGATCAGCGCCAGCAAGGCCGGTGGAACCAGACCGATGATGAAGCCAATATTCGGAATATAGTTCGTAACGAAGGCCAGGATTCCCCAGAGCAGGGCAGCCGGCACGCCGAGGATGACTAAGGCTAGCCAGTCGAGGATGGCGACGATTCCGCCGAAAACGGTCGACACCATGAAGTACTTGCGAGTGCCCTTGGCGAAGGCGGCCAACGCGAGCAGCGCCTGCTGCCGTTCGCCGCGCACCCGGTGCATCCGGGTAGTGAACATGGCGGTGTCCAACCCCATGAACAGCACCAGGGCGATCAAGAAGACCAGGACCGATCCGACGCTGAGCAGACTGCCCAGAATCGCGCTGACAAATCCGACCAGAGCGCTGTAGTCGAAGCCCTTCAGGATGTCCTGAACCTCGTCGGAGCCGATTCCGCGATCGGCAAGCCACGATTGAAGGTCGCCGATACGCGTCTGAATCTCATCGGCATACTCGGGCAGGATCTGAGCCAACTTGGCGATTCCAAGCGCGAACGAAAGGATAAGCGCGATCAGTAGTACGTAGATTCCGAGCACGACGAGGATGGTGGCGAGCCAACTCGGCACACGATGCCGCTCCAGCCAGGTTCTCGCGGGGTAGACGGTGATTGTCAGGGACAGAGCGAGAAATATCGGTGCCAGGATGTCGGCGACCTGTCGCATTCCGACCACCACGACGACGGTCGCGGCTAGGCCAAGCAGTATGACAACTCCGCGCGGTAGGCCGAAACGTGGCGGCTCGACCGTAGACTCTGTGATGCTCATTCGGTGATTGCAGCATCGTTTCAAGCACCGGCCTTCACCCGCGGTGGGTGACTGGGCGATAGGCGGTTGGCGGGCCGTCACCTGTAATGGGTGACGACGCGCGTCACCGGTGGCGGCATCGTCGAGGACATGCTCCGAAGGATTCTCGTCGCGTGGTTGATCATGGCTGCGGCGCTCGGCGTCGCCGCGTGGCTGATCCCGGACGTGCATATTCGGTACGGCTCGTTTGGTCTCATCGGGCTTGCTGCCCTCTACAGCCTGGTCAACGTACTTATCGGGACGATCCTGCGCCTGTTCACCTTGCCGCTGACCGTCATCACCCTCGGGCTATCCGCGCTGATCGTCAACGGCGTCCTGTTGGCGATTACCGCCGGCATCTCCGATGTGCTGGACGTAGGCGGCTTCCTGCAGACGGTGCTCGCCGCGATCGTGATTTCGCTGGTACACGCCGTGCTACACGCGATTCTGCTGCGCGACTCAAAAGACGATAAGAAACAGCGGAAGTAGCCGCGTCGCTTCACCGCTTTCGGGTGGTGACGGTGCCGTGTCTTCCCGCGATTCTTCTTGTCGACCCAACGGAACCAACGAAAGAGTGAATGCTGTGGACTTCTGGAGCAGTTTCTGGGACCTCATTGGATGGTTCCTGTGGATCACCATCTTCATCTCGTACCTGTTCGCACTGGTCGCTATTGTCACCGACTTATTCCGCGATCGGGACCTCAGCGGGTGGGGGAAGGCGATTTGGCTGTTTTTCCTGTTCTTCGTCCCTTTCCTTACGGCATTGGTGTACTTGATCGCCCGCGGCAAGGGGATGACAGAACGAAACGTCCGCGAAGCGCAGGCCGCGCAGCGGTCTGCAGAGGACTACATACGCTCGCTGTCGACCGCGAGCCCTGCCGACGAGATCTCCAAGGCGAAGAACCTGCTCGACTCGGGGGTCATCTCCGCCGAGGAGTTCGAGCAGATCAAGGGGCGTTCGCTCGCTGGCTGATCCGACGTACGACTGTCAAGGGGTGCCGTGGCCGCGGCGCGCCCCTTGACGGATGCCGCGGCATCCGGGTTCAGTTCACATCGTCCGGGACCGTCGACAGCAAGCGCTGCATCAGGGCGTCGCGAGTGGCGGGGTCAACGGCGTTATCTGCGGCCGCGAGGCCGACCGCGACACCGAGTATGTATGAGCTCACCGGGGCGAGTGGACGGTCCAGATTGTGCGCGACGCGCTTGGTCAGAGCGTGGATCGCAGTGATATCCACCGTCTCTGGATCAACGCCTAATGTCGTGCAGGCCCGATCCACCCAGATATCCCACTGCTGCTCACGGCTGGCCATCTCACTCACCGTTCTGCTCCAAACGTTTCGTCCAGGACTCATGATCCTCCCACGTGTCGAGGTCGGCTGAGACGTCGTCAGTGTCGGGTACAGCCACGAGCCGAAGCGGCTGGAGTAGTCGTCGCATTGAGGAACCCACAGGGTCACCGATCGAATGTATGGCCTCCCGTAACGCCTCGCTGCGATACAGGGCGAACAGCCACTGCAAGCTGCCGTCGGAGTTGGTCAGGCAGTATCCATCAGCGTCGCCGACCGGTGCGGCTGCCGCGAGCAGGCGCGGTACGCCGTCCTCGGCGCGGGGGAGATCACACGACAGCAGCAGCACCCACGGCGCCAGCCCATCGCCCAACGTTGTCATTCCGGCTGCGGTCGCCGCGGCCGGGCCACCGCCGGGGGGATCCTCGCGGGCGAGCAGCACGTTGTCCCGTCGGAGCGATGGCGGCCCGACGAGCACGATGCGTTCGGCGTCGTACGCCGCAGCCAACGGTCGTTCCACCAGTGGTCGCCCAGCCAACTCGAGCGCCGCTTTGTCGACACCGCCCAGCCGCGAACCCTGACCGCCGGCGAGGATGATCGCGTCGTACCTCATCGGCGCGCCAGGTCGAGCTTCTGCGGTGGAGTTACGCACGCTACGACGCCATCACCGTGCGCGAATCCACCGCAGATGAGTCGCTCATCGCCGAGCCTCATCTTCGCTCGCTACGTTGTAGTTCAGGTTTGTCCCAGCCTCGCTGTGGGGCCCGGGTCCCGGTGCCTTGCCCGGCCCGCTGATTTGCCGAACGGTAGACGATGTATGGCCGTGTCAGATAACCGATCGGTGCGCTGAATACGTGCACCAGCCGAGTGAACGGCCAGAGCGCAAACAGGATGAACGCGAACAGTGCATGCAACTGGAAACCGATCGGCGCATCTGCCATCAAGGCAGGGTCGGGCTGGAAATAGAAGATGCTTCGGAACCAGGGGCTGACTCCGTCGCGGTAGTTGTATTCGCCGCCGAGACCGAAGACTCCCGAGGCGAACGTATTCCACATGCCCAGCGCGATCACCAGGGCGAGGAACAGGTACATCACCTTGTCCATCTTGGTCGTCGCGCTGAACACCGGACCGGTGATCCGGCGGCGGTAGATGAGGATCGCGAGCCCGACGACTGCGGCGATGCCGGCGATGATGCCGCCGATCAGCGCGATGAGGTGGTACGCCGTGCGGGTTATCCCGAATGCGTCGGTCCACGACTGCGGGATGAGCAGGCCGATGACGTGTCCGGCTACCACCCCGAGCATGCCGAAGTGGAACAGCGGGCTACCCCAACGCAGTAACCGCGACTCGTACAGTTGCGAACTGCGGGTGGTCCAGCCGAACTTGTCGTAGCGGTATCGCCAGAAATGCCCGCCGACGAAGATCGCCAGGCAGATGTACGGAACGATAACCCACAAGAAGGTCGTCATCGTGGCACTCCAACCGGGATGGTCGAACCTAGGTCGTACGGCTCGGGTTTAGGATTAAGCCTGGGATCTAGGGAGTATGGCGAGGTATCGAGACCGACGTCTTCGGACGGCGGACCGGCGGCGATCAGCGCGGCCAGCGCCTCCTGGTCGTCGCCGTTGAGTTGCGGGAGAGTGACGCGCAGGGCGGTGATCACCGGTAGCCAGCGAGAATTACGCCGCTGCAACGCCATCCGCAACAACTCGATTCCGACCCGGTAGTCATTCAGCAGCTTCCACGCACTGTCGGGATCGGCGACGGCACCAAACTCCAGCAGCACGGGCAGAAAGTCGGGCAGCTCGGCGTCCGAGTCGGCGAGCTGGACGCCGGCATGTCGATATGCCTGTTTGATCTCGATCAGCGCCACGCCACGCCGCCGCGTGTCACCGTGCGTGTAGTACGTCAGGTGCAGGCAGCATTTGCGCGTGACGTCGAACGTGTCGACGTACTCCGTGCGCAGATCGCGGAGGGACACACCGTCGATCCCTACCAGGAATTCCCGCAGTGGCTCCGCGACGCTCGCCGTTACGTCGCTCAACGCTCGATCCACCGCGTCGACGCGCTCGGCGAAGTCATCTCCCGGATATTCCAACAGCAGGGACACGCACTGCCACGCGTCCCGAAGAGCCGCAGGGGAGTGTTGTGGTCGGCTACGGCGGTGCCGCTTCCAGCGCATCATCGATCACCGCTCGGCGGGAACATACCGTCCGGGACGCCCTTGCCATCCCAGTTCAGCAGGTTGATGCGGCCCTTCGCCGATCCGCCGCCGACCAGTTCGCCGGATACCGACTCCGAGGTCTGACGCACCTGCAACATCCGAAAGTTCTCGACCGCAACGGGCGTGACGCCCCCTGAGCCCTCGCCGAACAACGCGGGATTACCGCCACCGTAGTCACTGACCGGACAGTCCGTTGCGAGCTCTTCCAGGGCGTGCGCCTGTTCGGCATGCGCGGTCGGGATGACGTACCGCTCGTCGTACTTCGCCAGCGCCAGTAACCGGAACATCTCGTACATGTCTTCGCCCGACATGCCCACCGCCTCGGGGATGTGGTCATTGGGATTTCGGCCGAGGTTGATATCGCGCATGTAGGAGCGCATCGCGGCCATGGTGCGTAGCACCCGATCAACCGGCTTGGTATCGCCGGCGGTGAACAGGTTTGCGAGGTATTCGATCGGGATCCGCAGGGTGTCAATCGCGCCGAACAGGTTTCCGTGATCCTCCGCATCGTGACCGGTCTCCTTGACGATGTCGACAACCGGCGACAATGGCGGTATGTACCAGACCATCGGCATTGTGCGGTACTCGGGATGCAGCGGCAGTGCGACCTTGTAGTCCATGATCAGCCGACGCACCGGTGAGCGCTGCGCCGCCTCGATCCAGTCCTCGGGGATGCCAGACGCGCGCGCGGCACGCTGCACTTCCGGATCGAACGGGTCACAGAACACGTCGCGCTGCGCCTCGTACAACCCGTGCTCGTCTTCGGTCGTCGCTGCTTCCAGCACCCGGTCAGCGTCGTACAACATGAGACCGATGTATCGCAGCCGACCGACGCAGGTCTCCGAGCAGACGGTCGGTATGCCGACCTCAACGCGGGGGTAGCAGAATGTGCATTTCTCGGCCTTGCCGGTCTTGTGGTTGAAGTAGATCTTCTTGTACGGGCATCCGGAGATGCACATTCGCCAGCCGCGGCATTGGTCTTGATCGACCAGCACGATGCCGTCTTCGGCGCGCTTGTAGATTGCTCCGCTGGGGCACGAGGCGGCGCACGACGGGTTCAGGCAGTGTTCGCAGATCCGCGGTAGATAGAACATGAAGGTCTGTTCGAACTCGAGCTGGACTTTGTCCTCGATCCCTTTCAGCATGGGATCTTTGGCGGCATGCTCACCGGAGCCGCCGAGGTCGTCATCCCAGTTCGCTGACCATTCGACGTTCATCTGCTTGCCCGAGATCAGCGAGTGCGGTCGAGCGACTGGGAATTGCTGCTGCACGGGGGCGTTCAGCAATGTCTCGTAGTCGTAGGTCCAAGGCTCGTAGTAGTCCTGGATGCTCGGCATCTTCGGGTTGCTGAAGATGCTCGCGAGTTTCTTGAACCGCCCACCAGCCTTCAACTTGAGCCGACCTTTACGGTCCCGGATCCATCCGCCTTGCCAGGTCTCCTGATCTTCGTATGTCCGCGGATATCCCAGCCCCGGTCGGGTTTCGACGTTGTTGAACCACACGTACTCGGTGCCGGCTCGGTTCGTCCACGCTTGTTTGCAGGTGACGGAGCAGGTGTGGCAGCCGATGCACTTGTCGAGGTTCATCACCATCGCCATTTGCGCCATGACTCGCATTGGTGTTCTCCTTCGCCGCTAGTACTCGACCGGGGTGATGCGTTTGCGGATCATCGTGACCTCGTCGCGGTTGTTTCCGGTGGGGCCGATGTAGTTAAAGAAGTAGGACAGTTGTGCGTACCCGCCGACGAGGTGGCTGGGCTTGACCATGATCCGGGTCAGGGAATTGTGGATCCCGCCGCGCTGCCCGTTGTGCTCGGTCAGCGGTACGTCGATCAGGCGGTCCTGGGCGTGGTGCATATACACGGTGCCTTCCGGCATGCGGTGCGACACGACGGCGCGGGCGGCCACGACGCCGTTGCGGTTGACCGCCTCGATCCAGTCGTTGTCTTTGACGCCGATCTTGGCTGCGTCCTTATCCGACATCCAGACGCCCTGTCCACCGCGGGATAGGGACAGCATGAACAGGTTGTCCTGGTATTCGGAGTGGATCGACCACTTGTTGTGCGGGGTGAGGTAGCGCACCGATACGCCGAGCTCGTTGGTGGTGCCGAGTTCTGCTTCGCCGAACAGTTGGGTCATATTCAACGGCGGACGGAACACCGGTAGCGCCTCTCCCATCTTCTGCAGCCAGTCGTGATCGAGGTAGAACTGCTGGCGCCCGGTAAGCGTGTGGAATGGTTTATTGCGCTCGATGTTGATGGTGAATGGGGAGTAGCGGCGTCCGCCCGTTTCCGATCCCGACCATTCCGGGGAAGTAATCACCGGGACGGGTGCGACTTGGGTGTCGGCGAAGGTGATCCGCTTTCCCTCGTGCTCGGCTGCTAGGTCGTGCATGGCGAACCCGGTCCGTTTTTCCAGCGTCGTGAATCCCTGGGTCGCGAGGTGCCCGTTGGTCGTGCCAGAAAGCGCGAGGATCGTCTCGGCGGCGTGGATATCGGTTTCCAGCTTCGGGCGTCCGGCGGTTGGCCCGTGCGATACGACGCCGTTCTTTCCCCGTAGGTATTCGATCTCGGCGCGTACGTCGAACGTGACGCCTTTCGTCGTGGTCCCGAGTTTGTCCAGTAGTGGGCCGACGGAGGTCAACTTCGCGTAGGTCAGTGGGTAGTCCCGCTCGATCGGAACCAGCACGGGCATCGTTTTACCCGGTATCGGCTCAACTTCACCGGATCGCCAGTCCCGCACGATTCCATGTTCGGTTGCCATTGCCTCGGGGGTGTCGTGCCACAACGGTTTGGCGACGATGTCGGTGCGGGTGCCGAGGTGATCGACGGCGAGTTCGCTGAAGCGCTTGGCGATCACCTTGAAGGCGTCCCAGTCAGTTTTGCTTTGCCAGGGCGGGTTGATCGCCGGGTTGAAGGAATGGATGAACGGGTGCATGTCTGTGGTGTTCAGATCATGCTTCTCATACCAGGTCGCTGCCGGCAGCACGATGTCCGACAGCAGCGTCGAACTCGTCATCCGGAAGTCGATCGTCATCAGTAGATCGAGTTTGCCCTCCGGGGCATGTTCGGGCCATTCGATGGTGCGTGGGCGCTGATCCGGCCCCGCCTCGGTGGCGTTCACGGAGTTACTGGTCCCGAGCAGGTGCTTGAGAAAGTATTCATCGCCCTTCGCAGAGGACCCGAATAGGTTCGCGCGCCACAGCATCAGCACCCGTGGCCAGTTCTCCTCGGCCTCGGGATCCTCGGCGGCGAAACGCAGCGTGCCGTCCTTCAGCCTGGAGACGATGTGTTCGGCGGGAGTCTTGCCGGCGTCCGCGGCCTCATCGGCGAGGTCGAGTGGAGACCGGTTGAAGGTTGGGTACGACGGTGTCCACCCCAACCGCGCGGCCTGGGCGACCAGGTCGGCGACGCTGGCGCCATCGAACGCGCCGGTCCCGGCGCCGATCATGTCGGAGTCGTACGTGTCGTAGCGGTACTGGCTGGTGTTGAGGTACCAGTAGTTCGTCTGGTTCATGTGTCGCGGTGGTCGCTGCCAGTCGAGCGCGAACGCGGTGTGCTGGAATCCGGTTAGTGGGCGTACCTTCTCCTGACCGACGTAGTGTGCCCAGCCGCCCCCATTCCGCCCCTGCGAGCCGGTGATCGTGGTCAACACCAGCATCGCGCGATACATCAGATCGGCGTGATACCAGTGATTCACGCCCGCACCCATCAGGATCATCGACCGGCCACCGGTGTCGATAGCGTTCTGCGCGAACTCGCGTGCAATCCGCTCGACGGCCTCGGCCGGGACGGTGGTGATGTCCTCCTGCCAGGCCGGGGTATACGGCGCGGCGACGTCGTCGTAGCCGCTGGGCCAGTCGCCGTCCAAGCCGTCGCGTGCGACACCGTACTGCGCGAGCATCAGGTCGAAGACGGTGGTGACGAGGTAGCCGTCGATGCGGCGGGCAGGTACCGCGCGTGCGGTGGCGCTGACCTTGCCGTCGAGGGCGTCGAATCGTGGCAGGGATACTGCGACCTGCTCTGCGCCGTCTCGCAGCAGGCTCAGCATTGGTTCCACATCGCCAAGGTCCAGGTTCCAGCGACCGACGCCCTCCTCGCCGAACCGATGTCCGAGCGAGCCATTGGGGATGCTCACCTCGCCGGTGCGCCCGTCGACCAACGCCGGTTTGAACATGGCGTTCTCGGAGTCACGTTCGGGGTTGTCGAAGTCGCCGGCGACCAGGAACTTGCCGCTCTTGTACGTACCGTCGTCCTGTGCGTCCAGAGTGACCAGGTAGGGCAGGTCGGTGTACTTTGCCGTGTAGTCGGCAAAGAACGGTTCGAGCCGATCGACGAAGAACTCCTTCAGGATCACGTGGCCCATCGCCAGCGCGAGGGCGGCGTCCGTCCCGGGGGCCGGTGCGATCCATTCGTCGGCGAACTTCACGTTCTCGGCGTAGTCGGGCGCGATGGCGATCACCTTCTGGCCGCGATAGCGGGCCTCGGTCATCCAGTGCGCGTCCGGAGTACGTGTCAGCGGTACGTTCGATCCCCACATCATCAGGTATCCGGCGTCCCACCAGTCGCCGGACTCGGGGACGTCGGTCTGATCGCCGAACATCTGTGGTGAGGCGTTCGGTAGGTCGGCATACCAGTCGTAGAACGACAACATCGCGCCACCGATCAGCTCGATGAATCGAGCACCGGACACGTAAGACACCTGTGACATCGCAGGAATAGGTGAGAAACCGGCGATCCGATCGGGGCCCCAGCGCTTGATCGTGTAGACGTTTGCGGCCGCCACGATCTCGGCGACTTCCTCCCAATTTGAGCGGACCAGACCGCCCTTACCTCGGGCAGACCGATAGCGTTTGGTCTTGTCGGCATCCTGCATGATCGAGCCCCAAGCAACGACTGGATCGCCGTACTGAGCCTTGGCTTCGCGATACATCTCGAGCAGTACGCCGCGCACGTACGGGTAGCGGACGCGGGTGGGGGAGTAGGTGTACCAGGAGAACGCGGCACCTCGGGGGCACCCGCGCGGTTCGTACTCAGGTTTGTCTGGGCCGGTGGACGGGTAGTCCGTCTGCTGCGCTTCCCAGGTGATGATCCCGTCCTTGACGTAGACCTTCCAGGAGCACGAACCCGTGCAGTTGACCCCATGGGTGGACCGCACCACCTTGTCGTGGCTCCACCGGTCGCGATAGAACCGGTCGCCTTCGCGGCCGCCAATCTTGTAGATCGAACGCGTATCGGCAGAGACCTCTGCCTTGGTGAAGAAGCGTCGGGTTCCGACGAGAGCTTCGCTCAGTGGGTCGTCGATGTTGTTGTCGGTCATCGGGTGCTCCTAGGTGAGGCGCGATTAGCGGCCGGGTGTGCAGCGCCTGAAGCCTGCGACGCAGGCTCGACATGGTGGAGGAGAACTAGGTCGGCGGCCTTGCTTGGGTGAGGTGGCTGGTTCACGCACTCATCTGTCGGTAGGCGGCGTACGGCGCCTTCGCCTGCTGCGTTATGCATATATGCCTCCGATCCGTGACGCGTGACGTTGTCAGTGCGGCGCCGCGTCAACTCGCGCCCTGGTCTTGCGAACCACCGTGAGGGTAAGCAGCAGGGTCAGCGCGGAGGTGATGGCCAGCAGCCAGAGGCCCCATTGATAAGAACTGGTGAGGCCGTAGATCGCGCCCATGATCAGCGGTGGCACGAAACCGCCGAGTCCGCCCGCTGCGCCGACGATCCCGGTGACACCACCCACCCGGGAGGGTTCGGTGGCTTGCGCGATGAGAGCGAATACCGCGCCCGATCCGACGCCGAGCGCGAGGGCTAACAGCAAGAAGACGATCGTGCCGAAATTCTCCAGCGGCGGGTTACTAGATGCGATTGCCGCACAAACGGCGACGACGGCGAAGACTGCCCCAAGCACCCGGATCGAGCCGAGTCTGTCGGCGAGCCATCCACCCAGTGGGCGACCGATTACCGCGATAAGCACGAATCCGGCCATCCGGTTGGATGCGTCGGCGGGTTCGAGTCCGTAGGCATTGCGCAGGTACACCGGCAGATAAACCGAGAACGCGACGTACCCGCCGAATGCGACCGCGTACAGAATCGAGGCCTGCCAGGTGATCGGCAGTTTGGAGTTGGCGACGATCCGCGACATCAGCGAGGTGGTGGGCGCGACCCGCCCCGGAGCGTCGCGCATGAAGAACCAGGCGAATACGCCGTACACCGCCAGAACGATCGCGCAAATGACAAAGGGCGCCGTATCGCCGATGTTCTCGTACATCGGCACGGTGGTGAGGGCGCTGATCGCGGTACCACCCATGCCCGCACCGAAGATGCCGATCGCCAGGCCGCGCTTGGCCGGCGGGAACCACGCGTTGACGAAGGGGACGCCAATGGCGAACGACGTTCCTGCGATGCCGAGGAAGAATCCCATGACGAGAATCGCCGCGAGTGAGCCTTGGGCCCAGAATCCGATGAGCAGTACCGGGATGATCGTGGCGCCGGTGACCAAGGGGAACATCAGGCGTCCGCCGTATTTGTCGGTCAGCCCGCCGATGAAGATACGTCCGATCGACCCGACGATGACCGGGACCGCGACGAGCAGCGATACCTGGCCCTCGGTGATGTCGCCGAGTGTTCCGTTGGCGCGAAAGAGCGGCCCAAGCGGGCTGAGCAGCGCCCAAGCCCAGAAGTTGACCGCGAATCCGATGGTCGCCAGCGTGAGTTGAAACCACGGGTTGCCCGAGCGGGTGGTTGCGGTGGTGCTGCCGAGGGCGGAGGTCGTGAGAGAGGCGTTGGAGGAACTGTCTGAACTCGATGCAGTCGCGCTCATGACGTAATCCTCGTTTAAAGGAGAACTAATCTCAATAAATCTTGTGGCCCAGCCTGTGTGAGTCGAGATTCTGTTCACGACAGGCGAGGCGTCTCCCGACGTGACGGAGGCTATCGAGCCCGTGGCGCCAAAATGGTGTGCTTTATGGGGTTGCGGTGGCGTCAAAATGCGCGCACCATGGCGTCATGGATATTTCAAAGCACATCGGGAAGGTGCGCGAAGGTATCGACGGCGCGCTCTCTCTTGCGGACGACGCTACGAAAGATGTGGCGTCACGGGTGGCGTCGGCTGCAGAGCCGTCGCTGCGTTTGGCGTTGATCGATGCGGTCACCGAGGCTGCAGATGAAATCAATGACGGTCTATATTCGTCGCGCGTAACGGTCGCGATGGACGGTCTCGATCCCACGTTCGTGGTGCAGCAGACCCAGCCCGAGCCGGACGGCGAACACGTCGACTTCGAACTCATCGACGAGGACGACACCGACGAGGATGTTCTCGAGGACGAGGAAGCCGACGAAACGCTGGTGCGTTTCTCGCTACGGCTGCCGAAGTGGGCTAAAGACAAGGTGGACGATCGCGCGGAGCGGCGCGGGATGTCCACGAATGCCTACCTGACCGAAGTCATCATCGGCGAGATCGCCGGTGGGTGGCCGAAAGGCGGCCCTGAGCGGCCGGGGCCACCGTTCGGGCCCGGCCCGCGTCGCGGGCCAGGACGCGGGGGTTGGGGGCCGGGCGGCTGGATTGATGCCGACACCGCCAACAGCATCGCCAGCGTTCTGTCGGAGGTATTCGGCGGACAGGACCCGCGTCGACCAGGCGGACCGGGCCCCCGCCGGGGCGGGCCGCATCGCGAGGGCCGAGGCCCGCGGCGCGATGGACCCGGAGCCCACCGTGAGGGACGCGGCCCGCACCGCGACGGCTGTGGACCGCGCGGCCGCGACGAAACCGACGACGAGTAAGGGCGAGCCAGGATGACGACAGAGCAACCGATCGACCCGCAGCAGATGCGCGTGGGTCACGCCGATCGGGAAGAAATGGTCAAGCGGTTGTCGCGCGCGCACACGCTGGGGCAACTGCAACTGGACGAGTTCGATTCACGGACTCAACTCGCGTACGACGCGCGGGTGCGCGGTGACTTGGACGCATTGGTGGTGGATCTTCCCGCCGAGGGTGATCGGAATCCAAGGGCCGAGTCAACTGCGTGGGCCGGCAGTGGGCGTCCCGGTGCGGGGCCGGGTTGCCGGCCGCGGCATCCAGGCGTCGACCGCGCCGAATGGCGTGCACACGCCGAGCGCCTGCAGCGCCATCCGAATCGGGTCTGGATCATCATCGGCATACTCGGCGCGCTGTGGCTGATCGGTGGGGTGGTCGGTGGCCCGCTCGGGTTCGTCGGCGGCGTACTTCGCGGAATCCTGACGGTGCTCCTCGTCGTCGGCATCGTGGCCTTGGTGCGTCGTGCCCGTGGACGGCATTGAGCCGCCATGGGTGGGTCGCGGTGTGACGCGGCGTCCGCTGATCGGGTTACCTAGCCGCACGTGCCCGGGCGCCGCATTTGCGTGGAGTTCGTAAATGCGCATTACGGCTTGGAGTTCGTGATTGCGCATTACGTAGCGCGGTTATGCCCCGACTACGGGGTGAAAGTGCGCGCCGAGAGGCGCGAATAACTGATCGGCCTCCGGCAGTGGCGCGGATTTGATTCGCGGACCGCGCACTGGCCGCGGCTACGCGTAGACTCGCGCGAATGGGAATGCTGTGCGCGGTTTCGTTCAACCGCAATGGGCAGCTGTACTACTACGACCCCGGTGACCTCGAAATCGCCATCGGTGACTATGTGCTGGTGCCCGTGGGTGAACGCCCCGAGATGGCGCAGGTGATGTGGGCCGGCGAATGGGTCAGCGAGGACACCAGCGGCTTTGAGCGGTTAGTCGGCCGGGCGACGGACGCCGACGGTAAGCGGGCCCGCGCCGTACGCAAGCACAAGGCGCGAGCTCTGGTCGCGACGCGTCGGCTTGTGCAGGAGCACGACTTGCCGATGAAGATCATCGGCGCCGACGTCAGTATTGCTGATGCACAAGCGAACCCCGACGTCGTGACCGTGTTCTTTTCGGCCTCGCGTCGCGTGGACTTCCGCGCGCTGGTGCGCGATCTCGGTGCCACGCTCACCTGCCGAATCGAGTTGCGCCAGGTGTCGGCCCGCGATGAGGTCAAACTCCAGGGCGCGATCGGTTCCTGCGGACGAGACACCTGCTGCTCGACTTTCTTGAAGGACTTCGAGCCGATCAGTCTCAAGATGGCTCGCGACCAGGATCTGCCGCTGAATCCATTGCGGATCAGCGGAGCGTGTGGCCGGTTGATGTGTTGCTTGAAGTACGAGCATCCGCTGTACGAGAGTTTTCGTAAACGTTCACCCGGGCGCGGCGCGAAGGTTGATACCTCGGTCGGCGCCGGGCGAGTGGTTTCGGAGTCGGTTCCGTCGGATTCGGTCGTCGTACGACTCGACGCTGACGGGTCTCAAGTGACGTGTCCGGTTGCGTCCGTCTGTACCTCGCGTAAGGCTTACGACAGCCGTTCGGACGCGGGCTAGATCACCCCGGCCGGGCTTCGGCGCGGCGGACCCGGTGCGTATACTTACTGATCGCGTCACCCGCCGCCTTAGCTCAGTCGGCAGAGCGATTCACTCGTAATGAATAGGTCTGGGGTTCGATTCCCCAAGGCGGCTCGCATACCGCGCCCCACCTGGCCCCGCCGGGTGGGGCGCATTTTCGCTTTCGGTACGAGGTCGTGCTTGTTGCCGCTGTTGACCCGGATCGTGCGCCGACGGTCACCGCACGGGCAGTACGCGCCATTAGGCTCGGAGTGGGAGCCCCGCCGGGTTCGATACACATGCATCACCGAAGGGGAGTAAGTGATCAATTCTTACGAGGTTGTCGACCGGGTGCTTGCAGGATTCCAGGCCGAGCTTGGGGAAGCCCCGACCACGCGAACCACGCCCGACGGAACCCGTGCCATGGGCATTCTGAAGGTGAGCGATTGCCCGGCGCGAGGAGTCAACTCGTGGGCGAGTGTGGCGGCGAGCGCGTTCGTGACACCGCTTCGTACCCCTGATGGCCGTGGGCTCCGAGTCGAGTTCGTTGCGGCGGTCGATGGCGCTCTCGACCTGTTCGGCGACGCGGTCGCGTCCTGCGGCTTCGAGATCGCCCCGACGATCGATGTACGGCCCGGGACGGTTTATCGTGACGCGGTCTCAAACCGGTATCCGGAGGCCACGACGCCGCACCTGATGTCGGTCCCGCCATTCACTTGGGACGGACGGTTCGCGCAGTACGACGACGATGAGGTACATGTGACCTGGCTACAACTTGTGCCGATCACGGACGACGAGGCAGCGCTGGTAGCCGAGCGTGGAGTGGGCGCCCTCGAGGACGCTTTTATGCGCGCACAGCCCGACCTGTTCGCGATCGATCGCGCCAGCGTACTGGTGAACTGATCAGCGGACGACGTATCGGACGGGTCGCTGAAGGGTGCGAACCGATCCTGTCTGGAGCGGTTAACTCTTGATTTTGCGTTTCGCTGCCCCGTAGAGAGCGGTGCCCACGAACAGCACCAGCCCGATGATTGCGAGCCATAGCAGGCCCTTTACGACGAAGCCGATCACGGAGATTGCAGCCCAGATGATCAGTAGAACCAGAATGAACGTCAGCATGTGTCGACCTTAATAGGTGCTCGTCCTGTGGCGTCGCGCCGATGGTCGGTCAGGCGAGATAGCCGTCGGCGTCCTCGATTCGTCGCGGTTAAGTGAGATAGCCGTCGGCGTCCGCAATACGGCTGAGGTCGAGCTTCGTGTGCGCTGGGCGTCCTACGGCGGCATACTTTGCCTTGACTCGCTTTAGGTACTGCTTGGCCGTGGCCGGTTTGACGCCGATCGAGTCGGCGACTTCCTGCAGGGTGAGTCCCGACGCATAAAGGATCAGCGTCTGTTCCTCCTGAATACTCAGCGGCGGCCGTTCGCTATCGCCAGCGATGATGCCGGCGAGTTCCGGCGTAAGCCACTGCTGGCCACGTAGCGCGTCCCGTACGGCGGCAAGTACGTCGTCCTCGGTGTCTCGTTTGCCGACAACGGCGGTGACTCCAGCGCGCAGCATCGAGCGGACGAGCGCGGGCGAAGTCATAGCCGACAGCACGAGGATCCGCAGTCCGGCCCGAACCAGCGCGGAGGTGACTCGTGGGTCAGCGTTCGCCTGCCGGTCGGCGACGAGATCGAGGATGAGCAGGTGCGGGCGTTGGTGCGGTGGTGCTACACGGAGCCACTGCAGGAATTCAGCCTGGGTGTCGCAGACGTGTACAACTTGTAGGTCGGCTTGGCTCTCCAATAGTTCGGTCGTACGCAGTCGCTGCAATAGATGGTCCTCGACGATCGCCACGCGCGCGATCTGGCCGCGACGATCCCGATTCATCCCGGATCACCTATCTTCTCGTCCTCATCCGACCGGATGAATCTAATCCGAATAGGTGTAGTCGTGCTAGTTATGTCACCCAAGTGGGGGTCATGTGCAGGCGGCACGCGGCCGTCGAGCAGAGCCGCTCGCTAACAGGGCGTGGGCGCGTCGATCAATGCGCAGTCGCCATGGGGTAGAGCCGCCGCGGACCCAGTAGGTTTCTCGTATGGCCGAAGGACACCTGCTACTCGATAACCTCCAGTCGATGTGGTGGATCGCCGCAGCGGCGTTCTTGGCCCCCGTGCTGGCCATCCTCACTCGTCGTGTCGTCCCCGATGTGGTGTGGCTGCTGACCCTTGGCGTGATCATCGGCCCGAACGTGTTCGGTATCGCCGGACAGACCGAGGCGGTTGAGTTCCTGAGCGAACTCGGCGTCGGGTTCCTCTTCCTGCTCGCGGGGTTCGAGCTCAACACGTCGCACATGCGCTCTCGCCAGGGCAAACATGCCGCGCTCACTTGGATCATCTGCGCGGTACTGGGTGTGGGCGCCGGGCTGCTGCTGGTCGATGGTGACGTGCGCGCCGCCATTGTGATCGCGCTGGCGAGTACGTCGACAGCTCTCGGCGTCCTGCTACCTATCCTGAAGGATTCAGGACTCATCGCTAAACCGCTGGGCGCCGCGACCATGGTTCATGGTGCGTGGGGCGAGCTGCTGCCGATCGTCGCTATGTCGCTGCTGCTGTCGACTCGTGGCACCTGGGAAGCAGCCGCCGTACTCATCGTGTTTGCGGTAGCGGCAGTGCTCGCGGTCGTCATTCCGGCGCGGCTCTTTCGTCGTGTGCCACTGCTCGCGAAGGCGTTCTCGTACGCGTCGAATACGACGATGCAGACAACGTTGCGCCTAACGGTGCTTTTGCTTATTACGTTGATGCTGCTGACCGCGGCGCTCGATCTCGACGTCGCGCTAGGCGCCTTCACCGCTGGGATCCTCGGAAATGCGGTGTTCCGGGCATCGGCGCCGAAACATGCCGACGAAATCGCCCACAAACTGGAGATCGTCGGGTTCAGCCTGTTGGTACCGGTGTTCTTCGTGACCAGCGGGATGAACATCGACATCCTTGCGGTGCTGCGAGAGTGGCCGCTGTTGATCGGATTCGTCGCGATGATCGCGATCGTTCGCGGAGCCCCGATCGTGATCCGCGAATTGCTAGTCAAGACCGATTCGGGCATCCGGAGCACCAGTGAGAAGGTATCGCTCGGATTGTTCGCGGCCACCGGCCTACCCATCATCGTCGCCGTCACGCACATCGGCGTCTCGGCGGAGATCATCACCGCGACGAATGCGTCGGTGATGGTCACTGCCGGCGCGGTGACCGTCCTGCTCTTCCCGATGATCGCGCAGCGCCTCACCAGGCGCGCGGCCAGCATGCCAGCGGATCCGCATCCGGACGACGCCCGTTAGGCGAGGCGCCGCGAGCGAATGCGCAGGCGGCGTACGCCGATGCCCGGTTACCCGTCGTGACGTTTATAACGGGCGCTCAGTATGTTGGTGCAGCGCACGCGTGATATACAGCACGTGGTTGTATACCCGCGAACGCAAGGAGCCGACAGATGGCGTACGAGTTCACTCAACAGGGCAAGGACCTTCTGGAGAAGGTCAAGACCTACATGGACGAACACATCTACCCGAACGTAGAGGCGTACCACGAGGAGCAGGAGCGTCTGGGGCACTCGGGCTTCCCGGCGATGCTTGATGACATGAAGAAGGCCGCGCGTGAGCAGGGCCTGTGGAACCTCTTCATTCCGCACCTCGACCCGAACGCGCCTGGCACCAAGTTGTCGAACGTCGACTATGCCCCGATCTCTGAGGAACTGGGCAAGGTCGGGTTCGCCTCGCAGGCGCTCAACTGCGCAGCGCCAGACACCGGCAACATGGAAATCCTGAACCTGTACGGCTCGGAGCGGGTGAAGAAGGACTGGTTTGAGCCGCTGCTGGAAGGCGAGATTCGTTCGGCGTTCTCGATGACCGAGCCTGCGGTGGCGTCCTCGGATGCGACCAACATCGGTCTGCGCATTGAGCGTGATGGCGATGAGTACGTGCTCAACGGTACGAAGTGGTTTTCCTCGGGTGCGGTGCGCGATAACTGCAAGGTCCTGATCGTGATGGGTAAGACGAACCCGAATGCCGCGCGCCACGTGCAGCAGTCGATGATCGTCGTGCCGAAGGACACGCCGGGTATCACGATCGGTCGTCAGCCGCACGTGTTCGGCTTCGATCACAGTGGCGGTCACCCGGAGATCCATTACGAAAATGTGCGTGTTCCGGCCGAGAACCTGCTCGGCGAAGAGGGTTCGGGCTTCGCGATCTCGCAGGCTCGTCTGGGCCCGGGGCGCATTCACCACTGCATGCGGTCGATCGGAGTGGCCGAGCGGGCGCTGGAGTTGATGGTGCAGCGCTCGTTGGAGCGTGAGACGTTCGGCAGTTTGGTGGCGCACAAGGGCCTGGTCCAGGATTGGATTGCCGAAGCGCGCATCAATATCGATATGCACCGCGAGTACGTGCTGCGTACTGCGCACCTGATGGATACCGTGGGCAACAAGGCCGCCGCTACCGAAATCTCGGGTATCAAGGTCGCCGTACCGCGGATGGCGCTGAAGATCATCGATGACGCGATCCAGGTGTTCGGTGCGGCAGGCGTTACCCAGTTCACGCCGCTGGCGGAGATGTACGCGAGCATGCGCACGCTGAAGATTGCCGATGGTCCGGACGAGGTCCACAAGATGACCATTGCTCGCCGCGAGATCCTCAAGCACGACGGCACCTTCAAGATCAACCCGATGCTGGGCTCAGCGAAGAAGACCGAGGACGACGTACCGGTTATGCGCCCCTAGCGCATCACTGCACTACCGAAGCTGCGGCGCACCCTGTCGGGGTGCGCCGCAGTTCGTTTCTATCCCCGGATTACCCGGGACCTCTATCCCCGGCATACACCGGACCGAGATCGCGCCTATTCCCGGACGGCGTGGCGAGTCCACCCGATGCGAGCGGAACCGCCCGCGTGAGCCGGAGTTTGAGTCCAGCAGTCCCGCCCAACGACGACTCAGGCTGCCGACCGAGGACTGATCGGCCTACTGACGTCGCACAGTCGCCGCAAAAGTCGCACTGATGCTGCAAAAGTCGCAGCAATATCGAGGGCGCATCGCTGTATGAGCGATGCCCCCTCGATTTCTCTGCGTTTTTTGCGCAGTCGAGCGCAAGAACCTCGACCTGATCGATCGGCCCGCGGTCAGATCAGGACACGACCGCGGACCGATGTCATCGCTGGTGCGCCTTGACTAGCGTGGAGGGGTGAGCACCCCCGACGTCGCGCCCGCCAACTGGTACGAGCGGCATGTGTTCGTTGTCGATCTGGTGATAGCGATCGTCGCGTTCGTGGTGCTCGGAGTGACGTCCTCGGCGATGATCGTGGCCAGCGACGCAGTTGTGTTTGGCGTGCTGCTGCCGCTGTGCATGTGCGCCGCGCTGGTGTTCCGGCGCACCCGCACCGTCTTATTTGTCAGTCTCGTCGCCGCGATCGCGATCATCGAGATGCTGATATATCCGTATGGCTTGATGACCGCCGCAGACCTGATTGTCCTCGTTGCCGTGCACGCTGCGGCTCGGTACGGGACTCGATGGTTCGCCTACGGGGCGCTCGCCGTCGCCATTGTGGGGGCGTGGTGGGCGACGGTCCAATGGGTTCTCTTTCCGAGCTACGCGACCGGCTATCGAAACGAAGTAGCTCAAGCCCTGTTCGTCGGCACAGCGCTCACGCTGGTCGTGGTCGGGTCCTACGTGCTGGGCCGCACCCAACTGGCGAAGGTGCGCGCGATCGGTGCACAACTTGCCGGCTTGGCCGAACGCAACGATCTGCTGCGGCATGAACATGAACAGCAGCTGCGTCTGGCTACGGAGGAAGAACGCGGCCGGATCGCTGCGGAAACCCACGACATCCTCGCGCATTCGCTCGCGATCATCGTGGCGCAGGCGGACGGCGCCGCCATGGTGGTTGCTAAGAATCCCGGCCGCGCACAGCAGGCGATCGAGCAGATCGCCGAGACCAGTCGTGAGGCGTTGGCCGAGGTTCGGCAGAAGGTCGCTGCGCTACGTCGCGGTGAGGATCCCACCTCCGACCTGGCCCCGGCCAAGTCCCTGACGGATCTACCGGCGCTGATCGAGAACGTCCGCCGCGCCGGGTTGACTGTCACCCTCAGCACGCACGGAGAACTCGATCGCGTCGCGGCTGGTCCGGCGCTTTCGGCGTACCGCATCGTGCAGGAGGCGCTGACGAACGCGCTCAAACACGGCGGACCGCAAGTGAATGCGAATGTTGAGGTGGCGCGTGAAGCACGCGGACTTCGGATCACCGTCGAGGACGACGGACGCGGTGTGGTGCACTCGGACGGCAGTGGCAGCGGGTTGGCCGGAATGCGCGCCCGAGTCGAGCAGTACGGCGGGGTACTCGCGGCCGGCCCGCGGGTAGGCGGCGGATTCCAAGTCCATGCGATGATGCCGCTGCCGGATGCCGCGCCGTGATGTGCAGGCCGATGGCCTCCAGGTCAGGCCGATGACCTCCAGCCCAGCGCGTAACGGCGGGTGTTGGTATGGATGTGGACACAGCGAGCGAATGGAGCGAGGATGACCGTCCGAATCATGCTGGTCGACGATCAGGCGCTGGTCCGCAGCGGCTTCGCGATGGTGATCGATTCGCAGGATGACCTGGAGGTCGTCGCCGAATGCTCCGACGGCTCCGAGGTCGTTAACGCGCTCGCGAGCACCGAGTGCGACCTCATCGTGATGGATATCCGGATGCCCGAACTGGATGGCGTCAGCGCAACCGAGCGGGTGATCGCGGCGTACGGCGATGACGCCCCGAAAATTCTGATCCTAACGACGTTCGACACCGACGAACACCTCGTCTCTGCCTTGCACGCCGGCGCGAGCGGGTTCTTGCTCAAGGGGGCGCGACCGGAGGAGTTGCTGTCCGGGATTCGCTCGATCGCCAGCGGCGACGCCGTGTTGGCGCCGAGTGCCACGAAGAGACTGTTGCAGCAGTTCTCGCCGCGGCCGCCGATCGCGGCCGCTTCCGACGAACGGCTGCAATCGTTGACCGAGCGTGAACGCGAAGTGCTGGCGCAGGTGTGCACCGGCGCCACGAACCCGGAAATCGGCGCGCAGCTCCACATGGCCGAGGGCACCGTGAAGACGCATATCGGGCGGCTGCTGAGCAAGACCGCCTCCCGAGACCGGGTCGGGCTCGTCTTGTTTGCCCACGAAGTCGGGATGCTCTAAGCCAATGCGCCTAACGGATCCCGCGTCGACCGGGGTATCGCTATCGGGCGGATCAGGTACGACCGTGGTCGTACCTGAGGCCTCTCAAAGGGGTACTGCTGGCCACAACAGATCACGACCATAAGTGGATTCCCAGGCACCGATGGGCTCACTAGCGTCGAAGACGTCAACGAGATGTCAACACAGTGAAGGAATCCGCTGATGAGCGCCACCACTGCCCACGGATCGGGTGCGGACGCCCCCGGACCCCAGCGCACCCTGCCTGAGGCCATGCCGGCCGTCCAAGGTCGCGCCCTGCATAAGACCTACGGCGAAGGGGAGCGGGTCGTCCGAGCCCTCGACAACGTGTCTGTGGCGTTCCCCCGCGGGTCGTTCACGGCGATCATGGGCCCATCGGGTTCAGGCAAATCGACCCTCATGCATTGTCTGGCGGGGCTCGACTCCGTCGACAGCGGCGATGTGATTATCGGCGACGCCATGATTACCGGTCGTCCCGACAAGTACGTGACGGAGGTCCGCCGTGACCACGTCGGATTCATCTTCCAATCGTTCAACCTGCTGCCCACGCTCACCGCGGAGCAGAACATCGCGCTGCCGCTTGAACTCGCCGGCCGCCGCGTCGACGAACAGCGACTCGCCGAAATCGCCGGCGCGCTGAATATCGCCGATCGGCTCAGCCACCTACCGGGGCAGCTGTCCGGAGGTCAACAGCAGCGCGTCGCCGTCGCCCGGGCCTTGATCAGTCAACCGGACGTCCTGTTCGCCGACGAACCGACCGGTGCCCTCGATAGCCGCACTGGCCAGCAACTGCTGACCATCCTGCGCAACGCTGCCCGTGAGGGCGGCCAGACGATCGCGATGGTCACGCACGACCCGATCGCCGCGTCGTACGCAGATCACGTACTGCTGCTCAGCGACGGCCGGATCGCCGGCCAGATCCCCAACCCGACCGTCGACTCCGTCGTTGACGCGATGCGCGGACTGGGGGTGTAGCAGCAATGTCTGTGACCAGCAGAGCGGCGTTCGCTGAGCTGAAACACAAGCCCGGACGACTCGCCGCCGTCGTACTCGCCATCGTGATCGGCAGTCTGTTCGCCGTCGCGACCACCGTTTTCTCCTCGACCGCCGGTCGCGCGATCGAAGTTGCTGTCGCCGAGGACCTGCAGAACGCCGACATCGTCGTGAAGGGGTACCCGGACGGTGCCACGGGCATCGAGGACACAAAAGCAGAAATCGCTTCCGTGGACGGCGTACTCGGCGTCGATCCAATCATTTCCTCGTACGTCACGCTCGAGGGATCCTCGAGCCTCACTGGAATCAACGCGCGCGGTATCTTCAGCGATCCGGAACTGGCGTACGCCGAACTCGAATCGGGACAGTGGCCCACGGCCAACAACGAGGTCGCCATTCCGCAGTCCGTCGCGGACGACGCAGGTGTGAAGATCGGCGACACAATCTCCTTCGAGAACCCGGACGGTGATGTGGTGCCGTACACCGTTAGCGGAATCTCCGAGGAGTCATCAGTCGCGGCGCTCACCGGTGCGACCATCTGGCTCACTCCGGAAGCGATGAACGAGGACATTGCCTGGGTGGACAGTTTCGTGGTCCGCGCGGACGATCCCGAAGCGACGTCCCAGGCCTTGCAACAGGCCATGGGCAGCGACTGGGAGGTGCTGACCGGCGCCGAGGCGCGTGCCCAGCTGGTCGATCAAATTAGCGACGGCACGATCGCGATCACGGTGCTGCTCGGCAGCTTCGCGGCCATCGCGTTGGTGGTCGCCGCGATCGTCATCGGCAACACCTTCGTCATTCTGCTGGCACAGCGCCGTCGGCAGATTGCGTTGCAGCGCCTGGTCGGCGCGACCTCACGTCAGATGCGCCGGCAAATCCTCGTCGAGGCGACGGTTATCGGAGTCGGCGGTACCGCGATCGGTGCAATATTAGGAATCTTTGCAGGGTGGGTCGGTGCCGAGGTGTTCGGTGCGGCCGCGGGCGGTCTCGCCCTTGACCCGGTGACGATCGCAATCGCTTGCGCAGCAACCATCGCAGCGACGCTGCTTGGCGCTTACATCCCGATCCGTTCAGCCTGCCGAGTCGCCCCGATCGAAGCGCTTCGCCCGGCCGAGTCACAGGTCGGTGGCGCGAAACTTCCCGTCTGGCGGATCTGCGTCGCCGGCGTCCTGCTCGTGGGCGGATTGGCGATCATGGCGCTCGGTGCGTTCTCGACGCAGGTCGCCATCGCTACCCTCGGCGGTCTGGTGTCGGTGTGCGGTCTGCTGTTCGGTGCCCAATTGCTCGTCGTACCGGTTGGCAAACTGCTGCGGCCGCTGGGTCGGATTGGCGGCACTCCCGGTACGATCGCCGCTCGAGACGTCACTCGGCATGCTGCCCGCGCCACTAACACGGTCGTCGCGATCATCGTCGGGGTCGGGCTTATTTCGATGATCCAGGTGGCCGCGGAGATCACCCGAGCGACCGCGCTCGAGAGTGCACGTGACAGTGACCTACGCGAGGAAATCGAGGCCGTTGTCGACATCATGACGAACGTCGCTACCGGGTTACTGGCCGTGACCGCGATCATCGCGATCGTCGGGATCGCTAATACTCTTGCGTTGTCGGTGATCGAGCGGAAGCGGGAGAGTGGCCTGATGCGGGCGCTGGGCGTCCAGCGTGGCCAGTTGCGCTCGATGATTTCGATCGAAGCCTTCCTGCTGGCGCTGATCGGTGGCGTCATCGGAGTCGTGTTGGGCCTTGGGTATGGCGCCGTTGCGGCGTACTCCGTGCTTGGCGATCGAGACATCACTTACTCGATTCCGTGGGGGATGCTCGGCGGCCTGCTCGCCCTGGCGATCGTCGGCGGTCTGTTGGCCTCCGTACTGCCAGCGATTCGCGCCGGGAAGGTGACCCCGGTCGAGGCGTTAGCGGCGGCATAACTGCACCGAAGGTGAGGGCCTGTACCGCCGAGAGGTGGTGCAGGCCCTCGTGGCGGTTGTGCCGCTGTTGCGCTCAACGCGCCGAGGTGGTGGCGCTGCGGAGTCCTCAACGCGCCGAGGTCGCGGGGCTCCTGGCAGGCCCGCCAGACTTACGCCAGGATGAACGGGTGAGTACACGGTGGCTAAACAAAGAAGAGGCGACGGCCTGGGTACGTCTGGTGGCGCTTCTGGAACTGCTACCGGCTGGACTCGACTCCCAAGTGCGGCGCGATTCTGGCGTCACCAACTTCGAGTTCTACGTGCTGGTGGTGTTGTCGGAGTCTGCTGATCAGCAGTTGCGGATGACCGAGTTGGCCGCGCAGTGCAACGCCAGTCTGCCTCGCTTGTCTCACGTCGTACGCCGGCTTGAATCGCGTGATCTTGTCGAACGAGCGCTCTCCGCGGACGATAGGCGATCGCGAATCGTGCGGCTGTCGGCGACCGGGTTACGCACGCTGGAGGAGACGACGCCGCACCACTTGGAGTACGTCCGCGAACATGTGATCGACGTGCTGACCCCGGAACAGATCGGCCAGCTTCGCGATATCGCTGAGGCGATCCTGAACAAGCTTGACCCCAATGGGGCGTTGGGGCCGATCTACCACCGTCACGACGATCGCGAGGACTGATCGCGTGGTGGTGCGTCGTAGGTGACCCACGTCGTGCGCTCTGCCAAGGTGTCGTATAGCCGTTGCGCGGTGACGTTGTCCGCTGCGGTAATCCAGCGCACCAGACCGAGGCCTTCATCGTGTGCGATACCTTGCAACCGCGTGATGAGAGCGCGTCCGATGCCGAGGCCGCGCACCGAGGGATCGGTGAATAAATCGTCCAGCCACAACCCGGCGCCGCCGGCGAGCGGCCTCGCGTAACGGCGATAGTTCGCGATCCCCACGACGTGTTCGTCGGCGGTAGCCACCAATGAATTCGTCTCGTGACTGTCGTCGTGCACCCACTGCCACACTCGCTGCACTACCTGCTCGTCGGCGGGCTGCCGATAGAACGCACGGTACGCCGCGAAGAGTTCGCGCCACCGCTCGCCGTCCCGCTCGCTCACGGGCCTTACGCGCACTCGCGCCTTATCCATCGCGGATCTCCTTGCTCGCTGGATATCGCAACACCATGGCAAGACGATAGCGTCCGGGTATGAGAATGCGACTTCGTCAGGTGGCGCTTGTAGCGGCCGATCTCGGGCCCGTCGAGCGAGAGATCGAACAACAATTGGGCGTCGAGTTGTGTTACCGCGACCCGGGGGTGGGGCACTTCGGACTGCGTAATGCGCTTTACCCGGTCGGCGACAAGTTACTTGAGGTGGTTTCGCCGACCGAGGACGGCACCACCGCGGGACGGCTGCTGGACAAGCGTGGCGGGGACGGTGGCTACATGGTGATCTTGCAGGTCGATGACCTTGATGCGTTGAAGTCCTCCTTCGAGCCCAACGGCGTCCGCGTCGTGCACGTCGCCCGTGGCGCAGGGATCGAGGGCATCCACCTGCACCCGCGCGATGTCGGCGGGGCGATTCTGTCCGTCGACCGCACCGAGGACTGGGGCGAGTGGGCGTGGGCCGGACCGGACTGGAAGAACCACATCAAGTCCAACGTGGTGACGGACCTGGTCGCGGTCGAGATTCAGGCCGACGACCCCGCGGCGATGGCAGCGCGCTGGGCGCAGGTCCTCGGTCGTTCGGCGGTCGCGGAGGGTGACGCGCACGTCATCGCGCTCGATGAGGGCGCCATTCGGTTCGTGACATTGGCGGATGACCGTGGCGAGGGCGTCTCGGCGATCGATGTTCAGTCCGCCGACGGCTCAACATCCACGTCGATGATCTGCGGGACGCGGGTAAATCGGGTCGCCTGACAAATCGTGCACAGACTCACTGTGATCTGCGGCGTCCGCCACCTGGAATCCACCCACGCGTAACGCGGACGGACGACAATAGGAGACGCAACAACCAATCGATGTACGGGGATGTGTAAACCATGCACGCCACCACGTTGATCGGGTCGCGTCTGGCCCAGTTGGGCTACGCCGACGAGATCCGACAACTCGAATGCGCCAGGGGACCCCTGGTGGCGCGACGCCGGGGAATCGAACTACTGATGTCCACCGAACGACGAACTGTTCCAGAGCGCACCATCGCTCTCACGCGGTAACCGTCACCTACCGACCGCGCCCTTCTCGCCACGCGAGGAGGGCGCGTTCTCTTTCGTCCAAGCGCTCCGCCGCCTCGTGCGGCGTCGCGAACCGAGAGGCGCTGCGTGATCCGTTTGACGTGGCGAGCAAGATTAAGGCCATGAACAGCGCACACCCATCGGAGGTCACGATCCGCCATGCCCGGACGCAAGATGTTCGGCGGATTCGTGAGATCGTCGCGCCGTACGTCGAGAATCGGGTGCTGGTCGCGAAGGAACACGTCGCCTACTTCGAAGGCCTACAGGAGTTTCGGGTCGCTGAGATCGAAGGGCACATAGTCGGCGTCGGTGCGCTGCACGTGTTCTGGGAGGACCTGGCCGAGGTGCGCACACTCGCCGTCGACGGTTCGGTGCGCGGTGCGGGCGTCGGGCATTTGCTGCTCGAACGGCTGGTCGATGACGCGCGTCAGATTGGCGTGCAGCGGGTGTTCTGCCTGACGTTCGAGGTCGACTTTTTCTCCCGGCACGGTTTCCGCGAGATTGACGGGACACCGGTCGATAAGGACGTGTTCGTCGAGTTGCTGCAGTCGCAGGATGACGGCGTTGCCGAATTCCTGGACTTGGCGAGGGTCAAACCGAACACGCTAGGTAATTCTCGCATGCTGCTCGACCTCTGACGACGCGTCGCCGCGTATGTGTCGCGGCTACCAGCCGGGTTCGTTCGCGCGAACCTTGGAGTGCACGACGTGCTCGGTCCAGAACGACACCAGCGGAATCGTGCCACCCAAGACCACCAGCACCGAGCGTACGACGCTCCATTTGCGGTGCATGGCCAAGAACGCGGCGCACACGATGTAGATCATGTACAGCCAGCCGTGCGCGATGCCGATGACGGTGACCGGCGTGCCGTTGTCCCCGAAGTACTTCATCGGCATGGCGATCAGGAACAACGCAGCGAGCGGGACGCCGACGATCCACGCGGAGATTCGGTAGTAACGCAGCAGCCGGTCGGTCTTGGCTTCGGGGCCTCCGGCGCGTTTCGCCTTCAACGCCGCCTTCTTGGCGGCGAGCTTGTCCTCGTTCGTCGTCGTCAAGTCAGAACCCTTTTCTTAGTTGATGCCGGCTTGCTGGTTGAGCACGCGCAGGCGTTCGTTGTACGCCTCAAGTTCCGGATCCGCGATGTTGTGGTACTCGTCGTAGTGCGGGGCCATCGCGATCGCCTTAGGTCGAACCTCGTGCACGATTCGTCCGGGGTCCGGATCGTCATGATGCAGCAGGGGCGGCTCGTCGTGCCCGGGTGGGCGGAACGCGAGGTAGATAGCGCGGACCCACGCCGCGACCCCCATCGCCGCGAACATCGGCCACTGGATGGCGTACAGCCAGTTCTGCCAGTCACCGTCTGCGCCTTCGGCGCGGCTCAACTGCCACTGGAACGCCCAGAGGCAACCGGCGAGCGCCAGGATCGCGAAAATATGCCAAGCGATCCAACCCGGAGTGAAAATGCGGCGCACCCGTCCAGGGTACGCCGCATTCGCCACTTCAAACTGTGACTGTGCTTTAGTGCTCGGCCTTCTTGAACTCTTCGGCGGAGTGCTCAACCATCTTCTTCGCTTCGGCTGCGCCGACCCAGTCCGAGCCGTCGACGTGCTTGCCTGGCTCCAGGTCCTTGTAGTGCTCGAAGAAATGCTTGATCTCGTCCAGCTGGAACTGAGAGACATCGGAGATGTCGTTGACTCCGTCCCAACGGGGATCGCCCGCGGGTACGCACAGGACCTTGTCGTCGCCGCCGGCCTCGTCGACCATGCGGTACATCCCGATCGGGCGGACGCTGATGTAGCAGCCCGGGAACGTCGGCTCCGGCAGCAGTACCAGCGCATCGAGTGGGTCGCCGTCGTCGGCCAGGGTGTCGACGAAGTATCCGTAGTCCGTCGGGTACGCCATTGAGGTGTAGAGGTAGCGATCCAGGTGGACCTTGCCGGTCTCGTGGTCGACCTCGTACTTGTTGCGCGAGCCCTTGGGGATCTCGATCAGGACGTCGTACTCCACTATGATTCCATCTCCTACCCGGGCTCGGGCGTCTCGCGCCATGCGAGGTGGATTTCCGTGACCCGTAGTCTGTTCAGTGCTGTGGTTGACCGCTAGAACTGCAAGGACCCGAGTGACCAAGACCCGAACGCCTCGCCGGCACAGACGTGCAGGGACGATCCGCGTGCTAGGCGCATTCGGCGTGTTGGTGCTCGCGTCGGCGGCCGGCGCCGGCGCGGTTGTTGGTGCTGCAGCCCTAACTGGACCCACTAATTCTGACAGCGCCGCTGACGCGAGCACCAACCAGGCTGCCGCAACGGTCTCGTTGCCGCCGAACGAACCCCCGGCACCGGTGCTTGAGCAGTTGGCCGAGGACGCTCCGATGCCTTCGAGCGCTGGGATGCAGAGCGCGCTCAGCTCAGCATTGAACAACCCCACTCTCGGCGAGGTCGCGGTTGAAGTGATCGATCCGGCCAGCGATATCGTGCTGTATTCCGACCAGGCGAAGGAACCGATGGTGCCGGGATCGGTGATGAAGCTGTACACCGCGGCCGCGGCAGCCGTCGTCCTCGAGCCTGGCAGCCGCATCACCACCTCGGTCGTCGAAGGCGATAGCCCCACCGAGATCGTGGTGGTCGCCGGCGGTGACCCCACGCTCCGCAGCGGCAGTAAGTCGACGTACAACCCGGGGTCCGCGTCGATCAAGCAACTCGCCAACCAACTGAAAGACGCCGGGATCACCGAGGTAACGAAGGTGACCGTCGACAACTCGGTGTTCACCGGTCCGGTGACGGCGTCCGGATGGGGTAAGGGTGACGCGCCGTCGACGTACGCGGCTGAGGTCTACCCGTTCATGACCGACGGCGGCCGCAGTACCCCGTCTAACGATGCCTCGATGCGGCACGCTGACCCCGACTTGTACGCCGCACAATTACTTGCCGACGCCCTCGACAGTCCCGACGCGGACGTCGAACGCGGCGAAGCCGCCGAGGGGGCTCAGCAGCTGGCCGCGGTCGAGTCCGCGCCGATCGAGCAGTTGATCGAACAGATGCTGCTCATCTCCGACAACACGCTCGCCGAATGCTTGGGTCGGTTGGTCGCGCTGGAGACCGGTCACGCGCCGAGCTTCGACGGCGCCACGCAGGCGATCACCGACACGATGCAAGACCTGGGCGTGGATCTGACGGGGTACACGGCGTACGACGCCAGCGGGCTGTCCGTGGACGACCGCACGAGCGCCGCGTCCGTGAGTTCCGTGATGGATAACGTGGTCGATCTGACCGACGCGAACTTGGACGCGGTGGCGTCCGGATTGCCAGTGAGCGGATACAGCGGGACCTTGGCGGACCGCTACCAGAATGGCACTACGGGCGGTGTGGCCGGACGTGTCCGCGGCAAAACCGGCACGTTGACCGGTGTGGCCTCATTGTCCGGGACCGTCGTGACCAACGACGGCCGGCTGCTGGTGTTCTCGTTCATCTCCAACGACGGCGGCGCGCCGGACGCCGCGCGTGAGGCGCTTGATCTCGTAGCGGCAACGATCGCCGGCTGCGGCTGCCACTAACCCGCCTCGGTTATTGGCGATGACCGATCCGCGTGCTCGCCCATTCGGTCGGTCGTTGAGTTAAGGGTGGCGAGGTACGAGACACCGCGCTGTGGAGACGGCGCAGGCCGGCATGTCCGCCCGCCAAGACCGCAGGTGACCGCGTTGTGATGGACCGACGCTCACGGGCCTCCGCGGGTAACGTGGCGCCCATGAGTTCTGAGGGCTTCATCAACTGGGACGTCGCGATGCGCTCGGCGAAGAAACTGACGAAGGCCGGTCCAAGTATCGCTCTCGAGGAGGCGCGCACCGTCGTCACCGAACTGCGGCAAGCCGCGGCCCGCGCCGACGAGTACGTCAGCGACGTCACCGGTATTCGGCACCCGATGTACGACGCGCCCACGCTCGTTGTGGATCGCGCCGGCTGGATCGAGACGAATGCGTCGTCCCTCGCCGGACTGATGGGCCCGCTGGTGGAGAAGCTCACCGCGACCTCGAAGTCCTCGCGCGCCGTGCGGGCGGTGGGCAGTCGGGTCACCGGCATCGAGGCGGGTGTCCTGCTGTCGTTCATGTCGAGCCGAG
The DNA here is from genome assembly GCF_004382795.1 of Cumulibacter soli. Lineage (NCBI taxonomy): Bacteria > Bacillati > Actinomycetota > Actinomycetes > Geodermatophilales > Geodermatophilaceae > Cumulibacter > Cumulibacter soli. The sequence goes on along the minus strand of NZ_SMSG01000001.1, from coordinate 509,764 downwards.
TACTTGGGCAGTACGACGTATTCGGTCGAGACGGCGGGCGACTGTTGCTGGTCGCGCCGAACATCGTCGAAGCCGAGCGGAAGTTGGCGGTCGACCCGCACGACTTCCGACTGTGGGTGTGCATCCACGAGGTCACGCACCGACTGCAATTCACCGCGAATCCGTGGCTGGAGGGCTATCTACGCGGCCTCATCGAGGAGTTCGTCGAGGTATCGAACCTCGACACCGACTCGCTGCGGGAACAGATCAAGGAACTCGCCGCCAAAGTTCGGACACGGTCAGCGGATGAGTCCGGTGGTCTGCTCTCGCTGGTGCAGTCGCCGGACCAGCGTGACGTCCTCGATCGCATTACCGCCGCAATGAGTCTGGTCGAAGGACATGCCGAGTACGTGATGGACAACGTCGGTCGCGACGTCATCCGCACGGTGGGCGTGATTCGTCGGAAGTTCAACGCGCGCCGTAAAGGAAGCTCGCCGATCGACCGCGCCATGCGCCGGCTGCTGGGGTTGGACGCCAAAATGAAGCAGTACGCCGACGGCCGGATCTTCGTTGATGCTGTGGTGAACGAGGTGGGGATGGCGGGCTTCAACCGGATCTGGGAGTCACCCGATATGTTGCCGACCCGCGCCGAGTTAAGCGATCCTGTGGCTTGGGTGGACCGGGTTCGCCCGAACGGCCGGATTGCTGCCGCAGGCAGCACGGTCGTCGATCAGCATGGCAACACCACGCGGCACTTCGAGGTACCCCGCGAGGGCACCCACGTTCCGCTGGACGACGGCTCGCCCGATGATGAGCGAGAGATCATCATCGAACGCCGCGGCGACGAATGATCGGGGATCTTCGGTCGGCGGTGAGTTGATGGTGGGGCCTGCTCCGGCTGTGGCCGCCGTCCGTGTCGCGGTACGGCGCTGGCTCACCACTCATCAAGGCGACCGATCAATCATCAGTGTCGCGGTCAGTGGTGGCGCCGATTCGCTCGCGCTGTGCAGCGCATTGCTGTTCGAGGCGCGCGGGTCGTTCGACGTCCACGGGATCACGATCGATCACCGACTGCAGCCGGACTCGACCGATCGCGCGGCCGCGGTGCGCGAGCAGATGCTCCAGTTGGGCTGCGCGAGCGCGGTCGCGGTGCCGGTAGACGTCGGTGCGCGCGGTGGGCTTGAGGCGGCCGCGCGGGACGCGCGGTATGCGGCGTTGCAGCAGCATCGACGTGGCGAGGTACTTCTCGGTCACACTCTCGACGACCAGGCGGAGTCGGTGTTGTTAGGGCTGGGGCGCGGTTCCGGAAGGCGATCGTTGCAGGGGATGGCTCCGTACGCTCCGCCCTGGGGGCGTCCGCTGCTGTCGATCCGCCGGGCGCAAACCCTCCAGTACTGCGACGATCTCGGGTTGCCGGTGTGGCACGATCCGCACAACGACGACCCGCGGTTCACCCGGGTGCGGCTGCGGGCCGAGGCGCTGCCGTTGCTGGAGGACATTCTCGGCGGTGGAGTCGCGCCGGCGCTCGCGCGCACCGCCGACCAACTGCGTGAGGCAGACCCGTCGCACGACGCTGCCGCGCTGCTGGAACTCGTCGGTGGCGCACATATCGACGCTCGCGCGCTGGCTCGATTCACCGAGGGAACTCGCCGCGTGGTGATCAAACGCTGGCTGGACGAGCGGTTGGCTGCCGCCAATTCCCCCGCACGCGATTCGGCCGTACTCGATGCGTCCTCGCCTGATGCGCCTTCACCTGAACCGGCGTCGCCCAATGCGGCCTCACCTGATGCGCCGGCACTGGATTCGGGTTCCGGCGACTCGCGTTCGGGCGATTCGGGGTCCCGTGACGGCGTCGTGACGGCAGCGCACGTGATCGCGATCGATGCGCTCGTGGCGCGCTATCACGGCCAGGGCCCGGTGTATCTGCCGGGCGGTAGCCGCGCGATTCGTGAGCGTGGCAAGATCGTGCACGCGCCCGCCGATGACAGTGGCCGGGCCGCTCCCCGACGAATCTGAGGACATCGAAGGTGTACGACGCCGAGATTGAAAAGGTCGTGATCTCCGAGCAGGAGATCAAGGAGAAGACCGCCCAGTTGGCGAAGCAGATCGCCGCGGATTATGAGGGCAAGGAACTACTGCTGGTCGGCGTGCTCAAGGGCGCAGTGATGTTCATGAGTGACTTCGCCCGCGCGCTGCCGCTGCCGGTCGAACTGGAGTTCATGGCGGTGTCGTCGTACGGCTCCTCGACGTCCTCCAGCGGAATCGTCCGGATCCTCAAGGACCTCGACAAGGACATCACCGGCAAGCACGTGCTGGTGGTCGAGGACATCATCGACTCCGGCCTGACGCTGTCCTGGCTGCTGAAAAACCTTGGTGCGCGCAACCCCGCCTCGATCGAGGTTGTCAGCCTGCTGCGCAAGCCGGACGCTGTGAAGGTAGAAGTCCCGGTGAAGTACATCGGGTTCGATATCCCGAACGAGTTCGTGGTCGGGTACGGCCTCGACTATGCGGAGCGTTACCGCGATATGCCGTACATCGGCGTCCTCAAGCCTGAGGTTTACTCCTAACTTTCGTAGCTCCAGGAGCGCGTTGTCCGGGAACTCACTGATGTCGTTCGAAACAGGCCTGATAACGCGTGGCATCGGGATAATCCACACGGTCGCGTGCGGAGGGACTGATTTGAACCCGAGCGTCGTAGCAACCGGCTGTTGACCTATGGCCCGAAACGCGTGCGGGCGCGATGCTAGAGATGCGCGGGCAAGATGGCGTGGGCGCGAGCAGCACGTCAATCTCGCCCGGGTTGGCCGTTTGCCGTGTGGACTATGGCGTTAGTGTGCAACGGAACGTTTCGCCGCTAGCGGACGTTGAGATAGACGCGCGCCTCGCGGTGTACCGTTTTGTATCCGGCACTGTGCCTCACGCGTGGGGCGCGCGGTATCAAGTACCCCCAGCAAACAGGAGGCACGGGCTTGCCCACGCCAGCCCGCACGCGGATGAAAAACAAGAAGATCGTCAAGTCGCCGTGGTTCTTTATGGCTCTGGCGGCGGTATTCGCCATCCTGCTCTCGAGCCTCTTCAGTGGCGGTAGCGACTACGCGAGCGTCAAGACGTCAGTCGCGCTGGGACAGCTCGAAGATGGCAATGCTGATGCCGTCAACCTCAAGGACAAAGAACAGATCCTCGAGATCAAGCTGAAGGATCCCATCGATCCGACGGGGGACGGCGCCGAGACCACCGACCGAATCCAAACGCAGTACCCCTCTGGCGCGACCGATCAGATCTTCGACGCCGTGAAGAACGCGCAGGGGATCGATCCCGAGGCCGGTGACGAGGGCTTTGACACCACCGTCACCCAAGAGTCGGTGCTGTTCAACCTGCTGATCTCGCTGCTGCCGTTCATCATTTTGCTGGGTCTGCTGTTCTTCCTGATGAACTCGATGCAGGGCGGCGGCCGCGGTGTCATGCAGTTCGCGAAGTCCAAGGCCAAACTCGTCAGCAAGGACATGCCGAAGACCACGTTCTCGGACGTAGCCGGCGCCGACGAGGCGATTGAGGAACTCGGCGAGATCAAGGACTTCTTGCAGAATCCGGCCCGGTTCCAGGCGATCGGCGCGAAGATCCCTAAGGGTGTGCTGCTGTTTGGTCCACCCGGAACCGGTAAGACGCTGCTCGCTCGCGCAGTCGCCGGCGAGGCTGGGGTGCCGTTCTACTCGATCTCCGGTTCGGACTTCGTAGAGATGTTCGTGGGTGTGGGTGCCTCCCGCGTGCGTGACCTGTTCACCCAGGCCAAGGAGAACGCTCCGGCGATCATCTTCATCGACGAGATCGATGCCGTCGGCCGGCACCGCGGCGCCGGTATGGGCGGCGGTCACGACGAGCGCGAGCAGACGCTGAACCAGATGCTCGTGGAAATGGACGGATTCGACGTCACCAGCAGCGTCATCTTGATCGCGGCAAGCAACCGGCCGGACATCCTCGATCCGGCGCTGCTGCGCCCGGGCCGATTCGATCGCCAGATCGCCGTCGATCGCCCCGACCTAGAGGGCCGCAAGGCGATCCTGCGAGTGCACGCGAAGGGCAAGCCGGTTGCGCCGGGCGTCGACCTGGACACCGTTGCGCGCCGTACGCCGGGATTCACCGGCGCCGACCTGGCGAACGTGCTGAACGAGGCCGCCTTGCTCACTGCGCGCAAGGGCGGTACGTCGATCACTGACGACGCGCTCGAGGAGGCGATCGATCGTGTCATCGCCGGTCCGGAGCGTAAGACGCGGGCGATGAGTGACAAGGAAAAGAAGATGACGGCGTACCACGAGGGTGGTCACGCCCTCGTCGCGCAGGCATTGCCACACAGCGCCCCGGTGCACAAGGTGACGATCCTGCCGCGCGGCCGCTCCCTCGGTCACACGCTGATCCTGCCGACCGAGGATAAGTACAGCCAGTCGCGTTCGGAGATGATCGACTCGCTGGCCTACATGCTCGGCGGACGCGCTGCCGAGGAGATGGTCTATCACGACCCAACTTCCGGCGCCTCCAACGATATTGAGAAGGCCACCCAGGTGGCTCGCGCGATGGTCACCGAGTACGGCATGAGCGACAGGTTGGGTGCCGTCAAGTACGGCACCAGCGAGTCCGAGCCGTTCCTCGGTCGCGATATGGGCCACCAGCGGGACTACTCCGACGAGGTCGCCGGCGTGATCGACAGCGAAGTCCGCGAACTGATCGAGATCGCGCACGACGAGGCGTGGCAGATCCTCAGCGAGCATCGCGCCGAGCTCGATCAAATCGTGCTCGAGTTGATGGAGAAGGAGACTCTCTCCGCCGAAGATATGAACCGGATCTGCGCGAATGTGCCCAAGCGTGAGCCGATGGCGCCGTACCAAGGGTCCGGCCGTCGCCGCAACGGCGATGCTCCGCCGCCGATCCTGACGCCGAAGGAAATCGCCGAGGCGCGCGCCAAGAACTCCGAACCGCCGTCGGCGCCCACCACGCAACGCGAGCCCCAGGCGAGGCATGCGGCGCCTGAGGATACGTACACGATCGACGACGACGCGACGATTCAGATCCCGGCCGTCGACCCGAACTCCGATGCACCGCAGCAGCCGCGGAGTTATCCGGATGACTGGATGAACCGTCCTGCTGGTGATGATCAGCGATGAGCGTTGATCGGGAGCGCGCCGCCGCCGCGGTGCGCGAGTTGTTGCTGGCGATCGGTGAGGACCCTGATCGCGAGGGGCTGCGCGAGACCCCTGACCGGGTCGCGCGGGCGTACGCCGAGGTGTTCGCCGGGCTGCACGTCGAACCGGCCGAGGTGCTATCGCGGACCTTCAATGAGGAACACCGCGAGCTTGTCCTGGTCAAGAACATCGAGATCTACTCGACCTGCGAGCATCACCTGGTGCCCTTCCACGGCGAGGCGCACATCGGTTACATCCCTGGTCAATCGGGACGGATCACCGGCCTGTCGAAGTTGGCGCGGCTTGCCGACCTGTACGCCAAGCGTCCGCAGGTGCAGGAGCGGTTGACGGCCCAGATCGCCGACGCGATCGTCGGCGCGCTCGATCCGCGCGGCGTGATCGTTGTGATCGAGGCTGAACACCTGTGCATGGCGATGCGCGGGATCCGCAAACCTGGTGCGCGTACGACGACGTCCGCAGTCCGCGGAATTTTCCAGACCGACAGCCGCACCCGTGCCGAGGCACTGAGCCTGATCGCGTCTCGGGACGGCTGATGGGCGGCATCCCGCGTGCCGACCGCACCCTGGTCATGGGGGTGCTGAACGTGACCGCCGATTCCTTCTCGGATGGCGGTCGTTATCTCGACGTCGCGGACGCGATCGAGCACGGGCGCGAGTTGTGGCGGCAAGGTGCGGACATCATTGATGTCGGTGGCGAATCGACCCGTCCGGGTGCCGAACGGGTCAAACCACACGTCGAAACCGATCGTGTCGTACCAGTGATCGCGGCGCTCGCGGCAGAAGGCATTCTGACCTCGATCGACACGACCAGGGCGGCTGTCGCGCGGGCCGCTGTGGACGCGGGCTGCGCGATCATCAACGACGTGTCAGGCGGGCTGGCCGACCCGCGGATGAACTCGACCGCTGCCGAGTTGGACGTGCCCTACATCCTGATGCATTGGCGCGCGCACTCGAAGCACATGCAGGATTTCGCGTCGTACGACGACGTGGTCGATGACGTGCTCGTCGAGTTGGAGCAGCGCGTGAACGCAGCGCTGGATGCCGGCGTACGGCGCGAACAGTTGATCATCGATCCGGGACTTGGCTTCGCGAAGACCGCGGCACACAACTGGGCATTGCTGCAGGCCACCGCGCGGTTCGTCGAGACCGGGTTCCCGGTGCTGATCGCGGCGTCCCGAAAGAACTTCCTCGGCCTGTTGCTGGCTGACGAAACCGGTCCGCGTCCGCCGGACGGGCGAGAGGATGCCACGGCCGCCATCTCGACACTGGCGGCCTTCGCCGGCGCATGGGCGGTACGGGCGCATGCCGTGCGGGCGTCGTTGGACGCCGTGACAGTAGCGCGTGCCTGGCGCAACGGGGGGGACCGATGAGTGACGAAATCAGGCTCGTCGGGCTGAGGGTTACCGGGCATCACGGAGTGTTTGAACACGAGCGCCGCGATGGGCAGCCGTTCATCGTCGACTGCACGCTCGGCACCGACACCACGGCTGCGGCATCGCAAGACGACCTGAGTCAGACCGTCGATTACGGAGACCTGGCCGAACGTCTTGCCGAGGTTATCGGTGGCGAGCCGGTTGATTTGATCGAGACGCTCGCGCATCGACTGCTGGATATCGCGTTGTCGTACGACCGAGTGCTGTGGGCCGAAATCGTCGTGCACAAGCCGCAGGCACCGATCGCGCGGCAGTTCGCCGACGTCGCGGTGCGGGTGCGCCGGGAGCGTTCATGAGCCGTGCGGTGCTGTCGATCGGCTCCAACGTGGGCGACAGTTTGGGGTATCTGCGCTCGGTGGTGCGGGCGCTGGGAGTGCGGCTGGAATCCTCGAGCGGGGTGTACCGCACGGCGCCGTGGGGCGGTGTGGAGCAGCAGCCGTTTCTGAACGCCGTCCTGATCGCGTCCGATGACTCCTTGGACGGCTATGGATGGTTGCGGTTCGGGCAGTCGTGTGAGCAGGCCGCTGAGCGCACTCGGGACGTTCGATGGGGCCCGCGCACGCTGGATGTGGACGTGATCGCGGTGTATTCCCCGGATTTGACGCGTCCGACTGGTGAGCCGCCGATGGTGCTGCAGAGTGACCCGGAGTTGACGCTGCCGCACCCGCGCGCATTCGAGCGCGCGTTCGTGCTGGCGCCGTGGCATGAAGTGGCGCCCGACGCGCAGCTGCCGCAGGGGCCAGTTGCCGACCTGCTGGCGGGCTTGCAAGCCAGTGGCGCAGCGGACCAGGCCGCCGAACGCCTCGATCAGGTCGCGTTGTGAACCGGGAGGTTAAGGCGACCGCACCGTCAACGCTCCTGGCGCTGTTCGTTGGCGCCGGCGTCATCGGGCACGTGCTCGTGCGCCAGTGGTACGGCGAGATTCCGCCGCTGAACTGGTACATGCCGATTTGGGCCGGCGTGCTCGCGTTAGCCGAAGCGGTGTTCGGCCTGCGGCTCAAGGACCGGATCTTGCGGCGCCGTGACGCTGAGCCCATCGAGCCGATCGTTGCCGCGCGCGCGGTCGCGCTGGCGAAGGCCAGCGCCTATGTCGGCGCGGTCCTGGCGGGCGCATGGACTGGGTTCGCGGCGTACACCGCGGGCGAATGGGGCTTCTTGGCCAGCGCCGGCCGCGACACCGTCATCTGCATCCTCGGCGCGGTCCTGGCTGCTGCGCTCGCCGCGGCCGGCCTATGGCTGGAGCACTGCTGCCGGGTCCCGCGGGATCCCAACGACCCCGGGTAGCGATCCGAAGAACGCAACAGCGGCGCGGACCCTCGTGGGTCCGCGCCGCTGACGTAGGTGCCTACTTCTGCAGGTCTGCCTCGATGTCGATGCTGATGGTGATCTTGTCACCGATCACTACGCCGCCACCTTCGACGGGCATGTTGAAGTCGATCTTCCAGTCCTTGCGGTTGATCACGGTGGTGATCTCAAAGCCGGCCTTGGTACCGCCTTGACCGTCGGGGCGTACGCCGCCGAACTCGACGTTCAACTCGACCGGCCGGGTGGTGCCGTTGATGCTCAGGTCGCCGAGGACCTTCCAGTCGTCGCCGGCGGACTGTACGCCGGTGGAGACGAATTCCAGGTTTTGGTTGGCGTCGGCGTTGAAGAAGTCCGCGCTGCGCAGGTGGCCGTCACGCTGCTCGTTGCCGGTGCTCACCGACGACGCGGCGATGGTGGCGGTGACCGAGGAGTTCTCGATCTCGTCGGCGACGGTGATCTGGCCGTCGAAGGTGGTGAACTGTCCCTTGACCTTGCTCACCATCATGTGGCGGACGCTGAATCCCACGTGCGAGTGGACGGTGTCGAACTTCCAGGTCCCGGTGGGCAGTCCTAGGGTCTGTGCGGTGGTCATGTGCTTCTCCTCGTTTACTTGAATGTTCTAGGATCGGGAGAACCGAGCACTTCTCAGCCCCGATGTAGTTGAAGATACAACTGATTAAGTTGAAGCGTCAACAGTTGTGACGTAAGATATCAACATGACCGAAACGAGATGGCTCGCTCAAGACGAGCAGCGCGCGTGGCGCGGGTTCCTACTCGCCTCACGTTTGGTGATGGATCAGCTCAATCGCGAACTTCACGAGAGTCACGGGCTATCACTGACCGACTATGCGATCTTGGTTCGGCTCAGCGAGGAGCCGGATCGCCGGTTGCGCATGACCGACCTGGCGGCGTCGTCTGGTCTGTCGAAGAGCCGTCTGTCGCATCAGATGAGCAGGCTCGAAGCGCGAGGTCTCACGTCGCGTTCTGCGTGTGAAGACGATGCGCGCGGCATGAATGCCGAGCTCACTGATGCGGGATTCGCGACGCTTGATGCTGCCGCTCACGTGCACGTCGATGGTGTGCGCACCCATTTGCTGGACCTACTAGAACCTGAGCAGGTGACTGGTCTGGCGGAATGGTCTGAGCGCGTTGTGCGCCACCTCGACGTTGACGGCAGATCGGGGCCCTTACTGCCCGAAGTGGGCTTCTGACAGGCGACATATTCCAGATGCGGCATCCGACGTAATCCGTCGGCCGGTCGAGGAATACAGTTCAGTTGTGGGAAATTTGACTCCAAGCCAGGCCTGGGCGAAGATGCGCGAAGGCAACAACCGATTCGCGGCGAACGCCAACACTGAATTATTTCCGAACCCGCAACTTCGCGAACAGCTGACCGAAGGCCAGCACCCTTTCGCGCTGGTGTTCGGTTGCTCCGACTCGCGCGCGGCCGCTGAGATCCTGTTCGACCAGGGACTCGGGCAGTTGTTCGTCGTCCGCACGGCCGGTCACGTCATCGATGCCGGCGTTCTGGGCTCGATCGAGTTCGGTATCGAAGTACTGAACATCCCGTTGATCGTCGTACTCGGACACGACTCGTGCGGAGCCGTGAAGGCCGCGATGGACTCGGTCAAGACCGGCGACCTGCCGGGTGGGTACCTGCGCGACATAGTCGAGCGCGTCCTGCCCAGCAATATCGCGGTCAGCGCCGGACCGAACGAGGTCAACCCGGTCACGGTCGGCGCTGAACACGTCGTGCAGACCTCCCGTCTGCTCAACGAGCGCTCGCGCACGATTGGCGAAGCGGTCGATGCGGGGAACCTGGCAATCGTCGGGGCGACCTATCGGCTCGCCGCCGGAGGCGTGAACGTCGAGACCGTTATCGGGAACGTCTAGAACCGTCTGAGTTCAGCCCCGCGGTGGGAACGTCGCTCGCGGAAACGCTAGATCCAGATCAACTGGTGATCACATCGATCGAGGCGTCACCGAGTTCGACGCGCACGTCAACGGGCGCGCCGGTGGCTGTTTTCACCTCTGTGGCGGCAAAGTAGCCGTTCAGTAGGTCGACGGCTTCGCCCGGAGTTCGTGGTTCCGTAGCTTCTTGACACAGTGCCCGCGCGACGAGGCCGCGGCTGTGTTTGGCCATGTGGCTCACCACGGTGCGCTCGCCGTTCGACTCCCGGAACACACGCACCGGTAGGTGCTTCGCCGGGTCGGGCGACCACATGGCGGCGTACGACGCGGACCGGCAATCGACAATGAGGCCGCTCGGCGTCAGTGTCTCACCGAGATGCTGACGCCAGAACTTCGCTATACCGCCGATCCCGGGCAGTGTGACCGAACCGGACAGCCGATACGCCGGAATTCGGTCACTCGTGCGTAGTACGCCGAACAGCGCGGAGAAGATCAGAACGCGGCGGGTCATTCGGGCGCGTTCGGGACCTTGTAGGGACTGCTCGTCTAGGGCATCGAAGAGGACGCCGTTATAGACCTGCTTCGCGGGCGCAGTCGGTGCCGCGCGTAGACCGACGTTGGCCGCCACGGCATCGGTCAGTCCGGCACCGACCTTCAAGATCTTGGTCGCATCCGCCCGTCCCGACACCGCGATGAGTTCATCGAGAACGGCTGCGCGGGCCTCGGTGAGTTCTCCATGACTGAGTCGAAAGAGGTCGAGCGGCTTGCCGCGGACGGGGGCGAACTTGCCTTCAGAGGGCGGCAGGAGGATGCGCACCCGCTAATTCTCCCAGCCACCGATCTCGTGCTGGCATCAGCCCGTCGGTGCGGTGATCGCCGAAACTGCTGCCCTCTCACGCCGCCCTGCCTCGGCGGTGCCGGCCACGCCCAACCATAGACTTGCGATGTGGAAGACCCGGGGGACAGGCCAAATCGCGCGTACGTGCGCTGGTTGTACCCCGCGCTGGTCGTCGTCGCCGCGCTCGCGGTGGTCAGTTTTGTGTTGTTGCCGCGGTTCACCGAGGACGACCCGCTCGAGTCGGTGGGTGAGGAAGGGTCTGCGGCCCGCGCGATTGCGACGATGTTCGAAGGCCAGATGACCTGCACAGCAGGCGAACTGGATGAGTCCCGCTCTGTGCTGGCCTGCTATCAGCAGACCGACCAGCAGGTCGCCATCGTGTTCGTCCAGGCCGACCGTAATGGCCGTGTTGCGTCGTACACCGTGGAGACCCAGCCGCTGGCCGATACGCCGGACACCGGCCAGGTTATTGCGGTGGCCAATCAGGTCGCCGCGGTGGTCACTCCCGGTGAGGACTTCGCCGATTGCTCGTACACCCACGAGACACCGTTCTTCTGCTTCGGTTCGTTGGCGAGTTGGGAGTCGACCGATCTGCCACCGGTCGAGTCCACCGGCACCAAGAAGAACCTTCCGGACGTCGACAAACTCGGCGAAGGGCTGAACGCACTGGGCTGGGAGTGCGACTTCGGCATTTGCATCCACGACGGGACGACGATGACGGTCGTTGAGTCCGCGACTGGGCTGGGATTGCAATTCAATGCCCCGGTAGACGCCGCCCACGTACGTGAAGCTGCAAACGAGTTGCTGGCCGAGATCGGTGATGACACCGAAGAACTGCAGGAGTGGACGGCGGCGATAGACGGCACCTTGGACATCATCGTGGCCGACGGCCTCGTGATCGGCTACCTGCCGCAGATCGGCGAGGCCGGCATGCTGGTCGTGGACGAGGTTGCCGGCGTCCTCCCCGGCACCGCGTAACCCCCCCCCGGGCGAAGTATTCATCGTGGTCGAACGATGGAACTACGCGCGATGGCCACACGCCTTGTGGTAGCAAGGAGCAGGATCTGATCGTCCGATGCGGGGGAGCGAAGTGGCCACACAGCAGGTAGCCGAGCGCAGTCCCAAGACAACTGCGACGAATGCCGTGGGCGTACGGCGCCCGACACCGATGACCAAGGGGCAACTTCGCCGCGCAGCGTGGCGAAACGGTTTCAAACGTGCCATCCACGAGTTCGGGCGACACGAGTGCACCGATCTAGCGGCGGGGCTCACGTACTACTCGGTGTTGGCGATCTTCCCCGCTCTGCTGGCGTTGCTATCGATCCTTGGCGTGGTATCCAGCGGCGAGTCAACGACGAACGCCGTCGTCGACCTCGTTGATCAGTTCGCCTCCGGTGATATGGGTGAGACGCTCAAGCCAATCATCGTGCAGTTGACCGAGTCTCAGGGCGCTGGATTGACGCTCGTCATCGGTGTGCTCGGCGCGCTCTGGTCGGCCTCGGCGTACATTCGCGGGTTCGGCCGGGCGATGAACCGGATCTACGAGGTTGACGAAGGTCGAGCGTCGATCGGTTTGCGGGTCGTCATGTACGTGGTGACGATGGTGATGGTCGCTGGCGCGGCGTTCGTCGTGTTCAGCGCCGTGATGAGCGGGTCGCTGGCGCGCGAGGTTGGTGACGCGATCAACCTTGGTCAGGAGGCCGTCGACACCTGGAACATCGTCAAGCTGCCGGTGATCCTGTTCGTCGTGATCCTCATGGTTGCGCTGTTGTACTACATCACGCCCAACGTCCGTCAGCCGCGGTTTCGCTGGTTGAGCCTCGGTGCCGCGATCGCCTTGTTGATCTGGATCGCTGCATCCGCCGGGTTGGCTTTCTATATCGGCAACTTCGGCAACTACAACAAGACCTACGGGTCGCTGGCCGGCGTGATCATCTTCCTGCTCTGGATCTGGCTGACCAACCTCGCGTTGTTGTTCGGTGGGGTCGTGGACGCCGAGGTGGTGCGCGCGAGGCAACTGCAGGCGGGGATCAAGGCCGAGAAGAAGATCCAATTGGAGCCGAAGGGGACCTCCGTCAGCGACAAGCAGGCCGCTGCCCGACGCGAGGTGATCGCCTCCAGCCGGGAACTACGGCAGGACAGCGATATCCGAGCTCGAGCGATCGCGCGACGCCGAGCCCGTGAAGCCGAACGAGCCTGAACGCCGGCACGCTCTGAACGCCGGCACGCTCTGAGCGCTAGGCGCGCCTCGGAAGGGCCGGCAAGTTGGTCTCGAACAGCCACGGGTGCAGCGCGTCAGCAGCATGATCGCCGAGTCGGGTCCGCACCAGATCGACGAAGAGTGCTGTGGTGACGGTGCTCAGCGCGTGCCGTTGGCACCACTCGCGGATCAAGTCGAAGAATCCGGCGTCCCCGACCTGCAGTCGTAGCGCGTGCAGGGTCAGCGCGCCGCGTTTATACACCCGATCGTCGAACATGTCTTGCGGGCCGGGATCGCCCAGTAGCAGGTCTTGTTTCGACGAACTCAGTCGGCGGTGGTAGCGGCGCGCCAGCGCGTCAGCGGTGTCGTGTCCGGCGTACTCGGCCCACAACCACTCGCAGTAGCAGGCAAAGCCCTCGTTCAGCCAGATGTGCTGCCAGGAGGCCAACCCGACCGAATTTCCGAACCATTGATGCGCCAGTTCATGCGCGATCAGCCGGTCAGAACCACTGCGCCCATCCACATGATTACGACCGAACGTCGACATGCCCTGTGATTCCAGCGGAATCTCGAGTTCGTCGTCTGTCACCAGGACGCGGTACTCGGCAAAGGGATACGGGCCGAACAGCCGCTCGAACAGCGCCATCATTTCGTGCTGCCGACCGAAGTCGTGCGCGAAAGCCTTGTTCAGATTCAGCGGTACGACGGCCGTTTGGCGCACGGTGCTTGCCCCGGACTCGACGGCCGTCCACGGCACGCGTGCGATATACACCGTCGCCAGGTAGGACGCCATCGGTTCGTCCTGTTGATACACCCAGGTCGCCATCGAACCGGACGCGTGATGGGAGACCAGTTTCCCGTTCGCGACCACGGTGTACGGCGAATCCGTGGTGATCTGGAATCGGTAGGACGCCTTGCTCGCGGGGTGATCGTTGCACGGGAACCAGGTCGGGGCCCCAGTCGGTTGACTCGCGACGAGCACACCGTCGTTGAGTTCCTCCCAGCCGAGGATGCCCCACGTCGATCGGGCCGGCGTGGGATTCCCGCCGTACGTGATCTCCAGGGTGACCGACGTGCCGGCCTCGAGCCGCGCGGGCAGGGAGATGGCGAGTTTGCCGCGGCGCACGGTGAACCGTTTCGCTCGGCGTCCGCCCACCATGACTTTCGATACCGACAATCCGACGAGGTCGAGGGTGAGTTTGTCCAAGGGCTGGGTCGCGCGGACCGAGATCGCGGCGAGCGCCCGCAGGTTGTTGGACGGCACTCGGTAGCGCAGGTCCAGGTAGTACGACGTGACCTCGTATCCACCATTGCCGCGGTCGGGAGTGTAGGGGTCTCCTGCGGAGTCGGCGCCGGTGTGGGGCACTCGCGAGGTCAAGCGTCAGTCCTTCAGTGCGGGGATGTTTTTCGACCAAGGGCCGATCGGGTTACCTTGCCACAGTGACCCGGCCGGAACGCTTTCGCCCCGCATCACCAGTGACGCGGGACCGACGGTCGCGGCTTCGTCGATGGCGGCTGCGGGCAGGATAACGCTGTTCGGGCCGAGGGTGGCGCCAGGCGCGAGGTGCACCGTGTCCATGGACATCACGCGATCGTGAAACAGGTGGGTCTGCACCACGCAGCCGCGGTTGACTGTGGAGCCGGCGTCCAGGGTGACCAGGTCGGCTTCGGGCAACCAGTACGACTCACACCACACACCGCGGCCAATCTTTGCGCCGATCGAACGCAGCCAGATATTCAGCAGCGGTGTACCAGTCGCCGGCATCGCGAACCAGGGTGCGGCGACGAGCTCGACGAATGCATCGACCACCTCGTTACGCCACACGAAGGACGACCACAGCGGTCGCTCGATCTGTCCGATCCGACCCACGACAAGCCACTTCGCCAGGGTGGTGATTGCGGCGGCGGCTGCTCCCGCGACCGCCAGGACGGCACCGGATAGTAGGAAGGCGACCCATAGCGCGAACGTCGCCCAGAGCCACGCCAATGCGAGCAGGACACCGAACGCGATCGCTACGGTGACCATCACCGGGATCGCGCGACACAGTTCGACCAGGCCGCGCTTGATCTTGAGCTGCTTGGATGGCTTATGAGTCAGCGTCTTGTCGACATCTTGGGCGTTACGGGGAAGCTTCACCGGCGGGCTGCCCAGCCACGACGTACCTGCTTTGGACTTCGTCGGCGCGACCGAGAGCACCGCCACCAGGCTGTTTTTCGATACGTTGTGCCCGCCGCCGGCCATACCGGAGTTTCCGATGAAGGCGCGCTTGCCGATCTTCACCTTGTTCAGCCGCATCCATCCGCCGCCGAGTTCGTACGAGGCGATCATCGTGTCGTCGGCGAGGAAAGCGCCGTCGCGGACCTGTGCCAACTTCGGAATCAACAGCACGGTCGACGCCTCGACGTTCTTACCCACCTTCGCGCCGAGGAGCCGCAGCCAACCAGGCGTAAATAGGCTGGCGTAGATCGGGAACAGGTAGGTGCGGGCGGCGTCCAAGGTCCGCTCGGTCGCCCAGGCGGCCCAGCCGACCCGGCTCCGTACCGGGTAGGTGCCCTCGGAAATTAGCCAGCCCAGCGTCCGCACCGTGATCAGCGTCAGGGCGGCCAGCAGCACGAACCCGGCCGCAGCCGCGGCCGGGACCGCTAGCAGCGTGCGGTCGATGATCGCGCCCCACGTCGATGCGTCACCGATGATCGCGTGCACGATCAGCAGCGCGAGCGCCGCGCTGATCACCGGGATTAGCGACAACGCGACCGAGGACACGGCGTACACGCCGAGCCAAAACTTGTTCGACGACGGTCGTTCTTCGGGCCACGGATGGCGCACGCGGGATTTGCGTTTCGCGGGGGAGCCGCTCCAGTACTCCCCGGGTGGAACGTCGCCGAATACGGCCGAACCGGGCGCGATATCGGAGTCCTTGCCGATGGCCGCGCCGCCGGCCAGATGCGAACGGGATCCGACGCTGGCGCGGGCGCCGACAATGATCTCCCCGATGTGCAACGTATCGCCATCGATCCAATAGCCGGATAGATCGACCTCGGGTTCGATCGAACACTGCTTGCCGAGCGTGAGCAGGCCGGTAACCGGCGGTAGCGAGTGCAGATCGACATTCTTACCGATCGTGCAGCCCAGCGCACGTGCGTAGTACGCGATCCACGGTGCGCCCGCGAGGTTGATCGCCCCGACTGCATCGGCGAGCCGTTCGGCTGCCCACAGTTTGATGTGTATCCGCCCGCCGCGCGGATACACGCCGGGGTGCGCATTGCGCAGCAGCAGCCGGATGCCGCCGGCTGCCAACAGCATCCGTCCGAACGGGGTAAGCAGCACAACGGCGGCCGAACCGACGAACCACCAGGAGACATGTGGCAGGTCGAGCCCGCCCAGCCCGCCGGCGATGTTCGTCAGCAACAGCAGGACTACCACCCAGCGGAGGCCGGCGACGGTGTTGATCGCGATGCTGAGGCCAACCTGCAGCAGTTGAGTGCGCAGCCTGGTCGGCTCGACGTGCTCGCGGCGGCTACTGGGTTGTAGCGCGCGCGTACGCGAGTCCAGGAAGTCAGCCATCGCGCCGACGCTCGGTTGGCCATATAGATCGGCCACGGTGACCTCGGGGAATCGCGAGCGCAATTGGCTGATCAACTGGGCGGCGGTGAGGCTGCCACCGCCGTGCGCGAAGAAATCGAACCCGCGGCCGGACGGCGTCACGCCCAGCACCTTGCCGAACATTTCAGCGACCCACCCCGCGGTGCGGTCGAGTTGTTCGACCTCGTCGTCAGCACCCATGTCCGGTAGCGGCCAGGGCAGCGCGTTGCGGTCGACCTTGCCGGACGTACGCGTCGGTAAGTCCTCGACCACGGCAATCAGCGGCACCAAGGCGGACGGGAGTTCTTGCTGAAGGCGTTCGCGCGCCACCGCGGGGTCGAAGCCCTCGTGCGGTACAACGTACCCCACGAGGAGCTGGTTGCCGGTGGGTGTTTGTTTGACGGCAGCCGCGGCACCTTGCACACCGTCGAGCGCCTGCAGTGCCGAATCGACCTCGCCCAATTCGATGCGGCGGCCGCCGAGTTTGATCTGTTCGTCGGCGCGACCGACGAACAACAGGCCTTCTTCGTCGCGGACGACGAGATCGCCCGAGCGGTAGGCGCGATCCCATCCCAGGGTCGGCATCGCAATGTACTTCTCTGCGTCTTTGACGGGATCGAGATAGCGCGCGAGGCCGACGCCGCCGATGATGAGTTCTCCGGTCTCGCCTTCGGCGACGGGCTGGTCGTCGGGGCCGACGACCTCGAGGTCCCAGCCGTCCAGCGGGAGGCCGATTCGGATCGGTGGTTCGCCAGTCAACTGTGCGCCGCAGGCCACGACGGTCGCTTCGGTCGGTCCGTAGGTGTTCCAGACCTCGCGGCCCTCGGTGACCAGGCGCGCGGCGAGTTCGGGCGGGCAGGCTTCGCCGCCGAAGATCAGCAGCCGGATGTCCTCGAGAGTTTCGGCCGGCCACAGTGCCGCCAGAGTGGGGACGGTCGACACGATCGTGATGTCGCGATTGGTCAACCACGGGCCGAGGTCCGCGCCGGTGCGGACCAGCGCTCGCGGAGCGGGCACAAGCGCAGCGCCGTACCGCCACGCCAGCCACATCTCCTCGCACGAGGCATCGAAGGCCACGGACAAACCGGCGAGTACCCGATCGTGCGGACCGATGGGCTCGCTCTGCAGGAACATCTGGGCTTCGGCGTCCACAAACGCCGCGCCAGAGCGGTGCTGGACGGCGACACCTTTGGGCATGCCGGTGGAGCCGGAGGTAAAGATGATCCAGCAGTCGTCGTCCAGCCCCGGTCGTTCGGGAGCGGGCCCTGCGCTGTGCAGTAGTTCGTGGACACCCTCGATCGAATCGAGTACGGCGTCCACCTCGGCCTGCCCGAAGACCAGTTCGGCGCGCTCGTCCGGATCGTCGGCGTCAATGGGAACGTATGCGGCGCCGGCGATCAGGATGCCGACGATCGCGAGGTAGAGCTCGCGAGTACCGGAGGTGATGCGTACACCCACGCGCGAGCCTCGGCGTACGCCGCGAGCATGTAATCCGGCAGCGATCCGCTCGGCCTGCGAGATCAATTCGCTATAGGACAGGACGGTGTCACCGTCGTCGAGCGCGGGCTTGCCGGGATGGGCCTGTGCGGTGGCGTAAAGGACGTCGACCAGGGTGCGTTCGTCGGGTCGAAGATGGCCGCGCAGGAGGCTAGACATTGACGGGCCGGGCTCCAAGGTTGAGTTACGGGAACTTCATTATGGCGCGTCGGCTCATCGCGAGGGGGAGGGCGAGACGTGTCTAATTATATCGATATGAATCGAACAATTAGGCCATCTTTAACATCCGAGATGGTCGGCTAACGACTCTATATCGGTGAAATGCAATGGATGTTCAGGTGACGCCGAGACGTCCTTAGGGTGCGCGAGGCCATTTTCCAGCGGTCGTTCGATGTAGGCGGTGTGGAGGCCGGCCGCCTTCGCGGCGTCCAGGTCGCGGTGGTGCGCGGCCACCATCATCACCTGATCGGGGCGGACCCGCATGACCTCAGCTGCGCCCAAGTAGGCGCGTGGATCGGGCTTATAGGCGTGAAAGACCTCCGCGGACAGAATGAGGTCCCACGGGATCCCGGCGCGCTTGGCCATGTTCGTCAACAACGCGATGCCACCGTTGGACAGTGGCGTAACAGTGAACTTCTCGCGCAGGCGAACCAGCCCTGGGATCGAGTCGGGCCACGGGTCCAACCGGTGCCACACCAGGTTCAGATCATCCATGGCCGCCTCATCGAGGTCGAGCTGAAACGATGGTGCGATTTCGCCGAGAATCTCGCGATGCAGGTCATCCACGACCCGCCATTGACCGTTCGCAACGCACTCGGCGGTGGTGCGGAAGTAACCGGCGCGCCACGCCCGGACGAATTTATCGGCGTCGACGTGCGGAGCGATCCGCGCCATTTCGGCAACGATGCTGCCGTGCCAGTCGACGACTGTGCCGAAGGTGTCGAACGCCAGAACCTTGATCTCCCTCATCCCTGAACCGTATCCGGAATGCGCAGGTGCCGACACATCCGACCAATGCTCCACGCCCGCGCGCGTCGGCTTGTCCCGCAGCGTCGAGCGTCCGCCTAGAGTGGCGGGATGGTCGAGGAGTATCGAACCGTCGCGAAGGACGCTGATGCCGAGATCGAGGTGAAACGCTCGCGCTTCCTCGCCCGGATCCGCAGGGTGGGCGATGAGGGCGCGGCGCGCGCGGTGATCGAAGGGTGCCGTAAGCAGTACTGGGATGCGCGGCACCACTGCAGTGCCTTCGTGCTCGGCCCGGCCGGCGAGATTTCCCGCTCGAACGATGATGGTGAGCCGTCCGGTACCGCCGGTGCGCCGATCCTGGGTGCGGTCACCGGGCGTGAGCTCAGCGATGTGGTCGTCGTCGTCACGCGGTACTTCGGCGGCACCCTGCTTGGCGCGGGCGGTCTTGTTCGCGCGTACACCGACGCGACCCTCGCGGGCTTGGATACAGCGGGCGTACGGCGCCGCCGACGGGCGGTACGTGTTGAGGTGACTGTTCCGATCGCCGACGTTGGCCGGGTCGAGAACGCGATGCGCAGCATTGGCCTCGACGTCGCGGGCGCTGATTACGCGGCCGACGCGATCATCCGTGGCGCTCTCGCTCCGGACCTGCTCGGGGAGGCGAACGGCGTGCTGGCCTCGTTGACAAAAGGAGCCGGCCTCATTGATGAGACCGGCTCCAGTTGGGTCGACACGTAATCGGGTCGATGCGTAACTGGGGTGATCAGGTGGCGGACTGGTGCAACGAACCGCCGTCCAGCACGATGTTCTGGCCGGTGATCCAGCCCGCGTCGTCCGAGAGTAGGAAGGCGGCGGTCGCGCCGGTGTCCTCCGGGGTGCCGAGGCGGTTCAGTGGGTAGCGAGCGCGCACCTCGTCTTCCTTGTCGATGTACAGCGCCTCGGCAAAGCGCGTCTTGACGACTGCTGGGGAGATCGCATTCACGCGGACCTTGGGAGCCATATCCGTCGACAGTTGCTGGGTGAGCTGGATCAGGCCCGCCTTGGACGTGCCGTAGATGCCGATCGGGCCGGCCGAGCGTAGGCCGGCGACCGAAGCGACGATCACGATCGAGCCGCCGTTCTCCTTCATGCTCGCGTGCCAGGCGAGCTGGATCAGGCCGAGGGTCGAGACGATATTGGTGTCGAGCACCTTGCGCGCGGTGTCCAGCGGGAGGTCGAGCGTCGACCCGTAGAACGGGTTGATGCCGACGTTGCCGACGACGTGATCGATCTTGCCGAACTTGCTCATCGCGAGGTCGACCAGTTCCTGCCGGTGGTCGTCGTGCGAGGCGTTCCCGGCCAGGGTGAGCACGCGATCAGGCGCGTTGAGCTCCTTGGCCGCCTCCTCCAACTGCTCAGGTTTGCGGCCGGTGATGATGACTTCGCCGCCCTCGTTGATGATCGCCTGGGCGATGCCCAATCCGATCCCGCGGCTACCGCCGGTGATGATCGCGGACTTTCCAGTGAAACGGTTGAGCTTCTCGCCCATGCGGACCTCCAGTGTTGGTGAGCGCTTGCACGGCAGATTACCCGTAAACCGAATCCGATTCGAATCCGCGCCGGTCCAGGGTGGGCGGGCGCCGCGGGCGGTGTCTGTCGTAGGTTGATCGCTACACAACAATGTGCGGCGCGGCATCACCCAGGCTGTGTCGTGGTGATCGTCGAGATGCCAACTACGATCTCGGCAGCACAACCTCGATGAGTGGAGGACCCATGAATATCCGCCCGTTCGAAGAGCGCGATCGTGAAGCGTGCCTACAGCTGGCGCCGCGCCTGATGGAGAACGTGAACCCGTTTCACGACGACGGCACTGGCCCCATCGACACCGTCGAGTGGATGCTCGAGGCCCAGCAGGTTCAGCAGACCCCGCAGGCAGTGTTCGTAGCCGAGGATGAGCAGGGCGTCGCCGGCATGGTGAAAGTGTTCATCAAGGGCCAGTTGGTCGGGCAGAAAGAGGCGTACGTCGACGGCCTCGCGGTGCAGGAGCGCGTCTCGCGGCAAGGTGTTGGTACCGCGTTGATGACAGCCTGTGAAGAGTGGGCAGCTGGCCGCGGACACCGCTGGCTGCACATCGAGACGCCCGCGAAGAACCAGACGGCGCGCGATTTCTACGCAGCGATTGGGTACGGCGAAGAGGTCGTCAAACTTTCCAAAGGAATCTGAGACGACGCGGGGCCTGGAACCAGTTGGTTCCAGGCCCTTGTCGTTGATCCAGCGTCGTTGATGCCGCGTCGTTGACTCGGCGCGCTAGTTGCCGAATCCGCCGGATTGCCCGAACTGCTGACCGCTGGTGGGTTGCTGGCCTGTGCTCGGGCCGCTGGTGGGCTGAACTCCGCTAACCGGCTGAGCCCCAGTGCCAGGCTGCATCCCGCTGATTGCTGCGCCGGGCTGCTGTCCCAGAGCTGGGGACGGTGCTCCGGCGATCGGGGCCGACGTCGGCTGCGGCGGCGCGGGTGGGGCGTACGGCTGGCTCATGCCGAGCGTCGTGGGTGTCGACGCTCGGCCGCTGAGGACACCGGCCAGCACGAGGATGGCTCCGGCGACCATGATGCCCGCGGACGGGTTTGCCAACACCTGACTGTCTGTTTTGCCGGTGCCGTCGGCGATGAGCAGGATGAGCATTCCCGCGCCCGCCACGAATACAACCCAGCCGATCACCATCAGTGCCATCCGCATATCGACTCCTTCGTCGTCCTGTGTTCTCGATACCAGGATGCCGCCAGAGGTGCGATGGTTCCAAGCATCGCCGCTACGATTCCCCGGCTTTCATAGCGCCGAGTAAGGTGCTTGCCGTGGCGCAGAACCCTAACGACGTACCCGTGACCGACGACGACCTCCCAGAGCAGCTGCGGATTCGCCGCGAAAAGCGCGACCGCTTGCTGAACGACGGCATCGAGCCGTACGTCGTCGGCGTCGATCGCACCACGTCGCTGGCCGCCGTACGCGAGAAGTACCCGGATTTGCCCGTCGATACTCAGACCGGCCAGAAGGTTGGCGTCACCGGACGCCTGATCTTCATGCGCAACACCGGCAAGTTGTGCTTCGCGACGTTGCGTGAGGGCGGCGTCGAACTCCAGGCGATGCTGTCGCTGGCGAGTGTCGGTGAGGAGTCGCTGGCGCGCTGGAAGGCCGACGTCGATCTGGGCGATCACATCTTCGTGACAGGTGAGGTCATCACGAGTCGCCGCGGAGAACTGTCGGTGATGGCCGATGACTGGGCGATCACCGCTAAGGCGATCCGACCGCTGCCGGTCGCGCACAAGGCGATGAATGAGGAGACGCGGATCCGCCAGCGGTACGCCGACCTCATCGTGCGTCCCGAGGCCCGCAAGATGGTCGAGACTCGCGGCGCTGCGATCGCGTCGATCCGCCGTACGCTTTCTCAGCGCGACTTCATCGAAGTCGAGACGCCGATGCTGCAGGCAGTGCAGGGCGGGGCGACTGCTCGCCCGTTCACGACGTACTACAACGCGTACGACGAAAACGTGTTCCTGCGCATCGCGCCCGAGCTCTACCTGAAGCGTTGTGTTGTGGGTGGAATCGACAGGGTCTTCGAGATCAACCGAAACTTCCGCAATGAGGGCGCGGACTCGACCCATTCGCCCGAATTCGTGATGCTGGAGTACTACCAGGCATACGCCGACTACAACGACGTCGCTGACCTGTCCCGGGAGATCTACCAGCAGGCCGCGCTTGATGCGGTCGGCTCGCTACAGATCGAGCGATGGGATGGCTCGGTGCGGGACCTGTCAGGGGAATGGCCGAAGCGCTCGCTGTACGAGTTGGCTTCGGAGGGCTCCGGGGTGCCGCTGACGCCGGCGACGTCGTTGGACGAGTTGCGTCAGGTCGCCGAGAAGGTCGGGGTGAAAGTCAACCCGGCGTGGGTGGCGGGCAAGGTGCTCGAGGAGATTTTCGAAGCGACGAGTCAGGAGTTACTCGCCGGGCCGGTGTTCGTATGCGATTTCCCGGTTGACACTTCGCCGCTGGTGCGCGCGCACCGCTCGATCGAGGGTGTAGTGGAGAAGTGGGACCTCTACATCGACGGGATGGAGTGCGGTACGGGGTACTCCGAGCTGGTCGATCCAGTGATTCAGCGTGAACGGTTCGTCGAGCAGGCGGCGCAGCGGGCCGGCGGGGACGTCGAGGCCATGCAGGTCGACGAGGACTTCCTACGCGCGCTCGAATACGGCATGCCGCCGACCGGTGGTGTGGGGCTCGGGATCGACCGGATGCTCCAGGTGTTCACCGGCCGCGGGATCCGCGAAACGATCCTGTTCCCCTTCGTGAAGCCCGAACACCCCTAGCGCGTCGGCGCCCAGCCCTGGTGCGAAGCTCGCCCCAGCCTCGACGTAACGATCCTGGCGGGAGATGTTGAACCGTAGTCGGGGTGAAAAACTCGCCCTAGCCACGTCGTAAAGTTATTCGCGCCCTAATTAGCGCGGTTCTACCTCGTAGTCGAGGTAAAACCGCGCGTAACGATCGGCGAATAGCGGCCCGAGTCGTGCACAGGTGTCGGCGTGTTCCCCAACGCGCAGCATCGAGTGTTATGTCCTGGCGAACGCGAGGACGATGTGCGCATGCATGCGAGGACGACACTGCCGGCAAACCTCGTTCGGCTAGCCGAGCATCGACAAGGTGTACTGACTCGAGCTGAACTCATTGGCGCCGGGCTTGGGTCGAACGTTATCGCGCGAATGGTCCGTGACTGGCAGGTGCTTGCCCGCGGGGTCTACGTGGTGCCAGGCGATCACGATCGATGGCTGCAGCGCGTGTTCGCCGGCATCGCGCTGGGTGGCGCGGGCGCCGCCGTCTCCGGCCGTACGGCCGTGGCGCTGTGGGGCCTGGGTGAGCGGCCGTCGGTCATCGAGGTCCTCAGTTCGAAGCGGCGACCCGCGTCCGCGCCATGGTTACGTTGGCGCCGCGACGATCTCGACCTAAGGCGGGTGGTCTCGTTAGAGCCTGCCCGGGTTTGCTTGGAGGACGCCGTGGTGGATGCCGCGGCCGACGGCAGTCGATCCGATGCGTTGGCGCTGGTCTCGCTGGCACTACAGGAACGGCGTACGACCCCGCAAC
Organism: Cumulibacter soli; assembly: GCF_004382795.1. Taxonomy (NCBI): domain Bacteria; kingdom Bacillati; phylum Actinomycetota; class Actinomycetes; order Geodermatophilales; family Geodermatophilaceae; genus Cumulibacter; species Cumulibacter soli. Next base: position 485,746 of record NZ_SMSG01000001.1, on the reverse strand, counting down.
GGTTGTACGATGCGCTGCATCGCCGGGCTCGTGTGCGTCATCGTGCGTTGTTGTTGTCAGCGATCGGGGACAGCGCTGCCGGGGCGCACAGCGCTTTCGAACACCTCTACCTCGCCACGGTTGAGCGCGCTCACGGACTGCCTCCGATGCAACGGCAATACACAGTTCCGGCGAGCCAGCACGACGCCGACGGCGCCTACGAGCGGTACGGCCTGCTCATCGAGTTGGACGGGGTCCGTTATCACGATAGGGCGGCTGACGAGGCTCTGGACGTCCTACACGCAACCCACGGATTCAACACAACACGCCTCAGTTGGGGTCGGGTCGACAGCGACCCCTGTGCTGTCGCTCGCATGGTCGCGGCGGTGATTGGGTACGACCGATTGCGGCGTTGCCGCCGGTGCCCATGAGTCCCCTGGTCAAGGTTGTTTGGCTAAATAGCCCATTAACGCGCGCACTTGCGCCCCGTAGTCGGGGTATAAACGCGCGTTGTAATGCGCGAATAACGAATGCGGATAGGTGTGGCGCGTGGCACGGTGGAGCAAAAGGTGTTGACCCTCCCGTGACGTGAGGGCCGATGGTTGATCCATGACCGAGAGGACGCAGGTGATGACCGCCTGGACCGTAGGCAAGGTGGCCGAGACGTTCGGCGTAACGGTGCGAACGCTGCACCATTACGACGACATCGGCTTGTTACGGCCCAGCGAGCGGACATCGGCCGGCTACCGGATCTACACCGATGCCGATCTGCAGCGGCTACAGCAGATCGTGGTCTATCGGCGGCTGGAAATGCCGCTCGAAGAGATCACGGAACTGCTGGACGGTGACAGCGATCCGGCTGAGCACCTGCGTCGTCAGCGCGCAACGGTCATGTCCCGCCTGGGCGAGTTGAACGACCTCGTGCAGGCTATTGATCGAGCATTGGAGAAGGAAATGAGCGACGAGAAGCTCAGTCCGAGCGACCTGAAGGAGTTGTTCGGCGACGGATTCGAGGAGTCCTATCAGACTGAGGCAGAGGAGCGTTGGGGCGACAGCGAAGCTTGGGCACAGTCCCAGCGGCGTACGGCGAACTACACCCGTGCCGACTGGGAGGCAGTCAAGGCGGAGAACGATGCGTTGAACAAGGCGTTCATCGACGCGTGGGACTCGGGTCTGCCTGCCACGTCCGAACAAGCGATGGCGGCGGCCGAGATGCACCGCGCCAGCGTGCAGCGGTTCTACGACTGCGACTACGGAATGCAGCGCTGCCTGGCAGACATGTTCGTCCAGGACGAGCGATTCGCGAAGACCTATAACGACATGCGCGACGGCCTAGCGCAGTACGTGCGTGACGCGATCTATGCGAACGCCGGGCGTAAGGACGACGGCGAACGCTACGGGAACTTCAATTCCTAGACGCCGCAATGATGAGGTGGGCGGTGCGCGACAGTGCGCACCGCCCACGTCGCGTTTAGCGATGGTGTGCATCGCCCACGTCGTGTAAAGCGGTGGTGCGTAGCGTCCGAGTGAGGTGACGGCTGCGGTGGCGTCGCGTCATGCGGCGGTGCGCACCGTCCAAGTCGGCGACACGGTGGTGCGTGCCGCCGTCGCATTAGGTGACGACGCGCGGCTGGCTTCGGGTGAGGCGGCGGTCTTGCTGGGTTTGCGTACGGCGGTAGGTACTGCCCACGTCGCATGGGTGAGGGCGTATCGCATACCTCGCGTTAGGTGATTAGTTCCACGTCGGCGGCGTCCACGTCGAGGTCCTCGAGGTCGATCACCCACAGTTCGACGTGCAGTGGTGAAGCGTCACAGAGGGTTCCTTCGTCCTCGGGCGCGGTCCAGACGTCGTAGCGCAGTTCGCCGCCGCCGAGGTGAAACACCGCGCTCTGTTCCATGCATTTCGTGTAGTAGCCGACGATCGCAACCTGATCGGCGAGCGTGATGTCTTCAGCGGCCACCGCCATCTCGTCGGGAATGTCGTCGGCCCACGCGTCGTACTCGTCCTGATCGCGCAACAAGATTCTGGGTGCGTGTTCCGACGTGTAGTCGAGCACAGCGGTGTTCAGGTCATCGTCGAATTGAGTCCAGGTCTGCACGAGTTCACCCACCGCCAGGTCGTGGTACGGCGCGGAGGTCGATGGCTGTGACCCAGTGGGCGATCCGGGTACGACGGAGTCACAGCCCGCGATCGTTAACCCTGCCAGCAGGGCGATAACTAGTTGTATTCTCCGCATCGGGCCGTCTCCACATCGGTTTCGCGAGCACACATCGAACCCCGCGATATACCGCAGACGCACCGCGACACCGGTGCCGTTCCCACGTAGCCGGCTAGCCGAAGTTCCCGGGAGTGTTTACCGCGGATTACGTCTTGTTTGCCTAAGCGCCGCATGTGGCCGGTGCAATGCAATCGGGAGCGCCTGTCAGCGTGGCGCGGAGGGGGTTTTCAATGAAGGTCCTGCTCGTTACCGAATCCTGGCCGCCCGCGTTGAATGGAGTTTCGACCTCGAGCGTCCGCATTGTGCAGGAATTGCGCGAGCGTGGCCACGATACCCGAGTCGTGGCCCCATTACCTTCGTACGTCGGCAAAGACGGCGTCCATGCCGCGAGGGCGATGCGAATCGGTCCGACTGCGGAGTACACCATCGGACGCCTCGGCTCGCGCTGCATAGATATGGTGCGTCAGTGGCGCCCGGACATCGTGCATGTTGCTTCGCCATTATCGGTCGGATACAGCGCTCTGCGTGCGGCTCGGATGCAAGGCGTACCCACGGTCGCGGCGTACATGACCGACTTTGCGGCGTTCTCGTCGCAAGTCATGCAGCGCCGCCCTGGGCGCGCTCTGACGTCCCGGCTCGCGAATCGGGTGCAACAGGGTCTGCATGCGATGGCGACCGTGAACGTCGCGTGCTCGCAGTACGCGCTGGGAAAACTGCGCTCCTGGGGTGCTCCGGTGCCGCGTGAGTGGGTGCGCGCAATCGACACGACGCGGTTCACCCCGCAACAACGACAACAACGGGTCTCAGGGGCGGACGACGGGATCCGCACGATCGGCTACGCCGGCCGGCTTGCCGGGGAGAAGGAACTGGAGCTGCTCGCATCCCTGCGCGGCATTCCCGATACGCGCATGAAGATCATCGGCGATGGTCCGGTGCGCGAACGGCTGGAACGGTTATTGCCCGAGGCGGAGTTCACCGGAAAGCTCACAGGCGCGGCGTACCCGAGCGCGGTGTCCTCGCTCGACGTGTTCGTGCATCCGGGGCGTGGTGAAACGTTGTCGCAGGTCGTGCTGGAGGCGTTGTCCAGTGGCGTGCCGACCGTCGTACCCGACAAGGGGTCAGGCAGCAGCGAGTTGGTGCGTCCGGGTCTGAGCGGTGCCCATTTCGTCGGAGGGGATCCGGTGTCGTTGCGGGACGCGGTACAAAGCCAGTTATGTAACGACACAGCGCCCGCCGACATCGCATGTACGGTGTCGTATCGGACCTGGGATTCGAGCATGCGATCGTTGCTCGCGTCGTACGACGAGGCACTTCGTGCACGTTGAGGAGCGCGTCCGCGCCGGGCATACCGACGGCGCTCGAGCAGACGCGACGCGCCACCTCAGAGTGCTTCGGATGGCCAATTTCGTCTCGCCTACCAGCGGCGGGATCCGGACGGTCATGCGGCGGTTGGCGCATGCACAGGCAGCTGACGGGGTGCGCAGCGCGATTGTCGTACCGGGCCCGGACGCCGGAATCGCTACCGTGCCTGGCGTGCTCGCGGTCGGGACGCTCCGCGGTGTCTCGTTCGCGCCCGGCCAGCCGTATCGGATGGTGCTCAACCGCAGTGCGGTGAGGCAGTTGTTGGATGAGCTCAGGCCTGACGTCGTGGAGATCCACGACCAGATTTCGCTGGCCTGGCTCGGGCGGGAATGCCGTGAGCGGGGCATTCGGACGATCCTGATCGCGCATGAACGATTGGACCTGCTGGCGCGTTTCTGGAGCGGCCGAGACGCCTTGTCTGCGCCAACCAAGCGGTGGATTGCTCGGGTGGGTCAGTCGGTCGATCGAGTGGTGGCACCGAGCGAGTTCGCCGCCGTACCGTTCCGCGACGCCGGGATCGACGTGACTGTAGTGCATTGGGGTGTCGACCATGCGGTGTTCACCCCGGGTCCGCAGCGTGATTCGGGCCGGTTGCGGCTGGTGCATGCAGGACGATTGTCCGCCGAAAAGGATCCGCTACTGAGCGCTCGGACCGCTGAACTTCTTGCACAACGGGGAATCGACGTCGAAGTAGCGGTGATCGGGTCGGGTCCGGAAGAGAAGCGGTTCACAGATTTCCGGCACGCACACCTCGTGGGTTACCTCGACGGTCCGCACCGGATGGCGCAGTCACTGCGCGCCGCCGACGTGTTTCTCGCGCCGGGTCCGTTTGAGACGTTTGGGGTCAGCGCGCTGGAAGCTATGGCCTGCGGAACCCCGGTGGTGTGTCGGGCGTCCGGATCGATCAAAGAAATCCCCGGAACGGTGGCGGCGCCTGGTACGGCGGCCGGATTCGCCGAAGCAGTGCTGAAACTCAGCAGGTCTCGGCCGACTCCTGCCGAGATCGCGGGCGCCGTATCGGCGTACACCTGGGAGAGAGCGGCGCGCGAGATGCTTGATGTGTATGAGATGTAGCGTCGATACTTCTGCGTTGCGGTGGGCGGCTGCGGGCGGCTCCGCGCTGGCAAGACGATGAGCAGGTGTCCGGCAAACACTCCGCTGCCGTGCGGATGCGTACACGTACGGCGCGACTGATGGTGCGACCGACCGCGATACACGCGTTCGGCGACTCGCTCACGGCGGGTATCGCCGACGTATGGACGAACAGCAAGCTGACGCCGTGGCCTCGGATCCTCTTCGACGCACTGCGGTCGACTGGCGCGGACGTCGTGTTGACCTCGGATCTAGCGCGCGTTGGCGCGTCCTCACGAGAGGTACTCAGCGAGCAGATCCAGCCTGCCGAGATCGGGTCCGGAGACGTGGTGTGCCTGTGGGTTGGCGGGAATGACACGTTGCGCTCGAAGTACACGATCGAGGACACCCACCTCGCGCTGGGCGAGGTGTTGGGGGTGATCGGCGAGGCCGGGGCAGTGCCGCTCACGATGGAGTTGCCGCGGATCTCCAGCGCGCTCCCAGGTCCACGGTGGGCGATGCGATCGTGGGACGCGCAAGGTGCGTTGGTCAACGAAATGGTGCGTGCGGGTTCGGGGCGTCTGAACGGAATCCACATCGACTGGCCGGGGCCGAGCATCGCCGGACCGGATGGCACGCACCTGTCGCAGGCCGGCCACTATTTCTACGCTCGTGAATACGCGACCCGGCTGGCAGCCAGGTGGGGTATCGCCACCCCGCGGATCGAGGCGCCCGAAGGCCTTCCGGTTTTCTCGGCGGCTGATCGGCGGCGGTGGTATCTCAAACACGGTTGGTTGTGGTTGATGCGACGCCGCATCGATAAACGCCGCGCCGCTCGCCGCTAGTTTTCGCACATGAACCACATCCGGACGGGCAGATTTTCGGCATTCGTCGTGATATGGCAGTTGTAATCGTTAGGGTGATCAGGTTGGAACACGGTCGGTTGCTCAGGAGGACACCGCATGTCGGACGCGCAGGAAACCACCAATTCCGGACCCGAGAAGCCCACGCCCGCCGCGGAAACGTCTGAGCCCGCGGAAAAGTCCGAGGCGGCCCCTTCGGGGGCGAAGTCCGAGGTCGCGGCCGAGATTGCCGCCGGATACACCTTTGATGGGCCCGCGCTGCGCCTTGGCGCCGTCCTGCACGAGGACGAGGTGCATACCGACGCGAAGGTGCAGATCCCGCTATCGATGATGAACCGCCACGGTCTCATCGCAGGGGCCACCGGCACCGGTAAGACGAAGACGCTCCAACTGATCGCTGAACAACTTTCCGACGCCGGCGTGCCGGTGTTCGCCGCAGACGTGAAGTCCGACCTGTCGGGGCTGATGCAGGCGGGCGCCGCGAATGACAAGATCACCGAGCGCAGCCAGCAGGTCGGGGACGACTGGACGCCGACGGCGTACCCGGTGGAGTTCTACTCGCTTGGCGGTGACAAGGGCCAGGGAACGCCGCTACGGGCGACCGTCACAGCCTTCGGGCCGATCCTGCTGTCGAAGGTCCTCGGGCTGAACAACACCCAGGAATCGTCCTTGCAATTGATGTTTCACTGGGCCGACCAGCAGGGCCTACCGCTGCTGGACCTGAAGGATCTCCGCTCGGTGATCACGTACTTGACGTCCGACGAAGGCAAGTCCGAGCTTGCGGAGATCGGAGGCGTTTCCAAGCAGACCGCCGGAGTCATCCTGCGCGAGGTGAGCGGGCTGCAGAACTCCGGCGGCGACGAGTTCTTCGGCGAGCCCGAGTTCGACACGATGGACCTGCTGAGCGCCCGCGGCGAGCAGGGTGTCATCAGCCTGATCGAACTGGCGAAGGTGCAAGACCGTCCGCAGTTGTTCTCGACCTTCCTGATGTGGCTGCTGGCCGACTTGTACGCCGATCTGCCTGAGGTCGGTGACGCTGACAAGCCCAAACTGGTGTTCTTCTTCGACGAGGCGCATCTGTTGTTCAACGATGCCTCAAAGGCGTTCCTGGATGCGGTAACGCAGACCGTACGGCTGGTCCGCTCGAAGGGTGTCGGCGTGTTCTTCGTGACCCAGCGACCGACCGACGTACCCGCCGAGGTTCTCGCCCAACTCGGTAACCGGGTGCAGCATGCGCTGCGCGCGTTCACCCCCGACGACGCGACTGCGCTGTCGAAGACGGTGAAGACTTACCCGAAGACGCCGGCGTACGACCTCGAGCAGGCACTGACGCAACTCGGCACCGGCGAAGCGATCGTGACGGTGATGAGCGAGAAAGGCGCACCGACGCCGGTGGCCTGGACCCGGCTACCCGCCCCGCGATCTGCGATGCAGCCGGCCGCCCCCGAGCAGTTCGCGCAAGCGGTCGCTGGTTCGGCGCAGATGGCGAAGTACGGCGAGGCGGTAGACCGCGATTCGGCGTACGAACGGCTGGCCAAGAAGACCCAGGGTGCCGGTGAAGACGTCCCGCGCGACGGCGATACGGCCCCGAAGCAGAAGGCGCAGCCGAAAGCCGCAGCGAAGGCGAAGCCGAAGAAGGAGAAGAGCCTGGTCGAGGAAGTCCTCGGCAACTCGGCGGTCAAGCAATTCATGCGTACCGCGGCCTCCTCAATCGCGCGAAACCTGTTCGGCACCGGCCGCCGCAAGCGGTAGCCCGGTAAACCCGAGTCAAGGTCACGCGAAGGCGCCGCATCTGCCTCGTCTAGAAATGAGGCAGATGCGGCGCCGACGCGATCAGACGCCGAGGGACTTGGCGATGATCGACTTCTGGATCTCGGACGTTCCACCGTAGATCCGGGAGACACGCGCGTCGGTGTACAGCCGCGCGATGGGGTACTCCATCATGTAGCCGAATCCGCCGAACAGTTGCAGGCAACGGTCGACGACTTCGCCCTGCAATTCAGTACAGAACAGCTTGCACTTGGCCGCGTCGACAGCGCTGAGTTCGTCCTTCTCAATGAGCAGTACGCCGCGATCGACCATTGCTTCGGCGGCCTCGATCTTGGCGGCGATGGCGCCGAGTTCGAACTTGGTGTTCTGGAAGTTCGACAGCGGCTGCCCGAAGACCTGACGTTCTTTGACGTAGTTGATCGTCTCGCGCAAGGCGGCCTGGCACGCCGACAGCGCACCGGAGGCGATCGAGAGCCGCTCCATCGGAAGGTTGTTGCCGAGGTAGCCGAACGCTTCGTCCTGTTCGCCGAGGAGGTTGTCGACCGGCACGTGCACGTCGGTGAACGACAGCTCGACCGTGTCCTGCACGGGCAGGCCCATCTTGTTGAGCATCCGCCCCTTTTCGAACCCGGGCATGCCGTCTTCGACGACCAAGAGGGTCAGACCCTTACGGCGATTGTCCGGGTCGGTGGAGGTGCGTGCGACGACGATGACGAGGTCAGCGTTCGCGCCGCCGGTGATGAACGTCTTCGCCCCGTTGAGCACGTAGTGATCGCCGTCCAACTTGGCGGAGGTCTTGATTCCGGCGAGGTCGGAACCAGTTCCGGGCTCGGTCATCGCGATCGCGAGCATCGCTTTGCCTTCGACGATGCGGGGGAGCCAGCGCTTGCGCTGTTCCTCGTTGGCGTAGGCGAGGATGTAGGGCAGGCAGACATCCATGTGTACTCGAAGCCCGCCGAGGTGCACGTTCGCGCGGAAGGTCTCCTCGGTGAGCACCTGGCTGTACCGGAATCCGGTCTCACCCGCGCCGCCGTACTCCTCGGGCACGTTCAATCCGAGGATGCCGATGCCTGCCATCTTGACGAAGAGTTCCTTCGGCAGGCGCTTGTCCTCAAGCCATGCGTCGAAGTTGGGCACGATCTCCTTTTCGATGAAAGGACGGACGATCTGCCGAAAGTCCTCGTGCTCCTGGTCGTAGAGGTTGCGCTGCATAGCGGCTCCTGAGTGGTTGTTATCGGTCGCTCGATGCTATCGCGGGGCATGATGTGAGCCGCCTCGCTGAACCGAGGATCGACGACCTCGCCAAAAATAGTTGAATATGCAACAATAGAGTCATGGTGACGAATAACGAAGAACAGAGCACCGGCGGCGTCTACTCCATTCCTGGTAAAGAGTTCACCCGCGATACCAACTACATCGAGGATCGAATCACCGCCGACGGCTCCAGCGGCTGGCCGGTTGAGCCCGGCCGTTACCGCCTCGTCGCGGCTCGGGCCTGCCCCTGGGCAAACCGCACCCTCATCGTGCGGCGACTGCTCGGGCTCGAGGACGTGATCTCGGTCGGTCTTCCCGGCCCGACGCATGACCCGGACTCCTGGACCTTCGATCTGGATCCGGGTGAAGTTGACCCCGTCCTCGGCGTACCGCGCGTCAAGGACCTCTACTTGAACCGGTTCCCGGGCTATCCACGGGGAATCACGGTGCCCGCGATCGTCGACATCCCAACGAAGCAAGTGGTGACCAACGACTTCCCGCAGATCACCCTGGACTTCTCCAGCGAATGGCGTGAATTTCACCGCGCCGGCGCGCCGGACCTGTACCCGGAAGCGTTGCGTGACGAGATGGATCCGGTGATGCGGCGGATCTACACCGAAGTCAACAATGGCGTCTATCGCTGCGGTTTCGCTGGTTCGCAGGAGGCCTATGAGTCGGCGTACGACCGCTTGTGGACCGCGATCGACTGGCTCGAGGAACGGCTGACGGATCGCCGTTATCTGATGGGCGAGGTGATCACCGAGGCCGACGTGCGGTTGTTCACCACGCTGGTGCGTTTCGATCCCGTCTATCACGGGCATTTCAAGGCCAACCGCCAGAAGCTCAGTGAGCTGCCCGCGCTGTGGGGTTACGCCCGTGACCTGTATCAAACTCCAGGATTCGGGGATACTGTTGACTTCCAGCAGATCAAGCGGCACTACTACTATGTGCATGCGGACGTGAATCCGTCGCGGATCATCCCGAAGGGCCCAGACCTGTCTGGCTGGCTCACACCGCACGGCCGCGAAATCCTCGGCGGTACGCCGTTCGGTGACGGAACTCCACCGCCTGCGGTGCGCCCAGAAGAAGCACCGCCGTTCTGGGTGAAGTAAATGACTGACATCCAATTCGGGCTCGACACGTTCGGCGACGTGACCGTCGATGCGGACGGCGAGCGGCTGTCCTACGCGCAGGTGCTGCGTAGCCTGGTCGATGAGATCGTGCTGGCCGATTCGGTGGGTATTGATGCGATCGGCGTCGGGGAACACCACCGCGACGACTATGCCGTGTCCGCGCCGGAGGTCGTGCTCGCCGCAGCTGCCGGCCGGACCGAGCAGATCCTGCTTGGTACGGCGGTGACGGTACTTTCCTCGGACGATCCGGTGCGGGTGTTCGAGAAGTTCGCGACGCTGGACGCGGTCTCCAACGGGCGGGCTGAGGTCACGCTCGGACGCGGCTCATTTACTGAGTCCTTTCCGTTGTACGGCTTGAATCTGAATGACTACGAAGTGTTGTTCGAGGAAAAGCTCGACCTGTTCAGTGCATTACTTGACGAGGGTGAGGTCACCTGGCAGGGCACGATCCGTGAACCGCTGCGCGCGTCACAGGTGTATCCGAAGACGGAGTCCGGGCGGCTACGTACCTGGATCGGCGTCGGCGGATCGCCGGAGTCGGTGGTGCGGGCTGCGCGCTATCAGATCCCGATGATGCTGGCGATCATTGGTGGGTCACCGGAGCGATTCGTGCCGTACGCCGACCTGTACCGCCGCGCGCTGAAGCAGTTGGAATTGCCCGAGTTACCGATCGGGGTGCACTCGCCGGGACATATCGCGGACACCGATGAGCAGGCGCGGGAGGAACTGTTTCCGCACTTCAAAGTCAACCGCGACAGGATCGGTCGTGAGCGTGGCTGGCCGCCGGTGAGCCGGGCGGAGTTCGAGGCAGAAGCGGACAGCGGAGCGTTGTTCGTCGGTTCGCCCAAGACAGTTGCGGCGAAGATCGCCGGCACCGTTCGCGCGTTGGGTGCGCAGCGGTTCGATCTCAAGTACAGCAACGGCACCATGCCGCACGAGAACCTGCTGAGTTCGATCGGACTGTATGGCTCGGAAGTAATTCCGCGGGTGCGCGAGCTGCTGGCCTAGCCCAAAACGGTTCTGCCTCGCTTTCTCAGAGATGGCTGTGAGAAAGCGAGGCAGCTGCACTGTTCTTCAGCCGACCGCGATGCGTCCAAGGCGTAACGTTCGACAGGTCGTGGTGTTAGCGCCCGGGCGCGGTGCCGCCGTCCACCGTGTAGCTCTGTCCGGTGATCCAGTCACCCTGGTCGCTGCACAAGTAGACGACCTGGTGGGCGATGTCCTCACCCGAGCCCGCGCGGCCGAGCGGGATGCGCGACTGCACCATTTTGTTCCAAGTGTCGCCACGGGGAATGTCATCCATGCGGTAGGTGTCGATGATGCCGGGGCAGATCGCGTTCACGCGAACGTTGTGCTGGCCGATCTCCGCGGACATGGCTGCGGTGAGCGCCTGGATGCCCGCCTTGCTGGAGGCGTAGGCGCCGCTGTTGGCCGGCCACAGTTTGCCCGCGATCGACGAAATATTGATGATCGAGCCACCGTTGCCCGCCTCGATCATCTGCTTGCCGAAGTATTTCGACATCAAGAATGTGCCGGTGAGGTTGACGTCGATGACCTTGTGCCAGTCGTGCTCGGCGAGGTCCACGATCGGGACGCGGTCCTCGCCACGTGCGGCACCGGCATTGTTGACGACGATGTCGACGCGGCCGAATTCCTTAAGGGTCTGCTGTACGAGCCCCTGAACCGACTCGCCGTCCGCGACGTTGCTGACGACGGCCAGCGCGCGCCGTCCCTCGGCTTCGACCTCCTCGGCGACCGAGGCGATATCGCGCCAGCCGGCAGCCTTCTCATCATCGGGGTAGTTCTCTGCCGGACGGCCGGTCCCGGTGAGGACGATGTCGCAGCCCGCTTTCGCGAGCGCGATAGCGATCGGTCGACCGATCGAACGCATCCGGCCAGCGCCGGTGACGACGGCGACCTTTCCTTCTAGTCCGGTCAGTTCATAGCCCATGATGATGCCCCTCGTCGGCGTTGGCGAATTGTGACGCATGCTACCGGTACGGCGAGATGCCCGTCACTCGCGCTGCCGCGCTGCCCGCGATGGAAGGTGCGTGGGTCCATTCGCGGCGGCAGGCGCTTCGGTTCCTGCGAGACGGTGGTGACTGGATGCCTACGCGGCCGCGGGGGAGTTGGGGCTGGCAGGTGATACAGCTTTGTTGCGACCGGCGATCGCGATCGACAGCAGCGAACCGATGAGCGCGAGCAGGTGCGCGGCCGGCAGCGCCCAGCCCAACGTCGACACGCTGAGCACCTCGGTCTGCGGGGCGGCAGCGACGAACCAGATCGACCACGCGAGTCCGACGAGCGCAGCGAGGGCGGCGGGAACCGCCCCGATGAAGGCTGCGCCGCGGGTGCTGAGCACTGCCATCACCAGCATGAGGGCGCCGGCTACAAGTACGCCGATGAACGACAGGTTCTCGCTCGATGATCGCGATGCCCCGCCCCACGTATTGAAGGCTCCGAGACCGAGGAACGCGGCGCCCAGGACGTATCCGATGACGGCGATCCATCGATCACGCGCACCGCTGAACATCGCGAACAGTCCGGTCGCCGCGATGAGCCCACCGATCACGATCCATGCGGTCGTGGCGTAGAACGCCGGAATCGCCGAGACACCGGCTCGGCCCGGTGCGTTGTCGATCGCCTGCGCCGCAGTGATCAGTCCGCCTTCGTCAGGCCCGTTGGTCACCCAGGGCACCACCCAGCCGAGCAGTCCAATGAGCGCGATACCTATCCAGGTCGTGAGCCACGCAGCGATCTTCATTCTCGGTCCTCTCGTCGAACTCAATACTGCGCTACGACGGCGGCCTGCCGCATGCGGTGCCCGACCGTGCCGGTGTGTCGGCTGGAGTGCTCGCGTCCAATCGCGGGTCGACCGCGTGGCTGGACCCGTCTCGACCTGCGGGTTTGGGTCAAGTGACGGATTGCTTCAGCTGCAGCGGCGTCGAGTTGACACGGCCGTCACCCTATGGTCGTCTCACTGTGCTGGTTGACATAGAGAGGGAATACACGAATGGCTGAGGCGGGCTCGAAGTTGGATACGTACCTTCGGGGACTGAGGGTGCTTGAAGTAGCGAATGAGCTCGGTGAGTACGCCGGAAAGCTGTTGGCGGGGCTCGGCGCAGACGTCGTCAAGGTCGAGCCGATCGGCGGCGAAGAGACCCGCGCATACGGCCCGTTCTATCAGGATGATCCCGACCCGGACCGCAGCCTCTATTTCTGGCACTACAACCTCGCGAAGCGTTCGGTGACGCTTGATCTGGACTCCGAAGACGGTCAGCGTCAGTTCGCACAGCTCGCTGCGGTCGCCGATGTCGTGATCGATGCGCGTCCGGGCACCTACCTGGCCGACCGCAACTTGGGCTACCAGGATCTCTCGCGCACCAACCCCGAACTCGTCTACCTACGTATTTCCCCGTTCGGGGACGACGGACCATGGGCCGACTACGTCGGCAGCGACCTGGTGCATCTCGCCCTTGGCGGAATGGCGATGAACTGCGGGTACGACCCCGAGCCCGACGGCACATACGACACCCCGCCGATGGCGCCGCAGATGTGGCAGGCGTACCACGTCGCGGGCGAGCAAGGAGTCATCGCCGTACTCGGCGCGCTCTATTATCGGTTGAGCACCGGGCGAGGGCAGCACCTCTCCTGTGCGGTCCACCAGGCGAACGCAGTATGCACCGAGCTCGACCTGCCGAACTGGCTGGCGTTGCGCCGTCCGCACCACCGGCAGACCGGTCGGCACTCGTCGCCGGTGACAACACCGAAATCGCTCAGCCTCACCAAGGACGGTCGTTATCTACTGCCGTACGTGACCTATGTGCGCAACTTCCCGCCGAGCTGGCCGGGCGATATCGGCGCGTTGCGTCGGCACGGAATGCAGGGTGAGCTCGAGGGTCCTGAATGGGATGACCCGGACTACCGCATCGCCAAGCGCGAGTACATCGCCGCCGTGATGGACAAGCTCGTCGCGCGATTTGCTTTCGACAGCGGGTTCTGGCGCGAGATGGTCGAGGCCGGACAGACCTGGGCGCCGGTGCGGCTGCCGGAAGAAAACCTCGATGACGAGCACTGGCGTAAGCGTGGCACCTTCACCCAGGTGAAGTACCCGGAGCTGGACGCCGAGTTCACGGATATCGGTGCGCGCTGGGTCTCCGAGCAGGTCGATTGGGTCACAGGACCGCGGGCGCCGATGCTCGGCGAGCACAACGATGAGGTCCTGCGTGAATGGGTAGCGCGCGACGCCGTACGGCAGATTGAGCGTGGCGTCGACAACGACGCAGTTTCACCGTACGGCAAGCCATACGCGATGACTGGGCTGAAGGTCGTTGACCTGAGTTGGATGCTCGCCTCCGCCGGTGCAGGGAAGTTCTTGGCCGCGATGGGGGCCGAGGTGATCAAGGTCGAGCACGAGTCGCGCCTGGACGGGATGCGGTTCACCGAGGTCACTTACCCCACCGGCGGCCGTGCCGAGCGGGATTCGGCGACCGAGCCGATGACGCCGCCGCCGATGACGACGGTGAACCAGTCGGCGAACTTCATGGAGATCAATACCGGCAAGTCCGCGATGTCGCTGAACCTAAAGGATCCGCGCGGCAAGAAGATCCTCGAGGACCTGATCCGCGAGGCAGACGTCGTGATCGAGGGGTACTCGCCCGGCACGATGAAGCGAATGGGGCTGGGCTACGACCGCCTCGTCGAGCTGAACCCAGATGTCGTCTATGTCCAGCAATCAGGGCTTGGTGAGCGAGGTACGTACGACCGAGCCAAAGCGTTCGGCCCGACCGCGCAGGCGTTCTCGGGTCTGACGGAGATGTCCGGGTTGCCGTCGCCGTGGCCGCCGGCCGGTATCGGTTACAGCTACCTGGATTGGTTCGGCGCGTACAACGCGACGACCGCGATACTGGCGGGTCTGTACCGGCGTGACGTGACCGGCGAGGGCTGCCACATCGACGCGTCGCAGGTGGAGACCGGGATGTACCTGGCAGGGACGGCGTTCCTGGATTACAGCGCGAATGGGCGTGCCTGGCAGCGTCGAGGCAATCGTTCGATCGACAAACCTGCCGCACCGCACGGGATGTACCGCACCGAGGGGACGGACCGCTGGATCGCGATTGCATGCTTCAACGACGAGCAGTGGCGTTCCGCAGCTGAGGTGCTTGGTCATCCGGAGTGGCTGGAGGACGACAGGTTCGCCACATTGCAGTTACGTCTGCAAAACCAGGACGCGTTGGACGCTCTGGTGAACTCGGCCACCGATGGTCGGGAGCGATACGCGCTGATGGATGCCCTGCAGGCTGCCGGTGTCCCGGCCGGTGTCGCGCAGAACGCGCAGGACCGCGTCGAGACCGACCCGCAGTTGGCGCATCGCGAGTGGCTGATCGATCTGCCTCAGACCGAGAACGGGATCTGGCCGGTGAAGCAGATCCCGGTGCTGATGAGCGAAACGCCCACGCATGCGGGCGGTCATAAGCAGCGCAATGGGCCCAACTATGGCGAAGACACCGCCGAGGTGCTCCAGAAGCATCTGGGAATGTCGCCGAGCGAGGTCCAGCAGCTCGTCGACGAAGGCGTCGTCTAAGCCGCTCCCGTCTCCTAACCCTCTCCGTCGACGGCCCTGCGGTCGTCGACGGGTTGCCCGGTCGTCTCGTGCCAGCGGTCGTCGGTTGGGTCCCCCGTTGCCGCTTGGTTCCTTTCGGTCGTCGACTAAGTGAGGGGGAGGTATGACCTCGCGAGCGCTTGGGGACGTCGCAGGCTGTCGTTTGTCATTTGGCGCAGGTGAACCTGTGGATAACTCCGAAATGACCATTCGGCTCTGGCAGGTTCGCATGCATGACCGTGAACCCGTACTTCCCGTATGCGTCCGCTCCACCGCGACAGCGACCGTGGCCGCCGGCAACCGTGGGGCTCGCGATCACCGGCATCGCCATCGCGAGCCTCGCATTACCGGCACCTGCGATGTTCGCGATCCTCACCACGGTGATCGGTGGCGTCAGCCCGTTCGATAATTCGGCGGCGTTCTGGATGGCTGGACTATTCGGAGTCGGCTGCGCGATCCATCTGTCGGCGGCGCTCTGGCGCGGTCTTGCATCCGCTCGATGGGCGGGTATCGGATTTCACCTACTGATCCTCGGGGCCAATCTCAGATTCTTGGGGGACAGGCAGCTAGGAATGAGTATCTTCCTGGCGTGCGTTGGAGCGCTTGGTGTCGCAGCGCTGACACTCCCCTCAATGAGGCGCTGGGCATGGATCGGGGAGCGCGCGATCGGACGCGGCGCGGCGTGGACGGCGATGATCGCGGGCGGACTGATGTTCTTGACCGGGGCGCAGGGAATGTCGTTGATAGCGCCGATCCCGGTCCCCGAAGTCGCGTGGATTCAGTTGGTCGGAGGGCTCGTACTCGTCGTTGCCGCATACCCGCTCTATCGAGGGTTCGATGTCGGATGGCTCGGCGTGCTGCTGGTCATGCCGCTGCAGCCGCTGCTTTACCTCGGCTGGGGCGCATACGTGGGATGGGGCGGCGTGGGCGGAACAAGCGGCTGGCTGGGCGTGCTTGGCGACGTGGCAGCCGGGCTGTATGTGCTGGTGATCTTGGCGCTGGGGACGCCCGCCGACCGCGGCAGCGAGGCGCTGACCACAGTGTGAGGTGAGTTGAAATGCTTCCGAATCGCCCCGCGCCACGTACGCTTAAGTATCGGTCGATACGTAAAAAGCGAGAAAGGGGCCAGGATGGTTCGGGAGCAGGGCGGGACTACGCGCCGTACGACGGCGGAGACCCGTGACCGGATCATCGACGGCGCGACGACGCTCTTTGCGAAGGATGGGTACCACGGCACCGGGATCTCCGATATTGCCGAGAAAGTTGGTCTACGCGGCGGCGCGTTGTACTACCACATCGGTTCGAAGGAAGAACTGCTGTGGGTGATCCTGTCCACCTACACCAAGGCGGTGCTGGAAGTCGCCGAGGAAGTCGCCGCCTCAGACGCCCCGCCGACGGAGAAACTGACTACGCTCATTGTGCGCCAGACCGAACTGATTGTTGGGTCCGCGAAGCAAATGAGCATCGAGATGCGGGATCGTTCTGCCTTGAGTGATGAACGCCGCGCCGAGCTTCAGAAGATTCGCGAGCGAATTCAAGCCGTCTGGCAGGAAATACTCGACGAAGGGCACGCTATTGGCGAGTTCGCCAGCGCTGACGCCGTCGTCACGAACACGATCATCACGACCTGCAACAGCGTGGCTCACTGGTACCGCAAGAGTGGCAAGTACTCGCCGAGCGAGGTCGCTGACCGTGTCGCAACCATCATCCTCACTGGCGTTGTCGGCCCAGCCTGAGTTACTCCTTCAGTAGCCGACGCACCTCGGACGACCGTCGCTTCAGCAGTTGCCCAACCGTCGGCTTCGCCTCCTTCGTTAGCCTCGCCCTCGCGTGGTCAAGCCCCCTCCCGATAGCCGCACCCTCTCCGGTGCTCGACTGGAGTGGGGCGAGGTCAGCGCTGTGGAGACCTCGCACTCGACGTGGCTATGGCAGGACCCTCCGGTGCGTCGCCGTACGCCGCGGTTGGTTGCCGCCCGATATGCGGACGTGTTAGAACGGTCCCACCTAGACTGAGCGATCGATAAGCGCTCACGACTCCACGCGGCGAGGGGATTGATCGATGACCGGTAGCGACGTCAGCGAGTTTCAGGGCGGGATCGTTCGGCTGAGCGCCGATGCGCCGCTGGTGCGGCTCACCATAGAGAATCCGCCGATGAATGCGATGACGCCCGAGGTGCTGGTCGGGTTGTGGGAGGCCGCGCTACAAGCCGGCAGTTATCGCACGATGCGTGTTCTGTTGATCCGGGGCGGTAAGGAAGGTCGGTTCTTCTGCCCGGGCGCTGACTTGGATCGCCTGCAGGGGCGCAAAACGGTCGATTCTCAGGTGAATCTTTCGACCGATCCTCGCCCGTTCGACCTGCCGGCGATGCTCGGCGAACTCAGCGCCGTCACGGTTGCGGGGCTGAATGGCAGCGCCGCCGGGGCGGGATTCGGTCTGGCGATGGCGTGTGACCTTCGGTTCGCGTCGAGTGCGGCGCGGCTGAACTCAGCCTTCCTCGATGTGGGTGTTGCGGGCGATCTCGGGCTCGCGTGGAGCCTGACGAACAAGCTCGGTCCGGCGCGTGCCGCCGACATCATGTATCGCCCGCGCAAGATCACCGCCGAGCAGGCGCAGGCGATCGGGCTGGTGAGCGAGGTGTTCGATGATGCGGTCTTCGACGACGAGCTTGAGACTGCGGTTCAGGCGCTCGCCGCGGCAAAACCGGCCGCGATCCGCGGTATGAAGGACAACCTCGGCAAGGCGACGGCGCTGTCGCGTCGGGCGTACTTGCGGCATGAGACCGGTCGCCACATGATCATGACCAGCCCGGAGGTTCTGGCGGATCCCAATTATGAGGGTGATGTGCTGTGACCGGCCGGATCGTTCTGGAGATTGAGGACCCGGTCGCGGTCATCAGCTTGGACAATCCCGGCAAGCTCAACGCGATCAATCCACAGATGATGGTGGATCTGCGAGCAGCGGTGGACGAAGCGAACGCATCGAAGGATGTGGTTGGCATCGTGATTACCGGGGCAGGGAAGGGGTTCTGCTCGGGACTTGACGTCGTGGAGCTGGCGAAGTCCACCGCGGACGCCGAAGCCGGCCCCGGTCAGGTTCGCGGTGCGAAGCAGACCGATCCGCATGGGCTATTCACGTACCTGATGGAGGTCGATAAGCCGGTTATTGCTGCGATCAATGGTGCGACCGCCGGCGGCGGGATGGTGTTGGCCGCGGCGGCGGACGTGCGGTTTTTCGGGGAGAGCGGTTGGTGTCGTTCGATCTTCCTGGAGCGCGGACTGATTGCCGAGCACACCGTGACCTGGATGCTGGCCCACCAAATCGGTACCGGAAACGCGCTTGATTGGTTCTGGCGGCACGAGAAGATCACCGCACAGGAGGCGTTGCGCGCTGGGTTCGCGCAGCGGGTGGTGCCGGACGACGAGTTACGTGACGCCGCGATTGCCTATGTGCAAGGGATGGCCGAACGCATGTCTCCTGCCGCCATGCGTTTCACCAAGCAGTTGGTGTACCGGCACGCCGCCATGGCGCTGCGCGATGCCGCCGCTGACAGCGACACCGTGGGTTGGACGGCGATCGCCGGATCCGATGCTCGGGAGGCGATGGCGGCTATGTCGGAGAACCGCTCGACCCGCTTCACACGCCTCGGCAATTGAACCGAATATGGCCCCTTCGGTCATCGGCTGACGCGCGGCACGAGCGGGTTGGAGATGCCGCGGGTTGCGAGTGTTTAAGGACATTCGTGCCCTGCGTCATCTCCGCGTGCCCGCCCCGGCCACGTAGGCTGACCGACTCCTTACCGAGTCGTTTCCCACGACAGTTCGACCATGGGGAGACCACGCACGGAATGTCCGACGGCGTGCTCGATCGCGCCACGCAATCGCTCCCACGCCTTCGGATGGTTGTGCTGATATCTGGCGAGTATGGAATCAGCCTCGTCATCCGGCAGGAATCTTGCGGTCGCGCGCTGATCGCGTAGCGGTCCGCTACTGATGCGGCACTCCGGATTGGTGCGGAGGTTGCGATACCACTGCGCCCGTGCACCGAATCCGCTCACGACGATCAGCGACGACGCACTTGGGCGTTCGACGACCTCGAGACACACATAACGGGGGCGTCCCGACGTACGACCAGTGTGTTCGAGCATGACGAGGCGAGGACCAAGTAGGCGCCCGAATCCATGACGAAACAGCCAGATCGGCGCGCGAACGAAGGGGCGCGTCTGCAGCAGGCGCGCCGCTAGGGCATCAGTGAATGAGGCCATGGGGACCATGGTACGACCTCGTTGGTCGACGCCAATCGGTGTCGACCAACGAGGTCGCGCTCAGGCCTTCGGCGGCAGATCGCCGATCGCGAGGGCCTCAACGGGATCGAGGTAGACACTTTCGAGCGATGCGGTGAGCGAGCCGTCCACCTCGGATGCGGCGCGCGCCGAAGTCCACTCGGGATCATCTTTGAACGAGTTCCAGTTGGCCTTGGGATCGCCCTCGTGCCAGATCAGGTACACGAGGACGGAAGGGTCATCCTCGCGGACCCAGTAGCCGACGCTATGCATGCCATGACGCGGAAAGATATGGATGGTGTGGTCGATGAAGCGCTGCTGCAGCGCGGCCATTTTGCCTTCGGCAGCGACGTAGGTGCGTAGTTCAAACTTCACGGGCAACTCGTTTCTCTCATTGGCGTTATGAGCACGTTAGCCGTTGTGCGCGCGCTGGTCACGCACTGAGAACCCAGCATCCTCAGAACCCCGCATCCCCAGAACCCAGCGTTGAGGCCGAATCAGATGATCAGGATCGCCGCGAGGCCCGACAAGAGAATCAGCAGCGTCAACGCCAGTACGGGATATACCGCCGGGTCCGTACGTTCCTGCATGAAGCGGTGCACGACGTGCGAGGAGCGCCGTCGTTGAATGAACCAGAGAGTGCTGCCACCGACGACCAGGGCGATAGCGATGACGGCCGGCGCGGGTCCGTGGTCGGGTATCCAGCGAAGCAGCAGCAGGGCGCACACCGTGAGTGCGAGGTTGGTGCGACCCCACGAAAGTATCGTCCGCTCCGGCTGCAGCCCAGGATCGCCGTGCTGGGGTAATGCGCCGGCTCGCCAAGGGGCTGAGCGGTGCTGCATCAGCCACGCACCAGGAAGAAGATAAGCACGATGCCGGCGGCCAGGGTGATGCCGACCGCCAGACACAGCGCGGGCAAACTCAGTGGTAGCGGCTGTGTGCGTCGCATGGCGCGTTCGATCTGCAGCCAACGCCATGACGCGGTTGCGCTCAGCAGCATCCCCAACAGGATCAGCCCCACGGCAAGCCATTGACGCACGCCTGCTGGGAACACTTCGCGGGCGAATGCCTCGACTCCGATACCACCGGCAAGCAATGCGAGAGAGGTGCGGATCCACGCGAGGAAGGTCCGCTCATTCGCGAGGCTGAACCGGGGGTCGGGGTCGCGACCCTCACCCAGCAGCATGCTCGCCAGTCGGCCGCGCGGAGCGGCCTTCTCGCCATCCTCGTTCATGCCTCGCCTATCGAATCGGAGTCGTTCTCGTTGACTTTATCGCCCTGCGGGAGGAGGTCTCAGAACTCATGCAGTTCGTTTGCGCGCTGATTGTCGAGTACGGCTGGATGCCACCACGTAGTCAGGCGCTGCGGCCTAACTCGGTGAAGTCGATATGCACGCCGTGGAAGAAATTCGGATCGACAAGTTCCATAATTCGGGTTCGTAGCTTGTTGCGCCAACGCTCCGGATAGAGGCCTGCCGCGCCGGTGAGGATGAGCCGTTCAGGGTCAGTGATGGTTATGAGCCACATGGCCGCTTGCGAGGCGGCTTCAATGACAAGCGCATGTGCCGCTTCGGCGTGCGGGTCGCCCGCCACGGCGCGCTCCGTCACCTCCATGGCCAGTCGACTGACTCTCCCGAAAGTTCGATATCGATTCTTAGTAGCGACGGTACCTGCGACGTCTCGTAGGCATTGCATCTCGCCGTCCGTGAACATGCGTGCTCGTCCGACTCGCCCGGCCAGGCCGTGGAGCCCACATCCGGTATCCCGTTGGTGATCTGGGTGGCGGTGAGCCCCTTGCGACGCGCGAATCTCAACCCGTTGTCTAACGGGCGCGGATTCCTGACTACTTGTGTGAGTGCGCTGGTGAAGGGGGCCTGCCCTAACGTCATAAGCCATCGAATCTAACCATCCGACCGGGGCGGACATACCGGTGGGCGATCACGTCGATGGTCGAGGATGTCCTCACGCCATCCTCTGTTCCTGACTTTGAACTGCTGTTGAGATCGGCACCAGGAGCTATCTGCGACTAGAAGTCACCAGGCCGGCGAGGTCATGCCGACTCGCTGGTTTGTCGCGGTCGCGGAATATGGGCCTGCGTTGGCGCTGCGTGACTTCCACACGGACTAGCAGTGGACGCTTATATTCATAAGCGTGCTTGTCGCGCGTGACAGATTGGCTCGAGATACCTTGACTTGCAGCGGAATAGCGGTCCGACCGTCCCACCGCAGAGCGGGAATCGACGGTCGGACCGTCTACCTGAATCTGGTACTAACCTGTCCTGTGATCAGGGCCAGTAGAGGGAGGACCGCTCGGCTGTCCCGGCAGACCGAGTGCTCGCGCGTAGACGAGCGTTATGTGGTCGATTAGGCGATCCTCCTCGAACTCCCGACCCATGTTGAACCACACGTCGCAGATATGGTCGACCATGGAACCGAGCACCTCGGCCATGAGGTCGGCGTCAACATCCGGATCGGCGTGGCCCGAACGTTGTTGGTGCCGGATACCGCGTGCCAGCCGATCGATGAAGGACTGGCGGATCTGGAGCCGGAGGTGCCGAACCTCAGGACTTGCGTTGGTCACCTCATTAATGAGCGCGAACCAACGTGCATTCGACCGGTATGACTCCACGAAGCGTTCCATCGCGCTACGCGCGCGCTCGTAGGGAGTCCCGTTCGAGCGTTGCCCGGCGCCTAGAGACATGAGCATGTCGGTTGCGACTGACTTTGCGATCGCCTCGAACACTGCCTCCTTGGAATGGAAGTACGTGTAAAAGGTGCCCTGGGCGACGCCAGCGCGACGCACGATGTCTCCGATCCGCGTGTGAAAGAAGCCGTTGCTCTCGAATTCCTCGCGAGCGGCCCTTATCAGTACAAGTTTGCGGGCCTCACCGCGCACGGTGACTGGCCCGACACCTCGGCTGCTCTTCTTTTTTGATGATCCATTCACCTCGCGACCGTAACAGGGTCGAACGGACGGCATGATCGTAGGAACCAAGTTGACTAACTGTCAACTTAGGAGGCATTTCAGGATCATAAATGACGCCAGCGCGGAGTCATCTGTTGGTCATGGCGCACAGATCCGCCAAATAATGGCGATCATGGTGTTGACACACGTCATAGTGAGATGCGAGTCTCTCTTGCATACCTCGTCATATTTATCGCCCGCGGTCGCTGAGGTGCTGGACTAGTCCGCGCAGTGGGCGGTTCTTTTTTGGACTCACATCACGTGGAAGGGCTGGTTGAGAGAATCCCGTGGACGAACTCACGAAGGGCCGACGAACCGCCGAGCTTGCCAAGACGAACCCTGAGCTGGGCAAGCCGTTCGAGCGGATACTGGTTGCCAACAGGGGAGCCATTGCGCGGCGGATAATGCGGAGCGCTAAGGCGATTGGGGTTTCGACTGTCGCGGTCTACAGCGACGTGGACGAAGGGCTTCCACATATGGAGGAAGCTGACAAGGCTGTGAATCTCTCGGGTTCGGCCGCCAGCGAAACCTACCTGAACGTCGCGGCAATTCTGGAAGCCGCGCGCGTTTGCGGTGCGGACGCGGTGCATCCCGGATACGGCTTCCTATCGGAAGACCCGGATTTCGCTCAAGCAGTGACTGATGCGGGGTTGACCTGGGTCGGTCCGCGTGCGGAGTCGATCCGCTTGCTCGGCGACAAAGTCAGTGCGCGGAACCACATGGCGAGCGTCGGTCTTGCTGTTGCGGCAGGAAGCACGACTGTCTTAGACAGTCTCGATGCGAGCATTACAGCTGCGCGCGAAGTCGGATATCCCGTGATCGTCAAAGCGGTCGCTGGCGGGGGTGGGATCGGCATGGCTGTCGCGAGCGATGAAGTGGAGTTGCGTGCGGCTTATGAGTCCGCATCTGCGGCGGCGGCCCGCTTCTTCGGTGACGAGCGAGTGATGGTCGAACGGTTCGTGACGCGTGCCCGCCACATCGAAGTCCAGATACTCGGGTGGGGAGATGGAGAGGTGGTCACCCTTGGTGAACGCGACTGTTCGGTCCAGCGCAGGAATCAGAAAATCGTTGAGGAAACACCGGCGCCACGTCTCGCGGCCAGTACACGGGAATCGATGCAATCGCTAGCAGCTGCTGCGGTCCGTGCCGCAAACTACGCCAATGCCGGCACGATCGAGTTTCTGCTGGACAACGACACGGGAGAGTTCTCGTTCCTCGAGATGAACACCCGTCTTCAGGTCGAGCACGGGATCACGGAGATGGTTACGGGCGTCGATCTGGTGGAGCAGCAAATGCGGATCGCCGCAGGCCAGTCGCTCAGCTTCGATCCTAAATCTGTCATAAACGAGGGGCACGCGATCGAGCTTCGTCTTTACGCGGAGGACCCCATTAGGTTCATACCGTCTCCGGGGCGGATCACCCAATGGAAAGAGCCGGTTGGTGACGGAATTCGCGTCGAATCCGGCTATCGCGCAGGCAGTGTGGTTTCACATTTCTACGACCCGATGCTTGCGAAGTTGATCGTCTGGGGAGAGTCCCGTGGGGACTGTCTGCGGCGCGCACGTGCGGCGTGCGATTCCTTCCGGGTGGAAGGAATCCGTACGAACCTCCCGCTCCTCGCCGCGTTACTTGAACATGACGATTTCTGTGCCGGTAATTACGAGACAAGCGTGGTCGACAAGATAGCCAGATCGTCGATCGCAACTTCGTAACCTGGAATGCTCGAAAACCAAAGAAGGAAGAAAAATGACTCATGAAGTTCGATCGGAAATGCCGGGAAACGTGTGGCGACTTGAGGTCTCCGTTGGGCAGGCTGTTAACGCGGACGACGTGCTATTGATCCTTGAATCAATGAAGATGGAAATACCTGTGCATGCGCCGACCTCCGGCACCGTTCGCGAACTTCCAGTTTCGGAAGGCGACGTGGTTGAGCAAGACACGCTGCTCCTGGTAATGGACTAGCGGCGGCTTCGCTGAGCACAGGTTGTTATCGAAATGCTTGAGCTGAGAGGAATGAGTTCGTGTCAGAGATCGCTGCGCTAGACGGAATACGGGTCGTCGAGCTTACCCACGCTATTGCTGGTCCCCATTGCGGCCAAATATTGGCAGATCACGGAGCTGACGTGATTAAGGTTGAGCCGCCAGACGGCGAACTTGCGCGGCTTGCATTGCCACTTGATGGGGACGACAGCGTGTACTTCGCATCGCATAACCGCGGAAAACGGAGTATCACCCTGGACCTGAAGTCGCCACGAGGCTCGGAGGCATTGAAACGGTTGATCGCTCAGTCCGACGTCTTGCTCACGAACTACACGCGGGATGTGCCGACGAGGTTGGGGTTCGGCTTTGACGATGTGCATGCAATCAATCCGCGAATCGTCATGACCCACGTGACGGGATTCGGCCAGAACGCCAAGAATCCAAATCGGCGAGCACTTGACACCACAATTCAGGCTTTGAGCGGTATCCCGGACTACACAGGAACCGCTGATTCGGGTCCGATCCTCGTGGGTGCCTTCCTCCCCGATCACATCGCGGCCTACAACGCGGCCCTAGGGACCATGATGGCTCTTCGCAGACGCGATCTCACAGGTAGCGGTGAACTTGTCGATGTCAGCATGCTTCATGCGTATACCGCAACCGTGGCTCATGCATACCACGTGGCGCTCAAGGGGCAGCCTTTGCCACGTGTGGGAAACCTAGTTCCCACGGCGTTAACTCGCTCCTACCAGACGGCTGACGGTGGCCACGTGATTTTAGCCCCACTCGGTCGGAAAAAGTGGGAACAATTCAGAAACCTCATCGGACTGCAGGGCGATATCGCGAACTTACCGTACGAGGTCGTGCTTCAGGAACACCGAGTCGAAACCGAAAACCTGATAGCCGACTGGGTTGTACGTCGCGATCGCGATGACGTGATCGCGCTGATGGATAAGAACGGAATTACTTGCGGGGCGATCCTAACCAGCGCTGAGGCTGCGATCGCGGCGCTCGATCGCGACGACGGTGATCTCGTGACCGTTACTGCGCCATCGGGAGGCGAAATAAACGTACCCGGTCCGTGGACGAATGTTGGTCTCTCACAATCTCAGCGCCGGCTCAGAATACCGGTTCTGGGCGAAGACACGCAGGCCGTCCTATCCGAGATAGGCATGGAGTGACTGCCTCAGCGCGCCCAGATTTTAGGAGTGCCAATGCCGATAAAAATTAGCGAACCGAGTGTTGACGAACAAAAGCCGGTACTCCTCGACGTGCGCGATCTCACGGTGGAATTCGCGACGCCGAACGGGTCGGTGACTGCCGTTCGAGATGTTTCCTTTCAAATGAGTCCGGGCGAGATACTGGGGTTGGTCGGAGAAAGTGGAAGCGGGAAATCGGTTACTGGAATGGCGATGATGGGATTGCTCCCGGAAAGTTCCAGCAGGGTTTCCGGCTCTGCGGTGCTCGACGGGACTGATCTCCTAAGCGCAGGTCCGAAAGCATTAACCACGCTACGCGGCGAGAAGATTGCGATGATCTTCCAGGACCCGTTGACGGCGCTCGATCCGGTGTACACGATCGAGCAGCAACTTATTGAGACGTTGAAGGCACACCGGAAGATCTCCAAGGGGGAGGCACGGAAGCGAGCTATATCCCTACTTGACGACGTGGGCATACCGATGGCGGCGTCAAGAATTAAGGACTACCCGCATCAACTTTCGGGGGGTATGCGCCAGCGCGTGATGATTGCGATCTCGCTGGCCTGTAACCCGCAGCTTCTAATCGCCGATGAACCGACAACTGCCCTGGACGTCACGATCCAAGCTCAGATTCTCGATCTCATCCGTGATTTGAGCACGGAACACCAAACCGCAGTGCTCTTCATCTCCCATGACCTGGCAGTGATCTCAGAACTGTGCAGTCGCGTCATGACCATGTATGCAGGCGAAGTAATCGAGGCCGGCGAGGTCGATCCCTTGCTCGAGGTCCCATTGCACCCTTACACGTCGGGCTTGTTGGCTTCAATCCCCCGGGCGGGCGGAGACCGAGGACGCCTGCATAGCGTTCCGGGTCGTGTCCCGGCGCTTGATGCGATGCCTGCCGGATGTCGGTTCGGTCCCAGGTGTAGCCATGTCATCGACCAGTGTATTTCAGCGCATCCAGGGCTTCGGCAAGTTGGCAGTCGTTTCGTGCGGTGTGCCCGGGCTGAGGAACTCCAGCTGAGCGGGGTTGTTGATGTTGCGCCTACCTCGACGCCGATCGAAGGGCGGGCAACGTGACTGATTTGGAGCAGGGCGGAGCGGTAGACCGAACTGCGGCACTTCTAGAGGTTCGCGACGTGAGCGTTGACTTCAAACTAAGTAGGGGGCGCGTCCTGCACGCGGTTGACCGTGTGTCATTTGCCTTGCACAAGGGGGAAACGCTCGGAATCATCGGAGAGTCAGGCTCTGGAAAGTCAACTCTGGCGCGAGCTGTGATGGGAATCGAGCCATTATCTTCAGGATCGGTTGCGCTCGATGGCAGTCAGATCGGCAAGATGACCCGCAGGGCGCGTCGAGCGATCGCGCCGCGGATGCAGATGATCTTCCAGGATCCCTCGGAGGCGTTGGATCCACATCTGACTTGCAGGGCAGCGGTCGCCGAGCCGCTCGTGGTGCAAGGCCGACTCGGACGGAACGAAATCCTCCGAAAGGTCGGCGAGGCTCTGGAGCGAGTGGGGTTAAGTGAACAGCATGGTTCGCGCCGACCGCGAGAGTTGTCGGGAGGCCAACGGCAACGGGTAAATATCGCTCGTGCGTTAACGCTAGATCCGGACGTCCTGGTGTGCGACGAGGCTGTGTCGGCGCTCGATGTGTCCGTTCAGGCGGAAGTCCTTAATCTCCTGCTGGACCTTCAAGATGAGCGGGGCTTGGCCTACCTCTTTATCTCGCACGATATCGGCGTCGTCGCTCGGGTATGCCACAAAGTTGGCGTCATGTACCTCGGCGGCCTCGTCGAGACGGGCTCGGCCGACGATTTGGTTAAATACCCGCAACACCCCTACACGAGCGCGCTTTTGTCAGCCGAGCCTCAGGCGCTACCCAGCAGGCTTCGCACCAAGACGCGGATTGTCCTGTCGGGCGAGATTCCGAGTCCCCTTGATCCTCCGCGGGGATGTCGATTCGTGACTCGATGCGTCTACGCAAAAGAGGTCTGTTCAACGCCTCCGCCTTTGGCTGATGCCGGCGCCGGACGCACGGCTGCGTGTCATTTCGTCGGTGAACTTGAACTAGCAGGTGAAGGCACAAACTCGACGTCCGCATCTGCGGACGGGTCTGTACATGCCCAAAGAGAAGAAGTGACCGCGAAGGAGAAAGAGAATGACCAGGCTTTCCAGTAATACCCGGGTTAGGCGCAGCCGCGCTTCGTTCGTCGTGGTGACTGCGGTGGCACTGACAACATTGGCAGCTTGTGGCGGCGAGTCGAGCAATGCCGCCGCGGGTGAGGTGCCGACATGTGACGCGGCAACAACTGGCGGCACGTTGAATGCGAACCTACCGAATCCACCTAGCTCCCTGGACCCGATCCAGGGCGGAGCGGGCAATGATCATATGTCGCTGTATCCGATCTTCGACCGTCTCGTGAATCTATCAGTCGATATGGCACCCGAACCGGGGCTGGCAACAAAATGGGAGTATCCGGACGACAAGACCCTCGTGCTGACCCTGCAAACCGGAGTGAAGTTCCACGACGGAACGCCGTTCAACGCAGAGGCCGTGAAGTTCAATTTGGAGCGCGCGCGCACTCTCCCGACCTCAACCGTAGCCGCGAACCTCACATCGATCGATTCGATCGAAGCGACGGCCGAAAACACCGTCACCATTCATCTCAGCAAGCCCGACACGACCTTGCCGCTAATCTTCGCGGATCGTGCAGGCATGATGAGTTCTCCGACGGCGATCGAGGAAAAAGGGGATCAGCAATTCGGGCTACATCCGGTAGGCACAGGCCCTTTCGAAGTATCTAATTATGCGCCGAGTACGTCGTTGGAGCTGACGAAAAACGAGAACTACTGGCAGACCGACATGCCGTACCTGGATGATGTGAAGCTGACTTATCTCACTGATGGGCAGACCGTGGTGAACTCGCTGCAGAGTGGTCAGACAGATGCGGCATTAAATGTAGGATTGCAGTTTACCGAAACTCTATCGACTAATTCGGGGTTGGCAGTCCATACAGACCCGTCAGTGTTCGGAGATTATCTCTACGTCAACGCGAACAAGGCGCCTTTCAATAACCTCGAAGCGCGCCAGGCGTTGCGAGCGGCTATCAATACCGAGGCGTTAAACGACACATTATATCTCGGCAAGGGCGAGCCGGCGACGCAATTGTTTCCAACAGACTATTGGGCCTATCAGGATGGTCTTACCGACAACTTTTACGACCCTGAAGCGGCAAAGGATCTCGCTGAGAGTTCGGGATTGGCGGGCTCGAAGATTACAGCGCTGTGGTACCCAGCTGCAGGTGCGGATCGTCGTGCCCAGTTGATTCAGGCGATGCTTAAAGATGTTGGAGTGGAACTTGAACTTGTGTCACAGGAAGTAGGCACCGCTACCAACGATTTCTTTGCTAATAAGAATGGCGAACTCTATATTGCCGGTTGGAGCGGACGTCCAGACCCAGCGGATACGTTCAAAAGCATCGTTTCTCCGGGCGGGTTCTATAACGCAGGTGACTTTGAGCCCGAAGGTCATGATGTCGACGCAATGATTGAAGCTGGTCAGCAATCTCCGGAGGTCGAAGATCGGGCCGAAGCGTACAAACCTCTGGTTGAACTGATTGAAGATCAGGCGCTTGCGTTTCCGTTAGTGTTCATTCCTATTACCACTGTGTTGTCCACTAATGTCGGGGGCTTTGAGTCAGGGCTGTATGGCAAGGTGGATGTCAGCTTTCTTTGCGTTAGCGAGTGACATGGAATGCTAGGTAATTTGGTGACGAAAGGAGGGGAATAGTGGCCGGCACCCTGCTTCGCCGATTTGTCCCGGTCATACCGACCCTATTTATTGCGTCGGTCGTCGTGTTTCTCCTGGTGCAATTCGTGCCAGGAGATCCCGCGGTCGCGATTGCCGGCGAAAGTGCCACTCCCGAAATCATCGCCGCCCTTAGGGAACAAATGGGTCTAGAGAAGCCGCTCATTGTGCAGTATTGGGACTGGCTAATGAGCCTCCTGGGCGGTGACCTCGGAAACTCGTTCTTAACTGGTGAGTCGGTGAACGTCGCGATCGGGCGAACGATATTCATCACCGTTAGCGTGGTCGCTCTTGCGTTAGTATTCTCACTGGTGATTGGGATTCCTGCCGGGCTGATCGCGGGAGCATACGCCCGACGGGCGGCAGATCGGACAGTTTCGACGCTCGTATCTGTGCTCATGGCAATGCCAACGTTCTGGTTCGGTTTGGTCTTGGTCTCTCTGTTCGCTGTCCAAGGCAATATGCTTCCGGCTACGGGATACGTTCCGATTAGCCAGTCACCCGTCGACTACCTTCGTCATCTGATACTTCCGAGCTTCGCGATGGGGATTGTCGGAGCGTGTGAAATAGCGCGTCAATTACGTTCGGCGATGATCGAGGCACTGAATTCGGACTACGTCCGCACGCTGTATGCGAAGGGGTTGTCGCGCAGCCGCGTTATTCGGCACGCACTGAAAAACTCGGGTGTTCCGCTCTTGACTATCGTGGGCTTGCAAATTAATCGTTTCCTCGGTGCGACGGTCGTTATCGACACGATCTTTGGGCTCGGAGGGCTGGGAAGCTTGATTATGGGGGCAACGCTAAAGAAAGACATGGTCGTAATTCAGGGCGTCGTCCTGGTTATGGCTGTGATCGTGATTATGACGAACGTGATCGTTGACCTGTCCTATCGTCTGGTCGACCCAAGGATTCGGTGATCCAATGACAGAGGATACGAAGGCTGCGACACTAGAGCCCGTGGTCGAGCCATCTAGCCGCCGCGTTCGACGGCCTTGGTTGGGCGCGTTCCGAGACCCGATGACGCTGGGCTGTTCGGTGTTCGTGGTGCTGGTGGTTTTCGCGGCGGTGTTTGCGCCGTGGGTATCTAGGGGGATCGATCCCGCGACCCAGGACCTGACAGCGATAATGCAAGGTCCGTCTGGGGCGCATTGGCTGGGCACGGATGACCTAGGTCGCGACCTTTGGGCGAGGGTTGTATACGGCGCTCGGATATCCTTGTTTGCGGCGCTCATATCTTCCGCTGTCGCCGCGGCAATCGGCATTCCGCTCGGAATCGTCGCAGGATACTTCGGCGGATGGGTGGACGCGGTACTGATGCGCGTTGTCGATACGATACTGTCCTTCCCCGCGTTAGTTCTGGCAGTAGGTGTTGGCGCGGCGCTTGGTCCTGGTTTGACGAATGCGATGATCGCTATCGGCATCGTGTTCTCGCCGGTCTTGGCGCGGCTTGCGCGTGGTCAGGTGCTAGCGGTTAAAGAGCGTCTCTTCGTGACCGTCGCTTTCACGTACGGAACGTCTAGCGCACGTGTCATTCGTCGACACATCATCCCGAATGTGCTCCGACCATTGATTGTGCAGACGGCGTTGATGATGGGGACGGCTCTATTGGCTGAGGCAAGTCTTAGTTTCCTGGGTCTCGGCGTACAAGCGCCGACGCCGAGTTGGGGATCGATGCTTCAATCCGCGTTCCAGTTCATCGGTCAGCGGCCCGAGATGATTTACATCCCAGGATTGGCAATTGGGCTTACTGTTCTTTCATTCAACTCGCTGGGCGATGCCCTTCAAGACATTCTGGATCCAGATCAGAACACAACCGGTCGACGCCGAAAATTCCGCCGGGTTTCCCGTACGGCAACGCAAATCAATGAGACGAGGTAGCTGAAGAAATGGCATGGGAGAAAGCGCTGAGCGAACTTGAACGTCGACGAGAGCTGGCCAGGAAGATGGGCGGCGAGGAACGAATCTCGCGGCAACACGCTCAAGGAAAGTTGACGGTCAGAGAGCGTATCGATTTTCTCGTTGACGAAGGAAGCTTTCGTGAGTTCGGGCTACTGTGCGGGACTGGGACCTACGACGACGGCGGGGAACTGAAGGACTTCGTGCCGAAGGCGGAAGTTAATGGTGCGGGCAAGATCGATGGCCGGACTGTGATGGTGAACGCGGGAGATTTCACCGTGCGGGGCGGCTCAGGTGGCGGTGCGAGCACAACGGGTGGGCTCCTCGGGTACGAGTTGCGGGCGGCTGAACGGGCGCAGGAGTGGCAAGTTCCGTACATTCGACTGTTGGACGCTAGTGGCGGCAGTGTTGCGCACTTCCTTGAACTCGGCCGAACTTATGTGCCGGACGCCAACATGTGGGTGCACACCGATGTTGAAATGATGCAGGAAGTTCCAGTGGTGTCGGCGCTGATGGGCCCCACCGCCGGATTGCCAGCAATATATGCCACTCTGGCTCATTTCAATGTGATGGTTGAGGGCAGTTCGCAGTTGTTCCCTGGTGGGCCACCCGTCGCGAAGGCGGCGCTGGGACTCGATATCGACAAGGAAACCCTGGGTGGCGCCGCGATACACACCCGGCTCAGCGGGTCAGTTAACAACGTGGCGTCGAGCGAGGAGGACGCGCTGCGGCAGATTCAGCGCTTCCTGTCTTATCTGCCATCGAACGTGCACGAGATGCCTCCTAGAGCCGAGCCGGTCGACCCTGAGTTTGCGCCTGAGGTGTTGCGCGATGTAGTCCCAGAAGACCCTCGGCGGCCAGGAGACGCGCGCAGGATGCTGAAGGCCGTGGTTGACGCGGACTCGTTCTTTGAACTTGCCCCTGACTATGGTCGGTCGAGGATCACAGGTCTGGCGAGGATAGACGGCCTGCCCGTAGGGATCATGGCCAACAACACCCGATTCCTTGGAGGGTCCACGGACGTCGCCGCGGGTCGCAAGGCGGTTCACCTATTGCAGTTATGCGACCTCTTCCACCTCCCGATGATCACTCTGCCTGACGAGCCGGGTGTGCTTGTAGGCCCCGATTCTGAGCGCGCGGGAATTGAAGTCGCTGGCGCGCAATTGGTGTGGAGGACGGTGAATTCACGGATGCCGTGGCTGACGATCATCGTCGGCCGATTGTTTGGCGTGGGAGGTCAGACCCATCACCGCTCGACCGGTATGTTCCGTCGCTACGCGTGGCCATCGGCGCGGTGGGGATCAATGCATATCAGCGGTGGCACAAAGGCCGCGTTCCGTTCGATCATCGAGGCGGCCGAGGACCCTCTGGCGAAGGAAAGGGAGATTGAGCAGCGGTTGCATAACATCGCTTCTCCCTTCCGCACAGCCGAAGCGACAGGGCAGGACATCATCGATCCGGCTGAATCACCTCGCCTGATACGTGAGTTCGTGGCTGATGCGCAACCGGTTCTTCGTAGGCAGTTGGGCCCGCCGAAGTATCCATATACGCCGTAAACCGGCGGCTGAAACGATGTGCGCGTCAGCGCTCCAAGAAACTTGTCATATCAGGGAGGCAACAAATTGTCGGTAGGTCGTAGGGAATCAGGGTCTGTCGCCGAGGGATGGCGCCCCGAGGTCGAGCGGATTAATTCGCTGCGGCAGCGTGCGCTTGAGATGGGCGGCCAGGAGCGTATCGATCGTCAACATGCGCGTGGGAAGCTGACCGCTCGTGAGCGGATGGACTTACTGTTTGATCGCGGAACGATGGAAGAAATTGGAATTCTCGCAGATCACGCCGGCACGCGGCGTCACCTCAAGGATTTTCATGCCCCGGCCGATGGTGTGGTGACTGCTTCTGGGCTGATTGACGGTCGCCCGGCGTTCGCGTTCTCCGAAGACTTCACAGTCCTTGGCGGCTCGACCGGGTCGGTTGGCATCCAGAAACGCAATCGACTGAAGGAGCTAGCGGGTCGCGAGCGACTTCCGATCGTGTACTTGCTGGATGGGGCTGGCGCGCGCGGGCAGGAAGCAATCCTCGCTGGATGGCCCGATTCGTCGCACTTTTTGGTGCAGTCTCGACTGGCTGGCATCGTTCCGCAGGTTGGCGCTGTATTAGGAGGGCTCGGCGGCGATCCTGCGCTCGAGGTTCCCTTGTGCGATTTCAAGATCATGTCGAAAGGCGAAGGTGCACTGTTCACCGGCGGCCCGCCGCTGGTCAAGGCGGCCCTCGGCCTTGACATCGACAAGATCGACCTTGGTGGGTACAAGATCGCCGTCGAAACAGCAGGGGTTGTCGATAATGCGGCAGAAGATGACGCGGACGCGATTGCTCAGATTCGTCGCTATCTGAGCTATATGCCGCTAAATTGCGACGAACTGCCCCCGGTGGTGGCGCCGACGGATGATCCATGGCGGGCGGACGACGAGTTGTTGGATATCGTCCCGCGAAACCGTCGGGCGCCGTACGACATGCAGCAGATCGTCGATCGGATTGTCGATCACGATTCGGTATTCCAGATCCAGCCGACGTTCGGAAAGTCGCTCATCACGTGCTTGGCCCGAATGGATGGCCACGTGGTAGGTATCGTCGCCAACCAACCAAAGGTCCGGGCCGGAGCTATGACAGGCGACGAGGCCGACAAGGCGGTCCATTTCATCTCGCTGTGTAACTCATTCAACATCCCAATGGTCTTCCTCGTCGACGTACCCGGACTCATGGTCGGCCCCGAAACCGAGAGGCAAGCGATCTTAAAGCGTGGCCTGCGCGTCGCGTGGGTGACAGCTCACGCTCGGGTCCCGAACGTCACCGTGCTTATTCGTAAGGCATACGGAATGGGCGCCGCGGCGATGAATGGACCTGGAGGCGGACAGAGTGCGACTCTGTGCTGGCCCTCGGCAGAGTTTGGGTCACTGCCGGTCGCAGGCGGTGTCGACGCTGCGTTTAAGAGCCAAATCGCCGGCGGTAAGGATGCGTCGGCCGTCCGAGCCGAGTTCGAATCGAGCATAAGCTCGGATGCTGGACCCTTTCCTGCGGCGGGCGTCTTCAACTTTGATGAGTTGATTGATCCGCGAGAGACGCGTGCCCGGGTTGTTCGAGCGTTCCGACGCGCTAGGCGATCGCAGGAGCGCAACACCGGACCGTGGCAGCACTACGGTCTATTCCCATGATCTCCTGTAGGTGAACCGTTGTGACGAACCGGCCGGCCAGGCCGGAGTCTGCGTTCTCGTAGATCAGCGCCAGCCTCGCGGGCGCCCATATGCGAGTAGAGCCAGCCCGACGGAGTGCTGGTCACGCTGCTTCCCGATGATGCACTGCTCGTGAGCATGATGACCGCGAGCGGTTTTCTCGGTCCGAACATTCGCCCTGCTCAGTGGCCGTATCCTGGAGCGGGGAAGACCCCGGGTCTTCCCCGCTGTGCGGGGCGGACTTCAGTATGGTCCTCGGCCTAGTCCGATCCACCGATACGCTCCACACATGGGCAGCGCTTCGAAGGTCATCGTCATTACCGGCGCGGGTAGCGGGATTGGTCGCGTACTAACACGTGGCCTTCTCGCCGCTGGACATCGCGTTGCACTCGCCGGACGCCGCGAAGATGCGCTCTGTGAGACAGCGGGCAAGGACCCCAACGCGGTATGTGTGCCGACCGACGTTCGCGATCCGGATTCCGTGCGCCGCCTGTTCGCGGCCGTCGACGAGCAGTTCGGCCGCGTCGATGTCCTTATTAACAACGCCGGAGTGTTCGGCCGCCCTGCGTCGATCGATGAGGTTACCGACGAGGACTGGGACACCATCCTCGCTGCCAATGTCTCGGGCTCGGTCTACTGCGCCCGCGAAGCCATCAAGCGGATGAAGGAGCAGGGTGACGGTGGCCGGGTCATCAACAACGGCTCGATCTCGGCTCGAGTCCCGCGCCCGCGATCTATTGGCTACACGACCACGAAGCACGCGATTACCGGACTGACCCGCTCGATCAACCTCGACGGACGGGCGCATCAGATCACCGCGACGGAACTCAACATCGGCAACGCGGCAACCGCGATGACCAGCGGCATGATCGAGGCCCCGCAGCCCGACGGCACCCGCCGCGCCGAACCAACGTTCGACCCGGAGCACCTCGTGGCCATGATCCGCGACGTCATCGCCCTCCCCAATACGGTCGCGGTGCCCGAACTGATGGTGATCGCCGCCGGAATGCCGTTTGCCGGCCGCGGCTGACGGATGCGGAGCACCGCAGCCCGCGGCAGACGGCGTGCGGCCGGCCCGCAGCAGAGGGCGTACGGCGCCTGGGTCAGGTCAGCACAGGCGATCGGGAGCGGGGTTTGGTGTCGCGAGTGGGGTTAGCGGGCGGGAGCTGGGAAAGATCCCACTGTGGATTGGGAAGTCCGCCCGGTAGCGGGAAGCGCGTTCGCGATCCGCGGCGGACGGTGTACGGCGGCCGGTCGGGCCAGCGCCGGCGATCGAGGGCGGGGTTTTGGCGTTGTGCGTGGGATTAGCGGGCGGGAGCCGAGAACGGGTGGCCGGCCAGGTCAGCACTGCCGATCGGGGGCGGGTCTTCGGTGTCGCGAGTGGGGTTAGCGGGCGGGAGCCGGGACGGCTCGGTCAGCGCTGTCGATCGAGGGCGGGTTCTGGGGCCGCGAGTGGGGATCGTGGGTGGAAGCCGGGAAAGATCCCCGCTGTGGATTGGGGAAGTCCGCCCGTCAGCGGCAAGTCCGCTGACGAGCCCGTGGGGTGTACGTCGCACGGTGTGCGGCGGCGGCGCGGGCGTACGGCGGCGCGCAGGTTAGTGGGTTGGACGCGGACACTGGCGGCCCGGCATCTCTGTTTGGTCGCCGGTGGGGCTCCCGCAATCGATGACGGTGAGGTGCGAGCCAGATGGTGGCGGGTTTCGACGGCAGATGTTGAACCGACTACGGTTCAACATCTGCCGCCAGGATGTGGCGGCGGCTCCGAACTGGCACCGCGGCGGGAGCTCGAACCGACCCCGCGCGGCCCGAGCGGGCACCGCCGCGGCCCCGAACCGGCTCCGAATCTGCCCCGCCGTGGGGCAGAACTGTCGGGAAGCAGCGGTGGGAATAAGGGCGTTCGCTTGTGGCGTACCCATCCGAGCGCCACAACGGAAGAAACTCGGCCCTATGCGTCGTTTAATGGGATGACCGCCTCGTGCCCTTGGGCGCAGCTTCCTAGGGGGCGGTCTCATAAGGAGACTGACGCATGTTTGAACGCTTTACAGACCGGGCCCGTCGTGTCGTCGTGCTGGCGCAAGAAGAGGCCCGCATGCTCTCGCACAACTACATCGGTACCGAGCACATCCTGCTCGGGCTGATCCACGAAGGCGAGGGCGTCGCCGCGAAGGCTCTGGAGTCGCTCAACATCTCCCTCGAGGCTGTGCGCTCGCAGGTCGAGGAGATCATCGGCGAGGGTCAGCAGGCGCCGTCCGGGCACATTCCCTTCACCCCGCGCGCCAAGAAGGTCCTCGAACTGTCGCTGCGTGAGGCGCTGCAGTTGGGCCACACCTACATCGGTACCGAGCACATCCTGCTTGGCCTCATCCGTGAGGGCGAGGGTGTCGCGGCTCAGGTGCTGGTGAAGCTGGGCGCCGAGCTCAACCGCGTGCGCACCCAGGTCATCCAGCTGCTGCAGGGCTACCAGGGCAAGGAGACCGCGACCGCCGGCGCTCCGCAGGAGGGCACGCCGTCCTCGAGCCTGGTGCTCGACCAGTTCGGCCGCAACCTGACCCAGTCCGCGCGCGAGAGCAAGCTCGACCCGGTCATCGGGCGCGAGAAGGAAATCGAGCGCGTGATGCAGGTGCTGAGCCGTCGCACCAAGAACAACCCCGTGCTGATCGGCGAACCTGGCGTCGGCAAGACCGCGGTCGTCGAGGGCTTGGCCCAGGCGATCGTCAATGGCGACGTCCCCGAGACGCTGAAGGACAAGCAGCTCTACACGCTCGACCTCGGCGCTCTGGTCGCCGGCTCGCGCTACCGCGGTGATTTCGAGGAGCGCCTAAAGAAGGTGCTCAAGGAGATCCGCACCCGCGGCGACATCATCCTGTTCATCGACGAGATCCACACGCTCGTCGGCGCAGGTGCCGCCGAAGGCGCAATCGATGCCGCCAACATCCTCAAGCCGATGCTGGCCCGCGGTGAGCTGCAGACGATCGGTGCGACCACCCTCGACGAGTACCGCAAGCACCTGGAGAAGGACGCCGCTCTTGAGCGCCGCTTCCAGCCGATCCAGGTCGGCGAGCCGTCGTTGGAGCACACCATCGAGATCCTGAAGGGTCTGCGCGATCGCTACGAGGCGCACCACCGCATCTCGATCACCGATGACGCGCTGGTCGCGGCCGCACAGTTGGCCGACCGCTACATCTCCGACCGTTTCCTGCCGGACAAGGCGATCGACCTGATCGACGAGGCCGGGGCCCGGATGCGGATCAAGCGGATGACCGCGCCGCCGGACCTGCGCGAGTACGACGACAAGATCGCCGGCGTACGCCGCGATAAGGAGTCGGCTATCGACGCGCAGGACTTCGAACGCGCCGCGAAGCTGCGCGATGACGAGCGCAAGCTGCAGGAGCAGAAGACCGAGCGCGAGCAGCAGTGGCGCCAGGGCGACCTGGACGTCATCTCCGAGGTCGATGAGGAGCAGATTGCCGAGGTCCTGGCCAACTGGACCGGCATTCCGGTCTTCAAGCTGACCGAAGAAGAGACGACTCGCCTGCTGCGCATGGAGGCCGAGCTGCACAAGACGATCATCGGGCAGGACGACGCCGTCACGTCTGTCTCGCAGGCGATCCGTCGTACCCGCGCCGGTCTGAAGGATCCGAAGCGTCCCGGCGGTTCGTTCATCTTCGCCGGCCCGTCCGGTGTCGGTAAGACCGAGACCGCGAAGGCGCTTGCCGAGTTCTTGTTTGGCGACCCGGACGCGTTGATCCAGATCGATATGTCCGAGTTCCACGATCGGTACACAGTCTCGCGCCTGGTCGGCGCTCCTCCCGGCTACGTCGGGTACGACGAGGGTGGCCAGCTGACCGAGAAGGTCCGCCGCAAGCCGTTCTCCGTTGTGCTGTTCGACGAGATCGAGAAGGCGCACCCGGACGTCTTCAACACGCTGCTGCAGGTGTTGGAAGAGGGTCGGTTGACCGACGGCCAGGGACGCATCGTCGACTTCAAGAACACGGTGCTGATCCTGACGACCAACCTCGGCACGAAGGACATCGCGAAGGCGGTCGGTCTCGGCTTCCAGTCGGGGCAGGGCGATGAGTCGAACTACGAGCGGATGAAGCTCAAGGTGCACGACGAGTTGAAGAAGAACTTCCGTCCGGAGTTCCTCAACCGTATCGACGACATCGTCGTGTTCCACCAGCTCACCCAGGATCAGATCGTCGAGATGGCCGATTTGATGATCGGTCGTGTCGGTCAGCAGCTCGCTGCCAAGGACATGACGCTGGAGTTGAACGACGCGGCGAAGAACCTGCTCGCGCGTCGCGGTTTCGATCCGGTCATGGGCGCTCGTCCGCTGCGTCGCACGATTCAGCGCGATATCGAGGACCAGCTCTCGGAGAAGATTCTGTACGGCGAACTTCCGTCGGGTTCGGCGATCACTGTCGACGTCATCGACGCTGACGGCAAGTCGCTTGAGGTGAAGGACATCCTGTCGGCCGACAAGAACGGGCTGCTCGACTTCCACTTCGCGTTCCACAGCGAGCCGAAGAGTGAGCCGGTGACCGTGGCCGCCGATGAGGTCGGAACAGGTATCGACCACGTGAGTGGCACCGGCATCGTCCCGGATGTGCCGGGTAAGCCAGACCTCGGCACGCCCGGCGGCGTCGCGGGCGGAACGGCCTAGTCGGCAAGAAAGGCCTAACCATTCCGCGTGGATGGTGAAGGAAATCGAATAGCAAAAGATATGGCCCGCGTTCGGAACGAGCGCGGGCCATATCTGCATCTGAGCGCGTGAAGTTTGGCGAATCACAGGGTTTTGTCGTAATCGGCTAGTACCGTAAACAAGTGGTAGTCGGTTTATCTATCGACTGCGGTTACTCACATATCTACCTACAAGTTGGGCAACGCGAGAACGCGACCGTGGTGGTCATGTGTCTCGGAGGATCGGTGACAGAAGATGGCCACGCGCGAGGACGGTACGCAGCGACCTGTCGCTGTCATCGTCTTTGGCGTGCTCGCGTTGCTCGGGTTCGTTGTCACCGGGATCCTCACCGGCTACACGGTCAGCCCTTCGGACGCGCCCACTCAACCCGACCAGGCCATCGCCACGCAGATCGAACAAGACCTCGACAGCCTGGAGGGGGTCAAGAGCGCGCAGGTCACGGACACCGTGGAATGCGTCGATGATTGCAGCGAAACGCGCCGCAGTTATGAGGCCACGATCGAACTCCGGGCCTCGGCGACAGCCGAGCAGATCAGCGCGATCGTTGCCAAGCACGACGAGATAGCGCCGTCGCAGGTGGGGATGCAGGACGTACCAATCACGCTGATGCTGACGCCCGACAAGACGCTTGAGGTCGCTCCGGTGCACTACGGATTCGGCGTCACGCAGGCGGCGGCTTTCCTGGCCGCATCGGCCGCCTCGGCTCAGGTCGCCGTCGATTACGGCCCACCGTCTTCCGGAGAATCACCGCTGCTGAGCATCGCCGCGAACGTCCCCGGGCTGGTGTGTGAAAACGCCGATGCGGCGCTCGCGCAGGTTGTCCCGGCGCTCAGTTCCGCGGCAACCGCCGGTGGTATTGCGTTCAGTTCAGTCCGATTTGATTGTGGTGCCGCCAAACTTGAGGCGGGCATCGCCGCAGGATCGGTATTCCAGCCGACCTATAGCGCGGCCGCGACAGCCGTTGACCGGATTAGTCGAGATATCGAGGGCGTCGACACCGGCGTGGTGCGCGAACTTTCCGTCGCCTTCGACGGGATGTCGACCATTCTCACCGTTGAACTCAACGATGGCCAGGAGGTCGGACCTGAACTGCTCGACGAGCTTGATTCGATCATTGAGTCATTGACGACCGCCGGCGCGGCCGACCCGGAACTTGACCTGAAGAACTACTAGGCCGCCGCACCCGGTGCCCCCTACGGGCGACCGGATGGCAGCGCGTACCGCCCGTCGGATTCGAGGACGACGAGACCGTCGCTGAGTAGACCCTGTAGCGCGCGTTGCCGTTGTACGTCGTCACTCCACACGACGTCCAACTCCGCACGTGGCACCGCCTCATCCGCGCCGCGCAGCACGTCCATCAGCAAGCCGCGCACTTGGCGATCGGTGCCGGCGAACCGTTGGGCGCGCTTAGGTGGACCGTCGTACGCTGGCTTGCCAGCAGCGACCCAAGCGCACGCGGCCACGACAGGGCAGTCCGCGCACCGCGGGCTCTTGCTGGTGCAGACCAGCGCGCCGAGTTCCATCAGCGCGATCGAGACGTGCGCGGCCTGCGCTGGATCGTCGGGCAGCATGTCGTCGACCAACGCGAAGTCCGCCCGAGTCGTCGATGGCCCGGCGTCGGCAGCGCCGAGTACCGCGCGGTGTACGACGCGTCGCACGTTCGTGTCGACGACCGCGATCCGCTGCCCGAACGCGAACGCTGCCACCGCCGCCGCCGTGTAGTCGCCGACACCCGGCAGCGACTTCAGGGCAGCTGGATCGCTGGGTACGTCGCCGCCATGGCGATCGTCGATCGCAACCGCGGCCGCGTGCAGCCGTAACGCTCGACGCGGATAGCCCAACTTGCCCCACATCCGAACGGCCTCTCCTGGGCTGTCCGCCGCGAGGTCGTGCGGGGTAGGCCAGCGCTGCATCCACTCTTCGAACACCGGCAGCACGCGAGCGACCGGGGTCTGTTGCAGCATGAACTCGCTGACCATCACCGCCCAGGCGGGGACGTCGTCCCCGCGCCACGGCAGCTCACGCTTAGCGCCGCGATACCAGTCACCGACGGCTTCGATGAGCGGCGCATACGTCTCGGGCATGCGCTCCATCTTGCCAACCGGCCCGCGCCTGTCGGAATCAGCATCGCGCCAGCCGGGCCAGCGCAGCTGAGCCGACCTCGCACCAGCAAGTCCCTACAGCCGTACGTCAGCAGGGGTGCGCCGCGCCAGAAGCCCAGGGTTCTAGGGCAAGGAGGGTTCGACACCGGCCGGCCCAGCGCGCTGCGTCAGCAGGGACGGACCAGCCCGGACTCATACGCAGTCACCACGAGCTGAGACCGGTCCCGCGCGCCGAGCTTGGCCAGCAGCCGACTGACATACGTGCGTGCCGTCGCCGGCGAGATCACCAGCACCTCAGCGATCTCATCATTCGACAGGCCGCGCCCGACTTCACGCAGTACGTCTCGCTCGCGCGCGGTCACCGATGCGAGCAGGTCTTCCCGGGCAGCCCGCTCGCCGCCTGCTGATGCGGCGCGCATTACTCGTTCAGTCACCGCGGGGGATAACCAACCGTCGCCGCGAGCCACCGTGCGTACTGCCTCCCGCAACTGCTGCGGCGAGGTGTCCTTGAGTAGGAACCCGGACGCGCCAGCACGTAGCGCTTCGAATACATCGGCATCGGCGTCGAAGGTCGTCAGCACAATGACCCGGCACGCTGATAGCCGCTCGTCCTGCGCGATCAGGCCGGTCGCCGCGACACCGTCCAGCACCGGCATGCGCAGATCCAT
Source organism: Cumulibacter soli (assembly GCF_004382795.1). Taxonomy (NCBI): domain Bacteria; kingdom Bacillati; phylum Actinomycetota; class Actinomycetes; order Geodermatophilales; family Geodermatophilaceae; genus Cumulibacter; species Cumulibacter soli. Next base: position 443,666 of record NZ_SMSG01000001.1, on the reverse strand, counting down.
CAAGATGATGTCGGGCAGCAGCGTGAGCGCTTGCGCAACGGCGTCGCGGCCATTGCCGCTCTCGCCGACCACGTTGATGTCGTCGGAGCGAGCCAGGAGTGCGCGAAGGCCCGAGCGCACCAATTCCTGATCATCGACTATCAGTACCGAGACCGTCATAACGGAATTCTCGCGCATACACCGAAACCACCGGCCTCCCGTGGTCCGAATTGCGACGATCCGCCGAGTAGGCCAACGCGTTCGCTGATTCCGCGTAGTCCCAGGCCGGCAGGGCCCGGCGTACTGCCTCGACCGTCGTCGATCACCGAGAGCGTCAATTGTCGGGCGTCGCGCGCGAGCGTGATGTCGATCCGCTCGGCTGCAGCGTGGCGTAGCGCGTTGGTCACCGCTTCCTGGATGACTCGATAGGCCGTGGTGCGTACCGGAATCCGCAGGTCATCGAGTACGCCGCTGCGCTGCACGGATACCTCGACGCCGGCGGCGCGGGCGCGTTCGACGAGTCCGGGTAGATCCGCCAGATCGGCCACGGGCTCGCGCTGCCGGTCCCCGCGCAGTAGCTGCACTGTGCCACGCAGTTCCGTCGTCGCGTTTGCGCACTGCTGGCGGATGAGGGCCACGGAACGTTGCGCCACCTCGGGGTCATCATCGCCGAGGGCTTCAGCGGCCACGTCCGCCTGGATCGACATCACCGAGACGGTGTGCGCCAGTACGTCGTGCAGGTCCCGGGCCAGCAGCAACCGTTCCTCCTCAATGCGCAGGTCCGCGTCCTGCTTCGCTCGTGCGGCCTGTTGCTCAGCGGCTGCGCGCTCCTGCACGCGTAGTTTCTCGTGCGCGAGAACCGCATACCCCAGTCCGATGGCTCCGCACATGATCGCAGCGATCTGCACGGTGTCCACGAGCAGCACCCGGGTCGGATCCTGACCGGCGATGACGATCCTGAAGAACGCAGCGCCACCCAGCAACACCGCGCTGATCGCGCTCGCGATCATGCTTCGCCCCGCTTCCGCGCAGGAATACAGTGCTCCGGCCAGCGGTAGGGCGAGGTTGATTGGTGGGTAGTTGAGCGCGAAGTAGCCCAGCACGAGCAATACGCTCAACGCCAGAATCGTGATCGGCCACCGTCGGCGCCAGCCGAGCAAGCCAGCGACGAGCGTCGGCATCGCGTACGCGAGCAGGTCGGTCGGGTTGTCGCCGGTGCCCGGCGTACTGGCCGCGATGCTCGTCGCGGTGATCACGAAAGTGGCGACGGCCAAGGTCGCGTCCAGGGCGGGCGCACTTAGACGTACGCGTGGCTCGGTCACCACCTGAGGTTAGCCGCAACACGCCCCGCGTAGCAGTCGCTCACTGTTGACATCCCACGTCGGGCAGTACGTCGGGAAGCGACAGTGAGGTGTCGATGCCGATCGGACGACGCAGCCGCACGTCCTTCGTAGCGTCGGTGATATGACCTCCGCACGCCTGGCTATCTGGGCTTTTCGCCTAATCGCGACGGTGTTCGCGCTGCTGGTGATGACGCAACCGATCTGGATCGGACTATTCCTGCAGGGCGAGTTCGACCAGCTCGCCGTCCATCGCGCGGTCGGCGGCGCCGCTATCGCCGCGACCTGGCTGGTATTCGCCGGTGCCGTTGCGATCGGCTGGCTCGCCCGGTTGGGTTGGTGGCCCGCTGCGCTGAGCGTCGGAATGTTCTTCGCCCTGGCGGGACAGTTCGTCGTCGGAATGCAACGCGCCACCGCACTGCACATACCGCTGGGCGTCGTGCTGATCGGTATCGCCGGAGCCCTCGCCGTGTGGTCGTGGCTGCCGATGACTCGTCACTTGAGCAGATCGAGAAGCCGCAGCAGCGCACCACCGGATGCGGCGTCCGCCGACAGTCATCAGCGGCTAGATACGTTGCGCGGGAGTAGCCAATGAATCGCCGTGGATTCCTGCAACTCACCGGGGCAGCGACGTTGGTGCTCTCCGCTGCCGCTTGCGCGTCGTCTGGTTCGACCGGCACTCTGCTGCGCAGCGCAGTGGCACCCCCGAAGCGCTTCAGCCAACCGCTTCCGATACCGCCCGAGCTCGTCCCGGACGCCGAAGGCGTGATCGATTTGCCCGTGCAACCGGGCTGGATCGAGATCTTCGGTGGCCACAAGACGAAGATCCGCGGGTACGGCGGAACGTTCCCGGGGCCGACGATTCGTGCAACGAAGGACCAGCCGCTGACGGTGCGACTGACCAATGAGCTGGACCGACCGACCGTGCTGCATCTGCACGGCGGGCGCACGCCATCTGACAGCGACGGGTTTCCGACCGACTTGGTGCAGCCGGGGACGAGTCGGGACTATGTCTATCCGATGCAGCAGCGCGCCGCGTTTCTCTGGTACCACGATCACACGATGGACGCGACGGGCGCCAATGTCTATCACGGGCTGGCCGGTATGGCGATTGTGCATGATGAAGCCGAGGACGCGCTCGGCCTGCCGACCGGCGATCGCGATCTGCCGCTACTGATCTGCGACCGCTCCTTTGACGCCGGCCACCAACTCAACTACCCAACGGGCTCCGCTGATGCAGGCGGTCCGAATCATGGCGGCTCCGGGCACGATCACGGTGGTGATGGCGACCATGGAACCGGCCATTCGGGTCATTCGGGTCATTCGGCTCACGGCGGTGGCCATGACGATGTGGTGGACCCGGAGTACTTGGGTGGGCTGCTTTCGGATGTCATGTTGGTCAACGGTGCACCGTGGCCGGTGCATGAGGTGGACGCCGCCAGGTATCGGCTGCGGTTGTTGAACGCGTCAAATGCCCGGCGGATCGAAATCAGCATCGACGAGCAGCCGCTGATTCAAGTGGCCACCGATCAAGGGCTGCTGCAGCAGCCCCTCGAGCGGAAAAGTGTGACGCTGGCGCAGGCTGAACGCGTTGACGTCCTCGTGGACTTCTCCGCCTTCGCCGCCGGTAGCCGGGTGCGGGTACGCAACTTGCTTGGCGACGGCCAGATGGCCGATATTATGGAGTTTCACGTCGCAGGAGCCTCCGAGCCCGAGGCGCAGATCCCGACCGAACTCAGCTCCTACGAGGTGCCTGACGAGGCTCAGGTGTCCGTCGTACGAGACCTCCACTTCGCGCTGGGCCCTAGTTCGGAGCAGCATCCGCATGGCGTCTGGATGGTCAACGGCGAGATCTTCGACCCTGACAAGCCACTGATGACCCTGCAGTCCGGGACAGTCGAACGATGGCGACTGAGCACCGACGTACACCACCCGATACACGTACACCTGCTGCAAATGCACGTGGTGCGTCATCGCGGTGCGGACCCCGGGCCGGCGTACGCCGGAATCAAGGACACGATTGACCTACATCCTGGCGATACTTGCGAAGTACTCGTGCCCATCGACGGATATCCAGGTAAGTACGTCCTGCATTGTCACAATCTCGAGCACGAAGACATGATGATGATGTCGAGGTTCGACATTCAATAGTGCGACGGAATCAGTGATGTCGTTCGAAGATCGTTGCCTCGGCTAGCCGCGACAAACTTTCCCGGATCCCGCGCGCTCGCATTTCACCCACGCCTTCGACCTGGGTCAGTTCGTCGGTGGTAGCTGCCAGCAGCCGCTGTAGTGAGCCGAAATGTTCCACGATGCGATCGATGACCGCGGCGGGCAGCCGCGGCACCCGCGCCAACAGCCGATACCCGCGGGGACTGACCGGATCGTCCAGCGAGTCGGCGACGCCGCTGAAGCCGAGCGCTTCGCTGATCCGGGCGAGGTCGATCAGTTCGGATGCCGGTAGATCGGCCAGATCGACGAGTACGTCCTCGACCGTGCGAGTACGGCGGCTCGCGGACAGGTAGTCGCGGACGATCAGCGCGCGTTCGTCCACCACGCCGGCCAGGAGCTCTTCGAGTTGCAGCGCCGACAACCGCCCATCGGTGCCGAGTTCGCTGACGTACCCGGCGATCTCTTCAGAAATCCGCGACACCATCTCCAGGCGCTGGCTCACCGAGGCGACATCGCGGACCGTCACCAGGTCCTCTATCTCCAGCGCCGAGAGCAATCCGGATACCTCATCCAGCCGGTTGCGGTACTTCTGCAAGGTCGCCAGGGCCTGGTTAGTGCGGTCCTGAAGTCGCGTGGGTTGCTCGAGTTGGTGCCGCTCATTGCCGACGTACAGCGTGATCGCGTTCATCGACTCGCTGACCGCGATCACCGGGACGTCGGCCTGGATCGCGACGCGTTGCGCGGTGCGGTGGCGGGTACCGGACTCATCGGTGTGCACGGACGCGTCCGGCATCAAATGCACGCCGGCGCGCACGAGGCGCGCACCGTCCGTGGTCAGTACGACGGCGCCGTCCATCTTGCACAGTTCGCGTAGTCGGGTGGGGGAGAACTCGATGTCGATGGTGAACCCGCCGGTGCACATCTGCTCAATGCTTCGATTCCACCCCAGCACGATCAATCCGCCGGTGCGCCCGCGCAGGATGCGATCGAGACCGTCGCGCAGGTCGGTGCCTGGGGCGATCGAGGCCAGGATCGTGCGCAGCATGGTGTCCTCTGCTCATGGGCTAGGCAATAGATGCGAGCGCCTCATGCTAACCGCCCGTCGGCGAGCCTTCGTGGAGCCCGGCCGCGTGAACCGCTTCTGCCAGAGTGCGAACCTCGATGACGCGCAGCCCCGCGGGCGCCTTACCGGACCCGCTGGGCACGATCGCGGTCTTGAATCCCATCCGCGCCGCCTCGGCCAACCGGCGTGAGGCGCCGGTGACCCGCCGAATATCACCAGCGAGGCTGACCTCGCCGAAGGCGACCATCGAGACCGGCAAAGCGCGGTCCCGAGCCGATGACGCCAACGACAGCGCGAGAGCCAAATCAGCGGCCGGTTCGGTTACTTTCACTCCACCCACGGTCGCGGCGAACACATCATGCTTGCCCAGATTGACTCCACAGCGGGAGAGTACGGCGATCGACATGGCGACGCGAGCGGCATCCAGGCCGCTGACCGAACGCCGCGGGGAGGCAAGGTTGCTGTCGGTGGCAAGTGCTTGAGTTTCGGCGGGAAGCGGGCGTCGTCCGTCGACGGTAATCGTCACGCAGGTGCCGGCGACGGCATGCTCGCGGTCGCTGATGAATAGGCCGGAGGGATCTGCGAGCCCGCGGATCCCCTCGTCGACCATTTCGAAGCAGCCGACCTCGTCGGCGGGGCCGAAGCGGTTCTTCACCGCCCGCACCAACCGCAGCGTGGAGTGCCGATCGCCCTCAAAATGCAGTACGACGTCCACCAGGTGTTCGAGTAGTCGAGGTCCGGCGATCGCGCCGTCCTTGGTGACGTGCCCGACGATGACGGTCGCAATACCGCGTTCCTTGGCCATCGCGATTAATGCCGAGGCGACAGCGCGGATCTGGGTGACTCCGCCGGCGCTGCCTTCGATCGCGGGCGAGGCGATGGTCTGCACAGAATCGACGATCAACAGCCCTGGGCTGACGGTATCGACGTGCCCGATCAGCGCGGATAGGTCGGTTTCGGCGGCGAGGTACAGAGCGGGCGCGAGCGCTCCGGTGCGTTCGGCGCGTAACCGCACCTGCGACGCCGACTCCTCGCCGGTGACGATGAGTGCGGTCTGCTTGCCCCGACCGGCGTACCGGCTCGCGACCTCCAGTAGAAGCGTGGACTTACCCACACCGGGTTCGCCGGCGAGTAGTACGACCGATCCAGGTACTAGTCCGCCACCGAGCACTCGGTCGAGTTCCTCGACTCCAGTGGGCCGAGCGCGGGCGGCTTCGACATCGACATCGGCGATTCGGCGGGCGGGAGCGCTCACCGCGCCGGCGCTGACCTTGCGCAGGGCGGCTGCGGTTGTTGCGGTCTCCTCGATCGTGCTCCACGACTGGCATTCGGGGCACCGGCCGAACCATTTGGCGGTTAGGTTGCCGCATTCGGAGCACTTGTAACTCTGCTTTACCTTCGACGCCATCCCTCAACCCTGCCGTACGTCGGTGACAGAAATGCGCGTGGCGCCCGACGGTGTGCCGGGCGCCACGCGCGCAAGACTGTTGGCGTTAGTGTCCGCCACCCTCTTCGGGAGAGTAGGTTTGGTCGGGGTCCCGGGGGATCTCATCGAGTGAGGCCGCAATCGGCAACTCGATCTCCAACTCGCCGGCCTCAGCGAAGGTGAAGGTGACCGGGATCAGGGCCGACGGGTAGACCTCATCGGTCATTGTGGCTTCGACCGTGACATCGCCGTTCTCGCCGACGATGACGTGGTCGCCGGCGGGGATCTCGATCGAACTTGCGCCGACGATCGTGGCGGGCGCGCCGTCCACGTCGATGCTGGTGAGTTCGTCAGTCGGGCCGTCGGAGGTGACCACGAACTCGATCTCAACGGTGTCGCCAGCCTGGTACTTGCCCTCGTCTGTGGGTGCGACGAAGTGTGCGTTGAGGACCTTAAGGTCGCCGACTTCGCCCTGTTCGCCCTCGACCGACGGTCGCTTCTCAGCGGTCTGGGTGACTTGGCCGGCGGAGCAGCCGGTAAGCACAGCGCCTAGCACGAACGGCGTCGCGATCGCAGCAGCGGTGAGGCGGGTACTGCGCGCTGGACGGCGCGATGTGGCGGTCAGGCTCACGGCGGTCTCCTCAGGATTCGGTGCACATACCTGGCTAACACACTAGTGCGCTGGCCTCGCGCGTTTACGACCGGCTCACGGATCCTAGACGGGCGGACGTCACGGTTACTACCTCACGGTGGCCGCATGAGGGCTCGGAGCGGGTTGTTTAGCGGTGGCAAGCAAATCTTGGCGCGAAAGTCAAACCGAGTCCGCTTCCGAAAGTAGCCGCTGAACAGGCCTTTTACAACGGCATCCGATTTTTTTCGACGCAAGGTGCGTGTTAGAATTGACACAACCCGATAGGAGATAAGCGAATATGGAATTCAACGTCGGTGAAACCGTCGTCTACCCCCATCATGGTGCGGCACTTATCGAAGCGATCGAGACGCGCACGATCAAAGGCGAAGAGAAGACCTATCTGGTTCTCAAGGTGCAGCAGGGCGACCTGACTGTGCGAGTGCCGGCTGACAACGCCGAAATTGTCGGCGTACGAGATGTGGTTGGTCAGGAGGGTTTGGATCGGGTCTTCGAGGTGCTGCGTGCGCCGCACACTGAGGAGCCGACGAACTGGTCCCGCCGTTACAAGGCGAACGTCGAGAAGCTTGCTTCCGGCGATGTGAACAAGGTTGCCGAGGTTGTCCGCGACCTGTGGCGCCGCGACAAGGAGCGTGGGCTCTCCGCGGGTGAGAAGCGGATGCTGTCGAAGGCCCGGCAGATCCTGGTCTCCGAACTCGCGTTGGCGGAGTCGACGTCCGAGGACAAGGCCGAAGTGCTCCTCGACGAGGTTCTCGCTTCCTAGAAATATGCAGTGGACCGACCTGGAATGGGTCAGTACGCAACAGAAGGTCGCTTGCCGCGTATCGGCGAGCGACCTTCTTGCGTTCCCCGAATCGCATCCGCAGGAGCCGGTGGCGCTGTTCCCGGCCGGCACGGCGTCCCCGCCGCTCAACCCGGGCGTGTGGGTGACCGTCGTACCGATGACCGAAACGGTCAAGCGAGTGGACGACAACCAGGTCGTGCTGGGCACCGTCCCGCGCGAGCAGGTGCAGATTGTCGGGTTTCCCATCGTTGTGCCCGCCGCGCTGCTCGGTGGATGCGCCGAGCCGGACGATGCGTTGCAGCGTGCGCTCGCGACCGGTGGGGCCCGCCCGCTTGTGGCGCGGTAGCCGCGCGTTACCGCAGTAGTCGTTCTTTACTGCAGTAGTGCGGCCGCGCGGTCGAGGTCTTGGCGATACGTCACCTTGAGATTCGACTGCTCGCCGTCAATCACTTGGACGGTGAATCCGGCGTACTCCAAATAGGAGGCCGTATCGGTGCCGGTGAACCCCTCGTCTCGCGCCTCGTCGTACGCCCGCAATAGCCAGGTTGCCGGGGCGCCCTGCGGCGTCTGCGCACGCACGAGTCGTCCGTCGACCGGCTGAAGAACCCCCTGCTCGATGGTGGCCAGCATCGGGGTCGGCAGCGCCGGCAGTACGCCGCACTCGGACGCCATCGCCGCCGTCGATGCGATCAGTGGCGCGCTGATGCACGGCCGCGCGCCATCGTGAATCAACACCGCGTCGAGCGCGCCAGCGGTGATGTCGTGGCGTAGATGATCGAGGGCGGCGCGTTCGGAATCGGCGCGTTCCGCGCCACCGTTGATCACCGCGACCTCGCCGTACGCCGCGGCGATGACGCGTAGTTCGGCCGCGTCGTCGGGATGCGCAACGAGAATGGTGCGCTCGATCGCCGGGTGGGTGGCGAATGCGCGCACGCTCCACTCGATCACGGTGCGCCCGGCAACCTCGATGAGCACCTTATTGCGGTCCGCGCCGACGCGCTTTCCGCGGCCTCCGGCGAGCACCACCGCAACTGTCTGTCCCATAGTCCGACGAGAGTATCGCTACCGCTTAGGGTGGGCGCATGCTCATCCCTTGGGTCGGAAACGGTATCGACGTACACGGCATTGAAGTCGGCCGCGAGTGTTGGCTGGCCGGGCTGCGGTGGGACGACGCGGACGGGTGCGCGGGACATTCGGATGCCGACGTCGCCTGCCATGCGCTGTGCAACGCACTGCTGAGCGCTGCTCAACTCGGCGACCTCGGGGCAGTGTTCGGCACCGACCGGCCCGAATGGGCCGGGGCGTCGGGCGTGGCGCTGCTGGCCGAGAGCGTACGGCTGGTGCGCGAGGCCGGGTACGACGTTGGCAACGCGACGGTGCAGGTCGTATGTAACACCCCGCGCCTCGGCACGCGGCGCGACGAGGCGCAGGATCTGCTGAGCCGGGTAGTGGGGGCGCCCGTTTCGGTTGCCGGGGCGACGACTGACGGGCTCGGCGTCGAGGGGCGCGGTGAGGGGCGCACGGCGTATGCGACGGCGCTGATCTACGCACGCCAAGATTGAGCGTTCGGCCGCTGGCGTCTTGGGTCAGTCGGCCCGAATTGCCTCGAGCCAGCGCACCAGTGGGCGGACGGTGCGCCAGTCGGTGCGTACTCGCTCGACGAGTTCGGGCGAATCGAGCCCGTCGAAGCCGTACCGCAACTCGCAGAACAAGTACTTGTGTCGTAGTAACTCGATCCGCGGATGGTCCTTCGGGTAATTCCGCGGCGCGGTCTTGAGCCGGTCGCCGGACACAGTGAACCCGGAACCCTCCAGCCTCCGTACGATCCTCACCAGTTTCGTACCCGTCTTATCGGCATCGATCGCCGCGCGAATAGCGGCGAGGCGAGCGGCATCGGCGTGGTAGCAACCGCCGCCGACTCGCAGTCCAGCAGCGGACAGTTCGACGTACCAACCGGTGGCCGGGGCAGTGCCGACGAAAGCGCCCTGATGAATCTTGTACGGCGTCTTGTCCTTCGAGAACCGGACGTCACGATGTGGGCGGAACAGTTTGGCCGCACCGAACTCTGCGGCGAGGGCGCCGGTCAGCGCGGCCATCGGGGCCCGTACGTCGTCCTGCCAGACGTGTTTGTGTGCGTCCCAGAACGACTTGGTGTTGTCGATCTCGAGGTCTTCGTAGAAATCGAGCGCGCGCTCGGAGAATCCGGTGAACTCCACGCGCACACACTATGCCCGTCTCGGCGTCTCGGCGTCTCGGCGTCTCGGCGTCTCGGCGTCTCGGCGTCCGGTGCCTCGGTGTTCGATGTCCCTGCCTGTTGTCCCTGCACTCCCGCCCCGTCGTCCCGCCAGCCTTCCCGTCGACTCCGGGGTCCCGTCGGGTCGCCCGTCCTCTTCTCACGCGGTCGCCCGCCCTGTGATGCGTCGGGCGAACCTGACACGCTGGTCAGGTTCGCCCGGTGCGGTTAGAGTCAGGGGCGAAACTTTGTTCTGCTAACCACATCAGGAGCGCACATGAGTGATGTTGTGAAGACCGAGATCACCGACGGCGTCGGTATCGTCACGATCAACCGCCCGGAGGCTAAGAACGCCGTCAACCTCGCCGTCGCCCAGGGCGTCGCTGCCGCGGTCGACGCCTTCGAGGCCGACGACGCTGTCGTCGCGATCGTGGTCACCGGAGCCGGTGGCACCTTCTGCTCGGGTATGGACCTCAAGGCGTTCACGCGCGGCGAGCGTCCGTCCATCCCGGGTCGTGGGTTCTGTGGTCTGTCCGAGCACGTCGTCGACAAGCCACTGATCGCGGCTGTCGAAGGCTACGCCCTGGCCGGCGGCTGCGAGCTCGCGCTCGCCACCGACATCATCGTCGCTGCCAAGACCGCCAAGCTCGGCATCCCGGAGGTCAAGCGTGGCCTCGTCGCTGCCGGCGGTGGCGTGCTCAAGCTCGCTAAGACCATGCCGTACGGCGCCGCCATGGAGCTCGCGCTCACCGGTGACTTCCTGGACGCCGAGCGCGCCCAGGAGCTCGGCGTTGTTACCCGCGTGACCGAGGACGGTAAGGCGCTTGAGGGCGCGCTCGAGCTCGCGAAGCGCATTGCGGCCAACGGCCCGCTCGCGGTCAAGGCGTCCAAGGAACTGGTCTCGCGCTCCATCAAGTGGATCGACAAGGACCTGCTCGCCCTGCAGGCCGAGGTCATCGACCCGGTGTTCAAGTCGGAAGACGCAATCGAGGGCGCGACTGCCTTCGCCGAGAAGCGCGCACCGCAGTGGAAGGGCCGCTAACTCCCTAGCCTCCAAAAGGCGCCGATGATGCTGACGCATTGTTGGCGCCTTTCGGCATCTCTAGCGGAGTTTGGTCGGATGACTTGTGACTAAGTTCACGACGGGTTACCGTCGAGTAATGAGACTGCAAGTGAACTCCGAACTGTGTCAGGGCCACAACCGGTGCATGGTGCTGCTGCCCGAGCTGATCGAAGCGGATGACGAGGGTTATGCGGTCGTCCTGGAGGACGGCTCCGTCCCGGAGGAATTGCTGCACAAGGCGCAGCTCGCCGTCGACAACTGCCCGGAGTTCGCGCTCACCCTGGAGGATGACTGAGATGTCCGCTGACCCCGTGCAGAACCAAGGACCAGCGCCCCGTGGCGAACCGATCTACGCCGCCGACGGACACGAATTACCCGACGACGTGTACAAGCTGTATCCCTCGAGCCACGGGGTTCCGGTTGCGGACTGGGCCACCGACTTCGACCACGCGGATCCCGAGTACAACCGGAACGCGCACGAAATCTGGGACGAGTTGCGGTCGAAGTGCCCGATCGCGCACACCGAGCGGTACGGCGGCACGTGGCTGCCGACCAAGCACGAGGACGTCCGGGCGATCGCTTACGACACCGAGAACTTCACCAGCCGCCAGGTGATTGTCGTCAATGGCCGCATCGATCCAGCGAAGAGCCCCATCGGTCAGGCGCCGCCGATCACCAGCGATCCGCCGTTCCATCAGATGGCTCGCAAACTCCTGCTGTCGCAGTTCCGGCCGAACAAGATCAACCCGCTCGAAGGTGACATCCGTGAGGTCTGTCGGCAGCGGCTCGATGACCTAGGCGAGATCGAGCCGGGGGAGACGATCATCGATGCCGCCGCGCAGTACGCCCAACACATCCCGCCGGCGGTAATCTCGCGGTTGCTGGGCTTCCCGCCCGAGGACGACGATAAGTTCCGTTACTTCATCCATAACGTGCTCGAAGAGATCGACGCTCCGCCCGAGCAGAAGCGGGCGTTTGCGATGGAATTCGACGAGTATCTCGATGCGCAGATCGAAGACCACCGCCAGAACCCCCGCGACGACCTCACGACGTACCTGATCAACGCGGAGATCGGCGGTCAACCGTTACCGCATGAGCAAGTCCGCGGTGCGATCTTGTTGCTACTTATTGCTGGGATCGACACGACCTGGAGCGCGATCGGCGCGTCGCTGTGGCACCTGGCGCAGAACCCGGCCGACGTCGAGCGGTTGCGTAAGGATCCTGACGTGATGATCTTTGCGCTGGAGGAGTTCCTGCGTGCGTACGCGCCGGTGACGATGGCGCGCCTCGTCGCCAAGGACGTCGAGATCGGCGGATGCCCGATGAAGGAAGAGGACTTCGTCCTGCTGCCATTCCCAGCGGCCAACCGCGACGAGGAGTTCATCGAGAACGCCGACAAGTTCATCATCGACCGCGAGGTGAACCGGCACTCCGCGTTCGGGTTGGGAATCCATCGCTGCCTGGGATCCAACCTGGCTCGGCTGGAACTGCGGGTGGCAATCGAGGAGTTCATTAATCGATTCCCGGACTTCTCGCTGCCGCCGGATGGGGATCAGACGCAGTGGAGTGTGGGGCAGATCCGTGGTCCTCGCGCCCTACCGCTGCGGATCGGATAGCTACCGCGGCGGAACCAGGCAACCGAGCCTGCTGAAAACGCAGCCCAGGAGTTGAGATAGCGCTCTATAGCCGCTATCCCGCTGCTGCGGCTGCGTTTTCAGCGCGGTCCCACCCCGTCCAAGCTGCCCAACTCGACCGGCAGCGGAAGTTGCGCGTCAGGAGCCGGCGTACGTGCCGAAACTCCAGATGTTGCCTTCGACGTCGCGGACCGAGAATCCGCGCGATCCGTAGTCTTCGTCCGTCAGTCCCTGAATGACCTCGGCGTCGATGCGCTGCGCTCGAGCGAAGACGGCATCGGGGTCGTCGCAGACGACGTACACGCCCTGCGCGCCGGGTGCGGTTGCGAATTTGCTGTCCCGAGAGCGACTGCTGATCATCACGCGACCGCCCTCCGGCCAGTACATCTCGCTGTGCTCCACGATTGTGGGGTCGCTGTCCTGGAGCACCAGAATTCCCTCGGCGAAGCCAAGCGAGGTAAGCCAAGCGCGGGCCGCGATCGGGTCGTCGTAGGTAAATCCGGGCCAAATGTTGTGATCAGTCATGTAGGTGACTATCCGCCAGCGCACGGGCGCTGTCTTGGATAAATGCGAGATTCTCGTTTCGGCGCCACCTCGTCGGGCTGGTGCCGGCAAGCGCGCGCCAGTCCCGATTCAGATGCGATTGGTCGCTGAATCCGGCGATTGCTGCCGATTCAGCGAGATCGTGATGCGCCCGCACCAATTCGACCGACCGCTCGAAGCGCCGTAGTCGGCACGCCTGTTTCGGGCTGACTCCGAACTCATGGCGGAATTCTTGCTCCAGGTGCCGGCGGGACCAGCCGACAGCCTCCGAGATGACGTCGACAGAGATCTGGCCCCGCGCGTTCATGATGAGCTGCCACGCTCCGGCTACCTCGCGTCGTACGCCGGGATTTCCTGCGAGGCTGATACTCGATTCGACCGCACGACACGCCTGGCGTAGGGAGTCGGCGGAGCCCGCCGCGTCCAGCACCTGTTCGCCCAGGCGTCCCCACACGGCGTCGAGGTCGACCACGCTGTGCGCTAGTTCCGCCGCCGGCATCCCGAACAGCCCACGACTAGCGAGCGGGTCGATGGCGAGTTGGATCCCGACCTGCGCGGTGCCGTAACGGATTGTCGCCGGCGTCGTATGCAGTCCGCTGAGCATCGCGTCGTACGTCCCGCGCGTGCCGCCAAGCGTGACGTCGAGGCCCTCGTCGAGTGCGAGCACGAGAGTCATGGTGCTGGAGGGGAGCCCGACGTGTGATCCGGGAGTCAGCCCCTCAGAGCGGTACGCGACGAACCGCGGAACGCTCGCTGCGAGCGCCCCCGCCGGAGCGTGCGTGACCTCCTCGTCCATTCCTCAAGGCTAGGTCACTGCGCGGCAGGTGACGACGGGTTCCCGTGGAATGCCCGTGGTTGTGCGGGTAACCCGCTGGTAGCCGCACGCGTTCGGTTCAGAGACTTGACATACGCGTCACATTCGGGTGTTTATGTATACATGACGACTGACGCGCCCTTCGATCTCGCGATTACCGACAAACTCCTGACGACGACGCGTGCCGTGCGCAAGCGTCTGGACCTCGAACGCCCGGTAGAGCGGAAGGTGCTGCTGGACTGCATCGATATCGCGCAGCAGTCACCGACCGGCAGCAACCGGATGCGGTGGCATTGGGTGGTGGTGACCGACGAGCAGAAGCGACGGGAGCTCGGCCAGATCTATTGGGATTCCTCCGAGGAGTATTTCAACGGCGAACAACCCGATGCCGACTTCGATCAAGCACAAACCGACCGGGTGCGCTCCAGTGCGCGCTATCTGCGGGATGTGATGGGGCAAGCCCCGGCATTGGTTATCCCGTGCGTGGCGGGCCGTCCGGAATCGATGCCGTTGGCCGGAATCGCCTCGCTGTACGGCTCGATCGTGCCGGCAACCTGGAGTTTCATGCTGGCGCTGCGCGCGCGTGGACTCGGCACTTGCTACACCACGCTGCACCTGAACCTGGCCGAGCGTGCGGCCGAACTGTTGAACATTCCCGATGACTACACGCAAGTTGCGTTGTTGCCGGTCGCCTACACCAAAGGAACCGACTTCAAGCCGGTCCGTCGCCCAAACGTCGAGGAGATTGTTTCCTTCGATAGTTGGTGATGCGCGAGTGCTCGTCCCGCCGGACGAGCCGGTCGCAGCCCTTGTCTCACTCTTTACATTCGTGTAAAAATTGAGGTGAGATTTTACAGTCCAGTTTAACCGAGAGGGTTTGATGTCGTGCGCAGGTTGCTAGTCGCCAACCGGGGAGAAATCGCGGTCCGGATCATCGACAGCGCGGCAGCGTTGGGACTCACCACCGTTGCGATTTACCCCGACGACGACCAGAGCACATTGCACGTCGAGCGAGCGACCGAATCGGTGCTCATCCCCGGTGCGGGCGCTGCGGCGTACCTGGACGTCGAGGCAGTTATCGAGGCCGCTAAGGAGGCTCGATGCGACGCGCTGCACCCCGGGCTCGGGTTCCTCAGCGAGAACGCCGATCTGGCCCGGCGCTGCGCGGAGGAAGGCATCACCTTCGTCGGGCCGGACGCCGAGACGTTGCGGACCTTCGGTGACAAGTCCAGCGCCCGGGCACAAGCACAGTTGGCACAGGTGCCCGTCGCGAAGGCCACCGAGGGCGCGACCAGCCTCGAGCAGGCCACGGACCTGATGCGTTCACTCGGCGACGATGCCGCGGTCATGGTCAAAGCCATCGCTGGCGGCGGGGGCCGCGGGATGACCCCAGTGACGTCGGTCGAGGATCTGCCACAGGCATTTGAGCGCTGTGCCGCCGAAGCCAAGGCCGCCTTCGGCAACGGCGATCTGTACGTAGAACAGTTGGTTCGCGACGCCCATCACATCGAGGTGCAGGTCGTCGCCGACGCGCACGGCAACGTCGCCGCCGTCGGTGATCGCGACTGCTCGGCTCAGCGCCGCCGGCAAAAACTCATCGAGATCGGCCCGGCGCCGTGGGTCAGCGATGACGTCCGCGCTCGGTTACACGCCGCCGCGGAGGACATCATCGGCACCACGAACTACGTCGGTCTGGCGACCGTCGAATTCCTCGCTGCTGCCGAGCAGATCATCTTCCTTGAGGTCAATCCACGGATTCAGGTCGAGCACACCGTTACCGAAGAGGTCACCGGGCTGGACCTGGTCGAGGTGGGCCTGCGGGTGGCCGACGGCGCGACCCTGGATGATCTTGGTGTCGTCCGATCCCCGAAGACCACCAAGTTTGCGGTCCAGTCCAGGGTCAACTCTGAAGTCCTCAATGCCGACGGCACCGTGCATCCCGGCGTCGGCCGACTGACGCGCTTCCAGCCGCCGTCCGGACGCGGTATCCGCGTCGATAGCCATGGCTACGTCGGTTACGCCGTCAGCCCCCGGTACGACTCGCTACTGGCGAAGGTCATCACGACCGCGCCGACGATCTCCGGTGCGCTCGCGCTCGCCGACCGCGCGCTGAGCTCTTTCGACATCGCCGGAGTACAGAGCAACATCGCCGTCCTGCGGGCGATCCTGAGCAATGACACATTGCACGAATCGGGTGTTGACACCGGGTACGTCGATGCGCATCTGGCCGAGTTGCTTGCCGTGGCGGCTTCCAAAGAGGTGAGCGGACGTGCCGATGACGCCGCGCAGGTCGAGAGCGCTGCTGCCATCGACGTGCCCGACGACGCCATCGCCATCGCCGCGCCTATGCAGGCCGTCATCGTCGAGATCGGGGTCGCCGAAGGCGATGCGGTCGCGGCCGGCGACGAGGTGGTCGTCCTCGAAGCGATGAAGATGCAGCATGTCATCACCGCACCACGCGCGGGAATTGTGCGCGCGATAGCCATCGAGTCCGGGGACGTTGCGGCCGAAGGACAGCCCCTGGTCTACCTGGAGGAAACCGAATCCGCCGGGGAAAGTTCGGCGCGCGAGGTCGAGCTCGACCTCGACGAGATCCGCCCCGACCTGCAGGAATCGATCGATCGCCACATGTACGGGCTCGACGAGGGGCGGCCCGAGGCCGTCGCCAAGCGACACGGCATCGGGCGTCGTACCGCGCGGGAGAATCTCGCCGACCTGGTCGACGAAGGATCATTCGTCGAGTACGGCGCGCTCACTATCGCCGCTCAGCGCCGACGCCGATCACTGCAAGACCTGATTGAACGCACCTCGGGTGATGGGATCATCGTCGGTACCGCCACTATCGAGGGCAAACCGGTCGCGGTGATGTCCTACGACTACATGGTCCTCGCAGGCACCCAGGGAATGCAGAACCATCGCAAGACCGACCGTTTCCTCGAACTCGCCGCGCGTCAGGGTCTGCCGGTGGTCATGTTCGCCGAAGGCGGCGGCGGTCGTCCCGGAGATACCGACCATCCCTACGTCGCGCAGTTGGTCGTGCCGACCTTCCGTACCCTCGCCGGGCTCGTCGGGCAGGTCCCGATCGTCTGCGTCGTGTCCGGGTACTGCTTCGCCGGCAATGCCGCGCTCGTGGGTTGCGCGGACGTCGTGATCGCGACCAAGGAAGCCAGCCTCGGTATGGGCGGTCCGGCGATGATCGAAGGCGGCGGTTTGGGCGTCTACGAGCCGGGCGAGGTCGGCCCCATGTCGATCCAGTACGCGAACGGCGTGGTCGACGTGCTCGTTGAGGACGAGGTCAGCGCGGTCGCCGAGGCGCGCCGCGCGATCTCGCTGCTGAACAAGACCGACAGCGAGGTCGCAGCGGCAGACCAACGCCAGATGCGACACCTGATTCCGGAGAACCGGCTGCGCAGTTACGACGTCCGCCCAGTATTCGAGACCCTGCTGGATGAAGGGTCGATGCTGGAACTGCGGCGTGGCTACGGAGCCGGAATCGTCACCGCGATCGGCCGTATCAATGGAATCTCGGTCGGCATCATGTCCAACAATCCGCATCACCTCGGCGGCGCGATTGATCACGACGCGGCCGAAAAGGGCACCCGCTTCCTGACGATGTGCCAGGACCACCAGTTGCCGGTGATCTCGCTATGCGACACGCCCGGATTCATGGTGGGGCCGGAGTCGGAAAAGCACGCCACAGTACGCAAGTTTGGGGCATTCTTCGTCGCCGGCGCGCGGCTGAGCACCCCGATCGTGATGGTGGTGCTGCGCAAGGGATACGGACTTGGTGCACAGGCGATGGCCGGTGGGTCCTTCCACGCCCCGGTGCTCTCGGTGTCGTGGCCGACGGGCGAGTTCGGCGGTATGGGCCTGGAAGGCGCCGTACGGCTCGGCTTCCGTAAGGAACTGGAAGCGATCGAGGACCTTGCCGAGCGCAAGGTGCGCTACGACGAACTCGTCGCTGAGCAGTACGAGCGCGGCAAGGCGCTGAGTTTCGCGGCCGCCTTCGAAGTCGATGACGTGATCGATCCCGCGGATACCCGCGACATCGTGACTCGCGCGTTGCGAGCGTGCCTACTATGACGCCGCGACATGAGCAGTTGCTACAGGCAGCGGAGGCGGTCTTCGCTCGCAAGGGGTACGCCGATACGACGATGGCCGACATCGCCGAGGCCGCGGGAGTCACGCGACCAACCGTGTACGCGTACTTTTCCTCGAAGGACGATGTCCTGGCCGGCGTGGCCGGGGCGGTGCGCGATCACTTCCTGTCGCTGCAGGAGCTCGCGGGTGACACGCCTGCGGAAACGTTCGAACTCACCCTGCGGCAGTACCTACGTGAGTTCGTGCGGCACTACGGCGTCCTCGTGGTGATCGAGCATCAGGCACTGGGTGATCCGGCGTACGAGCGACTGCTGGACCAGATTCATCGGCGTACGAACCGTCGGCACGAGAAGTTCATGGTCTCGCTGGTGGAAGCCGGCCTGGCCATGCCGCACCTGCCGCCGCGGATGATCGCCGAACTGGTTACCGGCGCCTCGATGCGGTTCGCGCAGCTGTCCGGCGCCGATGAGCAGAGCGAGCAGCAGTACGGCGACGCCTTAGTGCACGCGCATCTGAGCATGTTGAACCTCACCGCTGAGGCGGGTAGGTGCAGCGTGGAGGCGTCCGTCTAGGCGAACCGCGCCAACCGGAAGTTACGAGCCAACGTTCTGTTGGGGGTCGGCCTGGGCCGCGGCGCGCTTGGAGTCGATGGAGCGGCGTAGCGCCTCCATCAGGTCGATGACCTCGCCCTCGGCGGCGGGTTGCTCGCCGAACGTCGCCTCCGTATCGAACGTGTCGCCCTGCTCGATCTTGGCCTGGATCAGCTGCTGTAGCTGTTCCTGGTACTCGTCGGTGAAATTGTCCGGCTCGAAGTCGGTTGCCAGTGACTCCACCAACTGCGCGGCCATTTGTAGTTCGAGGTCACTGACCTTGATCTCGGTGTCGAGCACGTCGAAAGCTGGCTCGCGCACCTCGTCTGGCCACAGCAAGGTCTGCATCACGAGCACGTCGCCACTGACGCGCAAGGCAGCGAGGCGGGTGCGTTGGCGCATCGCGAACTTCACGATCGCCATCCGGTCGGTGTCCTGCAGGGTCTGACGCAGTAACACGTATGCCTTGGGCGATTTCGAATCCGGTTCCAAGTAGTACGTCGATGCGTAGAGCTCCAGCGGTACCTGCTCGCGCGGCACGAACTCGACAACCTCGATCTCGTGGCTTTTCTCCGATGGCAGCGTCGAGAGGTCCTCGTCGGTCAGCATGATCGTCGAGTCGCCGTCCACGAACGCCTTGGCGATATTGCGGTACTCGACGATCTCGCCGCAGCGCTCGCAGCGCCGCTGGTAGCGGATCCGCCCGCCGTCCTCGTCGTGCACCTGATGAAGCGGCGCATCGTGACTCTGCGTCGCCGAGTACAACTTGACTGGCACATTGACCAGTCCGAACGCGATCGCGCCCTTCCAGATCGACCTCATGAGTCCGCTCACTTCCTGATTGGCGCACCGTTCGACACATTTTGCCGTCAGACTTGATGTTATGGCCAGCAACAGTGATCCCGCAGCAACCGTGATCGACGGACGGACCCTGCGCCTGACCAGCTTGCACAAGGTCATGTACCCGCTGGCCGGCACGACGAAGCAGGAGGTGCTGTCGTACTACGCCGCGGTAGCGCCCCATCTCGTGCGGCACGCACGGATGCGTCCGGCCACGCGCAAGCGCTACGTCGACGGAGTAGGGACGCACGCTACGCCGGGCAAGGTGTTCTTCGAAAAGAATCTCGGCAGTGGCGTTCCCAAGTGGGTGCAACGGGTGGAAATGCAGCATTCGGACCGCGGCGTCACCTACCCGCTGCTCAACGATGCATCAACCGTCGTGTGGTGCGCCCAGATGGGTGCGTTGGAACTGCACGTGCCGCAGTGGTCCTTCGTCGATTCAGAATCCGGCGCCGGCCCTGAGTCTGGATCCGGTGTCGGCGCCGAGCCTCGGTCCGGTGCGGGCGCTGGGCCGGAATCCGGCTGGGTACCAGCAAATCCGGACCGGCTGGTGCTGGACCTCGATCCGGGGCCCGGGGCTGACCTGGACGCGTGCGTGGAGGTCGCGCTGCTGTGCCGGGCGATCCTTGATGAAGTCGGACTGCCCAGCGTTCCGGTGACCTCGGGAAGTAAGGGGATCCATTTGTACGCGCAACTCGATGGGGCGCAGACCTCCGAGCAGGCGTCCTCCTTCGCGCACACGTTGGCGTTAGCTCTGGAGGCAGACCACCCCAAGCTGATTGTCAGCGATATGAAGAAATCCCTTCGCGGTGGAAAGGTGCTGCTGGACTGGTCACAGAACAACGCGGCAAAGACGACCGTCGCGCCGTACTCGCTACGTGGAACTCAGCGCCCGCAGGTCGCGTGCCCGCGGCGGTGGGAGGAGATCGTTCCCGGTCTGCGGCAACTGGAACTGTACGAGGTGATCGAACGGCTCGACTCTGATGGTGACCCGATGCTGGAATTGGCGCCGTCGCCCGAGAATGTCCGCACGACCGCGCAGCGCCCGCGGTGGTTTGGTACACGCGCGGCGGCTTCATCCGGTGAACTGCGTCCGATGCAGGCGCGGACCGGGACCCCCGCACAGGTGCGCGGGGAGGATTGGGCCTATGAGGTCAAGTGGGACGGATATCGTGCCGTGGTGCGGCTACGCGACGGGAAAATTACCCTGACGAGCCGCAACGGTATCGATCTGACTGACAAATTCGCCGAGCTTCAGGCTGCAACATCGGCGATTGGCGTTGAGTCATGCGTGCTGGACGGCGAGATCGTCGCGGTAGATGAGCGCGGGCGACCGCGGTTCGACCTGCTGCAGGACGGCGCCGGGACGCTACAACTGATGTTGTTCGACCTGCTGGAAATCGATGGGGTGTCGACGCTGAATCATCCCTACACGCAGCGACGCGCGGCGCTCGAAGCGGTGATCACTGATACGCCTGCGGTGCACGTTCCGCCCGTGTTGGGCGGCTCGATCGAAGACGCGTTGGCTACCAGTCGGTCGTTGCAACTGGAGGGAATCGTCGCGAAGCGAGTGGAGAGCAAGTACCTCCCCGGAGAGCGGTCAATTTCCTGGGTGAAAATCAAGCACGTCCGTAGCCAGGAGGTCGTTGTTATCGGGTGGCTACCCGGTCGCGGTAACCGCAAGGCAACGGTGGGGTCCTTGCTGCTGGCAGTTCCGATCGAGGGGGAACTGACCTATGTCGGCAAAGTAGGTAGCGGCTTTACGGATCGCGCACTGGTCGACGCGCTAGCCAGGCTCGGTGAGATCGAGGTGCCGCGGCCGCAGGTCGACGGCGTACCGCTCGCTGATTCTGAGGGTGTGCGGTGGGTCGATCCGGTCTATGTCGGCGAAGTGGATTATGCGCACTGGACCGATTCACGGCGGTTGCGGCACGCGGTGTGGAAGGGCTGGCGGCCGGACAAGAATGCCGCCGAGGTCCGCATCGAGGATGACGGCTGACGCAGGGCGCGCCGTTGCGGGACGCGCTCTCGCGGGCGCTGGGGGGTCAGGCGGCGTAGATCTTTCCGTCCTTGATTTCGATCTCGGCCGAAGGCAGATCCTCGGTCGCGGGACCTTGCAGAACCTTGCCTTGCAGGTCGAACTTTGATCCGTGGCATCCGCAGTAGATTTCGCCGCTATTGACCTCGCGCAACGTGCAGGACTGATGCGTGCAGATCGCCGATAGCGCCACGTACTCGCCCTCACTGGGTTGGGTGACGACGACGCTGGCCTCCGGAAATACCTTCCCGTTACCGAGGGCGACCTGATCGAGATTGCCGATCAGCTCGCCTGGTTTGAGCTCATCGCGTTTGGGTCCGCCGCCCTGCTGGGTGCATGCGGCAAGTGCCGCCGTTGCCGCGAGCGCGGTGGTGCCAACCATGAACGAGCGACGGGTCTTCGTGCCGATGATGCTCACTGTTGGGTCGGTCGTTCCTGGCATACCTGTCGCCGCTCCTCCTGCTAGCACCGCGGAGGGCTGGACACACCTCGTGTTCGCTCATCGCGGGGTTGGGTTCATTGTCCCAGATTCTGCTCAGGAGCCGCCGTCTGATCGTGGCTGCTCAGACACGCTGCCGCGGTTGTGTTCGTGGTCACACGACCAGATCGGGCTGCTGGCTAGGCTCCCACGCACGACGGAAGGACGGTGCCTACCGAAGCTCGTCCGAAAGGGGCGCTGACGAATGCGCGACGCACAACCGAACGTGGAGTCCGGCGAATCAATACCTGCAAGCGGCCCGCCATGCGATGCGGCACCAAGGTCCAGGCAGACGTCGTCGGTGAGCGTGCCTGCTGACGTGGCCGGTGAGCAGTACACGGACGCGAAGTACGACGCCAAGCACCGACAGGCCACCAGGAAGATCTTCCGGTACCTGATGCCGATCCTGCTCTTCGCCTACTTCATGGCGTTCGTCGATCGGACCAACGTGGGTCTGGCGAAAGAGCGGATGGAAGTAGACGTCGGCCTCAGCGCGACCGCATACGGTCTGGGCGCCGGACTGTTTTTCATCACCTATGCGCTGCTGGAAGTCCCTAGCAACCTCATGCTGCACAAGATTGGCGCGCGAGTGTGGATCGCGCGGATCGCGATCACTTGGGGACTGATTTCGTCAGCGATGATGTTCGTCAGCGGCCCGGTTTCTTTCTATGTGCTGCGGATGCTGCTTGGTGCGGCCGAAGCGGGTCTGTTCCCCGGGATCATGTACCTGATCACTGTTTGGTTCGCACAGAAGGATCGCGCGAAGGCGGTGGGCATCGTCCTGCTCGCGGCGGTCGCCGCGTTGATGATCGCAAACCCCATCGGCGGTGGACTGATGCTGCTCGACGGCGCTGGGGGTCTACACGGCTGGCAATGGATGTTCCTGATCGAGGGCATCCCGCCGGTGCTCATCGGCATCTACATCCTGTTCCGGCTACCGAACGGACCGCGTGATGCCCGGTTCCTGGACGAGGAGGAAAAGGCGATCGTGTTGGCGCGGGTCGCCCCACCGGACGATGGGTCGGGCGAGAGCGTCGGCATGATCCTGCGCACCGTGAGCAGGCAGCCTTTCCTGCTGCTTATTGCGGCGATCTACTTCATCAACCAAATCGTCACGTACGGCGTGGTGTTCTTCGTGCCGTCGATCGTCGAGTCAATGGGCGTCGACGGGTCGTTTGTGATCGGCCTTGTCTCCGCCGTGGCATACATCGGGTCGTTCGTCGGCGCGATCGTCGTACCGCGGATCAACACCCGGATCAACCGCCCTGCAGCGATCATCGTGGTGCTCACCGTTGTGCTGGCGGTGCTCACCGTCCCCTTCTTGACCATCGATAACGCGGTCATCCAGATGATCCTGCTGGTCGTCATGGGGTTCTGTATCACCGGCGTGCAGCCGTTGTACTGGTCGTTGGCGATGGGGCGCGTGCTCGGCGCGCAGGCCGCCGCGGGTCTGGCGCTGGTGAACACGATCGGACTCGTCGGGGGGTTTGTCGGCCCGTACCTGTTCGGCATCTCCGAAGGCGTGACCGGATCACCGTTGAGCGGGATGGCCGTGGTGGGCGTGCTGTCGGCAGTCGCCGTGGTCATCGTGCTCCCCCTGACGAGGGCGTTGCGACGACACGACGCCAAGACCGGCGCGATGTTGGAGGTCTAGTCGCCGGCAGCTGCGTCGGGCCGACGGCGCACGAGGTACTTGTGCTCACCATCCATGACTAGGACGCCGTCTTGGTTGTGGATGGTGACCGCAACAACCACTACGCCGGTCGTACGTCCGGGCTCCAACGCGGTGATTTCCAACATCGGGTACAGGGTGTCTTCGGCGTACACCGGTGCGCGGAATTTCGAGGACTGCTCGATGAATGCGATCAATGAGTCGCCTAGGACATGCGGGAACACGCCAGCGCCTGCCGCTGCCTGGATCGCGACCTGCAGTCCGTGCGCGAGCATGTCACGGTGACCGCGCGCCTGGCAGTACGGGCGGTCGTAGTGGATCGGATGATTGTCGCCGCTGGCGAGTTGAAAGGCGCTGAATAACGCCGGGGTCTGCGTGCGCGAGGGTATGTAGAATCGCTGGCCGAGGGATAGATCCTCGAAATAACTCGATTCTGCGAATCGATGCGCCTCCGGCGTGAAGGCGGTCTCGGGTGCGTCGGTCATGGCGGCTCCTCGGTTCTTCGGTGAGCCTTCCACTGTGCCGCATGACCGCGCGCGTCGTCATCATCGGGCGCGCCGGGCCAGCACCATCGTGCCGGCACCTACCAGCAGCGCGGTGCCCGATAGCAGGATCCAGGGGCCGAGGCTTGTGCCGGTCTCGGCGAGTTGATCTTCCTCGGCGCTCATCTCGACAGCCGTATCCGTGCCGTGTTCGATCACCGCGGCCGGTTCAGGTAGGACTGGCTCGGGTGTGACTTGCTCGCCGGTGTCCGGTTGCGGCGCGACTGGCTCCGGTGTGACTGGCTCCGGTGTGACGGGCTCAGGTGTGACGGACTCGGGCGTGACGGGCGCCGGAGAGTCCGGGGGCGGTACAGGCAGCGGAGTGTCAATCGTGACCGTTTGGGAGACGGCTGCGATGTCGGTATGTTCGGCGACCAGGTTGCCTTCGGCGTCGTATGCCCGCTCGAACACGACCAACTGTGTGCCCGGGACGGCATCGTGCGGTACCGGGATCGTGACCTGCGTCGAACCAGC
This sequence comes from Cumulibacter soli, assembly GCF_004382795.1. Lineage (NCBI taxonomy): Bacteria > Bacillati > Actinomycetota > Actinomycetes > Geodermatophilales > Geodermatophilaceae > Cumulibacter > Cumulibacter soli. Next base: position 419,231 of record NZ_SMSG01000001.1, on the reverse strand, counting down.
CTCTGATGTCGGCGTGAACGTAGTTGATCCGCTGGCGCCGGTCGATTCACCGGTGTCGACGTCGATGAGTTCGCCGACCAGGGTGTATTCGGTGCCTGGGACAAAATCGCTGTATGCAACCTGATCGTGCACCGTTCCTCCCGGGCGCACCCGCTGGTCTCCGTCCTCCGCGTCGGTCGCGCTGGTGATCAATGCGGGCGCTGGCGTCCACGGAATCGTGATCGTGGCATGCATGGGATAACTGGTCAGTGATGCGGCCACGAGCGGTTGGGTAGCCGGCTGCGCGCCGGTCGGCATGAATAGCCTGCTGGTCTGCGCGTGTGTGGTTGCGCTGGCGGTGACCATCACCGACCCGGCAGGGGTGTCGAGCGGGACATCGAGGTAGAAATCGGTCGCCATCGTCTCGGTGTCCAGCGGTGCGCCGTCGGCATCGACAAGTTCTACGCCGCCGGGCGGACCGTCGAGGGTGAGCGTGGTCGGTTCTGACGCATCGAGGGTGACCGGCCCGATCAAGGTGCCGGAAACACCGCCGGTGCCATCAGCGGTGAGCGACAGTGTGCCGGTTGGTATCTGTGGTTGGCCGGTGTTCGCTGGACCCGTGAGGTGCCCGTAGAGCGCCAGCACGTCTTGGCGTTCGGTCGCCGTGCCGACGATGTGCGCTTCGGTGAGGTCGAGCCCGTTCGAGTAGTGCCACACGGCCGCCTGCGTCGCTGTCACTGCCTCAGCTTCCGAGAGCCCGTTGTTGAATCCGGCGCCCGGCCAGATCTGCGCGAGCGGGACGAATGGATAGCTTTGATGCAGTAGCCAGTTGATCTTGTCTGCGTGCTGCGTAATCGCCGACGGTGTGGACCAGTCGGACTCGGTGAGGGCGGCGCCGGGGTGATAGTTCGCATCGAGATCGATGCAGTATCCGGTGATGTGCTCTCCGTCCGCGGACGTTGCGGCGTAGGTGAACGTGCCGAAGGCGGGTTGGCCCGGCAGCTTCAGTTGCAGCCCCTCGGCTTCGATGTCGCCGGCGATGAACGTTGGGGGATCATCGTTGGGCTCGGCGAATGCTGCCGTGGGGAGCAGCGCACAAGCGCATGCCGCGGCAAGGGTGAGAATGGATCGAAGAATTCGCATCGGACCGCCTGAGTGCTGGTTTCGTTTGGTGCAGCGAAACTAGGCCTGAGGCGTGTCTGGCGCCAGCGGGTCGAGCGGGCTCTGTGGATAACCGCGAAGTTGTGCACAGGCGGGTAATCGGGCAGCGCTGGATTCCCCGATTCGAGATATAACCAAAGCCCGCGTCCACTCCAGATCGGAGTGGACGCGGGTGACTGGGGCTGTTAGCTAAGTGCGTCGTACGCCGCCTCGAAGATCGCTTGCGAGGAGGGATTGCCTAGCGTTCCGGCGTTCATCTTGTTCATCATGAAGGAGATAGTGCTCTTGCGATCGATATCGTTGACCACGAGAGATCCGCCCCATCCGCCCCAGAATGCGACGCCTTCCTGAGGTATATAGGGAATGTCGCTGGACTGTAGTGCATAGCCGAGACCGAACCGCACCCAACGTCCGAGGACTAGATCGTCGCCGTTGGAGTATTCGCGGAAGATCCGCGAGATCGTGTCGGGCGATAGCAACCGGACCCCATCGACCTCGCCGCCGTTGGAGACGACCGATTGCACGCGTGCGATTCCGCGGGCATTGGTATGCCCATTCGCGGCGCTGATGTCGGCCCCGCGCCAGGCGTCCCCCTTTGAATATCCGGCTTTGATCAGCGGACTGCCTGCCGCGCGAGCCATCACACTGTTCGGGTCGAGGCCAGGGACGGGCTCCGGTGGCGGAGGAGAGATGACCGGGGAGATCCGGTCGTAGTCTGCCCGTGCAGCGCCAATCTGGAAGTCGGCATTCAACGGGCCGGAGATTTCCTCGGCGACGAATTGGGCTAATGGCTTTCCGGTGACCCGCCGCACGACCTCACCGATGAAATGGCCGTAGTTCATCGCCTGGTAACCCGAGGCGGTACCCGGCTCCCACCATGGCGCTTGGCCGGCCAACTTTTCGGTGGCGGTCGTCCAGTCGTACACCTCCTCGAGCGTGATGGGCTTCTCCCATACCGGTACGCCGCTGGTGTGGGACAGGACGTGTCCGATGGTGACGTTCTCTTTACCGTTGGCAGCGAACTCAGGCCAGTGCTTGGCGACCGGATCGTCTTCATGGATGAGACCGCGATCGATGAGCATCAGACCGGCGAGGGCCGAGACGGTCTTCGTGGTCGACCACACGTTGGTGATCGTGTCCCTTTCCCACGGCCGGGTCTTTTCCTGATCCATCCAGCCGGCCCAGATATCGACAATCGGTTTGCCCTCGATCACGATGGCGACCGAGGCGCCGACGTCCTGCCCGGAGTCGATGAGTCCGGAGAGCGTGTCCGCGACGCTCTGAAATTTCGGGTCGTACGTGCCGCTGACCTGTGCCATGAAGACGTGCCTCTCGCTCGGTGGAAGTGAACGTGCCGCCGATCACACTATCGAGTCAAGCTGCGGCGAGGTCAGAATGTAACGGTCGATCGAATTCTGCTCGCGGGCCATAGCTAGGGTGAGCGCATGACGGATGAAGTGCTTTACCAGGTAGCCGATGGCGTCGCGACGATTACGTTGAACGCTCCCGAACGAATGAACACGATCTCGGGCACGATGCTCGCCGCGATTTCCGAACGTCTCATCGAGGCCGATCGCGATGCGCAGGCGCGCTGCATCGTGCTGACCGGGTCCGGGCGCGCGTTCTGTGCGGGTCTTGATCTGCAGGCCCAATCGAAGACCGAATCAGGCGGTCTCGGAAATCTGAGTACGGGCTCGGGTGCTCCGGGCGAGTTGGAGATGCGTACCGCTCCGCCGAACGTGCTGCACAACGTGGACACACCCACTATCGCGGTCGTTAATGGCGGTGCGGCCGGATACGGCCTAGACCTCGCCCTTGGCTGCGACTTCAGGATCGCCGCCGACTCGGCGAAACTCAACACCGGGTTCGCCAAGCGGGGGATCTTGCCGGAGAGCGGCGGTACCTGGCTGCTCCCGCGGATGATCGGCTACGCGAAGGCTGCCGAGATTGCATTCCGGGGAAAGACGCTGACCGCTGCCGAGGCGCTCGAGTTAGGGATCGTCAACCACGTCGTACCCGCCGGTGAGCTGGCTGAGTTCGCCGGCGGTATCGCCGCTGAGATCGCCGCGAACGCTCCGCTCGCGGTGCGCGCAATCAAACGAATGATGCGTGCCGCCGAGACTGAAACGTTTGAGCAGAACGTGCACCACGTGTACCTCCAACTGCTGCCGTTGTTAGGAACCGAGGACTTCAAGGAAGGCGTCGCAGCGTTCCTGCAGAAGCGTGATCCGGAGTTCAAAGGCCGCTAAACGTGCCGCTGATTCGGCGTGGCGTTGTGCGCCGTGGCGGCCCAGAACGCCGCCGGTGCCGATAGTCGCGAGCTCCACGGGCGTACCAGAGGGGTGAGTAGGTGAGAGGCCTCTACTTCGCCGCCGCTGCGATGATGGCCGGCGTCAGCTCGGTCTTCGCGCTGCTCGCGGAGTTGGAGCATCGCTATGCGCTTGGCCCGGGAAGTTTGGGCTGGATCGCCGGGACGGCGTTCCTCGCGGCACTATGCGTGCAGTTGACGCTCGCGCGGTACGCCGACCGCGGGTACGGCATGCTGCTGCTTCGCGTGGGTCTAGGACTGTCCGTAGTTGGGTTGCTGTGGTTCGCGGCCGCGACCGAACTATGGCAGTTCATCGTCGCGCGAGCCATGCTCGGTGCCTCGGTCGGCATCGTCGTCCCCGCGGCGAGACGCGCGATTGTGGTCACCGCCGGAGTGGATCTGGGCCGCAGGCTTGGCACGTTCTACGCCGCTTACCTGTCCGGGTTTGTGTTCGGCCCGCCGCTGGCGGGACTGCTGACCACGATCGCCGACGTGCGGCTGCCGTTCGTCGTTCTCGGTCTCGTCGTCGCCCTCAGCGCCACGTCGCTGCGCGGCCTGAGGGTCGATGAACCTCTCGGTGAGGAAGAATCGGAACAGCCGCGTTCGGGAGTGCTACGTAGGTTGTTGCGTAGCCGCACCATGATCGCCGCGCTACTTGTGGTGATGGCGTTCAGGTACTCGGTTGGCGCCTTTGAGCCGATGTGGGCGGTGTTCTTCGATGAGCTGGGCGCCTCGACGATGCTCATCACTATCTCGATGACCCTGTTCGCCCTGCCGATGCTGGTAGTGGCGCGTTGGGCGGGCGGTGTTACCGATCGCAACGGGGCGCGGTTCGTGTCAATGTCCGCTGCGGCGATCACGGCGCCGGCGATGATGAGTTACGGCGTGATCGGCGTCATCTGGATCATCATCCTCATCTCGATCCTGCACGGGATCATGGAAGCGCTACTCAACCCCGGTAGCCAAGTAGCGATCGCCGAGGCCGCGCCCAAACGGGACACCGCGTCGGCGCAAGGGCTCGCCGAGGCCGCGGGCTCGGTGGCGGCGGGCGTCGGCGCTTTCGCGGCGGCGCCTTCGTTGGCTGCATGGGGAGCTGAGTGGGCATGGGCCGCTGCGGGTGCGGTGATGGCGCTCCTGCTGGCGATCAGTTATGTATTAGACCCGCCGCGGCACAAACGGACGAAGGCTGCGGCGAGCGCGAGTTGAGGACCACGGTGGGAGCGGGTTGAGATCCGCCGCGTGGGTCTGACCGCTGGCGTGTCTGCCGGTCGTGGGGCGGGTTAGTTGCGGATCTGGCCGACCAGGAGCACCAAGTCGGCGGACTGCGTCCGAGCCGGTGAAGGCCGTCGCCCGGCGGCCTGGCCGGCGATCGCCAGGTGAGCCAGCCAGGGATCACCAGGTCGGCGGACCTTCATCGCGCACTGGCACCACGAAGATAGCCGCGAACGGCGCGAGCGCGGCGATTGCGAAACCGGCGGCGTACCCGGTTGAACCGATCAACGCGCCGAGCGCGATCGGGGTGCCGGAGCTGAGCAGGTTTTGGCCGGTGTTCTGAATCCCCATCGCGCGTCCTGACCACGCGACGCCGGCCACCTCCGCGACAGCGGTGAACGCGAGGCCGTTGTCGGCGACGCTCAGGATGCCGCCGACGACCAGCATCGCGATTGCCAGCGGAGCGGCGAGCGCGTCACCGAGCGCGAAGACCAGCATCACGATAGTCACGCTGATCGCGAGTTGACGGGTGGGTCGTAACCGGGACCCGACGCGGTCGGACCACCAGCCGGCGCCGATGCGGCTGGCTGCACCCGCGATCTGCACGGTCGCGACGAACGCGCCGGCCGATGTCGCACTCCAGCCCTGTTCGCGCACCAAGTACTCGGCTGCGAACGCGCCGATCGCGAACTGCGGCACCACCAACAGCGCGCTGGTGGCATGAATCCGCCATAGGTGAGGTGTGCGGTACGGCGACGGCGTACCGACCATTTGCGAGCGCGGTGGACGCGGCGGGTCGGGTGCGCACGTCGCGACCAAAACGGCCGACAGCAGGCACAACGCTGCGGGCAGCAGCAACGAAGCGAACACGCCGTGCGCGAGCGCGAGCGACGGTAGCGCGAAACCCGCCAACGCCACGCCCAAGGGCTGGGCTGTCTGCCGGATTCCCATGGCCAGCCCGCGCTCGGTGCGCGGAAACCACCCCATGATCATGCGGCCACTGGCCGCGAAGACGCACCCCGCACCAGCGCCTCCGACGACCAGCAGTGTCATCAGCGCGCCACCGGGAGTGTCGATCCACGCGGCCGCCGCAACGGCGACCGCGGTAATCGCCATGCCTGAGGACATCACGATGCGTTCGCCGTACCGGTCGGCGGCAGCACCCCACGCGATCAACGTCAGCAGTAAACCGAATGTCGGTAGCGCGACGTACACCCCAGCGGTCGCGAGGTCGAGGTGCAGCGAATCGCGCAGCACCGGCACCAGCAGCGGAATGCCGTATACGAAGGCGCAGGCCGACGTCTGTGCCAGCACCCCGATCGCCAGGATGAGCCAGCGACGTGCGGACGGGGCGGCGGATTCGGAGGGCATGATGCCCGACGCTACGCCCGCGATCTCATACGGTGGAAGACAGGATCAACATCTGGGAGGCGCCGTGGCCGCTAACCTTTCTCGGCCCCAACTATCGATACGAATGACACGCACTCGCCCGGCCTGCCGCCGAGGTTGTGCGTGAGGCCGTACTGCTTCCCGCGTTGTTTGATCTGGCGCTCCGGCGGTGCCTCACCGCGCAGCTGTAGCCAGCACTCGTACAGCATCCTCAGTCCGGACGCGCCGATCGGGTGGCCGAAACTCTTCAGCCCGCCGTCTGGGTTGACCGGGAGTTCACCGTCGAGCGCGTACTTGTTCGCCAGCGTGTCGGCGACAACCTCCCCTCGCGCGGAAAACCCGAGGTCCTCCATCAGCACAAGTTCGGTCGGCGTGAAGCAATCGTGCACTTCGGCCATCATCAGGTCATTGCCCGGATCGTCCACGCCTGCCTGCTGGTAGGCATCCTTGCTCGACTGCACGACCTCCTCAAACGTCGTGTAGTCGTAGTTCGGGTCGTAGGAGCCCGTCCCCGGACCGGCCGCGAACGACAACGCCTTCACGTACATCGGCTTGTCTGTGTACTTGTGTGCATCCTCGGCCCGCACGATGATCGCGGCCGCCGATCCGTCACTGACGCCGGAGCAGTCGAAGACGCCGAGGTCGCCGGCCACGGTGGTGGCGTTCGAGATCTTTTCCTCCGGTACTTCCTGCTGGAACTGCGCGAGGCTGTTGCGCGCCCCGTTGTAGTGGTTCTTGTAGGCCACCCGCGTCATGGCTCGCTTGATTTCGTCGCGCGCGATGCCGTATTTCTCGGCGTACGCCGGAACCAGCATCGAGAAGCTCGCTGGCGCGGTGAGGCTCAGGGAAGTGCCGTCGTCCGGAGCGCCACCGGTGGTGAGTCCCGAATAGCCCGAATCCTTGAGCTTTTCGACGCCGACCGCCATCACCATGTCGTAGGCGCCGGATGCCACGGCGTAGCAGGCGTTACGGAAGGACTCCGATCCGCTCGCGCAGAAATTCTCCACGCGAGTGATCGGCTTGTAATCGATCTTGAGTGCCTTCGATAGCAGCATTCCGGAGTTGCCGGAACTCAGTGTGCCGAGCCAGTACGCGTCGATTGCGTCGCGGTCGACGCCGGCAGAGTCCAGCGCCTGGGTTACCGCGTCGACCATCAGGTCTTCGGCGGACTTGTCCCAGTGCTCGGCGAACCGAGTACATCCCATTCCGATGATCGCGACGCGATCCTTGATGCCATGTGAACTCATCGCTGCGCTTCCTTTCCGCCGGTATCCGCGTGGATCGGGCGTGCTTTCCAGAAATAGTTGTGTATGCCGCTCGCCTCAGAGATCTTGCGGAAGGTGAGCTCGACCCGTTGCCCCACGTGTACGGTTTCCGGGTCGCAGTCGGTCAGTTCGCAAGAGAACCGTCCGCCGCTGTCGAAGTCCAGGACGACGCCGACGGTCGGTGGTGCGGGGGAGAAGGCCAAATGATCGATCGTGTACGTGGCGATCCGCGCCGGTTCGTCAGCCATCGGTTCATCACGCATCGCATCGACGGCGTGACAGGACAAGCAGACGCGTTGCGGTGGCAGATGTCGGGTCCCGCACTTTTCACAGGCGCTACCGACGAATCCGAATTTCCAGCCGACACCACGGTAGGACGCCGGAGCGACTGCCCGCTCGGGATTGGGTCGACGTGGTTGCGGCCGCTGGAGCAATCCCTTCCAGGTGAGGAAACTCGCGTAGTCCAGCGTGTCATCGGTGTGCGCGATCTGTGCGGCGACAGACTCGCGCTGCCGTCGGTCGGCGAGCGCTGCAGTTGCGCGCAACAGGAGCACATCAACACCGTCGGCGAGCACCACCAGCGCGATGACGTCGCCGGGATCGGCGCGATCCAGCGCATCGGCCAACTGAACGCCAGCGTGCGCGGCGCCGGTGTACCCGATCGCGGCGCTGAGGTCATCGGCGAGCACGCCGTCGGTGAGGTCCAGCGAAGCAGTGAATCGCTTCGCGGCACGCGGGGAGAGTCCACTGATGGCGAGCGAATCGATCTCCCCGACACCGATGCTCGCGCGCTCGCAGGCGTCCTCGAACGTCTGGGTTGCTAACTCCAGGTAGACGTCCTCACCGAACCGTTCTTCCCAGGACGCTGACCATGCATCGCCCGGCGCGCGCCAGCGATCGAGGAATTCGGCGGTTGCGCTCGCGGTGCCTACCAGCGTTGCCACGGGATCGCCGTACCCGACAACGAATGCTGCGGCCGCGTCGCCGCTGCCGATCTCGTCGGGAGAACCCGCCGGTCCGACGCGCGTGTCGGACATCGCGACGAGCGTGGTGCCCGATTGATGGAATCCGCCCAGCAATGCGGCGACCGCGCTGCGCACCGACCCACACTGATCGCTCGCGCGCACCTGCCGAGGCAGATTCAGCGCCGCGTGCAGTGTCGTCGCGTTGGTCTTGTCGGCGTACGCCGGGAAACTGCTGGCGAACAGCAATGACGCCGGATCACCTTGATTGGCCCGTAGCGCCGCGCGAGCCGCCTCGATCGCCATGGTCGTGGTGTCTTCGTCGTACGACGCGACCGTGCGTGCCCGCTTGCCGGGCTTTCCGCCTAGTACGCCGGTGATAGACGCTTGGTGCAGTCGGTGGTGTGGCAGATAGCTGGCATAGGCCAGCACCCCTGGATCGTCGCTCATCTGTCTCCCCTCGTCCGAGTCGCGCGGCGAAAGCGATCCTCAACTCGTGAACACGGCCGCGCAGCCCGAGGCGCGTCCGCATCACCGGCGCAAGAGGCCGTGGCGTCTACTGCGCACCGTCTCTCGCGAGGGCGCCGGCGTGCTCGGGTCGCTCCAGTATTGCCCGCTGGGGTCTATGGAAACAAGACTGCAGATTCGCCGGACGGGCGCCCTGGCTCGGTTATTACGATGAGCGCCATGGATGCGACGTCGATTGAAGTCGCCGACACCGACTCCCCGCAGGACGCGGAGATCGTCGCGGCGCTCGCCGCACGTACGTTCGGCGATGCCTGCCCACCGTGGCTGTCACGCCAATACGTGCAGGAGTTCATCGATAAGGAGTTGTCCGCGGCGAGGTTCGCGTCGTGGATTGCCGAGCCCGATGCTCACGTCGTGCTCGCGTCCGCGGACGGCGCGGTGCATGGCTACGCGCTGTGGATCGATGACGTGCACGCCGAGGTCCCGAGCGAGTTCTCCGGTGAGCGGACGGCGTACCTGTCGAAGTTGTATGTCGACGCCGATTGGCGCGGCGATGGGATCGCGGCGGCGTTAATGCAGGCGGTGATCGACGGTGCGCGTGCGGCCGGTTGCGTGGCGTTGTGGCTCGGCGTGAACGATGAGAATGCGCGGGCGCGCACGTTCTACGCCAAATGGGGCATGCGAGCCGTAGGACGGCGAGACTTTGCGGTGGGCGCGCACCGGTTCGTCGACGACCTGTTCGCTATGCCGTTGAACTCTCCGACCGGGTGATGACAGGTAGTCGGCGTGGCCGAACCGCTGGCCCGCTCAGTGATGGGTGAATGTTCAACTACACTGCTTCGTGTGCGCCCGAGGAACGGGCGCCTTCATCGCGAGGAGTCCGACAATGTCTGTGCGCCGGTTTGGTTTTCTGACGATCGGTCTGTTTGATCCGCAGGATCCGGCGGCCGGCCACGAGCAGACTCTCGGCATCATCGAACTTGCCGAGCAACTCGGGTTCGATTCGGTGTGGTTGCGCGATCGGCACTTCCAGCATGGGATTTCCTCGCCGGTGGCGATGCTCGCGGCCGCGAGCCAACGAACCAACCGGATCGAAATGGGCACGGCGGTTATCCCGCTGGGGTGGGAAAATCCGGTCCGACTGGCCGAGGACCTTGCCACCGTCGATCTGCTGTCGGGAGGGCGCGTCAATCCTGGCATTTCGGTTGGCCCGCCGATGCGATTCGATGATGTGAAGTCGTCGCTGTACCCGGATACCTCTGACGTCGAGGACTTCTCCAAGCGTCGCGTCGAGCGGTTCATGGCTGCATTGCGGGGCGACGAGTTGAGCGCATTCGAAGGGCGCGTGGGCATCGAGGATTACTCGCGTCGCGTACAGCCGCACAGCCCCGGGCTGATCGACCGCCTCTGGTACGGCGGAATGCGTGATTCGGCGCAGTGGGCTGCGCTCAACGGGCTCAACTACCTGACGAGTTCGGTGGTTGATATTCGTGGCACCGAATCTCGCGACTTCGCCACGATTCAGGCTGAACATATCGACGTCTACCGCGAAACGTGGCGGCGAGCGCATCCGCATCGGCCCGTCGGGCGAGTGAGCCAAGGGCTGGTGGTGATCCCGACGGACTCGGCCACCGCTGAGCAAGTAGAGCGGTACGAGGCGTACGCCGCCAGCCGGTTCGAACGGACAACGTCCCCGCAAGGGCCGCGCGGGATGGTGTTCTCGCCAGACTTTGTCGGTACCAGCGAACAACTCGCGCAGCGATTGGGGGAGCACGCCGGCTTTCAGCGCGTGGATGAGGTCGCCTTCGCGCTGCCGTTTACCTTCGCGCACGAGGACTACCTGCAGATCATCCACGACATGGCGCAACATCTCGGCCCTGCACTGGGCTGGAAGCCAGGTCACTAACTCGTCGGTCGCCGCCTCCGCACACTCTTCTATCGAGCCTGAGTTCGATGCGAGCGAAGCGATCCGCGATCCAAAAACGCAGCGAAATCGGCCATGCGTCGCACCCACAGCGATGCATGCCCGATTTTGCTGCGAGATTTGCAGCATTCGCGCGAAGTTGGTCCGCGCCGACGGCCAGTGCGATGAATGGTGCGTGTCAGCCGGCGCGGACCCGTGCCCGAGCGCGCAGGGAACTGCTCGGTAGGGTGACCAAGCGCGAGTCGCTGGCTCACGCACCTGTTGCGATGAAGGGATGAGGATGTCCACCACGATTCGACGCGGACTGCGCCGGTTGATCGGACTCACGGTTGACGATGAGCAGCCGGGCTTCGCCACCTCACGGATGACAGTGACCGAGGATCACTTAAATGGTGGCGGCATCCTGCACGGCGGCGCGATCGCGACAATGTGCGATAGCGCAATGGGTCACGCCGTCGGCTCGGTCGTGGCTGCAGACGGCCAAGGCGCCGCCACCGCGACCTTGAACCTGACCTTCTTGAACCGTGCCGAACTCGGCGACGAACTGATCGCGAACGCGCGTGTGCAGAAACGCGGCAAGCGCATCGTGATCGTGCGCGCGACGGTCCTGCGGCCCAGCGACGGTACCGAGATCGCCGAGGGCATCGCGACCTTCGGTACGTTTGATCGCCGCAAGCGATAGTCGAAGTAGCGCGGCGCGTCGTAGTGTGGGCCTCCAGCGAGAAGGCCGTGGAGGACTAATGCGTGAGCGCGCGGTTGCTAAACGCAGTTATGGGCAATATTGCCCGGTTGCGGCCGGCCTCGATCTGATCGGTGACCGGTGGGTGCTGCTGATCTGTCGGGAGTTGGTCGGGGGACCGCGCGGCTTCAACGAACTGAAGCGGGCCCTGCCGGGGCTGGCGTCGAACCTGTTGTCTACCCGCATGCGCACGATGGTTGCCGACGGATTGGTCGCTCGAGACGAAGGCGGTTACCGGCTCACTCAAGAAGGTCGGGCGGTCATCCCGGTCTTGCGGGCGATTGCCCGCTTCGGCGTGCGGGGGCTGTCGAGTGAGCCCACGGAGCCGGTCAATGCGTATCGGTCCACGCGTGCTTTCCTACTGCCGTGGGCGATGAGCGACAAGTTGCCGCCACTGGTGATTGTGCATGCCGCCGACGGGTCGAGGGCTGATCTGGTCGTTGAGAACGGCGTAGCCGGTGTGCGCGAGCACGCGGACAGCTCAAGTTCGGACGTCGTACACCTGCACGTCGACGCGGGCAACCTCGCTTCCGTACGCCGAGGGGAATCTACGTTCACTGGCCATGTCGAGGGTCCCGGCGCCGCCGCCGCTGCGGTATTGGCCGCACTGCTGCTGACACCTCCCGAGGCATAGTGTAAAAATTAAACCACCGAGTGGATGTCGCTCGTGATCCCACTCGGAGGTGCATGTGCCGTCGTCCAAGCCGGGCCTCGTTCTGCTCTCGACCGGCATGTCGGTGTTCGCCGTATTCCTGGACACGTCGATCCTGTACGTGGCCTTTCCGTCGATCAGTGCGGCGTTCCCCGATTCCACCGCATCAGGGCTGGCCTGGGTGCTGAACGCCTACACCGTCGTTTTCGCGGCCGTGCTCATCCCGGCCGGCCGGATTGCCGATCGTATCGGGCGTCGGCGGATGTTCCTCGGTGCCGTCATCGCGTTTACCGCCGCCTCGGTCCTCTGCGGAGTCGCGCCATCGGTCGAACTGCTCGTCGTCGGCCGCGTGCTGCAAGCTCTTGGTGCCGCCGCCATGGTGCCCTCGTCGCTGGCGCTCGTCCTGCAGACGTTCCCCGCTCCCGAGCAGCCGCGCGCAATCGCGATTTGGGGCGCCATTGGCGGAGTGGCGGGCGCCGCAGGCCCAACGCTGGGCTCGATCGTGATTCAGACGCTTGGCTGGCCCTGGGTGTTCTTCATCAATGTGCCGGTCGGGATCGCGAGCTACCTCCTTGGCCGGCGGGTGCTGCCTGAGGGGCGCGAATCTGTGCGCGGGCGAATACCGGACCCGTGGAGCATCGCGTTGGTGATCGCCGCGGTATCGGCGCTGTCGTACGGAGTCGTTCAGACCGAACGAGTCGGCTGGCTCAGTGGCGTGCTCGGGTTGTCGGTCGGCGTCGCGGTGGTGCTTGGTGCAGTCTTCGTCTGGCGATCGAGCCGGATCGACAACGCGGTGCTCGATCTGGAACTGCTCTCCTCCGCCGGCTTCCGGTGGGCAAACCTGGCTACGTGCGTGTACTCGGCGGGATTTGGCGTCGTGTTCCTGTGCAATGTCTTGTTCACGACCGAGATCTGGGATTACTCCGTCATCCAAGCGGGATTCGCGATCGCTATCGGCCCCGCGATCGTGGCGGTCCTCGCGCCGAGATTCGGCAAGCTCGCGGGTCGGGTTGGGCAGCGCCGCATACTGATCCCCGGAGGGCTGGTGTGGGCGAGCGCGCCGGCGTACTTCATCCTGATGGCGACCGAACATCCGCAGTATCTCGCGCATTACCTTCCTGCGCAGGTGCTCGGCGCGATCGGCGTAGCAATGGTGATGCCGCAATTGAACTCCGCCGCGGTACGAGACCTACCGCAGGATCAACTCGGGCAGGGCGCCGCGGCCAGCCAGGCCGCACGCAATATCGGCACCACGATTGGTGTATCCGTCGCGATCGCCATGGTCGCCGCGACCGGTGGTATCGCCGGATTCCATCATGCGTGGACATTCGCGATCGGCACCGGGTTAGTCGTCACGTTGCTGGCGTTCCTGCTGCCGCGTCACACGCGGCAGGTCGAACCTGCGGTGGAGTCGCCAACGATATTGACGGACGACCGTAGGTAACTCCACCGCAGATCCGGTGACCGAATTTGATTCGGCTAACCGGTCGCCGTGAACCGCTCGCCTACCCGCTGCAGGAGATCGGCAAGTTCGCGTGGCTGCTCGACGATGAAGTCGGTGTCGAGCTCGGTCAGTAGCCACACGACCGAGGTCAGATCGTCTGTGGCCATGGTGATCCGGCAAGCCGGCCCGCCCTCGGCGCCAGGAAACGTCGCGGGATCCACGCGGCCCCAACCCAGGATGGCGTGCGCGACATCCACCGCACGATCGCGAACCAGGATGTGCACCTCGTGGCGGCGTGGGCGCCGCGCTGCATTTTGACGTACGAACGCGACGGGATCGAGCCCGTCGGGTAATGCTCGCGGCGGCACCCGCGTGCGCGCCGACTGCACGTCGCTGATCCTATCGACGCGAAAGGTTCGCCAGTCGTGACGATCGAGATCGAAGGCGAGGAAGTACCAGCGAGTGTTCAGTGACAGTACCGAGTGCGGCTCAACGTGGCGATGGGCCAGGTCGGACTCAGATTGTGCCGAATACGTGAACCGCACTCGCTCGTGGTCGCGGCAGACCTGAGCCAGGCGGGTGAGTACGACGGCGTCGAGGGCGGGTCCGCGCCCAGGCTGCACCGTCATCGACGCCACGGCTTCGGCGCGTCGGCGGAGGCCCGGCGGCATCACTGACATCACCTTGGTCAAGGCGCGCAGCGCACCGTCCTCGATGCCGCGGACCGATCCGCCGGCCGCCGCGCGGAGACCGAGCGCAATCGCCACCGCTTCGTCGTCCTCCAGCAGTAGGGGAGGTAATGCGGCGCCGGCCAGCAGTTGATATCCGCCTCGGTGACCGCGCGTGGCGTCGACCGGATATCCGAGTTCGCGCAGGCGTTCGACGTCGCGGCGCAGCGTCCGTTCGGAGACCTCGAGTCGGTCGGCGAGCTCCATGCCGGGCCAATAGCGATGCGTCTGGAGCAGCGAGAGCAATCTGAGCATGCGTGAACTGGTGCTAGCCATGTTTCTTAATCTAATTTCGTTTCCGGTCAAAAAGTGACCGGAAACCCGGAGATCGTTGAGTCATGACCGATTCGATGATCTGCACCAGTGACCTCACCAAGACGTACTCAAGCCGCAGCGGCGATGTGTGCGCCGTACGCGACCTCGACCTGGATATTGCCGACGGCGAACTCGTCGCGCTGCTGGGCCCCAACGGCGCGGGAAAGTCGACCACGCTGCGCATGCTGACCACGCTCCTGCCGCCGAGCAGCGGAACGGCGTACGTCGCGGGCCACGACGTACGCCGCGATCCGTCCGAGGTACGCCGCAACATCGGCTACGTCGGCCAGGGAAACGGCGCGGCTCATATCCAGCGCGGACGCGATGAACTACTCGGCCAGGGCCGCGCGTACGGAATGTCACGAGCCGATACCAGGCGGCGGGCCGAGTTGTTGATCGATGGGCTCGACCTGTCCTCGTTTGTCGATCGCAAAGCGCAAGAGATGTCCGGCGGACAACGACGCAGACTCGACATCGCGCTCGGCATGATCCATGCCCCGCGCCTGCTATTTCTGGACGAACCGTCGACCGGGCTTGACCCGCAGAACCGTGCGAACCTGCAGGAGCAGATCTCGCTGCTGCACGAGGCGCATCAGACCACGATTGTGCTGACCACCCACTACCTCGATGAAGCGGACGCTCTCGCTCAGCGGGTTGTGGTCATCGATCAAGGAGTCGTCATCGCTGACGACAAACCGGACGTGCTCAAACGCCGCATCGGCGATTCGGTCGCCTTGCGCTTTGCCGACGGACGCACCCTGACCGAGCGCCACCCGAATGGGGGAGAGTACGCCGCCAAGACCGTGGCCGAAGCAGTACACACGAGCAACCCCGCGGTCTCGGTGAAAGTCGTTCCTGCCTCCCTGGACGACGTATTTCTCGACCTGACCGGCCGAAGCCTACGCGAAGACGCCGCCTAACCTCAGTTTGGAGATTCCCGATATGACTGCCATTTCAACCCCCACCCACGACAACGCGACACTGCGTGAGCGGGTCGAGCTAACCCGCACCACTTGGCTCGCGGACGTCTGGACCGTGTTCTCACGGGAGATCAGACCGCTGCTCAATGACCCGTTCCAAGTCGTGTTCGCGGTGGTGCAGCCGCTGTTCTTTCTGGCGTTGTTCGCGCCGCTGCTACCCGATTCCATAACCGGTGACGGCGGGTCGGCCCTGCAATGGTTCGTGCCCGGAATCGTCGCGATGTCGTGTCTGATGGGTTCGTCGATGGTCGGATCGAACCTGCTATTGGAGACGCAAACCGGATCCCACGAGCGGATGATCGTCACACCACTTCGCCGGTCTGCGTTACTGACCGGACGCGCGTTGAAAGAAATCCTGCCGATGATTGCGCAGGCGGCGATCATCGTCGCCGTCGCCACTCCGTTCTCGTTTGAACTGCATCTGGCGGGCGTGTTGGTCGGTGTGCTCCTGATGGCGATCTTCGCTGTCGGTGTGTCGGCTCTCTCGTACTCGCTGGCGCTCGCGTCGATCGGTCGCGACTGGATGTTTTGGGTTGTACAGCAGACATTCCTGTTTCCTGTGCTGCTGCTGGCGGGGATGCTCTTGCCGATCGACGGCGCACCTGGCTGGTTGCAGGTGCTTTCGAGCATTAACCCGTTGACGTATGTCGTCGAGGCCGAGCGGGCGCTATTCGCCGGCCAGTGGCCGGCAGGCGAACTCCTGGCCGGACTGGTCGCGGCGAGCGCCGTCGCGGTGGTCGGCCTGGTCGTCGGAGTGCGGGCCATGCGCAAGGCGCGCTAGCAGGATCCGCGGGGTAGTGAGTAACGCTCATCACTCGGGATCGTTACTCACTGCCCCGCAGGTTGGTGAAAGTTAGCGACGCCGATATATAGCTCACGGGCGATGGCGGTCCTGCCCATCGGGGTACTGGTCATCCGACGGCGCGATGTGTAGCCGCGTATCCAGCCCGGAGCAGGCAACGCGCCGGGCTCAGCGCACGAGGCGGAAGAACCCGCGTATCTGGTCGACGAAGAGCTCCGGTTGTTCCCAAGCTGCGAAGTGACCACCGCGAGGTAGATCCTCGTACCAGCGCAGGTCGGTGAAGCGGCGTTCGGCCCAGCGACGCGACGGACGCCAGATTTCGCCGGGGAAGTTGGAGATTCCACTCGGCACGGTGATGTTCGCCTTCGGCGCGTCACCGAAGCTTTCCCAATACAGCCGCGCCGATGACGTCGCGGTCTGGGTGAACCAGTAGAGGGAGATGTCGTCGAGCATCTGCTCACGGCTCAGCGCCGAGTCGGGCGTGCCATTGTGATCGCACCAGGCCCAGAACTTCTCCGCGATCCACGCCGCCTGCCCGACCGGAGAATCATTCAGCCCATACCCGAGCGTCTGCGGCCGGGAGGATTGCTGGGTGGAATACCCGATGCCGGTACGCCGGTGCTCCTCCATCGCCGCCAGGGCGCGCTGTTCGTCGGCGGTGAGGTCGTCGAGCGTCGTACGGTCCGGCCCGACGTTCACCATGTTGACGTGGATGCCGGCGAGGTGCTCGGGATGGGCCTGGGCAAGCGTGGTGGTGATCATGGAGCCCCAATCACCGCCCTGTGCGCCGTACCGGACGTATCCCAAACCAAGCATGAGTTCGTCCCATGCGTCGGCGATCCGCGATACGCCCCACCCCGGACGGGTCGGTTTGGCGCTCCAGCCATAGCCCGGCAGCGAGGGAGCCACCACGTGGAACGCGTCGGAAGGATCACCACCGTGCGCAGCGGGATCAGTCAGCGGGCCGAGGACGTCGAAGAACTCGACCACCGACCCGGGCCAACCGTGCGTCAGCACCAGCGGAAATGCATCCGGTTCGGGTGATCGCGCGTGCAGGAAATGGATCTCGAGGGGTTCGCTTCCGCCGCCGGCCAGCGTCGTACGAAAGTTGGGAAAGCGTCTCACTCGTTCGGCGAGTCCGAAGTCGTAGTCGTTCGCCCAGTACGCGCACAGATCTTGCAGGTAGGCCAACGGCATACCTTGTGACCAGTCGTCGACCGTCTCCTGCGTCGCCCACCGAGTGGCACTCAGCCGCCGTCGAAGATCCTCGATGGCCGCGGAATCGATAGTGGGCGCGAAGGGCGTGATGTCCATGCATCGATGCTAACGCCGAGTTATCAGCGCGGCGGTCGGCCTGGTCGCCGGGATCCGGGCTACGCGCAAGGGGCCGTTACAGGATCCGCGGGGGAGTGAGTAACGCTAACCGCTCGGGAGGTTATTCACTACCCCGCAGGTTGGTGAGGACGAAAAAAGGGCCCGCGAAGGCCCCTTTCTGCTGTGGCCAGGGGCGGGGTCGAACCGCCGACCTTCCGATTTTCAGTCGGACGCTCGTACCAACTGAGCTACCTGGCCTTGCTGCGATGTACTGCTTGTCGCTCGACGTATGAGCGACCCTGACGGGACTCGAACCCGCGACCTCCGCCGTGACAGGGCGGCGCGCTAACCAACTGCGCCACAGGGCCTTGCTATTCAAATATGCGAAGCACCCTAGAGTACCTCGTGACCCCAACGGGGTTCGAACCCGTGTTGCTGCCGTGAAAGGGCAGAGTCCTGGACCGCTAGACGATGGGGCCTCACCCGCCGGACGACCTTTGACAAACTCTCGTCTGTTTCCCGTCGTTTGGGGCTAGAGAAGCATAAAGGATGAACGATGTCCGGCGCCAGCCAGGGTGCGCAGCGTCACGATGCGTGACTATTCGCCGGGGTTCTGCGGTGCTCCGGTCGTGGTGGGAGAGCTCGGCGAGCCGGTATCGGAATTCGGTTCCGTCCCTTCGTCCGACGGGTTGCTGGCGCTGCCCGAGCTGGACTCGTTCGAGGCGCTCTCGGCGCTGTCTGAGGCGCTTTGCTCGCTCTCCTCGATGCTGGTGGCTTCCTCTTCGGCCTCGTTGATCGCTTCGGGAGCGAGCATGCGCTCGATGGACACGTCGGATTCTCCGAGCCCGCCAACGGTGATGTTGTCCCAGGCGCGCAATGCGTGCGTGTTCGCATCGAAGTACAGGATGCTGGCTTCCAGCGGCGTTGGTTCTTCGTTCTCTAGACCTCGCAGTCCTGCGCCGCCGGTGGAGCCCTGCACGAGCAGTAATGTGTCGCTGTCGAGAGCCTCGGAGGATCGCGTGTGCTTGTGCCCGGACAGAATCAGTGGGGTCGAATCCGCTAGGAACTCTGCGCCCGCCGGGTCGTGGAAGAGGACGACGTCGGGCATTTCGGGTAGATCCTGCAAGTAGCCGTCGAAGTCCTTCGCCGACTTCTCGATGGCCTCCTGCAATGACGCGTTGTTGTACGTGAGGCGGTCGGGGCTAAACCGGGCATCCCCGACGCCAGCAATCGTGATGCCTTCCAGTTCGACCGTCGATTCGTCAAGCACGATCACGTTGTCGAACTCGCCGACCTGCTGCTGCGTGACCAGCGAGTCGTGGTTTCCGCGGATGTAGACGTACGGGACGTCCATGTCGCCGATCGCGGAGAAGGTCGCTGCCTCATGGGTGGTACCCCAGTCCACGAGGTCGCCAGTATCGATCACGAAGTCGACGTCGAACTGCTCAGCGAGTTGCGCGGCGAGGTCGAAGCCTTCGGGGTTCATATGGATATCGGAGATGTGCAGCACCTTGATGGTGTCGGCGCTTTCCGGATCCGCGGGGAGGGTGGACACCGTCGTATACAGCTTCGACACGTTGGCCACCATCTTGACCAGTGACTGGCGGTAATCGGCAAACTTTTGACCAAGGTCCTCAACGTTGCCGAAGATCGTGGAGGCCTGACTGAGCAAGCCCGTGTACTTCGGCTGCTGCAGCGCTTGCGCGTTGAACGTCAGGAAGCCAGTGGCGGCGGTAGCGAGCAGCAGGACGACGGACATGCCCGCGGCGATCAGGCCGTCCTGCCAGCGGCGGAACAGCAACACGCTGAACACGATTCCGCCGACGAGCGCCCAGATCGTGGTCGTGATGCCCAGCGTGATCAGGGCAGATTTCAGGTCGCTTTCCAGCGTTGCGGCCAGTTGCTGCAGGTCTTCGGTGCTCTGCGCCTCGTTGATGAACTGGATGGCCTCCTGCTGATCGACCTGCAACATGGTCATTTCCAGCCGGATCGGCGCATCGAACGCTTCGATCTCGAGAGCGCCCAGCGGTGGGATACGCAGCGTCGTCTCGCCGGGGCCGACCAGCAGATCGGCGCTCACCTTGATGGGCCCGATATCGGCGGTCGTATGTCCGCCGATCAACACGCCGAGGACGACGCCGGCAATCGCGACGATTACCCGTAGGAAGATCCGAAATGCGAGGGTTCCACGACGGCGCCAGACCGCCTTCTCGTCTTCGCTCGCGTCGGTTTCGGCAGTGTCACCATCGGTCTCATTAGCGTCGCCGTCGCTCTCGGCCGCCGCACCGTTGCTCTGGGCATCCGACACCTCGGCGGCACGCTGAGTGTCGTCGGCTGGCTCCGGGGTGGGGCCGGTCGGCGTGGTCTGTTCGTCGTCGCTGTCGGGCACTGCCGCACCATATATCCGCTTGCGCCCTGTGGGTAACCCGATCGGCGCGCAGTGTCACGCAAACGCAACGCGACTACCGGTCGGCCACTTGGTCACCGGCGTGTTGCACTGCGACCAGATGCTTCGAGCAGAAGGCGTACAGCAGGCCGGTGACGACGGTGTAGAACGGCCACGCGATCACCACGAGCACACCGGTGCTGGTTGGGAGCCCCGCGATGGTGATCTGTTCGCTGTCGATAGCCACCAGCGCGACGATCCACAGCGCGAGCGAGATGAGGTGAAAGATGCCCTGCGTCACGAAAACTGACCGCACGGGCCAACGATTCCCGGGGCGCAGCACGGCAAGCAACATCAGCAGCGCGACCATCAGCGGGACCGGAATGATGATCAGTGCCGCGCTGTTGATCATCATCCCAACCATGGAGAGCAGCATGAGCGTGGTGAACGAAACGACCAGACGATCTATGCGCCCTTGCCCTTCAGCAGGATGAGTCATCGTGAACTCCCTTCTGTAGCGTCCACGCTGTGTGTCGGGATGCGCTGTGCGCGGACCGCTTCATCGTCAGTGAAGTAGAGATCGTCGAAGCGCTCGCGGTCCCGCTCGGAACTGGTGACGAACGAGGTCACGACGTACACGGTGAGCGCGAGAGCGATGACCAGTGGGCCGGCAAAGAACTCTGGTGGCGGCGTCCAGAATCCCTGGGAAGTGAGGATCGTCAGCAGGATGTTCAGCGCCAGTCCCACCAC
This sequence comes from Cumulibacter soli, assembly GCF_004382795.1. Taxonomy (NCBI): domain Bacteria; kingdom Bacillati; phylum Actinomycetota; class Actinomycetes; order Geodermatophilales; family Geodermatophilaceae; genus Cumulibacter; species Cumulibacter soli. The sequence continues at coordinate 398,453 of NZ_SMSG01000001.1, read as the reverse complement.
GATCGACAGGGTCGCGGCCGTTCCGGTGCCGCGTCGCCAGTAGATACCGAACACGACGGGTCCGAAGATAGCGGCTGCGAACGCTGCCCATCCGATTGCGCCGAGCAGATAGATGATTTGGTCGAGATAGAGGCTGATCAGGACCGAAGCCAGCACGACAGCCACGCTCGCGACCCGGTTCCAGGTGAGCTCGCGTGTCAGCGTTCCCTTGAACGCGCCGACGAGGTCCCGGGTCAGCGCCGATGCGCCGATGGTGATGAAACTCGACGCGCTCGACATGATGGCTGCGAGCAGCGCGACGAGCGCGAGCCCTGCGATCACCGGTGAGGTGAACTCCGACAGGAAGCTGGTCGCGGTGTCATCCAGTACATCGGGTTGGGTTGCGCGCCCTTCGATGATCGCCGACCGCATCGCAAGTCCGACGCCGAGGGAAAATAGGGTCGTCGTCGCGTAACCAATGGCCGCAACCGTGGCGCCCCATTTGAGTTCCTTGGGGGACTTCAGCATCAGGAACTTGTGAATCAACTGCGGCTGAGCCACGATTCCGAAACACAGCAGGATGCAGTTCGCGACGATCCACACGGCTGGCTGCACGCCTTCGAGCGCGGTGAACTTCATGCTCTCGCCGGAGAGAGTCTCCAGAACGTTGCTCCAACCACCGCCGGAGGAAATCGCGATGAAGAAGATGACGATTGACATCGCGATCATGACTAGGCCCTGCAGGAGGTCTGTCCAGATCGCTGCGAGCATGCCGCCGGCGACGGTATATGCGGCGACGATCAGGGCGCCGATCCAGGTGGCGGTTCCCAATGGGATGCCGAGCAGCAGGCTGGTGATGACGCCGGCGGCGACGGTTTGTGCAGTCATGTAACCGATCGCGCCCAAGATCATCGCGATGGACATCCATACGTGCGCCGAACGGCTGTTGTATCGCACGCGAATGATATCCGGGATGCTGTACACCTTGTGTTTCTCGGATATCTGACGCAATCGTCCGCCCAGCAAGAACCAGGCGAGGGCGAATCCGAGCGGTACGACGGCGGCTGAGATCATCGCGCCGATGCCCCACGCAGACGTCGTGCCCGTTGAGCCGACCATGCCCCAGCCGCTCTGGATCGACGAGAACGATGCGATCGCCATCACGAAGAATCCCAGAGACTGCCCCGCGACCAAGAAATCCTTTGAGGACTTCATTCTGGTATTCGCCCAGAGCCCGATAGCAACCATGATTGCCAAGTAGACGATCGCGACGATCAGAATGACGGTCTGGGTGTCCAAGGTTGCCTCCGCACCTACCATTCGATTGGGACACAACCTGCCACCAACGGGGATTCAAAAGCAACCCCTCAGACCAAGAACTTCCCGCTACTGGTCGGTAGCAGCAGCGTCGGAGTTCTCATAAATATAAGGAAAGCGGGAGATCCGGATCGAATCCGAATCTCCCGCTCAGGTTTGTGAAACCTACGTCAGGCAGCGACTACCCGAGTGCGCCTGCTTCGCGAACCTTCGCGATGTCCTCGGCGGACAACCCCGCTGCAGCGAGGATCTCGTCGCTATTGTCGCCTGGCGCCGGCGGCGCCTTCGGTAGATCGTTCACCGTGCGGCTGAAGCGCGGCGCGCCAACCGGCTGGTTGATGCCGTTGATCTCGGTGAACACGCCACGTTCGGTGTTCGCCGGGTGCACGAACGCCTCCTCGGGCGAGAGGATCGGCGCCACGCAGGCGTCGGTGCCCATGAAGGTCTTTTCCCAGTGATCGCGGGGCTTCGAGGCAAAGATCGCGGCGAACTTCTCCTTTGTCTCGCCCCAGTGCGCGCGGTCCAGCTGCTGCGGTAGATCCGCAGCATCCAGCCCGAGGCCCTTGATCAGCAGGGCGTAGAACTGCGGCTCGATCGCGCCGACCGACATGTATCCGCCATCGGCAGTCTCGTACACCTGGTAGAACGGAGCGCCGCCGTCGAGCAGGTTCTCCCCGCGCGGTTCGTTCCAAGCACCCGCTCCGCGCATCCCGAAGATGAAGTTGGCGAGCTGGGCAGCGCCGTCCACCATCGCCGCGTCGACCGTCTGGCCTTTACCGGAGGTGGCACGCTCGACCAGAGCGGCGAGGATGCCGAGTGCCATCAGCATGCCGCCACCGCCGAAGTCGCCGATCAAGTTTGCCGGCGGCTGCGGCTTATCGCCCGCCTTGCCCAGCATGTGCAGTACGCCGGTCATCGCGATGTAGTTCATGTCGTGCCCAGCCATCTGCGACATCTGACCGGTCTGGCCCCAACCGGTCATTCGTGCGTAGACCAGGCGTGGATTGCGGGCCGCGAGGTCTTCCGGGCCAAGACCAAGGCGCTCGGTCACGCCGGGGCGGAAACCCTCGACGAAGACATCGGCCTGCTCGACTAGCTTCTTGAGAAGTTCGATGGCCTCGGGGTTCTTCAAGTCGAGGGTGATCGACTTGCGGTTGCGGCGCACCGGGTTGCCGGCGCCGGAATTAGCGCCTCCGGGGGCGGCCCCCGGTCGGTCAATGATCGTGACATCGGCGCCGAGATCCGCCAGGATCGTCGTGCCGTGCGGTGCGGGCGCGAGACTCGCGATCTCGATTACCTTGATTCCCTTGAGGGGTCCCACCCTGGCTCCTCTCCGGCGTACGCCGAATCGTGTATTGAACTGCCGAATAGTTTCTACTGCGAACATTAATGGTGATGCGTTCGCGGACCAACCGCGGCCACAAATAGGGGTGTGTCCTGCGCAACAATTGTCGCTAGGGTTATCGCATGTCGCCCGGCACCTCGGTGCCGCGGTGGCGTTGATACCCGTTCGCTGCATGTGGAGATGGACATGACCGCAGAGAGCTACCGCAAGGGCGGCACCGAGCCGGCCCTGTTGGACCTGACGATCGGCGAGATGCTGGAGCAGACGGCATCTCGGTATGGCGAACGCGATTCGATTGTGGAGTCTGCCAGCGGTAGGCGATGGACGTGGGCAGAGCTGAACTCTGACGCCGCGCGCGTCGCCACCGGCCTGTTGGACCTCGGTGTGCAGAAGGGTGATCGGGTAGGAATCTGGGCCCCGAACTGCGCGGAGTGGACCATCACCCAGTATGCGACGGCGAAGATCGGCGCGATCCTGGTCAATATCAATCCGGCGTACCGCTCCCACGAGTTGGCGTACGTGTTGAACCAGTCGGAGATATCGACGATCGTCTCTGCGGTTTCGTTCAAGACCAGCGAATACAAGCAGATGGTTAACGACGTCCGCTCGGAGACGCCGGGGTTGCAAAATCTGGTGTTCATCGGCGAGGAATCCTGGCAATCGTTGGTAGACACCGACGCGGACGAGGCACGGATCGGCGCTATTGCGGCGACCTTGAGCGCAAGCGAGCCGATCAACATCCAGTACACGTCCGGTACGACGGGCTTCCCGAAGGGCGCGACACTGTCGCATCGCAACATCCTGAACAACGGGTTCTTTATGACTGAAGTCCAGGAGTGGACTGAGCAGGATCGCGTGTGTCTGCCGGTGCCGTTCTATCACTGCTTCGGAATGGTGATGGGAAATCTCGGTGCGCTGACCCACGGGTCCTGCACCGTGATTCCCGCGCCCGGATTCGACCCCAAGCTCACTCTCGACGCGGTCGTCGCCGAGAAATGCACCGCGTTGTACGGCGTACCGACGATGTTCATCGCGATGCTGAACGAGCCCGACATCGGCTCGCGTGACCTGAGGACGCTGCGCACCGGGGTAATGGCCGGATCGTCGTGTCCGATCGAGGTGATGAAACGGACGATCAGCGAGATGCACATGGACGGCGTGACGATCTGTTACGGCATGACCGAGACGTCGCCGGTGTCGGCGCAGACCCGGATGGATGACTCGCTGGAGCGTCGTACCGAAACCGTGGGGCGGGTGCTTCCGCACATCGAGATCAAGGTGGTCGATCCGGCGACAGGACAGACCGTGCCGTACGGCGAGACCGGCGAGTACTGCACCAAGGGTTACTCGGTCATGCTCGGATACTGGAACGACGAAGAGAAGACTCGCGAGGCGGTCGTCGACGGGTGGATGCACACCGGCGATCTGGCGACGATGGACGCCGACGGGTACGTGAACATCGTCGGGCGACTGAAGGACATGGTGATCCGCGGCGGGGAGAACGTGTACCCGCGGGAGATCGAGGAGTTCCTTTACACGCACCCGGACATTGATGACGTGCAGATCGTTGGGGTGCCGGATCTGAAGTATGGCGAGGAACTATGCGCCTGGATCCAGATGAAGGCCGGCGCCGAGCCGTTGGATGCCGAGAACGTGCGCGAGTACTGCAGTGGCAAGTTGGCGCACTACAAGATTCCGCGGTACGTCATCATTGCCGACGAGTTCCCGATGACGGTGACGGGTAAGGTGCGCAAGGTTGACATGCGCCAGACGTCAATCGAGAGTCTGGGATTGCAGGAAGCAGCAGCCACCAAGACCGCGTAGTCCGCTGTGGCGGCGCGGATCCGCGTGGGGTTCGCGCCGCACGCGCGTTGGCGGCCGCTCGCTCGTTAGCGCAGGGCGCGCTGGATCTTGCCAATCTCGCCGCGGATCTTTTCCAGACGCCCGGACTCGATCCACAACTCGGCGAACTCACTACCTTCGCCCAGGATGCGAATGAGCATAGTGCGCGCGTCCGGAAGTAAGGCGCCGACGGAGTCGGTCGGGATCTTGGCAAGTGCGTCGAGAACATCCGGTGAGGAGAATTCGAGGCGGCCGAGTTTGGCGGCCAGTAGTGCCGCCGCGGCGTACGCCTCGGTGCCTTCTACCTCGTCGAGTTCATCGCCGCTCTCCGGAACCGAGAGAATGTCGGAGAGTAACTCGGCGACCGCATCGGGCTCCGAGTCGTTGATCTCGCCGACCAGGTCAAGGGCGTCATCGTTCTCGAATGGGCCCGTGCCCCATGCGCTCATGTAACTTATCCCCTCCAGGATCGTCTAGGTCGCTCCATCCTCGCAGGGACGGCGCCGTCTTGGCTACCGTGACCGCGAAATCACGGTGTCGATGCGGTGACAATCTGGAGTTCTGGCTACCTCAGGGGACATTTCGCAGGTTCTGGCGACGCCAAACAGTCCTTTGACCGATCGTGATGCGCACTTTTCAAGTCAACTGTCGGCGTTCTCCTGCCAGAACTCGCGTGCATCATGGACCAACTCGTCGCCACGGTGACCGTTGAGCGCATCAAACGCAGCGAGCGCTCGGGCGGCGCCGCCGTCGGTCTCGGTGAGGACCAGTATCGGATCTGCTCCGTGGCGCGCGAACGCCTGCCGCACAAGATCCGATCCCAAAGCTTCGACTAGGGCGCGACCCGAAGCGGCGATCCACCCGTTGCGCCAGCGCTGAAGGTCGCTATCCTCGTCCACCTTGGTCGTGGCTTGCGGATGTGTCGCCACCCAGTCGTCTAGTTCAGCTGACAATGTAGCCAAGGAATGGTTGGTGACCTCTAGTCCTGACTCGTCGGGCCACCATCGGTAATAGCTGGCGTCCTCGGCGTCCGCTTCCGGATCAAGGATCGCGGCGAGACGGGACTCAGTCTGCACAAGCAGTCCGGGGGCCGTGTTTCCATCGGCCACCGTGATAGCCGCGCCGTAGATACGTCCGGTCGTGACATCGGCCGGCAGAGTGCCTACTGCCGCGGCGATCGCGTCGACCCAGCGCCTGCCCCAGTCGTCCAGGAAGCGATCAATAGTGTCCATGGCGTCAGACGATACCGAGGCGCGATGCCGGCCCTAATTGCGATGCTTTGGTGCCCCCAGTCGGGCTCGAACCGACGACTCGCGGATTAAAAGTCCGCTGCTCTACCAACTGAGCTATAGGGGCGAGGACATGCTACCGCCCATCCTGACCGGAATGGTGGCCGACCCGGCTAGCTGAACCCAATCGCTCGGCGGGCGCACCCTGGCTGGTCGCGTGTCTATCCGGCCTCGGTTATCGAGCGCACGGCACAGCCTCTGGCGGAGTCCAAAGACTGCCCATTAAGTCGCATGACTTGACGGTCATATGACTAGCGGGTCATAATCGGAGCCATGGTTGACGTGTTCTCCGTGATCGCCGAACCCTCGCGGCGCCGCATCCTTGACGAGCTGGCCGAACGCGACGGAATGCTCGTAGGCGAACTCGTTGATGCGACCGGGCTTACTCAGTCCAACATCTCGAAGCACCTACGCCTCCTACGCGAGGGCAACTTCGTCTATGAGGTCCCCGAGGGCAAAGCCCGCCGGTATCGCGTCAACCCGCAGGCACTAGAACCGCTCGAGGACTGGCTCGCCCCGTACCGGCGTAAGTGGACTGGCGCGATCGACGCGCTCGCGGGTCACCTCGACAAGAATCCGACCAAGGAGAAGTAATGAGCACCGAAGCCACCGTCGACCGCAGCAATCCCGATGGACCTACGCTGCTGCTGATCCGACGCCTGCCCCATCCCGTCGCGCGAGTATGGGAGGCGATCACCCGGCCTGAGGAATTAAGTCAGTGGTACCCGTGCCGGATTGACCTCGAACCTCGCGAAGGCGGCCGCATCACCTTCCACTTCGACGACGAAGTGCCGGAGGTCTCGCGGGTGACCGAGTTCGATCCGCCGCATGCGCTGGCCTATGAATGGTCAGGGGAGCGGTTGCGGTGGACCGTCGAGCCCGACGGCGGAGGCAGCATTCTCCGCTTGAGCAATACGGTCATCGATCCGGACTGGATGCCGCGCACCGCTGCTGGTTGGGACACCTGCTTCGAGGACCTGCTGGCACTGCTCACAGGCGAACCAGTCACCGGCCACTCCGGTGCCGACGAAGTCAAGATCGAACGTTATCGAACACGCTTGATGTGATCACACCGTTGGTAGGCGGTTAGTTCCAGAGCGTGAGTTTGTCGGGGTTCATCATCAGTCGCACGTCGGACACAAGGCCAGCAACGACGTCGAGGGTAACGACGCCGATGATGCGACCCTCGTCCCAGAGCGCGAACCCGAGCCCGTCGGGTGTCTCTTGGTCCAGGACGACGGCATCCGGATTCTTCCGCAGCGCGCCGAACAGGAACCGAGCTACCTTGTCGGCGCCGAAAACCGGATTGCGCGCTGCAGTCACGATGCCGCCGCCATCGGAGCGCAGAACAACGTTCGGGTCCAGGGCGGCGATGAGACGGGCGATGTCGCCGGCACGCGCGGCGGCAGCGAAAGCCTTGACCGCATCGTCATGTTCGGCGCGCGATACGTGACGACTGCGGTCCTGCTGTACACGGCGCCGAGCAGAGGTAGCGAGTTGTCGCACGCCGCAGAGGAGCGCCCCACGATCTCGGCGATTTCGTCGAAGGGCATCGCGAACACGTCGTGCAACACGAAGGAGACTCGTTCAGCCGGTGTCATAGCTTCCAGCACCACCAGCAGCGCAGTGCTCACCGACTCGTCGAGCGTGGCGTGCTCGAATGGGTCTTCGGCTGCGGTCGCCGAAACTGCAAACGCGTACGCCGGTACCGGTTCTGGCAGCCATGGGCCAACGTATCGCTCGCGCCTGCGCCGGGCGGAGTCGAGAACATTGAGACAGACCCGGCTGGCGACTCGAGTCAGCCAGGCGCGCGGCACTTCGATCGCGTCGCGTTCTTCCGGGCTGAGCCGGTACCAGCGAATGTACGTCTCTTGCGCCGCGTCCTCGGCCTCGGCAACCGTGCCGAGCATTCGGAACACCAGAGAGACCAGATACCGCCGCTCGCTCAACACTTCTGCATGCAGCTCGTCAGATTCTTCGGTGACCATCGCGTCCTCCTTTACCTATCGGACCGGGCTGCCGAGGGATATGTGAGTCGGCGACCTCACATCCGGGATGGCTGCGCTGTCGTGGAGGGTATGAACGCAATGCCTGACATGCATTATCGCTCGATCGCCAGGAGTATCGACATCCCGAGGTGCTCACGATGAAGGTCGTCGTCGCCGGTGCAACCGGAACCCTGGGAACACAGGTCATCACGGCGGCGCGCGCCGCGGGCCATGAGCCGGTGCTGATCAGTCGAGAGTCCGGAGTTGACCTCATCACCGGATCCGGCCTCGCGGACGCGCTGCAGGGTGCGGCCGCCGTCATCGACGCGTCCGCATCGACTAGTACTGCGACCAAGCAGTCCATCCACTTCTTCACGACAGTGACTCGTAATTTGCTTGATGCTGAACGCGCCGTGGGCGTTTCCCATCATGTCGCGATCTCCATCATCGGTGCAGCGAAGGTGAACGTGAACTACTACGCGGGCAAGGCAGCCCAGGAGGCGATTCTGCGGGCGGAACCGGGTGGTTGGTCGATGCTGCGTACGACGCAATTCCACGAATTCGTCACGCAACTCATCAGTCACGGCAGACTCGGTCCGTTGCAGGGCGTGCCGAAGATGCGGTCCCGGCCGATCGCAGCCGCCGAGGTCGCCGCCGAACTCGTCGCGATCGCCTGCGGCGATCCCCGCGGGATCGAGCCCGATCTCGCCGGACCACGGGAAGAGACGATGGCCGAGTTGGTACGGCGATATCTCGCCGCCACGGGCCAGCGCCGGCCCGTCATCGAGCTCCCGATACCCGGAGCCTGGGGCCGCGGAATGCGAGACGGCTCCCTCCTACCAAAGTCTGGCACGCGTCTGGGACTTCAAACCTTCGATGAATGGCTCGCCGCGCAGACCCGCTGACGCTCCGTTCTCGAGCGGCCACACGCCCTGCGCTAACGAGTTCATACAAGAAGGGACAAACAATGCGCATCTTCCTTGCAGGCGGCTCCGGAGTTATCGGACGCCGACTGATACCGGTGCTGGCCGCTGTGCGTGGGCGGCATTCTCTTTGGCGCGCCGCGGTTGGACAAGGTCCTGAACGCAGGAACGCCCGCCGACGGGCATGACGATGAGCCGGACGCCGTCGCCTTGGCCTAGTGCAGTTCGGGACGCCTGAGTGCGTTGGCTGTTCCCAATGGTTGACGGCGTGGACGTGGCTGGACTCTGGAATTATCGGCGATCGCGTACGAAGTCATATTGCCGCTCGGCGGTTTGGCCTTTGCTCTCCGCTTCAATACCTACTCTCAGGAACTAATGGGCCATTGACATCGACTGTCCATGTGACGCCAGCATCGACGACGGCCTTCAGATGGGCCGATGGTGCGATTTGACCGAAGGACGTGTCCCGTTGACGGAAGCCAGATCTGCACGCACCAGTCCTGGAAGTGGTTTGAGAGCGCTCATTCGTCGGATCCATTTCTATGCGGGAATGTTCATCGGACCGTTCATTTTCATTGCCGCGTTGACTGGCGCGGCATACGCGATGTCGCCCTCCCTTGAGAAGGTTGTCTACTCCGACATACTTGCGGTGGACACCGTTGATAACCCCGTTCCGCTCGAAGAACAGATCAACAACGCCCAGGCCGTGCATCCGGACAAGCCGATCGCACAGGTGTGGCCAGCCACTGAGGCGGAGGATCCAACTCGAGTTCTTCTTCTTGATGAGTCCCTCGAGGATGGTCAGTTGCGCAGCGTCTTTGTCGATCCGGCGTCTGGTCAAGTCATCGGCGACGAGACGAGTTACTCCGGCCTGGGCGAACTTCCGGTTCGGAAGTTCATTTCCGAGACCCACCGCGATCTACACCTTGGCGAACCGGGACTGCTGTACACCGAACTAGCGGCCTCGTGGATGTGGTTCGTTGCTCTCGGCGGTCTGGTTATTTGGCTCGGCCGCGCCCGCCGGGTGCGCCGAATGTTCGTCGGCCTACGCGCTCGCCGCGACGACGGGAAGGCTGGCGCAGTTGAGAGGGCCCGTGGCACCCGCAATCGTTTTGTCAACCTGCACGGTGTCGCTGGTACTTGGCTGATCGTCGTGATGTTGGGTATCTCCGCGACTGGCCTCACTTGGTCAACCTATGCGGGCGAGAACGTTAGCACGACAATCGACGCCATCAGCGAAACGCCGCGCGCGATCGACACGTCACTGACCGATACCGTGCCGCCTTCAAGCGGCAGCGCTCACGCGGACCATGGGGCGTCGCATGGCGCCGCCGAGACGAAGCCGGTCTCCTCGGAAGAGATCGCGTTACAGGCACAGACCGTGCTCGACACGGCGCGCTCGGAAGGACTGACGGGGGAGTTGCGCCTATACCCGCCCTCGGATGGCGAGCAGGGTTGGCAGGCCAGCGAACGTTGGGAGGAATGGCGGCTCACCTCTGACGCCGTCAGCGTTAACGGTCAAACTGGCGAGGTCATCGATCGGTTGCCATTCTCTGAGTTGCCGTTGTTCAGCAAGCTCACGAGTTGGGGAATCTATTTGCATATGGGCATCATGTTCGGCCTGCCGCTGCAGATTCTGCTGTGTATCTGCGGGCTCGGTATCGCCGGGCTTGTCGCGACGGGCTACGTGATGTGGTGGAAACGCCGTCCTACGCGCCACGGAATTGCGGGAGTCCCCGGACCGAACCGCTCGTTGGCTGCGGGGGAATGGGGAATTGTGGCAATATTCCTTCTCACGGTGGGAACTTTCCTACCGCTGTTGGGCATCAGTCTGCTGGTGATGCTCATCGTGGACCAAGCCCTGGCCCGACGGCTGGCCGAGTCCAAGGCCGCCCCTCGTGCTGAGTCGACCGCGCCACCTCCTGACACGATCGATGCCTGATTCGCGAATGCCGCAAGTCGCCGGCATCGTGATCCGAATGCCTAGGAGGCGGCTGACCTGTGGCGTAGCCGCTCCGTTCGGCAACTGAATGACGAGGCGTCGAAAGATACTCGTACGTGCGGATTGCTCGGCATCTGCCGCGTCGAGGTGTGTTTCGCGATCGAACCGCGGGTGCCTTCCGATGCGCCGGGACCCGCACCGCAAGGGGTGTGCGGAGTCGCATGTTCGATCGGAACTATCGACGACCCGAACACGACTATCGGCTTTGAAGTCGTTATCGAGTTGAAGGGCTCTGATGAAATCTATACGTATTGCTGCAGTCGCGTCCGTATTCGTCTTGCTGGTATCAGGTTGTTCCGCCGGCGAGGAGGGCGACTCGTCAGGATCTGAGTCGACGACAGCCGGTACCGAATCCGTCGATGAGTCACAAGCGGCGGCAATTACTGCGACAGACGGGTGGGTGAAGGCGGCCGCGCCGGAGGAGATGATGACGGCCGCGTTCGTGGTCCTGCAGAACGACTCCGACGCTGACGTGCACGTGAAATCGGCCAGCACGGATATGTCCGATGAGACCGAGTTGCACGAGATGATCGAGCAAAACGGCGAGATGGTAATGCAAGAGGCGCAGGGTGGTCTCACCATTCCGGCCGGCGGATCACTCGAACTCGAGCCTGGCGGCTTCCACATCATGATCATGGGCTTGAGCGACGATGTCGTCGTCGGTGAGACCTACGCCGTCACGCTCACCCTGGACGACGACAGCGAGGTCACCTTCGATGTGATCGCGAAGGACTTTGCTGGCGCGAACGAAGAGTATGACGGCGGCCATGATGCTGGCGGTGACCACGGCGCCGACCATGGCAATAGCAACGCCGATGGCTGATCAGGATCCACAGTTAGGACGGCGCGGTTTCCTTGGCGCGGTGCTGGGTGGAACCGCGGTCGTCGCCGGGGGTGCAGGTTTCGGGATCGGCCGGGCGACAAGTCCCGGCGCGTCCTCGACGAGCGCGGGCCCTACCGTCGCGGCCAAGACGCGACCGTTCTACGGGCCGCACCAAGGCGGGATTGCAACCCGACCGCCGGCACATTGCGCGGTCGCGGCCTACGACGTGCTGAGTGATATCGACCTCTCCCGCTTCGGCGCCGCGATGGGCATCGTGACCGACGACCTTTCGCGCATCACGCAGGGCGCGCCGGCGCTCGGTGACACCGCACCCATGCTCGCCGCAAGTCCGGCGGGATTGAGCGTGACCGTCGGGTTAGGACCCGGGTTACTGAAACGCTATGGCATCCCCGCTCCGGCCGGGTTCACCGCGCTTGAGCCATTCGAGCCGATCGATCAGCTCAACCCGGCGTACTGCGACGGCGACCTGGTCCTGGTGATTACTAGCGACGATCCGCTGACCGTGTCGCACTCATTGCGGATGTTAACGAAGGACCTGAGAAGCTTCGCCAGCATTCGATGGGTTCAGCGCGGCTTCCATGACGCAGCGCCGACCGACACGCCCCGCAACTTGTTCGGACAGAAGGACGGCACGGTGAATCCGGCCGCTGAGTCCGACGACTTCGACGCTTCCGTGTGGATCAACGAAGGGCCGTGGGCCGGCGGAACCACTCTCGTCGTACGCCGAATCCGGATGGAGATGGACACCTGGGACACGTTGGACCGCTCTGCGATGGACGAGGTTGTGGGGCGCCGTCTGGACACCGGTGCACCGCTGACCGGCGAACATGAGCACGACATCGCCGACCTGGGGGCAACGAACAAATTCGGGTTGCCGGTGATTCGCGAAGGTGCCCACATTCGACTCGCACGTGCCGACACCCCACAGCAGCAACTGCTTCGGCGACCGTATAACTACGACGATTCAAGCGCGGAGTCGACCGATATGGGGCTCATTTTTCTGTCATACCAGGCCAACCTGGCAGCGCAGTTCATTCCGGTGCAGCAGCGCTTGGCCGAATCGGACCTGCTGAATGAATGGACGACACCGGTAGGTTCGGCGGTCTTTGCAGTACTGCCCGGGTGCGCCGAGGGCCAGGTCCTGGGCGATGGGGTTCTCGCATGAGGCATCGGTCGGATCTACTCGGGGTAGAAAAATCCGTCTGATCGGGAATTAACCGCAGACACACGACGTTGAATAAAGTCGTCTGCCTGCGGGGGCCTTCGCCCGCCCTGGCCCGAGGCCGACTCGATATCTCGGTACGGAGCACGTTCACCTTGACAACGGAAACCGCCAGCGCCAGCGCGCGCACGGTACGGAACGAGTCCATCGACCCCGTCGGCATGCGGGTCATCTGGCTGTTGTTGGTCGCGGCATTCGTCGCGATCCTCAACGAAACCACGATGGCGATCGCCATCCCGGAACTCAACGCCACGCTCGGGATCCCACCGGAGCAAGGCCAGTGGCTGACCAGCGCCTTCATGCTCACTATGGCCGTCGTTATCCCGACGACCGGCTTCCTGCTTCAGCGGTTCACTACGCGGCAGGTCTTCCTGGCGGCCATCTCGGCGTTCGCCCTCGGCACGCTGATCTGCCTTGTTGCGCCCGGATTCTTCATCCTGCTTGTCGGCCGCATAGTCCAAGCTGGCGGCACCGGCATCATGATGCCGCTGCTGATGACCACGATCATGAATGTCGTGCCGGCGCGCTCGCGTGGTCGGATGATGGGCCGCGTTGGGCTCGTGATCAGCCTTGCTCCCGCAATAGGACCCACGCTGTCGGGCGTCGTCCTGGACTCGTTGAACTGGCGTTGGCTGTTCGGCATCATCTTGCCGATCGCGCTGGTGGCGATGGCACTCGGCGCAAAGTGGATGACCAACCTCGGCGAGACCACTGACGCCCCAATCGATTACCCCTCGATCGCCCTGTCGGCGCTCGCCTTCGGTGGCATCGTGTTTGGACTGAGCCAGTTCGGTGGTGAGGGCGGATCTGGCGGCAGCGCCGGTGCGCTCCCATGGATGGTCATCGCGGGCGGCGCGTTCTTCCTCGCGGCATTCGTCGTCCGTCAGATTGCGTTGCAGAAAAAGAAGGACGCGCTGCTGGACCTGCGCGTGTTCGCCTCACGTAACTACGTGCTGGCGGTCGTCATCATGGCGGTCGTTGCGCTGTCGATGTTCGGCACGCTGTCGTTGTTGCCGCTGTTCCTGCAGGACGTCGCCGAACTCGGTGCGACGCAGTCTGGACTGGTGCTGCTGCCAGGGTCGATCCTGATGGGTCTGATGGGGCCAGTCATGGGCCGCATCTACGACGCGCGCGGTCCGCGGACCCTGTTGATTCCGGGCACGATCATGATCGCCACGGCGTTGTTCACCTACTCGCAAGTCGGGGCTGACACGCCGACCTGGTTCCTGATCATCGTTCAGATGGTGCTCTCGCTCGGGCTCGCGGGATCGTTCACGCCGCTGTTCTCGGCATCATTGGGATCGCTGGAACGACACTTGTACTCGCACGGTGCGGCCGCGTTGAACACGCTGCAGCAGGTCGCTGGTGCGGCGGGTACGGCGCTACTGATTACCGTCTACTCCTCGTTCCTGCACGCCGGCGAGGCGGATGGACTTTCGACTCCCGCCGCTGGCGAACCCGGTGCGAACTCGGCATTCTTGATAGCCGGCTGCATTGCGCTGATACCGGTCGCGCTGGCGTTCTTCATCCAGAAGCCCGAAGACCAGGAGGACGACGCACCGCTCATGCAGCACTAGCCCCACAACGGGATTGCATCTCATCGGACCGGCGCGCGACACAGGGGTGGGCGCGGCCGGATCGTGCGTACCCGCCCAGTTCTGGTGCGGAACAACTCGAGGTCGCTGCAAGCACCTAGGCCTTCGGTGAGATATCAGTCGACCTGGGCCCTTCGAAGAACTGGACACCATCACCGCGGTTGAGTTCGACCTGGCCGACGAGGCGGGGCGATTCGGGCTTTCGTTGCAGAGGCCAGCGGGTTGATATCCAGTCCGGGCGAGATTCGACCACCGGAAAATAACCCGGCCTGTCAAGGAATGGGCCATCCCAGGCGTTTAGGTAGTGGCCTTCGTCCGCGACCATTGCGAGCCCCCCCCGACAGTTCAACGATCGATCGACACCTCGCCGATAGATAGGGCCCCGCTCGCTCAGCCTGGGCACCACCCCAACCGATTTCATGAATGGTCGCGGCCGACGTCGCGACCTCGCGGGCGTTCCATCCCGCGGAACTCTCCCTCCCTGGCACTCGGCAGACGTTTAACGTTTGGCCAGCGACAGTCGACGCATACGCCCACCATCTCCAGAAGGTCACCGTCTCCGAAAAGTCGAACCGCGACGGTCTCGGTAACTGGCAGCTTTCCTGGAGGCGGCTCAGGGAATCGAGGGCCAGATCCCTGCCAATGCCGCCAGCGATCGGGGTGCAGTCGACATGGCGACACTCTTCGAATCTATCCACAATATCGCGGGAGCCAAAATGCGTAAGAGTACTGGAATCTTAAGCAGCACAATGATCGCAATGCTGCTCATGGCGAGGTGCGGCGACGCGACTCCGACCAACACTGCCGAGGTGGGCGCGGCGTCGATCGACCCCGACATCCGCTCTGACGCGTACGACCAAATGATGAACGCGTGGGTCGGCGCACCGCCGAACATCATTCCGATCTGCATGGTTCAACTGGGCATCGGTGTCCAGCCGGACGTTTCGAACGTTTATCGCGGATCCGGCGGCGGCGTCGGGTTGCGGGGAGTTACGGTCGGCCAGGATTAATCCGGGACTCGTATGTCGCCTGCTCGCAGGTGGCAGGTGACATGCGAGTCGGCGCTAGGGGACAAGTTATGCCGGTCTGCGTCGGTGAGGAATATGTTCAGGGTCCTTCGGTCGGGCGGGATTGTTGAACCCTCGTTGATAGCTCGTGCTCCCAGGATCGGGTAGCGACAATCGATCGCGGAGGCCGGCGGTTTGGCGGTTCTTCCCAGATGAGGGTGTAGGTCGGCCGGGCGCGTCGGTCCAGGTAGACGTCGAGGTCTCCCGACGATGGAGGTTCCTACGCCATTCATCCGAAAGACCTCGACGTGACCGACGCTACCCCGCCGGCCGGCTTCGGCCGCCCTGACCTGACCGCCTTCGCGTCTCATCCCAATCGACCCTGATCGAGTCTGCTGACCCCCTCGACGAGAACGCAGCGACATCACAGCCACCCAACCCCGACCGTCCGGGAAGCCGGGACACGTCACATGGCCTGTGCTGCGGGCGTGTCGAGTGGTCGTCCAGGGGCGACGCAGGAGCGTCGACGCGACATGCTGAGAGGTGGTTCCAGTCGAGCACTAGGACACCGGCTACAGGCACGTCGATAGGTCAGGAACGGCGTCGCTCCCTACGCAGGAGGGAGCGCAGAGTCTCGGCGTTCGCGTAGCCGACCCGTAGCGCGATCTCGGCGGAGGTGAGGTCCGTGGTTGCTGAGAGGTGCCGAGCTCGTTCGATGCGAAGCCGTTGGACGAAGCCGAGCGGAGTGAGGTTGAGCGCCGCACGGACTCGTCGTTCGAGGGTGCGCCGGCTGGTGCCGAGCGACTGCGCGACGAAGGCGACGTTGAACGGTTCGTCCAGGCGGGCGCGCACGAAGCGTTCGAACTCGACGACGATCGGGTCCTCGTGCCGGAGATGTTCATAGGCGACGAAGGCCGCCTGCGACGGACGCTCGTCGATGATGAGGAGCTTGGCGACATGTTGGGCCAGGTCGGGGCTGATCGATCGCACGAGTGAGAGCGCGAGGTCGATGTGGGCGAACGCGGCGCCGGCGGTGACGAGGTTCCCGTCGACCACGACCATGGTGTCGAGATCGAGGGCGACGGTCGGATAGCGCTTCAGGAACTCCGGCCCCAGGAACCAGCTGGTCGTCGCCCGCCGATGGTGCATCCGTCCGGTCTCGGCGACAGCGAACACGCCGGTGCACGCCGCGGCGATCCGGGTGGTCGCGTCGTCGAGGCGCCCGAGCGAGGCGATGATCGAACGAGCATCTCGGCTCTGGAGGGCGTCGTTGGTAGCGGCGGCCGTGAGGGTTCCAAGCGCAGGGACGACGACCACGTCGAACTCTGCGGACTCCGACAGCGGGTGGTCCACCGACAGGGTCATCGATGTCGTCGTGGTCACTCTCCGTTTCGGTCCGAGGATGGCGAGTTCGATCGGGTCGATCCGCGGGTCGACATCGCCGCGGGCTCCGTCGGCCACCCGCACGATGTCGATGATCGACGCGACAGCCGAACCGAAGCAGCCGTCGATCGCGATCAGTCCGATACGCATGGCGCGAACAATAGCAATACTGCCGTATACGCCACTTCTCACATGCCCTTGCTCGTCATACGCTGAACTCGCTTCACCAAGAAACCTCGACACCTAGGAGAACCCCTCATGTCCACACCCGCATCACTTCCGTATGCCTTCGTCGCCAAGATCGTCGCGGCCGATGGACAGCACGACGCGCTCGCCGATCTGCTCGCCGGCGCTGTCGCGCTCGCCAACGAAGAAGTAGGAACGATTGTCTGGTTCGCGGTCAGGACCCACGCCGACACCTTCTGGATCTTCGATGCATTCCCCGACGAGGCCGCTCGCGACGCCCACGCCAACGGCGCCATCGTCGCAGCCCTGATGGCCAACCAGCACCTCCTCGGCGCAGCACCCGAGATCCTGGCGGCCGACGTCCTCGCGTCCAAGCTCCCGTAGTCCGCCAATGCACGCGACGATCGCGCCCCGCCGAGCCGTCGCCAGGTCGCCACGCAACGCCACGCTGCGTTGCCGAGCGGTGCGAGGCCTATCGGCACACGGACAGGATGCCGGCCGCGAGCGCTCAGCCGGCGAGGGGTCCGTCGCAGAGTAGAGCGACGTCGGCGTCGGGCAGGGCCGTGAGGCCAGCGCATCGCGCGACCACCAGAACCGAACCGCCCCTGCCCTGCGTAAACGCCGAGCGTGGGGGACGCCGCCATCCGGTGGTGACCGACGACGACCGACCAGTACCGACCGTTTCACCGGAGCTTGGGGCGGCGTCGAAGCCGAGCAAGCTCCATTCCTTTAGCTCACCGCGCCCTCCTCCTCTCAGATGACGGTGTAGGTCGGCCGGGCGCGTCGGTCCGCAGATAGACGTCGAGGTCTCCCGACGACGGAGGTTCCTACGCCATCCATCCGAAAGACCTCGACGTGTCCGACGCTACCCCGCCGGCCGGCTTCGGCCGCCCTGACCTGACCGCTCGGTGCGCGGTTGATTTGGGCGGCCCGGAGGCTCTCGACAGTTCGCTCAGTGTCAGCACGCGGGTGTTGGTGTCGAATGTCCGCAGCAGGTCGAATGCTTTCGTCAAGATCGATGGCGGCTCGTCGGACGGCTTCAAGGCAGTTCTGTTGAGCGACATGGCTCCCTCATTCGTTCGGTGAGCCGAATCGTAACCAGGGAGCTTCCATTTTTGAGCACCGTGAGTTCCACTGACCGGAACCGCTCGTTCGCGGCGGGTGACCGCTCGCCCCTGCCGCGGAACTCGTTAGCGGGCTTGGCCCAGCAGCGATCTAGGACTGACGAACGGCGTTGGCACTCTCGCCTTCATGAAGGACAGGAGACTGCTTGGCGTCGGCGGAACCCGTGCTCGATAGCCGCCACTGAGAAGCCGCATTCTGTTGGGTCCAGAAATCGGCGAACCGGCCACCAGCGTCGAGTAATTCGCTGATCGTGCCGTCCTCGACGACGCGACCGGCTTCCAGGAACACCACGCGATCTGCCGCGCGGATGCTGCTGAGTCGGTGCGCGACAATCACCCGCGTACGCGGGGTCGGGTCGTCGGACAACGCGGCAGCCACCGCGGCCTCGTTCTCGTTGTCCAGCGCGCTGGTTGCTTCATCGACCAGCAACAACGGTGCTCCTTTGAGCAGCGCGCGGGCGATCGACACACGCTGACGTTCGCCCCCAGATAGCGACGTCCCTGCCTCGCCGACGCGACTGTCCCATCCGTCGGGCAGGCTAGCGATCACCGGCGTCAACCGGGCGAGTTCTCCGGCGGCTGCGACGGCGTCCGGTGATGCGTCGGGGGCTCCGACCAGTACGTTCTGGCTGATCGTGCCGTCAAACAGATACGGGTCCTGGAAGACGACGCTGATCAGTTCGCGGCGAGCGTCGGCGCTGAGCGTGGCGGCGTCCGCTCCATCGATGAGCACCTGCCCGTCGTTCGGATGCTGCAGTCCCGCGAGCAGCGCGAGCACGGTGCTCTTGCCTGATCCTGACGGGCCGACGATCGCGGTGGTCGTTCCGGGCTCGAATGTCAGGTCGAACTCGCTGAGCACCGGCGGGGAATCGGGGGAGTAGCTGAACTGAACCTCGCGTAACTGGACCCGTGGCGCGCCGTTCGTGGTCAGATTGTGAGAGCCGGTTGGCGCCAGCGGAGCACGTAGAACCTCAATGATCCGCCGCATCGTCGTGAGGGTGGTCTCGATCCCGGGCGACAACTCAGCGAGCACGGTGAACGGCTCGAGGTAGCGCACGATGACGACGATCAGCGCGATCGCTTCGGCGACAGTCACATCGCCGCGGGTCGTCAGCACCACCGTTGTAGCGGCCAACGCGATCAGCGCTAGCTGGCTGGCGACCGCGAAGACTATCTGGCCAGGGATCTGCATCAGCAGTAGCCGTCGTGCTGCCGAGTGCTGTGCGTGCAAGGCGGCTCCGGCATGACTTCGCGCGGGTTCGACCCGCCGTGCCGCGCGTAGTGCTTGCTGAGTCCGGGCGAACTCGACGACTCGCTCGGTCAACTCGGTGTTTGCCGCGCTAGCCGCCTGATCGGCGTTGCGGCCGAGCCGGTTCGCGGCCCAGAACGCGCCCAGCAGGACCGGCACACCGAGCAGTGCGACCAACCCGAGTGGCCAGGCGATAAACAGTAGTGCGGCACCGATGGCGATCGGCAATAGCGTTGCACCAAGTAGTGGCGTGATCAGATAGATCACCAGGCCGACCAGATCTGGCCCAGTCGCTGCGATGGCTTGGCGCGTGGTGGCGGTGTGTTCTGCGGTGAACCAGGTTCGGCGGATTGCCGCGACCTGATCGGCGACCGTGCGCTGCCCGGTGTCCAGTAATCCAAAGCCGATTTCGAAGCCGAGGCGCGCAACCGCGGAATCTACGATCCAACCGGTAATGGTGACCAGGGTGAGTACGCCGACCCAGCCCCAAGTATCGGAGGGGTCGGCACCGAACAGGGCGCCGATGAGCGGTACGAGCAGGACGGCGCCGGCCGCGCGCAGCACTAACCCGATCACGGCGAGAATCTGATATCGCGCGACCAGCCGCCGTACGTCCGGTGCCAGCAGTGACAGTAGGGCGCGAATCATCGGTACACCTCCGCACTCGTGGCGTTCCACAACTGGCTATATCGCCCACCCGAGTCGAGCAGTTCTTGGTGGGTGCCGCGCTCCTGGACGCGTCCATCGTCGAGCACGATGATCTGGTCTGCGCCGGTGACGGTGTGCAATCGATGCGCGATCACCAAGACGGTTCGCCCGCGCGTCAACGCAGTTAATGCCTGCTGTACCAAGAATTCCGCCTCCGGATCGGCGAAGGCGGTTGCCTCATCGAGCACCAGGATCGGTGTGTCGGCGAGGATCGCGCGGGCGATCGTGAGGCGTTGGCGTTCGCCGCCGGAGAGGGCGGCGTCCGGTCCCAGCACCGTGTCGTACCCATTCGGCAGTTCGAGAATTCGGTCGTGAATCTGAGCTGCTCGAGCCGCGCTCTCGATTTGTTCTCTGGTGGCGTCAGGTGCGGCCAGCGCGAGGTTGTCGCGTACCGTCCCCTGCACGAGTTGGGTCTGTTGGAATACGAAGCCCACCCGGGCGTAAAGCTCGTCCGGCTCGAGCTCGCGCAGGTCCCTTCCGCCGATCCGGATCGCGCCGTCGTCGACATCGTGGAATCGCGCGAGCAGCGCGGCGAGGGTGGATTTGCCCGAGCCGGACGGCCCGACGAGCGCGGTCATGGTTCCCGGTTTGAGCCGCATGCTGACGTCCTGCAGTACGCGAACGCCGTCGCGGTAGGAGAAACCGACGTTGTCGAACTCGACGAGCCCGTCGAGCGTGGCTGCGCTCTGCATCTCGGTGGTATCGAGTTCCCGCTCGTCGAGTTCGACCTGAATCCTGCGGGCTGCCATCAATCCGTCGCGCAGGCCGCCGAGGCCGTACCCGATCCCCATGAGCCGCGAGCCGAAGGTCGTTCCCAGGAGCAAGAAGGGCAGCAGATCGACGGGGAGCATCCCGCCGGAGGTGATGATCAGGGTGCCAAAGATGCAGATCAGCACCAGGAAGGTGGCGGGTCGGGTGACGAGATCGATGAATGTCTTCTGCCCGTTGAGCGGGCGCTGCCATTTGTCCAGGAAGTCGATGTACTCACCGAGTTTTGCGCGGAAGGTGGACGAGGCAGCACCACCGAAGACCCGGACAACCGGCTGACCTTCGATGTATGCCCCTGCCTCGGTATTCATCCGTTCCGCCCATCGCATCGCCTGCGCCGGCTTGGTCCCGGAGCGCACCAGCATGATCCACATCGCCACGATGTATGCCAACACGGGCAGGAACAGCACCAGGGCGAGACGCCAGTCGACGACGAAGAGGTAGGTGAGTACGGCGATCGGTGCGACGGTGGCCGCAACGGCGTCCGGGACGGCGTGAGTGATCAGGTAGTGCAGCGAAAGCGTGTCGCCTTGGATGAGCTGTTTCACTGCGCCGGAGCCGCGGGCATCAAACCACCCCAACGGAACCCGCGACAGCTTACGTAGCAGGCGTTTGCGTAACGCGTGCGAGAACCGGGCGTCGATGTAATGCATCCACAACAGCAATGCTGTCGATAGCAGGACGCCCGCGCCCATCAACGCGACCGCCCAGATCCCGACCTGCCAGAGGTCGCCGGATGGTGCGCCGGCGGTCAGCAGCCGAGCCAGTTCGACCAGTAGCACGTACGGTGCGAGCTGCAGCAGCGTGATGAGTGCCTGCGCGATGCCGGCAATGATGAAGGTTGGGCGCATCGACGCGAGAAGTCGACTGCCCGCCTGCGCGCGCCATGCGCCGGTCGGTGCGGCCGCGGGACTTTTCGCAGTGACGTCGGGGGGTGTCGGCCCGTCGGTGCTCGAATCCGGTGCCGGGGACTGCGGCGTGACGTCGGGCTCCGGGTCGGCTTTCGACCTGTTCTTGCCGAATGCTCGACCGTAGAACCAATAGGCCTGCGCATGAATCTCGGACTTGGGGAATCCGAACTCATCGCGCAGACGGGTGCGTAATGCCTTCAGGGAGCCGGATTCGGTCGCGGCCCACGCGTACCAATCGCTCCAGTCACGCGCTTCGATCGCCGCGGCAAGGGAGGACTCCCCGTGTCGCGGGATCCAGTGCACGGCGGCTCGGGGATGCTCCACGAGTGGGATGAGTAGGTCGTTCTTGGAATGCTGCTCGAGATAAACCTCAATCGACACATGGTGTGGGACCGTGCGCAGGATTCCATTGATGCCAGGAATTGAGGCGGAGTCACCAACGATGAGGTACCCCGCTGGGAACTCGTCCGGGAGATCGAATCGGGACGACCCGAGCGACGTCGCGGCGATCGTGCTGCCCACGTCCGCGCGCCGCGCCCATGCGGAGGCGGGCCCGGCGGGCTCGTGCAGGACGACGTCCACGGCGAAGGTCCCGGACCCAAGGTCGACCTCGGAGAGTGTGTAGGCGCGCTGGTACTCGGTCTCGCCGCCGTCCGGGTCGGGAAACCAGAATCGTAGCCAGGCGGTGGGCGCGACCTCGGCCTCTTGCAGGAGCGTCGGGGAGTGCATCCGAATGCGTAAGAAATCCGGTGCAAGCAGTTCGGTACTCGTCACGGTCGCTTCGTGATCGTGTGCGCCGAAACTGCGCATCATCGCGCCCTGTAGCCCGCGCTTGGCCATCGAGCCGCCTCTCTCGGCGGCGAGCTCATCCCCGCCCGCCCCGTAATGCTTAGGCAAGCCTACGGTAACTAATTGCGCGGTTGTTCTCGGATGCCGTCACCGCTGATCGCCCTCGCTGCGGTGCCGTGGTGTCCCTGGACGTGCCCGCGGCGACTCATCGGCCGTCGTAGTCGCCGGCGCAGCGCCGTAGCGGGATTGTGGTTCCTTGTGTCGGGGGCGTAGCCGGTTTGCATCGACGTCGCTGGCGTGCGACTACGCCATGACAGACGTGCGACGGGCCCGCGCCAGCCAACGACCGTCCTGGTGTTCGATCTGGATCGGGTGCTGGAAACTCTCGGTCACGAGTTCGGTGGTCAACACATCCTCGGCACGTCCGGCCGCGAGGACGGTGCCGTGCTTGATCAGCATCGCGTGTGTGGTGGTCTCCGGTAGTTCCTCCAAGTGGTGGGTCACCAGGATCGTCGCGAGCTCGGGTTTGGAGTGGTGTAGCCGATCGACGGTTTCCAAGAGCTGTTCACGGGCAGCCACATCCAGCCCGGTCGACGGCTCATCCAGCAGTAACAACTGCGGATCGGTAATCAATGCTCTGGCGATCAGCGTGCGGCCGCGTTCGCCTTGAGACATGGTCGGCCAGGTCGCGCCATCGAGTGCGTCCAGGCCCAGTGTGGTGATGAGTTCGTCGGCGCGGGCGAGTAGATCTTTATCGGGATTCCACCGCGCCATCAGTTCGGTCGTACCGGTCGCTCCGGTGAGTACGGCCTGCCGGACACTCAGCGCCGTGCGCAGCGGATGCCGCGGGTTCACGTGGCCGATCGACTCACGTAATTTGCGGATCTCCACGCGGCCCAACTGATGACCCAGCACATGCACGGTGCCGCGAGTGGGGTGCTGCTGCGCGCCGCACATGCTCAGGATGGTGCTCTTCCCTGCGCCGTTCGGACCGATCAGGGCCCAATGTTCGCCCGCGCGAACAGTGAGGTTGATATCGGTGAGGATCTGTCGGCCGGCGCGGACGAAGTCGACGCTCCGTAGTCGCAGGGTGTCCCTAGTGCTCATCCGCGGATGGATCCTTTCGTGGTGATGATTCGGGTTGCCGTCGTCCGCGCGGTCGCAAGAGGTAGACGCTACTTAACTCTCCCGGCGGATCACGCCGTTGCGGGTACGAGATGGCGCACACGCGATCTGTCCTGTGGCGATTCCTTCCGCAAGGATAGATGCAAGCATAGATGCATGAGGCGTACGATCGACAACATGGTCGATCTGCTGACACTTCCGTGGGAACGTTTGGACGACAGTTGCACCATTGCCATGCGCATGGCGGCGTTCACGGCACGGCAGATCGTCGAACGGCGTTTTGAGGCGGGAGACCTCTTGAGTGAGGGCGCTCTAGCGGACTCGCTGGGCGTGAGTCGGACTCCGGCTCGCGAGGCCATGCTGCAGTTGGAGAGTTGGCAATTGGTGCGGTTGGTGCCTAAGAAGGGCGCCATCATCACCTCGGTGACCAGTGAGCAGCGCCGTGACTTGCTCGCGGTTCGGGCTCTGTTCGAGACCAACGCGATCGCGACGATTGGCCAGGACACCGCGACCTTGGCAGAGGACCTGCGTGCGATCGTCGAGATGCAGCGCAATGCGTTGGCAGAGCGCGACATCTTGCAGTTTGCGAGCACGGATTACGCCATGCACGCCCGGATCATCCGCGGCGGCGGAAACAGCATCGTCGACGAAGTGTTGGCCGGACTCGGCCCGCGTCTGGCACGATTGACCTATCAGGCGATCCTGGACCAGGTGGGCTCGCTCGAGAAGATTTTCGCGGAGCATGAGCAACTGGTCGACCTCGCCAGTGCCGGTGACGCGACGAAGTTCGGCTCCCTCGTTCGCAGCCATATCAACGATGTGCACTTCGGTCCGCGCGGAGCTGCCCGTTGAGCGCTGCGCTACTCCAAGCGCCTGCCGTCGATCCAACCCGTGCCGGTGGTGCGGGTTGGAAGCGGGTTGCGCTGGCCGTTTTTCTGCTCGCGTGGGGCGGTAACCACTTCACTCCACTGCTGCACATGTACGAAGTGCGCGGTGGATACGCGTCGTGGCAAGCAAATCTGCTGCTAGGCACGTATGTCGCCGGCCTCGTCCCGGGGTTGCTGATCGCCTCGGCGATCTCTGATCGACATGGCCGTAAGCCGGTGTTGTTCGGTGGGACGCTGCTGGCGATCGGCGGTTCAGTGCTGCTTGGCGCCGGATTCGACAGTTACTGGCTACTGTGCGTGGGGCGCGCCTTCGCTGGAATCGGCGTCGGTGTGGCGATGTCCGTGGGCACCAGTTGGATCAAGGAACTCTCTTCGCCGCCGTACGACGAACATTCGAGCGGCAGCGCGGGAGCGCGGCGGCCGTCTCTGGCGTTGACTGGCGGTTTCGCGCTGGGTGCGTTGGTGACGGGATTGCTGGCGCAGTGGGGGCCGGCACCCCAGGTGACGCCGTACGCGGTGCATATCGCGCTGAGTGTTGTCGCCCTCGCGGTCTTGGCGCGGGCGCCCGAGTCATTGCCCGTGGCATCACGTACCGACAAATCATGGTGGCAGGACCTGCGAATTCCCTCGACCGGGCACCGACGATTCACTCGGTTGGTGCTACCGGCGGCGCCGTGGGTATTCGGCGCAGCCGGGGTTGCGTACGCGATCATGCCGGCCGTGGTGCAGTCCGGACTCGGCGATCAGGCGACCCTGTACGCAACAGCGTTGACCGTGCTGACGCTCGGGACGGGAGCGCTCGCGCAGAACGCGGTATCGGCGATCAACCGTCGTACCGGTGGACGCGCGCTCGTCGTGGGTCTCGCGGCGATGGCGGCGGGTCTGGCGCTAGCGGTGATCGCCGCCGAACTGGCTAATCCAGTGATCGCTGTGTTTGTCGCGATCGCCCTCGGAGCGGCGTACGGCATCTGTCTGGTCGCGGGTCTGATCCACGTGCAGGCGATCGCGACGCCGCAGGACCTAGCGGGGCTGACTGGGGTGTACTACTCGCTGACCTACACCGGATTTCTGTTGCCGGCGGCGCTCGCGGCGCTGTTGCCGCTCGTCTCGTACGGCCCTTCGCTGATTGCTGTTTCGCTGATCTGCCTGGGGTGCCTGTTGGTCGTGATCCGCGAGTCCTCGCGGCACTGAGGTCGACCTCGTACGATGTGCCCCGTTGCAGTCGTAGTTCGATCTGAGCGGGAGGGAATGCTGATGGCCGCGCGTGCACGCCCGGTGCGGACCTACCAAACGGGCCAGGTTGTCGTGCTGTTGCGATGGACCACGATCGTCGCCACCGCGATACTGACCGTGTTCGTGTTGGTGCGTTATCCGTCTATGCCTCAGCGCGTGCCGACACACTTTGGGTTAGGCGGGGAGGCGGACGCCTACGGCCCGCGATGGACGGTGATCCTGCTCGCGGCAATCCTGACCGCAGTGGTCGCTCTACTGGCATGGCTATCCGGGAAACCCGCATCGTTCAATTACCCGGTTCGCGTGACGGAAGCGAACTCGCAGCGGCTCTACCGCGAGGGCGAGCGCATGCTGGCGTGGACGAACGGCGCGGTATGGCTGCTATATCTGGGGGCCGTGCTGGCGATCCTGGAGTCCGGGAGCGGCGGTGTCGTGGTGGTGGCGGGCCTCATCGCGATGGGGATCGTTTTGATCGTTGGAATCGTGAGGATGCTGCGAGCGTGACGTCGCGGCTCGGCGATCGCTAGGGAGGGCCAACCCGCTCGGGTGTGTCGGCTTCGACGGGCGGACCGATCTTTCGACTGGGAATGGTCGTGAGCAGCAGTCCGACGAGGACGATGGCCATCGAGATGAATGTCGTCGGGCCAACCTCTGCCTCGGCAGAATGGAACGTGAGGTCGATGATCAGGGAGCCCAGTAGGTTGCCGAATAGTGATACGAGACTCAGCAGCAGCACTCCCAACCGCGCGACCGTGACCGTCGTGACGCCGATGAACACGATCCCGAGCAGTCCGCCGATGAGCACCCACCATTGGCCGGGCAGTTGAGGTGTGTCGTGGATTCGGAATCCAGTGCCAAAGAGCACGACTGTGCACAGTGCAAGGAACACCGTACCGACGAAGAAGTTGATGGTCGTCGCCGCGATCGCCGAGGAGGACTTGATCCGTAGTCGTCCGTTGAATGCCTGCTGCAGTGCGGTCAGCCCGCCCGTGACGAACGGCAAGATTGGCGCCCACAGCGGGATTCCCTTGCCGAGTACGTCGACCGCGGACAGCGTAACGCCCGCGATGACGACCAGAGTGCCGACGATCCGCCAGAGCGTCGGTGGCTTGCGCCCGCCCGGTGGCAGGTGCGTGTTGTCCACGACCAGCGCGCCGGTGAGCTGACCAGACACGAACGCCATGGTGAACACAGCGACACCCATCAACGGGACCGTCACGGATTGGGACAGCACGATCATCGCGCCTCCGAGTCCGCCGAGGGTCATCCACCACGGGAACTCGCCCGAGCGCACGTAGCTAATGGCGCTGCCGATCCCGCGGCGTGCCTTCGGGGTGAGTATGGATGCGACGATCAGCACGATCAGGCCCGATCCGAACGAGTACGTAGCGGCGATGAGGCCGTGCCCGAGGATGCTGCCGAGTTCGCCGTTCGCCGTGCTTTGTAGCGCCATTCCGACGCCGGCTACGGCAGTCGCGAGCGTCGCGACGGTCGCGGCAGATCGTGTTACGTGCGAGCCGGGCTGACGCATGCCGTATCCCGTCGGTCGAAGGGTGCGTGGAACGCAGTCGACCCTAGACCCGATCTGGCGATGCTTTCGAGGCATCGGAGCGTGACTGTCCGCACTAAGCCCCTCCTGCCCGCGGCCGCCTGTTCGATGGCGGCGACTTAGGCTGAAGGCATGTCAGTTGTGAAGATCAATGCCATCCAGGTCCCTGAGGGCGCGGGCCCTGAACTCGAGAAGCGTTTCGCCGCGCGTAAGCACGCGGTCGATTCGTCGCCAGGTTTCGAAGGATTCCAGTTGCTGCGGCCGACCGCGGGGGAGGATCGCTACTTCGTCGTTACGCAGTGGGCGGATGAAGCCTCGTTTCAGTCGTGGCGCGAGGATCGTGCTCCGGCGGCTCACGGTCTAAAGGAGGGCCAGCAGCCGGTCGCTTCAGGCGCCAGCCTCCTCGAGTTCGAGGTTGTCGACCTCTAGGTCGAGAGAACCGATCACAGGATGACCGCGCTCGGCGGCGCCGGGGCCTCCGGTGACATCACGGCACTCACCTGCCTCTGGCGAGATGACGATTCCCCGGTATGGCAGCAATTCCGCGATCCGCAGCGGATCCTCCAGGCGAGCGACCTCACCGACGTACCGCGAGTCCTGCGCGCCGCTGAGCAGTACGCCAAGGCGGGTAAGTGGTGTGTGGGGTACGTCGCCTACGAGGCGGCGCCAGCGTTCGATCGTTCCCGGGTGGCGCATGGCGCCGGGGAACTTCCACTAGCGCACTTTGCGGTGTACGACGTCGCTGAACCCGCCGTAGCGCCAAGCGGTGCACCAGTGCAGACCGGGGCCTGGACGATCCCGCCGCGCAGCGACTACTACGAGTCGCTCGCGCGGATCCACGGTGAGATCGTCGACGGCAACACTTTCCAGGTCAACCACACCGTCGAGTTGCAGGCGCACACCTCGAGTAGCGCGCGTGACGTGTTCGCTGAACTGTATGGACGGCAACCCACCTCGTACGCCGCGTTTCTCGATGTCGGCGGCACGTCAGTACTCAGCGTCTCGCCCGAACTGTTCTTCTCCCGTCGTGGCTCGCAGCTCACCATGCGTCCGATGAAGGGCACCATCGCGCGCGGAAGCACGAGCGATAGTGACGATGCGAATCGTCGCTGGCTGCTGACGTCGGCGAAGAACCGCGCGGAGAACACGATGATCGTGGATCTACTGCGTAACGATCTCGGCCGCATAGCTTCGCCTGGCACGGTACGCGTCACCGAATTGGTGAGGTTGGAGACGTACCCGAGTTTTCATGCCCTCACCTCGACGATCACCGCCGAGGCCCCAGGGGTCGATCTCGTCGACATCTTCGCCGCGCTGTTCCCATGCGGGTCGGTGACCGGAGCGCCGAAGGCGTCCACCATGCGCATCATCGCCGAGGAAGAATCCCGTCCGCGTGGAGTGTATTGCGGCGCAATCGGAATCCTTGCCCCCGGCGGCGATACGCGATTCAGCGTCGCGATCCGCACCGCTGAACTACACCCGGGCGGCACGCTGCGATACAGCGTCGGCGGCGGTATCACGGCCGCCTCGGACCCCGCCGAGGAGTACGACGAGTTACTGACCAAGGCGCGCATCGCCCTCACGCTTCCCGGACCGGATCTGCTCGAGACGATGCTGCTGCACGACGGCGAGTTCGCGCACGTTGATCGGCATCTAGGGCGATTAACGGCATCGTCCATCCAGTTGGGATATATCTACGACGAGGTGATGGTGCGCCGTGCGCTCGACGAGTGTGCGGCGCAGCACCCGAGCGGTAGCTGGCGCGCGCGGCTGCTGCTTAGTCGAGCGGGAGGCGTGCGGGTCGAGGCCCATTCGTTCATGCCCGAGCCGCAAAAGGTGATGACCGCCCGGATCTGCGCCGACCGGGTACGCAGCGACGACGTACGCCTGCGACACAAACTGACCGATCGCGGGATTTACGACTCGCGCCGCATTGCGGGAGTCGACACCACCTTGTTGGTGAACGAACGCGACGAAGTCACGGAGTTCCTGTTCGGCAATATCGTCGTACGCCGTGGCGCTGACCTGCTGACCCCGCCGCTGGGGTGTGGACTGCTGCCCGGCGTCGGTCGCGCGATTGCCCTCGCGGACGGCGTACGTGAACAGGTCATCTCCGTCGCGGAACTTCAGACGTGCGATGAGGTGTGGCATGTGAACAGCCTGCGTGGCTGGAACCGGGTCCAGATCGATACGTGAATTGGTCAGGTTGGCTGACTAGATCCACCGCTCATCGGAACGAATCCAGAGCGTATGGTGAACAGCGCTAGGGAAATAGCCAGTATTGTTGCGTAAATTTGGGGGGCGACTTAAGGTGCCTGATACGCCTCCGCCGGACCTCGAGCGCGTGATCGAACTGCGCGATAACGTCACCGCGTTCTGGCGCCGGTTGCGCAGCGAACGTGCCGATCACCTCATTACGCCGTCTCAGCTGCAAGCCCTCGGCCACCTGCGCCGGCACGGCGCGATGTCAGCCACTCGACTCGCGCACCACGAGCAGGTGACCCCGCAGTCCATCGCTCGCACGATCGCGATATTGCAGGACGCCGGACTCGTGACCCGCACCCCCGATCCACACGACGCGCGCGCATACCTCATCGAGATCACCGACGCTGGCCAACGATTGCTCGCCGACGATCGTGAACGTCGAGCCGGACTGCTCACCGAACTCATTCACACCGAGTGCACCGCGCACGAGCGCGACATCCTCTTCGTCGCGGGCCGGATCATGGGGGAGCTGGCCGACGCGCCACGGCAAACGCCCGGGGACCGGTGAGCGCCAAGCGAGTGCCCCTGCCCATCTCGATCGGGCTCGGCACCGGCAACATGCTGCAACCGCTGAACTCCTCCATGATCGCGGTCGCGGTGGTGCCGATCGCGCTCCACCTGGGCTCGGCGGACGGTATCGCATGGATCATTTCCGCCTTATATATCGCAACCGCGGTGTCCGCGCCCAGTGCGGGCAGGCTGGGGACGGTCCTCGGTGCACGCCGCGTCTACCTCGGCGGGCTGGCCGTCATCGCCGCCGGTTCACTGTTGGGCGCATTCGCCTCGAGCCTCGGCTGGTTGATTGCCGCTCGCGTGCTGCAAGGTATCGGGACCGCCAGCCAGTACCCGACCGCGATGACGATCATCCGCACCATCGTGGCGAAAACCGGCGCCTCCACGAACTCCGCAATCGCGGTGATGTCGATGTGCGCGCAGTCGACCGTCGCGTTCGGGCCGACCCTCGGAGGCTTACTGGTCTCGCTGTTCGGCTGGCAGGCGATCATGTGGATCAACCTCCCGCTGGTGCTGATGTCCACGGTATGGGTGTTGAAGATCGTGCCGAAAGACCCGCCGCTGCGGGTGCACGGCCGGGAACTGATCCGGGTGCTGGACCCGATCGGCTTGGTGTCCTTCACCGCCGTGATCGCCACGATGATGTTCGTGCTGCTGTCATTAGTGGATGATCCGCTGTGGTGGCTGATCCCGGTGTTCGCCGCGGTGACCGCATTCTTCGTGTGGTGGGAGCGCCGCCAAGACGAGCCGTTCGTCGACGTCCGCGCGCTCGCGGGCAATCGCTCGCTGATGCTCACCCTGGTGCGCACCACCGCGACGTACGCCGCGTTCTACTGCATATTTTTCGGGATCCCGCAGTGGTTGCAGGCATCGCGAGGTCTGGACGCATCGGTCGCCGGGTTGGTGATGTTGCCGATCGCCGTCATCGGCATTGTCTCCACCCTCGTCGCGACCAGGACGGTGGCCACCCGCGGTATCCGGTGGACCCTGCTGGTCGGCAGCGGCATGCTGATCGTCAGCGGTCTGTTGATCGTGTTCGTCGAGTCGGCGTCCACCAGCATTCCGGTGCTGTTGCTGGTCGCGTGCGTCTTCGGCATACCGAACGGGTTCAACAACATCGGTAATCAGAACGCGGTCAACGCGGTGACGACGGTGTCGCAGATCGGGCCGGCCATCGGGATGTACCGAACCGTGCAGTACGTCGGAGCGAATCTCGCCTCGGTCGTCATCGAACTCACGGGTACAAGCGGGGACGGCGACTCGGCGCTGCATCTGGTGGGCTGGTTCATCGTGATCGTCGGGGCGGCGCTCGTCGTCGGTTCAGCGTTCTCCCGTCGACTTCGCCAAGCGGACTTGCGGGCCCGGGCGCGAATACGGTGGGCCGCGCGAGGCCATAACCAACACGCAGACGAGACCCAAACAGCCCTGGAGACATGAGCGGGTAGCCACGCGAGAGTTGACTGATCCGCGCACAAGTGACGGACGGTAGAAGTGACGCGGAGGCCAACGTTCGTACGGCGCAGTGTCGCAGTAGTCCGGGGCGTCTGCAATGATCGGGCACATGACCGACCTAGCGGCTACCGACGCGCGCACTGGCCCGCGGTACGCCGTCGATTCGGGTCGCGGCTGGTTGGTCGTCGTGGCCACCTTCATCAGCACGTTCACTGGCTTTGGCCTGGTCTACAGCTTCGGCGCCTTCTTTGATTCGATGGCTGCCGAGTTCAACGTGGGCCGAGCCGCGACCGCTTTCATGCTCGCGATCACCAGCGCGATCTACTTCTGTCTGGGTGTCGTTACCGGTCGTATCGGTGATCGTCTCGGACCGAAACCGTTACTGGTCACGGCCGCGGTCACCCTCGGTGCCGGAATCATCCTGACCTCTCGCGTGGACTCGATTGAACTCGGCTACGTCACGTACGGCGCAGGACTGGGTATCGCAGTGGCGTGCGCCTACGTGCCGATGGTCGCGTTTGTCGGCGGCTGGTTCGACAAGAAGCGGACGACGGCGCTCGGCGTCGCGGTCAGTGGTATCGGGATGGGCACGCTGGTCATGGCGCCGGTCTCCCAGGCGCTGATCAACGCGTATGGGTGGCGACAGGCGTTCGTCATCCTTGGTATCGGTGGTGCGATCACGATGCTGATCGCGGCGGCGATCGCGCAGCGCCCACCGGTCAGCCAGCAGGTCGAACCCCGGCCGTCTCTGGGGTACCTGCTGCGCCATCGGTCGTTCGTGCTGCTGTATCTCAACGGCGTGCTGATCGGCAGTACGATCCTGATCTCGTTCGCCTTCCTGAAGAACTACGCGGTCGGCTACGACATCTCGGACAGTTCCGCGGCGCTGCTGGTCGGGCTGGTCGGCGCCGCGAGCGTCATCGGCAGACTTGGTATCGGCAGTCTCGGCGGGCGCTTCGAACCGATCCGGTTGCTGCGTGGCAGTTTCGTGTTGATGACTCTCAGTTACTTCCTGTGGCTGTTCTCGTCCGGAAGTTTCGCCGTACTGGTCGTGTTCACGATTGTGATGGGCATCGGCTACGGCGGATACATCGCGTTGATGCCCGCGGTCGCCGCGACCATTTTCGGGACCAAAGGCCTCGGACAGACGCTCGGGTTGCTGTATACGTCTGCCGGTATCGGTGGATTAATCGGCCCAACCATGATCGGGGCCATCATCGACGGCGCTTCGTACGAAGTGGCGCTGATCGTCACGATCGTGCTGACCGGCTGTGCAGCCGCATGCTTGTTCTTTATTCATGTATCGCGGCGCCCCGCTCTTCGGGACTAGGTAGTAGAGAATTCGCGTCACCTAGGAATACGAACTGACCTGGTCGATCAGGCGGCGGATCGTCTGGCGCATCTCGTCGCTGGTGACCCGGGGGAGTCGGTTGTGCTCGAGGTAGCCGGCATCAGTGACCTGGGACCAGTCGCAGGTCTGAGTCACCACGGTCTCACCCTTCGGGCCGACGTCGAATTGCCAGTCCCAACGCACACCGACAGGAGGCGTGGCCGGTTTCGTCGGACGCCACGCGAGCTGCAGATCCTGCATGTACTCCACGACGTGGTTCTCGACGGTGTAATGCTGGCCGTCACGGTCGCTCATCTGCATAGTGAACGTGTCGCCGACGGCGCGTACCGGGGCGCCTTCGGCCGCGAGCAGAGCGCCAGAACCGTCGATGAGCACGTGATTGGCCGGGACGGTCAAGAAGTCGAACAGTGCGGGAATCGGGGCGTCGGTGACTACAGAAACGCTCAGTTTGTGCTCGGACTGTTCGACGGTGTCGCTCATACCTCTGACGGTAATCGTCTGCGCTGGCCTGCGCGAGGGTTAACCACACTGCGGAAGTACAGTGTTCGGTACCACAATCCCCTCGTAACAGGAGCGTGTTGGCCGTGCTGCAGAGCCATGCGAATACCATCGATGTTGCCGTCTCCCGCCAGGCACGGCGGATCCCCACTAAGACGGCCGTTACATACGAAGACCGCTCCTGGACATACCAGGAGTTCGACCACGCGATCTCGCGGGTCGCTGGTTATCTGCAGTCTCTCGGGCTCACCAAAGGCGACCGCGTGGCGGCCTACGGGCAGAATTCGGACGCCTACGGAATCCTTTATTACGCATGCGGGCGCGCCGGGCTGGTGCACGTCCCGCTGAACTATGCGCTGACGGGCGGAGAACTGGAATATCTGCTCGATGACTGTGGTGCGTCGGCGATCTTCGTTGATGAGCACCTCGACCAGTACATAGACGCGCTGCCGGCGGTGCCTGCGATCCGTAGATCATTCACCGAGGGCCCGGACAGCGTACTGGCGCGCGCTTCTGTCGGGGACGTTCCCGAGTTAGGCCAGAGTGCCGATCCGGAGGACCTCGCACAGCTGCTATACACGTCGGGTACGACCTCCCGCCCGAAGGGGTCGATGATGACCCATCGCGCGATGACTTTCCATCTGGCCTCAAATGTGGTGGCGCTGGACCTGCAGGAGTCCGATACGCAGGTGCTGTGCATGCCGCTTTACCACTCCGCGGGGATGCATTGCTTCCTCACACCGCACCTGGCAATCGGCGCCACGACACACATCATGCAGGTGCCGGACGTGCCGAAGATCCTGGAAAAGGTCGAGTCAACGAAGGCGACCAACATATTCCTGGCACCGACCGTGTGGGTGCCGTTGACCAATCATCCGGAGTTCGCGACGAGGGATTGGTCGTCGTTGCGTAAGGCGTTCTATGGGGCGTCGATCATGCCGGTGCCCGTCGTCCGCCGATTGATGGACCGCCTTCCCGAGCTCGGCCTCTACAACTGCTTTGGGCAGTCGGAGGTCGGTCCGCTGGCGACCGTACTGCGGCCGGAGGAGCACGAGGGGCGGATGGATTCGTGTGGGCGCGCGATCTTGTTCGTCGAGATGCGCGTGGTTGATACGGAAATGAACGACGTAGCGCCGGGTGACACTGGTGAGGTTGTCTACCGTTCGCCGCAGTTGTTCGAAGGTTACTGGAACAAGCCAGAAGCGACCGAAGAGGCGTTTGCCGGCGGTTGGTTCCATTCGGGCGATCTCGCCAGGATCGACGACGAGGGTTACATCACCGTGGTTGACCGGATCAAGGACGTGATCAACACCGGTGGTGTGCTGGTGGCCTCACGTGAGGTCGAGGATTGCTTGTATACCCACGAAGCGGTGGCGGAGGTAGCCGTCGTCGGGATGCCCGATGAGAAGTGGATCGAGGCGATAACCGCGTTTGTGGTGCTGCGGCCAGATGCATCGGTCGAAGCCGCGGAGTTGATCGAGCACACCCG
This sequence comes from Cumulibacter soli, assembly GCF_004382795.1. Lineage (NCBI taxonomy): Bacteria > Bacillati > Actinomycetota > Actinomycetes > Geodermatophilales > Geodermatophilaceae > Cumulibacter > Cumulibacter soli. Next base: position 363,620 of record NZ_SMSG01000001.1, on the reverse strand, counting down.
CAAGTCGCTGGCGAAGTTCAAGATCCCGAAGGAGATCCGGTTCGTCGAGGAGTTGCCGCGTAACCAGTCCGGCAAGCTGCTCAAGCGAGTCCTTCGCGACGGCGCCTAATCCGGTCGTCCTTCCGGCTAGTCTGACCGGTTGCTCGTCCGAGCGTTCGTTGGTCACGTGTCAGTCGTCCTGCGCGTGCCGTGAGCCACGCGGTTGCCGACCACGTGCGGCGACGAGTTAGGAAATGTGGGTGAGCAGCCAGTCGCGGAGTCGGCGGGTCGACATGCAGTCGTACTCGTTGTACGCCGCTAGCGCGTCCAGCACCGCGCCCGCCTGCTGATAACGTCCGCTTTCGCGTAACTCCATATATTGCTGGTAACCGAGTACGGACGAGGCGCCATCGAGCACCGGACCGGTACGTGGCTGCTCGCTCATGTACAACGGCTCGATCTTCTTCAATCCGTACCCGGATTGCGAGGTACGGACGCTGCCTTTAACCACCGGCAGCAGGTCGATGAATAACCCAGCCGAAAGCCACGCAGACACCTCATCGCCGACCACCGCATGCCGCTTTACCAACTCCATCAGAACGGCAGTCTCATAGTTGCCGTAGTGATAGATGTGAAACTCAGGTGACCGACGCAGCCGCGCCGAAACGAACTCGACGAACTTCAGCAACGCGTCGCGTTCGGCATCCCGGTCGTGCGCCCAGAACGTGACGTAGGGGTTCGGCTCTGAGGGCACGCACATGCCGAATAGGTAATGCAATCCGCGTTCGTCGCCTGGCCCCTGCGCCCACATCGGGTCGCTTTCGAGGTCGAAGAAGACGTCCAGTGAGTCCGGCGCGGGCATCGCCCGTAGCGGGCTCTCGTCGTACACCTCGTACACCGGCGGGAGTTGCAACGACGGGTCCAACTCAGTGCCCGGGGGCATCTGGCGTACCTGCAGTCGTGCTTGTGCTCGAATGGTCGCGAAGCGGTCCTGCTCCAACCCCTCAACCGGTCCGGTGGCCACCGCCAACTCGTCCAGGGTCCGGATTCCGGCGGCGCGCAGCAATACCCGATCTGGCATCCGCACCCCGGCGGTCAGCCGCACATCGCGCGCGACGGTCATCGCTTCGCGGCAGGTGTCGCACCACCCGCAGGCCGCGACCGAATCGTCCTCCCAGGACACCGCGGTGCGTGCGGTCAACCGCCGCGCCAGGGCGGCATCGAACCGGGCCATTTCCGTTCGTGCGCGTTCCATCGCCTCGGGTAGTGCGACGTCGAGTCGCGCATCATTGCCGTTGACCAATATCGCTTCGGCTTCCAGCGGTACGCCGCGCGAGAGCAACGCCAAGGCGATCGCGCCGATCTGCAACAGGTAGACGTCTTTCACCCGCAGACCCAATCGGACCTCGGTCAACTGCCACCGCTCACCGATACGCAACAGCAGATCGGCAGACCCATACAGTGAGCCCGCCGATATCGGAACCTGAGCCAGCACCTGAGCCCCGGAGGTAAACGCTGACATCGCTGCCGCTGCCTCGCGGCCCGTCGGATCGCTCGCCCCGGAAAGTACGGCGACCCCGCCCAGGGAGTTGGGCGAGTGAGCACCGTACCGCTGTAGGTAATCCTCCAGCACTCGCTGCTGATGCGCCCGTCCGACGTCCCCCATCCGCTGACCGAGCACGTCGGTGTCCTCGATCGCTTCGCCGCGACCCAGCACCGCATCGGCCTGCCGCAGTGCGCTGAATTGGCAGATTGCGAACCCCCGCAGATCACTCGGCGTGTAATAAAATCTGCCGTGCTCGAGGCGCATCCGTATCCTTTCGTCTGCATCGACCGTATCCCTCGGTCCGGACAACCGTGGTCGGACTCACCACTGAGCCGCCAGAGCAGTCGGCGTGGGCGGCGTTAAGGTCGAAACGCAAGACTCGACATCGGATCACGTCGATGCCCGAGCCGATCGAGACGTGGAGTTGTTCCATGACCGCCGAAGCGAACTTTGTCCTCCCGCTACTACGCGAGGGTGTGGATCCAGCCCCCGAACTCGGAGCGCTGCGCACCGAGGGCCCCGTCGCGAAGCTCGAACTACCCGAGGGCATCAACGTCGGCGCCTGGCTGATCACGCGCTACGAGGATGCGAAGGCCGTGTTGGGAGATCACCAGCGATTCTCCAACGACTTCACCAAACTAACCGAGGCCGGCGATCTGACCGACCTGATCAACCAGGACCCGGGCGGCTTGGGTCTGCTGGACCCGCCCGATCACACCCGGCTTCGCAAGATCGTCACCCCCGAGTTCACCATGCGGCGTCTGCGTCGTCTCGAACCGATGATTCAGCGGATCATCGCTGAGCGTCTCGACGCGATCGAAGCGGCTGGTCCCGGCGCTGACCTGGTGGAGTTGTACGCCGTCCCGATCCCCGCCCTGGTTATCTGCGAACTGCTCGGCGTCCCGTATGAGGACCGCGACGAGTTCACCGATCACAGCGCCGATCGGTTCAACTTCACCGGTGACATCGGCGACTCGCTCGGTGAGATCGGTGAGTCCCTGAAGTACCTGCGTGGCCTGGTGGCGAAGATGCGTAAGGACCCGAACGACGGGTTGATCGGCCAGATCATTCGCGAACACGGCGACAGCATCAGCGACGTCGAACTCGCCGGCCTGGCCGACGGCATCCTCACCGGTGGGCACGAGACCACCGCGTCGATGATCGCCCTCGCCGCGCATCTGCTGATGCAGGATCCAGAGCACATGCGGATCGTCCGCGAAGCCGACGACAAGCAGATGCTGCAGATCGTCGACGAACTGCTGCGCTATTTGACCGTCGTACAGATCGGCTTCCCGCGCCTTGCCAAGGAAGACGTCGAGATCGGTGGTCAGCTCATCCGTAAGGGCGAACTTGCTCTGGTCTCGCTCGTTGCCGCGAACCGCGATGAAGCGCTCGCGGAGGACGGCGACACCTTCAAGATCACTCGGGGATCAACCTCACATATGGCGTTCGGCTACGGCATCCATCGTTGCGTCGGTGCCGAACTTGGCCGAATGGAGCTCAAGGTAGCGATTCCGGAGTTGCTGCGCCGATTCGCGGACCTCAAACATGTCGGTGATCCCGATGAAGCCGAGTATCGGATGTTTTCGATTGTCTTTGGTTTGGAATCGCTGCCCGTCACCTGGTAATCCGATCAGTGACCGGCGCGAGTGGACGGTCTAAAGTCGGCGCATGACTTCATTCGCAGATCTCACTCGATTCGACGGCAAGGTCGTCCTGATCACCGGCGCCTCGTCCGGTCTGGGCGCGGCGATGGCGGTTGCGTTCGCCGAGCAAGGTGCCGATGTCGCCATCTGTGGCCGACGTCTGGAAAAACTGGAGCAGGTCGCCAAGCAGGTCGAGGAGGCCGGTCGGCGCTGCGTCGTCGTGCAGGCCGACAACAGCAAGATCGAGGATTGCCAGCGGTTCGCACAGACCACTATGGACGAACTCGGCCGCATCGACGTAGTCATCAACAATGCGGGCCTTGGCACCGCGGTACCGATGACCCGCGAAAAGCCCGAAGAGTGGCAGCAGGTCGTGGACATCAACCTCAACGGCGTCTACTGGATGACCCAGGCCGCCGTACCGCTGATGGAGCGCGGCGGCAACGTCCTGAACGTCTCCAGCATTCTGGCGATCTGGTCCGGCGGTCTTCCGCAGGCGGCGTACTCCGCAACCAAGGCCGCGCTGCTGGGCCTCACCCGCGATCTGGCAGTGCAGTTGACCGGGCGGAAGGGTATCCGCGTGAACGCGATCCAGCCGGGTTATTTCCCGACCGAGATGACCGATCAGCAGGACGAGAAATACATGCAGTACGTCGCGGAGACCGCACCGATGGGGCGGCTTGGGGAGAACCACGAACTCGTCAATTCGGCGATCTTCCTGTGCTCGGATGCCGCATCGTTCATCACTGGTACCTCGCTGGTCGTCGACGGCGGTCTCACGGTCCGCTAACCGGCGACCGGGCGGCGCAGCAACGCCGACTTACGTCGTACACGCTTTACGTCGTACATAGCGTTGGCCCTCGTCCAGCAGGAGTGACCCCGCCGGCCGAGGGCCAACACGGTGTCGAGAGGCCAATCGCCGTCAGATGTCGCGGACGGCGCGGTGACTACGCCACGCCTTCGCGAATCCGAGGTACGCGCCGGCGTTACACAGCGCCAAGGCCAACAGCAGGACGGCGCCCAGTAGATGATCGTCGAGGATCGGATTGGTCGCCGCGGAAACGCCGTCCGCGGCGCGATGCCCTGCCGGCCACGACGCGAGGTACATCAGCGCGTACATCACGATCCCGCAGATCGAGGCAAACCACGTCAGCCAGGTGCCGAGTCCGACTAGAAGCACGATGCCAATGCCCAGTAGGCCGGCCATGAACAGCCAGTCAGCCCAGGTTTGGCCGTAGAACGTCTCGAAGAACGACGCGAATGGATTGTTCGGGTCGTTGACGACCACGCCGAGGAAGCCGGACGTCGGACTGCCACCGTTGATCCAGGCGCTCTCGCTTGGAGTGGACCAGCCGAACCCGAATGTCTTGTCCAGGAACGCCCACAAGAATTGCCATCCGACGAAGATTCGTAGGATCCCCAACATCCAGCCACCGACGGCGGGGATGTGGAAGCCGCGCTTGGCGACGCCCTGTTCGGCTGGGACGGGGGCTGCTGTCGAGTCGTCGATCGTCGAGCCGGTGATGAACCGGTCTTCGGGGCGCTCGCGGCCATCTGCCGGGAGCAAACCGGCCGGGAAGGTCGCCGTTTCCGTGGTCGGTTGATCGTCGTACGCCGGCACCGCGGGAATTGCGCGGGTCGACTCGACGTCACCGTCGTCGTACTGGCGTTGGGCCGCGGGGTCGGTCGGGCCCATGCCGTCACTGCGGAACTGATCGGTATCGCGGGTGGGCTGATCAGGCGCGCGATCGTTGGGGTCGAAGCCAGAGCCGGTCATCAGGGGTCCTCCTGGGGATGGGCCGCCATGGCGCCCGCTGGTACGGGGCACCTGTGCGCGCGGGGTTACGCGTGCGAATTCACTGTAGTCCGCTGCTGGGCACCGAACCCTTAGCGCGGCGGTTCGATGCCCAGTGAATGCATTAACAGCGCGAGATTGCTGTAGTGCCCGACCAGTAAGCACACTTCGACCAGACCTTGCTCACCCCACGCGCCGAGAATCTCGGTGCTGAGATCGTCCGGTAGCCGGGCACCGGAAAGTACGCCGCGTGCTGCTCGCCAAGCCAACTCGATCTCGGGGTCCGCGGGCGGGTTGCCCTCGCGAATCGCGGCGATATCGGCGTCGGTGAGCAGGTCCGCGCGGCGCACGATAGCCTCATGCGCCCACCATTCGAAGCGGCCTTCCCAGTGCACGGCGGTGGTGAGGATCGCCGCTTCGTTCACCCTGCGCGGCAGCGATGCCTCATGGCGCAACGCAACGCCGAGTGCGGACACCGCAGCGCCGATCTGCGGTGTGCGGAGCAACGGATCGAACGGCCCGCGCAGTGCGTTGTCCTCGTCGGTCAACGAAAGGTTCGAGCTGACATTCTGGCGTTTGCCCAGGATCGCGTCGTACAAGTCGCGTTGTTCGTCGCTGAGTTCGTTGCGGGGAATAGGGCGTAGCACCGGCTTCTCATTCATGGGGCGAGTCTGCCATCTCTCACGCGGTTTGTGCGGTCCCGCCGGCGTCCAACTCGGCGCGAAGCGCTGCGATGTCGACGCCCGCGTCGACGACGATGCGGTAACCGGATCCGACGCATTCGCGTAGTACGCCGAGCAGCAGGTGTCGGTCGTCGATCGCCTTCTCGCCTAGCCGAATCGCTTCGCGTAGTGCCAGTTCCAGGCTTTTCTTGGCCGCTTTGCTGAAGGGGAGGTGGCCTTTGCGGTGACCTCGTTCGAGGGCGCCGGGGCCGAAATACGCTTCGACCCGTTCGCGGACGGTATCCAGGTCGATGCGGAGGTCGCTGAGCGCGTCGGCGTCGAGCCCGTCCTTCGGCGCCGCGAGGTCACGTATTGCGCGCTCGATGGCATCCCGGCTGAGTCCGCGTTGAGCGAGCGCTCCGGCGGCGACGCTGCCGGGGTGATTTGCGATCGCCAGGATGAGGTGTTCGGTGCCGATGTGGTCGTGCCGTAGGGCGACGGCTCCTTCCTGGGCGCCGACGACGATGTCGCGAGCGGTCTTGGTGAATCGTTCGAACATGCCTATTTCTCCTTGCTGAAGATGCGGCCGCGCGCGTATTTGCGATGTACGGCCTGCCGAGTGACGCCGAGTCGATCGGCGATCTGTTGCCAGGACCAGCCGAGTTTGCGGGCGTTATCGACCTGGAGCGCCTCGAGTCGTTCGACGAGGATGCGCAGGGCGTGTACCGCCTTCAACCCGCGGTCGGGGTCGGCGCCTCCCGCGGTGGTGGTGAGTTGGTCGGTGTTGGTCATGTTGTCAACATATGTTGACGGACCGGTCATGTCAACATATGTTGACACGGCAAGTCGAGGCCTGCCGAGTCCAGATGTGCACAGATCACGCGCGAACGTGGTGAGGCAGTGGCCCTATTTGGGGGTGTGTACGTCGTTCGCCACCGACATCGCCGTCAGGTTGTAGCCGCCGTCGGCGGTTTCCACCAGGGTTGCGGTCTGGTCTTGCTCGGTGATTTCGGTATCGGTGTCGTAGACGCAATGCATCGAGACCGTCAACGACGAGGGGTCGGCGGTGAAGTCGGTGCACGTCACCCAATTCACCGTTTCCCAGTAGTCCAGGTAACTCGGGTAATTGCTGGCCAGGCTGCCGGTCAGATACCCGTTGAACGCGCCGCCGGGATCCTGCGGCAACATCGCGTAGTAGTCCGAGACAGTGTTCTCCATCGCCACGGCGGCTTCTTCAGGGGTGCTCGACATCGACGCGCTGGCGGAGGGCGTCTCGGACGGTGCTTGAGATGACGATTCGCTCGAGGGAGATTCCTCGGAACGCTCCGGTTCTGAGGATCCTGATCCCGGAGGATTGGCGCTCGGGTCGGCGTCCTCGGAGGTAGTGGCCACGGACCCCGGTGGGCTTCCGGTCGGTGAATCCTCCTGCTGCGACAGCGTCATGACGAGTGCGACCGCGGCGCCGCCCAATAACACGACGGCAGCGGCGATAATCGCGATCAGCCGGCCTCGCGAACCTGAGGAACTCGGTGGTGGCGCGGCGTACGGCGTAGGCGCCGATGATGGCTGCGCGCCCTGATACGCCGGCACATCAACGGTCCGCGACTCGGAATCGGACGGCGGTGACGCGGCGAGTTCTGCGAGTTTCTCGTGCGCGGTGGCCATGTTCCAGCGACGAAGCGGGTCGACGTCCAGCAGATGTGCCAGCGTTGGCGCGAGGTAACCCGCGTGGTGCGCCGGTTCGGGTGTCTCCAACCCGACTCGATACAGCAGCGCGATCGTGTTCTCGTTCAGCCCGAACGGCGGGTACCCCTCCAGCGCGTGGAAGATCGTCGCGCCGAGGCTCCACACATCGGACGGCGGCGCGGGAGCGCGTCCGCGGGCAACCTCTGGCGCGAAGTACGCCGGCGTCCCCGCGAGCAACCCGGTGCGAGTCAATTGCGGATCGGTGTTGGCTTTCGCGACGCCGAAGTCGGTGATTTTTGCCAGCCCGAACTCGTCGACCAGGATGTTGCTCGGCTTGATATCGCGATGCACTATCCCCGCGGCGTGGGCCGCGGCCAACGCGCTGGCGACCTGCGCTGCGATCGGGGTGATCTCGCGCGGTGTCAACAGGCCGCGGCTGGTGATGATCTCCGACAAGTTCTGAGCAGCGACGTACTCCATCACGAGCCACGGCTTGTGCTCATGTTCGGTGACGTCGTATATCGCGACCGCGTTCGGGTGGTTGAGGGACGCGGCGAGCCGCGCCTCGCGACGGGCGCGCTCGGCCTGCTCCGCGTCGTTGCCAGGTAGGCCGCCGATCTGCTTGATCGCGACCTCGCGGTCAAGTACCTCGTCGTGGCACAGCCAGACAGTGCCCATGCCGCCACGGCCGATCGGCCGCACTAGCCGGTAGCGGCCGGCGATGAGCTCGTTCTCCACATGAGTCCTTTGCTGGGCGTGCCGGTGATCGTACCGATCGAGATGTTAGGTCCGACGCGCAGTTTTCGACTGGGGATCCTCCCTCGCCAATACCACCGGCCGTGCGCGGGTCCCGTCGGCAGAGGATGGCACGATGGGGCTATGACTTTGATCCTCGTTGCCCCAGGCGGAGGCCGCGCGAATGTGATCGCCGCCGGCATGGCGGCCGCGGCCGGAATGCGCGGTGCGCGAGTCAATCTGGGTGCGCTGCAGACCACTGACGTTGACGTACCAGGCTTCGTAACCGCGGTGAGTGGACTGCTGAAGCAGGTCGAGTTGTGCATCGTGTTCTTCGAGGACGCCGCGAACGATCCGGCATTCATCTACTCGGTATGCGAGGCCGTCGAGGACGCCGATATCGATCTGGTGCTGCACGTGGCCTGCGGTCGATCCACCGATGATGCTGTGGAGTTGGTCGATGCGCTGCGTGAGCGCAGTCTTGAGCCCAGCGGGCTGGTCCTGGACACCGCGCCGACCGATCCGATCAAGTACGTCGAGGCGCGGCAGTTCCTGGGGGCGGCTGTGGGCGTCCCGGTGATCGGTGCGCTACCGGAGGGCGCCGAAGCCCTCGAGCCCAACGAATTCGCGAAGAACTCGCTGCAGTGGTTCGACGAGGACGACACCTACGACGACTGACAGATATATCGACGTCACAGCGCAGACGCCGCGATACAGCAGTGCTGACGCGATAGCCTGTCAGGTCAGAGGGACCCTGATCGGAAGGCAATATCTTTCATGACTCGCATGCTTGTGACCGGAGCCGCTGGCTTCATCGGCGCGAACTTCGTCATCCAGGCGTTGCGCACCAATGCGGACTTCGAGATCACTGTCGTCGATGCGCTCACGTACGCCGGCAACCGTGACAACCTGAAGACCGTCGCCGACAAGATCGCGTTCGTGCACGGAGACATCGCCGACCGCGCCCTGATGGATTCGTTGATCAAGGACACCGACATCGTGGTCCATTTCGCGGCCGAATCGCATGTCGATAATTCGCTCGACGATCCGTCCCCGTTCATCGACAGCAACATCCTCGGCACCTTCTCGATCCTGGAGGCGTGTCGCAAGCACGGTAAGCGGCTGCACCACATTTCCACCGATGAGGTTTTCGGGGATCTTGAACTCGACTCGCCGGATAAGTTTCGCGAGGACACTCCCTACGACCCGTCCTCGCCGTACTCGGCCTCGAAGGCGGCGTCCGATCACCTGGTACGCGCCTGGATCCGCTCGTTCGGCCTGCAGGCGACGCTGTCGAACTGCGCGAACAACTACGGTCCGTACCACCACGTGGAGAAGTTCCTGCCGCGGCAGATCACCAATATCCTCACCGGTCAGCGCCCCAAGTTGTACGGCGCCGGCGTGAATGTGCGCGAGTGGACGCATGTCGACGATCACAACGCCGCCGTGCTGCTGATCCTCGAGAAGGGCCGCATCGGCGAGACCTACCTGATCGGCTCTGGTGAGGAGCGGCAGAACAAGGACATCCTCACCGAATTGCTCGACGTGATGGGGCAGGCGGCCGACGCGTTCGACTTCGTGCCGGACCGTCCAGGGCACGATCTTCGCTACGCGATCGACTCGACCAAGCTCCGTACCGAACTGGGCTGGGCGCCGCAGTACGCCACCCTGCGCGAAGGATTGGAAGCCACGGTGGCGTGGTTCAGCGAGAACGAGTGGTGGTGGAAGCCGCTGAAGGAAGCGACCGAGGCCCGCTACCAGAAGCTCGGCCGGTAGCGACGCCAGCCGGTCCCTGGTCTCCGGGATCGCGCGGGTTGGTCAGCGGATTGCGGCGCGGCGGGCGTGCCGCCGTATCGCGATCTCAACCAGGCGGTCGATCAGGTCCGAGTAACTCACGCCGGTCGCTTCCCACAGTTTCGGGTACATCGAGTACGGCGTGAACCCCGGCAACGTATTGGGCTCGTTCAGTAACCAGCCCGCACCGGGGCGCTCGGCAGTCCCGGCATCGTAGAAGAAGTCGATCCGGGCCAGTCCGCTGCAGCGCAGCGTCCGGAACACGCGCACCGCCAGTTCGCGCACCTCGGCGATCTGTTCCGCGGGTAGGTCTGCGGGGATGCGTAGTTGCGCTCCTCCGGAGATGTACTTGTCCTCGTAATCGTAGAAATCAGCACCCGGGATGATCTCGCCCGGCACGCTCGCCTCGGGCTCGAGATCGCCGAGCACCGCGACCTCGATCTCGCGACCGGTGATACCCGACTCCAGTACCAGGACCTCGTCGTACTGCAGCGCATCCTTGATCGCCATGGTGAGGCCAGCCGCGTCGGGCACCTTGCTGACGCCGACCGAAGACCCCATGTTGGCGGGTTTGACGAAGATCGGAAAGGTCAACTCGGCCGCGGCCCGCTCAGCCAACTGTTCGGGTGTTTCGCCGGTGCCGTCGTAGTAGGCGATCCAGTTTCCTTGCGGGATACCGGCCTGTGCGGTCACGGTCTTGGCCATCGCTTTGTCCATGCACACGGCCGACCCGAGCACGCCCGACCCGACGTACGGCACGCCGGCGAGTTCGAGCATGCCCTGCACCGTGCCGTCCTCCCCGTGCGGACCGTGTAACAACGGCAGGACGACGGTCACCCGGTCGGGTTCGGCGCCGATGATCTCCAGGGGGTTGACCGGCGTGCCGGTCGGCGTCAGCGTGCCCTCGATCGGGCGGCCGCCGGCTAGTGCCTCGAGCGCGACGTCGTGCCGCACCCACTGACCATCACGGGTGATCCCGATCGGCACCAGGTCGTAGGCCTCGTGATTCGCCGCAGCCAACAGGTGGGTCGCAGAGGTGCAGCTGACGTCGTGTTCGGCGGAGATTCCGCCGAAGAGCACGATCAGGCGGATGCGGTCGGAATCGGAAGCGCTAGGCATGCCGTTCAGCCTACGACCGAGGCGCGCCGCGAAGCGGTAGGCATTCCGGGCGACCGATGTGCCCTCGGCCTCGGTGCGCATCGCGATTATCTCGTATCGTCATCGGCGTGCATTTCACGACTGAGCAGGTAGCCGCGGCGGTCCGCGGAGAACTTCACGGCGAGAACCTCGCCTTGGACGGTGCGTCCATCGATTCGCGGTCGGTCGCGTCGGGGCAACTGTTCGTGCCGATCGTCGCTGAACGTGACGGGCACGACTTCGTACCATCCGCTGTCGCGGCGGGCGCCGGTGCGTACTTGGCCAGTCGACAGGTGCCCGGCGTCGAGGCTCCGGTGATTCGGGTCGCCGATACGGCCGCGGCTTTGATGGACCTCGGGAGGGCCGCGCGTGCGCGGGTTCCCGGGCGCGTCGTCGGCGTCACCGGTTCGGTGGGGAAGACGTCGACCAAGGACATGCTGGCCGCCGTACTCGGTACGACGTACCGCACCGCCGCGAATGAGCGCTCCTTCAATAACGAACTCGGCCTGCCGCTTACGCTGATTGGTGCTCCGGACGATGCCGAGGCAGTCGTCGTCGAGATGGGCGCGCGAGGTGTCGGACATATCGAGTTGCTCTGTTCGATTGCCTCGCCGACGGTCGGCGTCGTTACTCGGGTGGACGGCGTACACCTGGAGATGTTCGGTTCGTTGCAGGCCGTCGCGCAGGCCAAGGGGGAACTCGTCGAGGCGCTCCCGTCATCTGGTCTCGCGGTGCTCAGCGCCGATCAGGAGGTCGTCCTCGGGATGCGTGAGCGCACGTCGGCGCGGGTGCTGACCTTCGGTCGCTCCTCGGGTGCGGACGTCACCGCGGGGAACGTGCGGCTGGACGCCGAACTGCGTCCGGCGTTCACCTTGCGAAGCCCATGGGGGAGCGCCGAGGTGCAGTTAGGCGTGCGCGGTGAACATCAACTGTTCAACGCGCTCGCGGCGGCGGCTGCGGCCGGGGGAGTGGGCGTGCCGCTGGAGGCGATTGTTGCGGGACTCTCCGGTGCGCAGATCTCCGGTTTACGCATGCAACTCGATCGGGCGCCGTCCGGTGCGATGGTGCTCAATGACGCCTACAACGCCAACCCCACGTCGATGAATGCCGGTATCGATGCGCTGTTGACGCTGCCGGCACAGCGGCGTTTTGCCGTGGTGGGTGTTATGGCCGAACTTGGCGAGGATGCTGCCGCGGCGCATCGCGCGATCGCTGAGCGGGCCACGGAGGAGGGGATTACCGTCATTGCTGTCGCCGCGCCTGACTACGGCGCTCGGGCGAATCATGTCGGCGACGTCGATGAGGCGCTGAGGGTGCTCGGAGCACTCGGCGCCCAGGACGCGGTATTGGTGAAGGGGAGTCGGGTCGCCGCGTTGGAACGCGTCGCCGATGAACTATTGAAACAACCATAATTGGTTGAAATGCTGCGAATCAACCGATAACGGTTTACTCTTGTGGTGTGTTCGCGCTGACCATCGACCAACGGTCTTCCCGTGCTCGTCCTGACCGGGTGCCGGAGTTGCTCGCGCTGCTGGCGCGCCTGGACGTGATCTTGCCGTTCGAACGAACCGCAGGTGATGAAGTCCAGGGCTTGATCGCACACCCCGACGGCGTCATTGCGGCCATAGAATGCGCGATGCGCTCGGGGGATTGGTCGGTCGGGCTTGGCGTCGGCCCGATCGAAACGCCGCTGCCTTCCTCGGTCCGTGAGGCGCGCGGTGCTGCGTTGTTGAACGCCCGAGAGGCCGTCGAGGCGGCGAAGAAATCGGCGACGGTCCACATCGCCGTACGCGGCGGTGGCGACGACCTCGAGGCGTACTTCCGGCTGATCGGCGCCGTGCTCCGGCGGCGTACGGCGGCGCAATGGCGGGTGATCGATGCGGTCGATGCGGCCGGTAACCGCGCCACGGCGGCGACCCAGCTTCGCATCACTGAGCAGGCGATCTCCAAATCGCTGCTCGCCTCGGGGAATGATGTCGTCAGGGACAGTTATCCTCTGCTCGCGCGATTGTTACGCGAAGCCGACGAGCGGAGTCAGACGTGACCTGGTGGGTGCAGGCAGGCATCGTGCTGGCCGCGCTGCTGATCTCGGTCGGTGTGGGGTGGGTCGTCACCGTCGCCGTGCTGCGCCTCGCCAAGGTTCCCGACGTCGCGGTGGCACGCTACGAGCGAGATTCGCATGGACGCGCCGTCCCCGTGCTGGGTGTTGAGGATGCCGCGACAAAGCCAGCGCCGCTGCTGCGCGGCGGCCTGTGGATCGGGATCTTGGAGCGCGTTGCTGTCACCGGTGCAATCATCGCCGGTATGCCGACGCTCGTCGCGTTCGTGGTCGCGGTGAAGGGTCTGGGGCGGTACCCCGAACTGAAGGAGCACGCCGGGGCGAGCGAACGGTTCATCATCGGCACCCTCGCCTCGATGATCGTCGCGGTGGGCGTGGGCCTGCTCTGTCGTTGGCTGCTGGATCACTGATCGATGCGTGTGGTGATACCTAGGCCTCACTGTGACCCGCCACGAGGCAAGGTAGATATCCTGGTCTGATGGGTCGATCAGAGCAACTGCGTGGAGCGGCCGCGTGGTGGCAACGACCCGCCGTGTGGGTCCGCAAACTCCGTCAGGACCCCGGCACGACGAATCTGCGCCGGGACGAAGCACTCGCCGAACGGGTCGCCGCGCGACAGGTCGAGGTGCGCGAGTTAACCGAAAAGAAGTTCACCGCGCTGCTGGCTGAACTACCGAAGACGGCGTCCGACTCCGGCCTGACCGATGACTGGATCGTGGAGTACCTCGCGGCCGCCTCTGAAGTAGCGCACCGCGAACTTGGCCTCACACCGTTCAAGGTGCAGCAACTCGCCGCGATCAGCATGTTGCGCGCTCGCGTCGTCGATATGGCCACGGGCGAAGGCAAGACCCTGGTCGGTTTCCTCGTCGCTGCCGGGCTAGCCACCGCGGGACTGCGGGTACACGTGCTATCGGCGAATGATTATCTCGCTGGACGTGATGCGCACGAGGGCGAGCCGTTGTTCGCCGCGTTCGGATTGTCGTCGGCCGCGGTCATCGATGGCATGTCGTTCGAGGAACGCGCCGCGGCGTACGGTAGCGACGTCGTGTACGCGACCATGCATCAGGTCGGATTCGACCTGTTGCGCGACCGTCAGCGCGCCGGCGGAGTACAGCGACTCGTCCCCGAGTTGGACGCCGCCGTCGTCGACGAGATCGACGCCGTACTCGTGGACGACGCAATGGTCCCGTTGGTAATCGCCGGGGACGCCGATGCGCAAGAAACGCCAGCCATCATCGATCACACCGTCGCGGATATGACCGAGGGCGAGGATTTCGACGTCGATGGCGAGCGCCGCAACGCTGGGTTCACTGATTCCGGGATTAAGCGCCTCGAACGCGCACTCGACGTCGAACACCTCTACGACGAGGCGCATGTGGACCTGCTCGCCGCGGCACATGTCGCGTTGCATGCGCACGCGTTGGTCGATCGCGATGTGCACTACATCGTCAGCAACGGGCAGGTGCAACTGATCAACGACGCCCGCGGGCGCGTCGCCGACCGGCAGCGCTGGCCCGACGGCCTGCATGCCGCGATCGAGCGTAAGGAAGGGCTCGCGGTATCGGGCAACGCACAGATCATGGACCAGATGCTGGTTGAGACGGTGGCGCGCGCCTACAACTTCCTGACCGGTATGAGCGGCACCGCGCTGGAGGCGGCAGAACGACTGTCCGACGATCTTGATGTCAAGATCGGGGCTATACCGACGAACCAGCCCTGCGTTCGAGTTGATGAGCCCGATCGGCTGTACGTTACCCAGCGGCAGCGGGACGTCGCCGCGGCGCTGCGGGTGCGCAAGGCGCACCGCGCCGGCCAACCCGTGCTGGTTGGCTCGGCCAGCATCGGGGAGTCCGAGCGGTTCGCCCGTAGGTTGGGAAAGTACGGCGTCGAGGTCGTGGTACTCAACGCGAAGAACGACGAGGCTGAGGCCGAGATCATCGCGCGCGCAGGCGAAAGCGGTCGTGTCACCGTGTCGACCCAGATGGCCGGTCGCGGCGTGGACATCCGGCTGGACGACGATGCGCATAAGGCTGGTGGCCTGCTCGTCGTCGGGCTCGGCCGATACGATTCGCCGCGACTGGACCAGCAGTTACGTGGTCGATCGGGGCGCCAAGGCGATCCTGGTCGGTCGGTGTTTTACACCTGCATCGAGGATCCAGTCGTCACCGAACACCTGCAATTGAACGTCGAGCCGCGTGCGGTCGAGGACGATGGGCTGATCTCGGACCCCAAGTTCGCGCAGCATTACGCGCATGCGCAGCGGGTTGCCGAAGGCAAGATGTTGAGCCTGCATCGAACGACCCGTCGTTATCACGAGGGTTCAGATCAGCATCGTCGTACCGTGCTGGACACCCGCGAAAAGGTGCTTAGTGATGACGATGCGCTGCGGGATTACCTCCAGCGGGTGTGGCCCGATAACCCCAAGGCCGCCAAGCGGTGGTCGGCGGAGTCTCGTCGCGCACTGGCGCGAGCGGTCGTGCTGTTTACCTTGGATGAGGCATGGACCGGGCACCTGAACCGGATGGCGGAGATCCGGGAGGGAATCCACCTGCGGGCGTTGGCACGCCAGGACCCACTGGACGAGTTCAACCGTCACGCGATCAGGGACTTCCATACCCTCGGCACCGAATCACTCGAGCGGGTCCGTGAAACGTTGGACGACGCACCCGAGGACGCCACGACCCTGTCGGATCTAGGGCTACGACGTCCGTCGTCCACCTGGACCTACCTTGTCACGGACAATCCGTATGGCGCTGAGATGGACCGGGTGGTCGAGGCCGTAGGCCGGGCGGTGCGAAACGGCCGACCCGCGGCGGTAGAGCACAAATAACGCCACTTGCGGCGCACCGCTCGACGCCACAGAACGGGGTCTGTTTCGAGCAGTACGCCGCAAGTCGATCGAAAACCTGCCTCTGGTGGTGTTTAGCCGCCGAAGGTGGGCGTGATGATGGCGCGCGCCAACGTGTGGAAAGCCAGGTTGAAGGACACGAACGCGGCCGACGCGTTCTCGTCGACACCGAGCGACTCGACGTCCACGGCGTGAATGACGAAGTAGTAGCGGTGTGCGGGGTCTCCCGCCGGCGGGGCGGCGCCACCGAAGTCGAAGGTGCCGAAGTCATTGCGGGTGTGGAACGACTTGCCCGGCAGCGCCTTACCTTCGCGGCCGGCGTCCGTCGCCAGTTCAGTCACGTCGGCCGGTACGTCGACCAGCAGCCAGTGCCAGAACCCGCCCGGGATCGGCGCGTCAGGGTCGTAGCAGGTGACGACGTAGCTCTTGGTGCCCTCCGGGGCGCCGGACCACGACAACTGCGGCGAGATGTTCTTGGCGTCGCCGCCAGCCATCGGGTGTGCCTGGTCCATGCCCATCGGCTGGCCGTCGGCGACGTCGGTGCTGGTCACGGTGAACGAGCCGACCTTCGGCAGCAGCTCGTACGGATCTGGATGCTGTGGGCGCTCGAGCGGATTGGTCATGCGTGCCTCCCGTTGTAGGTCGTGATGCTCTCGCCACGAACCTATCCGACGATCCGGACCTTCGCTTCAGCCCATCCGCGTAGTAGTTCACCCACTCGGTGTTGCGCGTAGCTGCCGATCATGGGCCGCTCGAGCGTCGAGCGCAGCAGTTACGTGTCCGTGGGGCTGGAGGCGTACGCCGGAGATCGCGTGTCCTCGTCGTCCTCGTCCTCATCGGCGAGCAGCCGAGTGATCGCCTCGCGACGGGCGAGGTAACCGAACACGAACAGCGTCATCGCGGCGAAGATCCACCACTGGACGGCGTACGAGAGGTGCGGTCCGTCGGAGAGTTCGGGCGGTGGGATGCGATTGATATCTTCGATCACGCTGCCGTCGGCCAATTGCTCGTCGCTAGCGATGATGTATCCGCCGGCTAGCGGCTGACCGAAGGACGCCGACAGTACCGCGGGATCCAGCGCGCGGACGCTGTCGTAGGAGCCGACCTGCTCAACCCGCGTCGCATCGGCGGGCGCGTCGTACGCGCGTTTTACGATTCCGGTGACCGTCACCGTGCCGGTAGGTGGCGCCGGGACGTCGGGCTCCTGAGCGGCACCGCCGGTGGCCAGCACGTACCCGCGATCGATGAGATAGGTGACGCCGTCCTCGCCGTGGAACGGTACGACGACCTCGAAACCGACGCCTCCCTCGAACGACCGCTGGCGGATCAGCACGGTATTGGCTGGGTCGTACTCGCCGCTGATCGTGACTTGTGACCATTCGTCCGCTGCAGCGGGGGCGTTCTCGGCCGTGGCGGGGATCAGATCGCCTGCCGGGACCGGATCGCGTTGCTGAGCGGCTTGGACGGCGTCGTTCGCCGCGGACTTTTGCTGGCCCCGGTCCCATTGCCAATATCCGAGCCGCACCATGATCGCCGCGGCCAGTAGGAGCGCCAGGAAACCGGCGATCCAGCGCGGGGTGGCCAGGAAGCGATACACAGTTCAACGTTATACGCCCCGTGCCGGGCAGCGGTGTTGCTCGCGACCGGAATCACCTCCCTGCGCGGTGCTGGAGCCGTACGACGTAGCCGATATCATGCTGAAGGCCGTGAACGACGAGCAGTTCGCGCATTAGCACGCGCGCTTGTGCCCCGTACTCGGGGTAGAAGTGCGCGGGTAATTGCGCGAATAAGGACACGCGGCCTGCGGCGTCTTTACTTGCTCGTTCCTCGCTCCATCGACGACCGGACGCCGATGTATGCGCGGCTGGAGGTTCGAGCGCGCCGAGTGAGTGATGTTTGAATGAGGGGCATGGGTTCGCCAAGCGGCAGCGCCGCGCTCACCAGGGCAGTGCTCGTGAGCACCGATGCGACTGCTGGCACGCTCTTCTCGCCGACGATCGACCCCATCGAGGTCCCGCTGAGTAAAGAGTGGGGCGGACTGCTTCCGCTGCGGCAGCGCGTGCCGGTTGCCTGCGATCCGGCCGACCCCGAAAAGTACTGGCTGATAGATCCACCTAGTCGCACCGCGCCGCGTGAGGGGGTGCCGGGTGTCGAGGCCCCGCGCGCGGCCGGCGCCCCGCCGCCCGGGCCGGCCCCGATCGAACTACAGATCCCAGCGCCGACGGTCGGCGACTACCTGCAGTTGCTCTCAGGCGGTGCGCCTTCACGGCTGGCGGAGGTGCCGAAAGCGCCGCTGCTACAAGCCTTCGCGCTGCGGATCGAGCAACTGAGCTTGCACGAGCACGAGCGGATCGCGCGCCTGGCACGCACGTGGGTGGAACCGAGCCTGATCGACCGGATCCGCGCCGTCGGTGGGGGCATGGAGTACTTTGCGTGGCAACTCGAGGCGCCGCTACAGCGGCTGCCGCGCGGCGTCGACGGCTGGCGGGTGCTCGTCCTGGACGCGACCTACGTCGCGCTGATGCGGGCCATGGACGCGGACGCCGAGATGCCCCCCGATACCCCAGCGGTCTTTCGGCGCCTCGTCAAGTCGATCGCGAAGCCGCCCAGCAGCGCGGACATTCAAGCGATGCTGCGGCCGTTCGTGACGGTATGTGGGCCGATCCCGACCTTCGACGTGCCGCCGATCGACGAGCCCGAAGCGCCGTACGCCGCCCGCGATGAAATCCCCGTCGCATCGCCGGCCGCGCAAGCGGATACCTCGTACAACACCGCCGGGCACGCGAGCCCCCGTCCTGCCGCTGAGGCCCCCGCCAGAGGCGCCGTGACGATGCCGAGGGCGCGCCCCCGTTGGTGGCAGCGGAAGTCCTCGCCGTCGATCGACCGGTTGACCTGGGACGCCGCGATCGAGCGCCACAACGACGTACTGCAGGCATATGTCGCCTACGAGACCGACCCGCACTTGATCCTGGCGTATCCCGCCATCCTCGACGTCGACGTCGCTTCGACGCAGGACTTCCATCGGCGTAGCGCTCACGCGAGCGCGTTGCGCACTGACACCGGCCCGCACGATTCCGATCACGCCCAAGCCTTCCTGGAGGCAGTGACGGCAATGCAATCGGCATGGGCGGTTGCTGAGCGTTTCGCGCGCCGTACCGGTCGGGATTACCTGGGCGCGGAGGAGGCCCGAGGGTTCAGCCGGGCCGCCGGCCTGCTGCGGCACGCGGAGAGTGCCGACGGGGTCGAGGCGGAGAACTATCGCCGCACCGCCGCGGAAATCATGCGCGCGCACGTCGTACCGCGCGTATCGGCCAACGCCGTGCGATCGCTCGAACGCGTCGTACGCGGCGAGCTGGAGGCATCGCCGCCACGACGGCCAAGACCCAGCAGCTGACCGAGCAACGACTGACCGGCTAACGAAAACCGCCCGGCCGAGCCACGAAAGGCACGACCGGGCGGGAATCTACCCGAGGTATTAACCGAAGCGGCCGGAGATGTAGTCCTCGGTGCGCTTGTTCGATGGGTTCGAGAAGATCTTCTTCGTGTCGTCGTACTCGACTAGCTCACCGGGTTCGCCGGTGGCCTTCAGGTTGAAGAAGCCGGTCATATCGGACACGCGCGCGGCCTGCTGCATGTTGTGCGTGACGATGACGATCGTGTACTTCTCCTTGAGTTCCTGCATGAGGTCCTCGATCGCCAGGGTCGAGATCGGGTCGAGGGCCGAGCACGGCTCATCCATCAGCAGTACGTCGGGCTCGACCGCGATCGCGCGGGCGATACACAGACGCTGCTGCTGACCACCGGACAGGCCCGAGCCGGGCTTACCGAGGCGATCCTTGACCTCGTCCCACAGGTTCGCGCCGCGCAGCGATCGTTCGACGATCTCGTCGGTTTCGCTCTTGCGGGTGCGGCCCTGCAGCTTCAGCCCGGCGATCACATTGTCGTAAATAGACATGGTCGGGAACGGGTTGGGACGCTGGAACACCATGCCGATCTGACGGCGCACGTTCACCGGGTCGACGGACGAGCCGTAGATGTCCTCACCGTCGAGTAGCACGTGCCCTTCGCAGTAGGCGCCGGGAATGACCTCATGCATGCGGTTCATACTGCGCAGCACGGTGGACTTACCGCAGCCGGACGGGCCGATCATCGCGGTGATCGAACGCGGCGCTACCGACATCGACACGCCCCGGACGGCCAGGAAGTCGCTGTAGTAGATATTGAGGTCCTTGACCTCGATGCTCTTGCTCATTGAATCCTGCTTCTTTCGAAAGGTCGAGGGCTACTTCTGCTTCACGCCGGTGAAGCGTGCGAGGATCCGCGCACCGAGGTTCAGCAGCATGATCAGCACGATCAGGGTAAGCGCGGCAGCCCAGGCACGGTCGGCGTTCGCCGAGGCGATATCGCCGGCAGCCAGCCCGAAATACTTGTTGATGAAGGTCGGCAGTGTTTCCATCTGGCCGACGAACGGGTCGCCGTTGATCCGGATACTGGTGCCGACCAGCAGCAGCAGTGGCGCGGTTTCACCCATGATGCGGGCGACGCCGAGCATGACGCCGGTGATGATGCCGGACATCGCCGTGGGCAGCACGATCTTGGTGATGGTGCGCCACTTGGGCACGCCCAACGCGTACGACGCTTCGCGCAGGTCGTTGGGGACTAGCTTCAGCATTTCCTCGGTTGAGCGGATGACGATCGGCAGCATCAGCAGCACGAGGGACAGCGCGCCTGCGAGTGCCGTCTTCTGGAACCCGAGGGTGAGCAACCAGAACGCGTAGATGAACAGACCCGAGACGATCGAGGGGACACCGGTCATCACGTCCACGAAGAACGACACCGTCCGGCCGAACCGGTTCTGGCCGCCGTACTCGACGAGGTAGATGGCGGTAAAGATGCCGAGCGGTACGGCGATGACCGCCGCGATCAGCGACACCAGGAGCGTGCCGATGATGGCGTGGGTAACGCCGCCGCCAGCCATGGAGGACTGGACGCCGAACATCGAGTGGGTCAAGAAGTCCATCGACATCGCACGGATACCGCGCGAGATCGTGTACCAGATGATCAGGATCAACGGTACGAGCGCGATCAGGAAGCTGACATAGATGAGCGTTGTCGCCATCCGGTCGCGTGCCTGACGTGGGCCTTCCATGGTGAAGCTCAATGCCGTCTGCAACGCGACGTACACGATCAAGGTGACGACGATGAATCCGGCGTCCCCCTGTAATTCGGTGACGGCGAACAGGCCGAGGGTGACGAGTACGGCGACGAACGGTAGCGCCCAGACGAGCGGCTTGGGCAACTTGCGCCCGGATAGCCCGCCTTCGTCTTTGGTGGGTCGCTGACGTGCGCCGGGCGTGGTCGTGGTGGTCATCGGTCCTTCACCATTCCTCGACGAAGAATCGCCTGAGCGATCGAGTTCACGATCAGCGTGATCAAGAACAGCACCATGCCGGAGGCGATCAGCGCGCCCATGCCGACGCCGCCCGCCTCGCCGTACTTCAGGGCGATGTTGGAGGCGAAGGTGATACCGCCGGATTCGGTGATTCGCCAATTGATCTCGTAGACCGCGGACAGGATGTAGGCGACGGCCATGGTCTCACCAAGTGCGCGACCCAGGCCGAGGATCGATGCCGACACGATGCCGGGGCGACCGAACGGGAGCACCGCCATCTTGACCATTTCCCAACGCGTCGCACCCAGGGCGTACGCCGCCTCGATGTTGGTGCGGGGAACCTGCTGGAAGACCTCGCGCGACAGGGCAGCGACGATCGGCAGGATCATGATCGCGAGCACGATGCCGGCGGTGAAGTCCGAGCGGTTGTTCGGCATGTTGTCGGGCTGATACGACAGGATGTACGTCCAGCCGAACCACTTGTCCAACCACAGCGTCAGCCCGGTCATGTGGGGCGCAAGGAAGAAGACGCCCCACAGGCCGTACACGATCGAGGGGACGGCGGCGAGGATGTCGATGACGTACGCCAGGCCGGTCGCCAACTTGCGCGGTGCGTAGAACGTGATGAACAGCGCGATGCTGACGGCGATCGGGACGGCGACGATCATCGCGATGATCGCGGTCACCAGCGTGTGGAAGGCAAGGGCCGCGATGCCGAACATCGGCACTTCGGCGTCAGGCTGCCAGGCCTCGTAGGTCAGGAAGTTGGCCTGGTTGGCAGATAGGGCGTCGATCGCGCGGTAGATCAGGAAGAACGCGATCGAGGCCATCAAAATGAGGACGACGAGACCGGAGCCGGCGGACAGGCCCCAGAAGACTCGATCACCGGGGCGGACCTTCGCTGACTCTGCGCCGCGAGGTCCCGCTGGCGAGTCAGGTGCAGGTGCGCCGTCCGGGGCGACCGTGGCCGTGTCGCTTGGCGTCGACATCTGGCTCCTTTGGGCTGAGGATGAAGTGCTGGATGGTGCGGGCGCAGTTACTTACCTGCGCCGCGAAGAATCGTCCCAGGCGTACGGGATTGTTTCTAGTGGTGCGAGTGAGCCGACACGTAAGCGCGCCGTACACGTCCGAATGAGTGGGCGCGTACGGCGCGCTGCGTGAAATACATCAACTAGCTGATCGCGTCGACCGCGGTTTCGACCTCGGCGCGCAGCTCCTCGGGAAGCGGAATGTATCCGATTTCCTCGATGGCGGTCTGTCCGTCGGTGACCGCGAACTTCAGGAACGACTTGACGACGTCGATCTTGTCATCGGCGAGACCGGTCTCGCACACGATCTCGTAGGTGACCAGGAGGGCGGGGTAGGCGCCTTCCTCCTTCAGGCCGTAGTCGAGCTCGAGCTTGATGTCATTGCCTTCACCAACGTGCTCGGCAGCCTCGACGGCCTTACCGACCGAGTCGGCGTTGAGCTCGACCGGGCCGAAGCCGGAGTCGATCGAAGCAACGTTGAGGTTGTTCGCGGTGGCGTCCGGACCATCGACGTACGAGATTGAGCCGTCGGTCGCGTTGACCGCCGAGACGATGCCCGCCGAGTCAGGCGCACCCTGGCCGCCGGGAGCGCTCCAGGCCTTGCCGGTACCGAAGGTCCAGGCGCCGTCACCGGCGGCCTCGAGGAACTTGGTGAAGTTGTCCGTGGTGCCGGAGTCCTTCGAGCGGTGCACCGTGGTGATCGAGGTGCCGGGCAGGTCGGCATCGGGGTTCAGCTCGGCGATAGCCTCGTCGTCCCAGCTGGTGATCTCACCGGCGAAGATCTTCGAGGTGACCTCGGCGTTGAGGTTCAGGTTGTCGATGCCCTCGACGTTGTAGACGATCGCGACTGGCGAGATGACCATCGGCAGGTTGATCGCGGGGCCGTCGGCGCACATTTCGCCCGCGTCGGCGGTCTCTTCCTCGCTCAGAACCGAGTCCGAGCCGGCCATGTCAACCTTGCCGGCGATGAAGTCGCTGACGCCGGCGCCGGAGCCGCTCGCGTCGTAGTTCACGGCGATGGAGTCGCAGGTCGCAGCGAAGCTGGCCTGGATAGCGTCGATGGCCTTGGCCTGGGCCGAAGACCCGCTGGCGTTGAGGTCGCCCTCGCCGCACTCGATGTCGGCGCCGCTGCCCGATCCACCGTTACCGGAGCCGCCGGAGTTGTCGTCGGAGCAGGCGGTCAAAAGCAGCGAGCCCGCGGCGGCGAGGCCGGCGATCGCGTAGGTACGTGTGCGCTTCACCTACAGGTCCCTTCTGGGGTTACGTGTCATTTCCTCGGGTGGAGGAGGCTGCCGAGCGGGTTGTGACCACGCGGCTGCGAACTCCGTGTTCGCGCGCCCACATGAAAGGTAGGTATGGAAAGTGACCGACCGGACCGCACTTGGTGAACGCAGCGTGAACTTGCCGCGTAGTGAGCCAACACACACGGTGTCGGGTTGGTGGACGTGAGGTGAACTGAATTTCGCCCGGAAGCGAAGTCGGGCATTCGCCCTAGTCGGCTAGGCGGTGAGCCATTGGGAGTCGGCGCGATGGCGGCTAAAACCCAATCCTTGGTACAACGCGAGCGCCGGGGTGTTGTCGCCTTCGACGTACAACGAAATCTCCGAAACGCCCTGGCTGACCAGGTGCGCGAGGCCCGTTGCGGTGAGCAACTTGCCGAGTTTCAACCCCTGCGCATCGGGGCGTACGCCGACGACGTACACCTCACCCAGTTCGGGACCGTGCACCTTGGTCCAGTGAAAGCCCACGATCTGTCCGTCGCGTTCGGCGATGAAGAACCCGGCCGCATCGAACCATGGTTCGGCCATCCGCTCGTCGAGATCTCGCTGGGTCATCGCACCCTGCTCGGGGTGTGTGGCGAACGCGCTCGCGTTCACCTGCAACCACTCGGCGTCGTCCTCGCCGGGACGGAAGGTGCGTACGGTGACACCGTCCGTCGGGGTGGGGACGTCGACGTCGGTGGCCGGACGGCGCAGTTCCAACAGCGTGCGTACGGCGTGCGCATCACGCGCGGCGCCGAAATCATGCGCCGCCGGGAGGTCCCCGTGCGCCCAGATGCGCAGCGGCTCCCCGGCTGCGGCCCGTAACTCGGCCAATAGTTCGCTACCGATGCCGCGGCGACGCGACTGCGGCGCGACGAGTAGCTCGCCGGATGGTTCGGTGGCGACTTCGGCGACGGCGTACCCGTCCAGCACGCCGTCGGTGTGGTGGGTGACGTGCCGAACCCGCCCGGCACCGGCCGGATCGCCCAGGCGCAATAAGAACTGCTCGGAGATGGCGTGGGCTTCATCGGTGCGGCTGGCGGTCTCGTTGAGCGCGCGTACGGCGTCGGCGTCGGCGGCGGAGAGGTGGTCGCTGCTGGTCATCGGCTTACCTTCGACGTGGGAGTGCTCGAGCGGGGAGCCCGGTCCGAAGTGTTTCGGTGGGCGGAGTCCGTTTTCGGCTCGGGGGGAGTGACGAACTTGTAGCCCACGTTACGCACTGTGCCGATCAGTGATTCATGTTCGTTGCCGAGTTTGGCCCGCAGCCGCCGTACGTGTACGTCGACCGTGCGCGTGCCACCGAAGTAGTCGTAGCCCCAGACTTCGCTGAGCAGTTGCGCCCGGGAGAACACGCGGCCGGGGTGCTGGGCCAGGTACTTCAGTAACTCGAACTCTTTGTAGGTCAGATCCAGCGAGCGGCCTCGGATCCGAGCGGTGTACGACTCTTCCTCGATCGTGAGATCGCCGCGAGTGACGACATTCGTCTCGTGCTCGCTGACCAGGTTGCGGCGGGTGGTCGCCAGTCGCAACCGTGCCTCGATTTCACTGGGCCCTGCGGTGGCGAGGATGAAGTCTTCGCAGCCCCACTCGGCCGACATCGCGACGAGCCCGCCCTCGGCGAGGACGACCAGTAGGGGAGCGGAAACGCCGGTGCTCGACAGCAGGCGACAGAGAGCGCGGGCGGCGACCAGGTCGGTGCGGGCGTCGATCAGCACGACGTCGCCCGCGTCCGCGTCGAGCAGTTCGGTTGCCTCCGGCGGGAGGGTGCGCACGTGATGGGTGAGCAGACCGAGCGCGGGCAGGACATCCGCGATGGGCGCGTCCGTGCGCGACATGAGAGTGATGTCCATGCCGCCTCCAACGGGTGAGTTCTACAGTTTAGTGAGCCCGACCCGGCGCGCGCAGCGGGCGTGGCCGCGATCCTGCTCACGGCAGATATCCTGGCCATGTGGAAGCCTTCATCACTTCACTCCTGGTCATCGCCACCCTGTTGCTCGCTGCGTATTGCGCGCGTGGTGCCTATCGGACGTTCGTAGGTGAGCGATGAGCGCGTTGATGCCGCTGCCCGAGGAACTGCCGATCGACACCGTCGACGTGCGTGAGGGACCGGAGATTCATCCGCAGATGCTCGCGCTGCTTCCACTACTGGGCGTGTGGCGTGGAGAGGGCCAGGGCGACTATCCGACGATCGATGGCTTCCGGTACGGCCAAGAGATTCGGTTTTGGCACGACGGTCGGCCGTTCCTGGGGATGCAGACGCGTTCGTGGATCATGGATGCCGACGGCGCCTTCGTGCGTCCGGCCGCGCGCGAGATGGGCTTCTGGCGCCCGGGTTCCGGCGATGACTTTGAGGTTGTGCTCGCACACCAGTCAGGCGTAGTTGAGGTGTTCGTCGGCACGGCCCGCACCACGACCAGTTGGGAGTTGACGACCGACGTCGTTGCCAGGACCGGGAGTGCGAAGGAAGTCAACGGTAACCACCGGCTCTACGGGATCGTCGAGGGTGATCTGATGTACGCGATGGATATGGCGGCCGTCGGTCAACAGTTGCAGCCGCACATTTCGGCGCGACTGGCGCGGGTGCAGTAATGCCCGGAGCAGCAGTGCATCTCGATGATCTCGGCGACTTTGTCGCAGCGTCTCCGTCCAGTTACCATGCTGCTCGCGCGGTGGCCGATCGGTTGATCGCGCAGGGCTTCGTCGAGGTTCCTGAATCCGAGCCGTTCGGGTCCGCGCCCGGAGGCTACGTGCTGGTTCGTGATGGCGCCGTCGTCGCGTGGCGACTGCCCAACGGCGCCGATGCCGCGACGCCGTACCGAATCGTGGGGGCGCACACCGACTCACCCGGACTGAAGGTCAAACCCAATCCCGAAACGGGTTCGAATGGTTGGCGCCAAGTCGCCGTCGAGGTGTACGGCGGTCCGCTGCTGAACTCCTGGTTGGATCGAGATCTCGGACTCGCCGGAAGGCTGGTGAGTCGCGATGGCAGCGAATCGCTGGTCGCGACGGACGCGGTGATGCGGGTGCCGCAATTGGCGATTCACCTGGACCGTCAGGTCAATGACGGCCTGACGCTGAACAAGCAAACCCACTTGCAGCCGGTGTGGGGATTGAACGCCGGCGGGATTCTCGCCCACCTAGCCGCACGCGCCGGGCTGGATGAGGGATCAATCGTCGGTCACGATCTGGTTGCCTTCGACACGCAGCGGGGCGCGGTGATTGGTGCCGACGGGGAGTTTTTCGCGTGCGGCCGGATGGATAATCTTTCTTCGGTACACGCGGCGCTGGTGGCACTGGAGCAGGCAACTAACGGCCGCGAGATTCCGGTGCTCGCGGCATTCGACCATGAGGAGGTCGGCAGCGCGAGCCGTACGGGCGCCAGCGGGCCGGTCCTCGAAGACGTGTTGCGCGGGATCAATCACGCGCTCGGTGGCGACGGTGATGACTTGCGTCGCGCCTGCGCCGGATCGTGGTGCGTGTCGGCCGATGCCGGGCACGCCGTCCACCCGAACTACCCGGAGCGACACGACCCGACGCACCGGCCGTTGTTGGGTGAGGGGCCACTGTTGAAGGTGAACGCGAACCAGCGCTACACCACGGACGGGCAAGGGACCGCGTTATGGGCCCGCGCGTGCGAGGCTGCGGGCGTGAAGTACCAGGTGTTCGTGTCGAACAATTCGATGCCGTGCGGATCGACGATCGGACCGCTCAGCGCTACCCGCCTCGGCATTCGGACCGTGGACGTCGGAATCCCGCTGCTGTCGATGCATTCGGTGCGTGAGATGTGTGGTGTGGCCGATCCAGTCATGCTGGCGGGCGCGCTACGCGAGTTTTTCCACGGCGCATAACCGGCGCTGGGCGCGACAGTGCCGTGGTACGACGGTAGTTGGCTACCTGGATCGTGGATCGGTGTCCGCGGGGTGCACAGGCCCCATCACTAAGGCCCACGGCGCGACGAGTTCGTCGTACGCCTCCTGGCTCATGCCGACACCGATCAGATCCCGCACTGACAACGCGTGCGCGGCATCGCCGGCCGCATCGCGGGCGCGCATCGTGGTCGCCGCCCACGCCCGCTGCCGGGCATTGAGTTGTTCCTCGAGGCGGGCGTGAGTGCTGGCGGCCTGGGATGCCTGCCCGCGCGAGGCGAACCGTTCCGGGCCGCGCATGTCGTACCACTTCGATTCGATCGCGGCGTCCTGCTCGGGGGTGAGGAAGCCGACCGATGTGAAGAACGAGGTGAGCTCCGCGTGCTGGGGCCCGAGCAATTGAGTTGAGTCGGCATCGGGTACGGCGCGTAGCCAACCGCTCCCCGCGCGCGTCGGTGCGTGTGTATCTGATCGTGGGTCAGGTGCTGGGCGCATGTGTGCTCCTTGCCGTCGCCGACACGTTGTGCCGGTCGTGCACCCATAAGTGTGACTCATGCCACTGGCGGCGCGCTAGGTCTCAAGACGGTAAAGATTGTGTCGGGTTATGCGCGATCTCTTGACCTGCGACGGCAAGGATTGTCGTGGTGGTGGACGGCATCCGTGGTGACTTTCGCCGCTGCTTACCGGTCCTGGGGGTGGACATGGTGAATCCCCAGGCTGCTCCTCGCCAATCGGCGGAGGGCGGGGGGACGAGGCCCGCGCCTGGGGATTCCGGCAGTCCCGTGGTATTCACTGGCGCCTCATGGAGGTGCTAGTGCGAGACCACCTCACAGGTCCGAGTCGAAATCAACGTCGGATCACCTCCCCTCTTGTGTACTTGGGAGCGTAAATCGCACTGGCGATCTGTGCAACGGAATTAGTTGGGGACCGGCAAACCGGACAGTTCTTGCAGCAGGCGTGTCTTCTCGGCGTCCTGTGCGATCGATGCCCCGTCGATTTCGTGGACAGCGGCGATCCCGCGGGTACTGGAGGACATCCAGACCGCGTCCGCGGCGAGAATGTCGCTGAGGGTGGCCGAGGTGATCATGGGTTCGAGACCGGCCGCGCCGGCCCGGGAGAAGATCTCTTCCTGCGTCGTGCCGCGCAGGATTCCGGTGTGTGACCCGGGGGTCGCCAGCCGCTTGCCTGATAGCCAAATCAGGGTCGAGTTCGGGCCCTCGAGCACCTGACCATCCTCGGAGAGGAACAGCACGTCGTCCGCACCGCGCTCGGCCGCCTCGCGCTTGGCGGCCATATTTACCGCGTACGACAGGTACTTCGTGGAGCCGAGCAACCACGGAGAGCGCTCGCGCACGTCGGCTGGGTAGCCAAAGGTCAGCGACACCATCGTGATGCCATCGCGACGTTGGGCGGCGAGCACCGGATCGAGCTCGACGAGATAACCGAACACCGTCGGGTCCTGATCGATGGGACCGCCTTCTTGACCGCGGCTGATGATCAATTTCAGGACGCCCTCGACGCCGTCCGGCCACTGCGCGATGAGGTCGTCAATCAGCGAGCGCCACGCGGCGTACGGCGGGCCGACGATCTGTAGGTTGTGCAGCGAACGCGAGAGTCGCTCGAGGTGGCGGTGCGGTTTGTTGGCGACGCCGTTGTACACGTGCATTGCTTCGAAGGCGCCGTCGCCGCGGTTTGGCGCGTAGTCGAACGCGGTGAGTAGTGGCGCGTCTGGATCGTGGCGATGCACCGCCCATTCATCTTGGTTCTCTCGGCGTAGGACACTCACGAAACGTGGGGCGGGAGTCGACGTCATGGGCGTAATTTTCTCACAGGCAGCGGGGTATCGGGCGGCCTACGATGGGCACGTCCGGCGTGAGCGCGCCGAGGGAGGAACGTTCGATGACAACTCTGGCAAATTACCCCGGCCGCGTACCAGGGGAGGGGTTGGACTCCGGCGTCGCCGCCCATTACGGTGACCCATTGCGTGAACAGCGCTACCTCGCCCGGTCGGCGGCGGTGATCGATCGCTCCGATCGCGGGCTGGTCATCGTGCGCGGGGCTGACCGATTATCCTGGTTGCACTCGCTGTCGACTCAGCACCTTGAGCAGATGCCGGAGTCCTCGGCGATCCAAGGTTTGATCCTCTCGCCGCACGGGCACGTCGAGCACGATCTGTGGTTCACGTCGACCGGTGAAGAAGTCTGGATCGATTGCGAACCAGGTGATGCGCCCGCGCTGGCGGACTACCTGACGAAGATGCAGTTCATGCTCCGGGTAGAGGTCGAGGATGCCTCGGATTCGTTCTCGATGGCCACGCTGATCGGCCCGAAAGCCCGAGACGTCGTGGCCGCCGTGCTTGGTGCTTCGCCGCCGGATCCGGGAATGGTCGCGTACGGCGAGGGCGTCATGATGCGCGCATTGCCGTACCCCGGCGAATTCGACCTGCTGGGCACCCCGGCGCACGTGAACGCCGCGGTGGCCGCAGCATTGGAAGCAGGCGCGCAGCCCGCAGGCGCGATGGCGTACGACGCGTGGCGGGTGGAAAATCTGCGTCCACGGCAGCGACGCGAGACCGATCACCGCACCATTCCGCACGAAGTGGGACTCATTGGCGACGCCGTCCACCTCAATAAGGGGTGCTACCGCGGCCAGGAGACGGTCGCGCGCGTGCAGAACTTGGGGCGCCCGCCGCGTCGGCTGGTGAAGCTGCAGGTCGACGGGTCGCAGCACACCGTCCCGTCCCCTGGCGCGAAGGTGCTCAGTGAGGGCCGCGAGGTCGGGTTTGTTGGCACAGCGGTGATGCACCATGAGGAGGGTCCGATCGCGCTCGCGGTCATCAAGCGCAACCTCGCCGACGGCGCGGACGTGATCGTCGTCGACGACGACGTGGAGTACGCCGCGTTGATCGACACCGGTCTCACCGTCTGACCCATCGCGTCTGATCCGTCGCGTCGAGTGCGGACAAAGCGCGCCTGAAGACGGGCCGCGAGTGGGCGGGGCACCAGTTTGTCCCGGTGCGTGCTCGCTCAGGGCCTGCCTCGGCGGCTACAGGTATTATCCGCTCAGTTCGCCAGCGAGATCGCCCAGCCGACGTTCGCCCTTTGGAGTCTGCCCACCATTCGCGAGGAACCCCTCCATCGCCGCGCGAGCACGAGGTTCACCGAGTGTCCGGCTGAAGGCGTGGGATTCAGCGAGTAGGTGTTCGGTTATCGCCGACTCTGCACTCGTGACGCTGGCTTTGGCGGCCGCGACGGCATGTGGTGGGAACGCGGCGATTCGCTTCGCGAGTCGGTTCACGTGATCGTCGAGGTGGTCGACCGGCACTACCCGATTGATCAGCCCCCAGCGTTCGGCGGTGTCGGTATCGATGTCCTCGCATCCGAGAATCGTCTCCAGTGCCCGTGCGCGCCCGACGAGCCGCGGCAGTCGGACCGTGCCGCTCCCGCCAGGGATAATCCCGAGTGCGACCTCGGGCTGATTGAACACCGCGGCCGGAGACGCGAAGCGCATATCGCAGCTCATCGCGATCTCATTGCCGCCGCCGCCGACGCGGCCGTCGATGACGGCGATGGTTGCCTTTGGCATGATGCGAAGTTGCTCGCACATCTGGTGATACCTAGTGAGTTCGGTGGGCGGATCGCCGGCTTCGGTGGGCATGCCCAGGATGGCTGCGACATCGAAATGCGCGATGAACCATTCTGGGTTCGCTGAGCGCAGCACGAGTACGTGCACATTGTCGTCGGCCGCGATGTCATCGAGGATGTCGGCCAGTTCGAGGTGGGCTGCTGCGGTCATCAGGTTGATCGGTGGATTGTCGAAGGTCAGTGTGGCCACACTGTCGGCAGTGGCGAGAGTGAAGTGGTTCATAGCAGGATGCTAGCGAACACGTACGCGAGTGACCATATAGTGAAATCATGTTCCAAAGTATGGGCGTGCGGTGCATTCTCGAGCGTATGAGCGATCAGTATCTGCACGGTCATCACGAAAGTGTGCTGCGGTCACATACCTGGCGGACTGCCGCGAACTCGGCCGGCTATCTACTGCCGTCGCTGCAGCCCGGGATGCGAGTGCTGGATGTCGGTTGCGGTCCGGCGACGATCACGATCGATGTTGCGAAATTGGTTGCTCCCGGTGAGGTCATCGGGATCGAGCCATCGGAAGAGGTTCTCGAACTGGCGCGCAATAACGCCGCAGACGCCGAGTCGCCCGACTCGTTGAGCTTCCAACCTGCAGACGTATATGCCCTGCCGTTTGCCGATCACAGTTTCGACGTCGTACACGCACATCAGGTGTTGCAACACCTCAGCGATCCGGTCGCCGCGCTTGCCGAGATGCGGCGCGTGTGTGCTCCGGGTGGCGTGGTTGCCGCGCGTGATGCGGACTACGGCGCGATGACGTGGTTCCCGGAAGTGGCTGGGATCCGGCAGTGGCAACGGGCCTACCGCGACACGGCGACTGCCGGTGGCTACTTCCCCGACGCCGGTCGAATGCTGAAATCGTGGGCGCTCGAGGCCGGATTCGCCAAGGTGACCTCGTCCGGGGATGTGTGGTGCTACGCAAGTGATGTCGAGGTCGCATGGTGGTCGGACCTATGGGCCGATCGCGTGGTGTATTCGGGATTTGCTGGGCAAGCGATGGAACGCGGTGTGGCCGATCGCGATGGCCTGCAGCGGATGAGTGAGGCCTGGCGAGAGTGGGGAACCAAGCCCGACGCCTGGTTCCTGATTCCACACGGTGAAATTCTCGCGCGCGGTTAAGGGTGGCGATACCCCGCGGTGAATCGCGCGCGAGCGCAGGGCTGGCGACTACCCGCCGTCGGCGCGACGCACGGCCTCGGCGGGGCGTTCGAACCGCAACTGTGCGACATCCAGATATCCGGTGCGGAAGCCGGCCTCGCTGTATGCGAGGTAGAACCGCCATGCCCGGATCATTTCCTCGTTCCAGCCGAGCGCCCGCACCTCGTCGACGCGCGCATCGAAGGTGTCGCGCCAGATGCGCAACGTGTCAGCGTACGACTGTCCGAACGCTGACATCTCGGTCATTCGTAGTGTCGTCGCGTCGTCCAGCGTCCGTTCGATCGCCGGCAGCGAAGGGATGAGGCCGCCGGGGAAGATGTGCTTCTG
Organism: Cumulibacter soli; assembly: GCF_004382795.1. Taxonomy (NCBI): domain Bacteria; kingdom Bacillati; phylum Actinomycetota; class Actinomycetes; order Geodermatophilales; family Geodermatophilaceae; genus Cumulibacter; species Cumulibacter soli. The sequence goes on along the minus strand of NZ_SMSG01000001.1, from coordinate 331,062 downwards.
GATCCAGCCGTACGACGAACGGGTACGCCGCATGTGTTCGTCATTCATCAGGATCGCTTGTACGACTGCGGTTCCGCCGAAAGCGAGTCGTTCGTCAATCGTGGCGAAGTAGGTTGCCCAGTACTCTGCGCCGACAGCCTCGATCATCTCGATGCTGACGATCGCGTCGTACTGTCCCTCGACGTCGCGATAATCCTGCAGTCGGATCTCGATCTGCTCGGCGACCCCGAGCCGCTGTGCGCGTTCCTCGGCCAACGCTGCCTGTTCGCGCGACAGCGTGATGCTGGTGACCTTCGCGCCTCGCTGGGCCGCGCGTATCGCCAGCGCTCCCCAGCCGGTCCCAATTTCGAGTAACGACGTGCCTTCGGTGACCCGCGCGCGGTCCAGAGCTGCATCGATCTTGCGCTGTTGGGCCTCCAGCAGCGTGTCGGCGGTGCGTGGCTGCTGCGGTAGAAACAACGCGCTGCTGTAGGTCATTGACTCGTCCAGGAACAGCGCAAACATCTCGTTACTGAGGTCGTAGTGTGCCTCGATGTTGTGTCTGGACTGCTCGATGCTGTTGCGCATGCTGCGCGGCATCGGCCGATCGATAAGGCGGCGTAGCCGAGTGAGCCACTTCGGCAAGATCGTGTCCATAGATGCGGCGAAGGGGACCAGGGCGTCGGCGAGATCGGTGCCGGGGGCTTCGCGCCAGTCGCCGACCATGTAGCCCTCGCCGATTCCGATCTTCGGGTGGTGCGCCATTCGGCGAGTCAGCCGCTCGGGCCTGATGACGTCGATTTGCGGGGCATCGGATTCGAGTTCGACCCGTTGCAGTGGTGGTCCGGAGGCGCTGTGTATCCGCGTTGGCACGCGGTCCAGCGCCAGCGGGATAAGCCGTTTCGCCAGGGCGACGCGCGCACTCGGCAGTGGCGAACGGACACGGAGCGAGTCTCGAACGGGAAGCATCTGTCAATTGCCTTCTTTCGATCTGCAGTGACAGGCCTTGACGGGGCAACCCTTCTTTCCTAGCACGTCCACCGGCGTCATGCGGACTCTGGTTTGCCGTCGCGCGCGGCTAAACCTCCTCGGCTTGTGCCGTGCTGGGGTCCCATGAGGTGATTGCATCCTTCGCCCAACCGCGGGCCCGCACGGCGCGCTTGGACTCGCGTTTGTAGCGCCCCACGAGGCGATCCAGATAGAGGTAGCCATCGAGGTGATCGGTTTCGTGCTGCAGGCAGCGTGCGAAGAAACCAGTGCCTTCGATCTCGATCGGAGTGTCATCCAGGTCGGTGCCGGTGACCTTCGCCCAGTCAGATCTGCCAGTGGGGAACGCTTCGCCGGGTACCGACAGGCAACCTTCCCAGTCCTCGTCCTCATCGGGCATGCCCTCCGGGAGTGGGCCCGTCTGTAGCGCGGGGTTGATGACCACGCCGCGGTGCACGACTCCGCTGTCGTCGGGGCAGTCGTATACGAAGATCCGCAGGTCCACGCCGACCTGGTTAGCGGCGAGCCCGACGCCGTTGGCTGCAGACATCGTGTCAAACATGTCGGCGACCAGCGTGCGGATCTCGTCGTCCACGTGCTCAACGCGGCGGGTCGGGTTGTGTAGAACGGGGTCGCCGGTGATGACGATGGGCTTGACGGTCATGGCTCCATCCTAAGAGCGCGCACGGGGTGGTACGGCGCATTCTGGTGCCATCGACCACAGTGCTCGCTAAGTGCTTGCAACTGCAAGCAAGGGTTCATAACCTGGATAGCGGAGGGCAGATCGTGGCTGCAGTAACCGACCCGCTGGAGGGTCTCGGATCATTCATTCGCGCCCAGCGCGAACAAGCGAAGGTGTCGCTTCGGCAACTCGCAGAACTGACCGAAGTCAGCAACCCGTACCTGTCCCAAATCGAACGGGGCGTACGTCGACCGAGCGCCGAGATCCTCGCGCAGATCGCTAAAGGATTGCGTATCTCGGCCGAGTCCCTGTACGTCCGAGCCGGACTGCTCGACCCGGCGGCCGATCCCGCCGGGGTCGAAGAAGCGATCCGTGGTGACAGCCACCTGACCGTCCGGCAACAACAGGCTCTGATCGAGATCTACCTCGCGTTCCGCAGTGCCAACCGCACTGATAACGACGCGGACTGAAGGAGAACCCATGACCATCACCTCAGACATCAAGAACGCACGCAAACCGTTCTTCGCCATCATCGGCCTGAACGACCTCTTCATCGAGCAGGGCAAGGCCGCAGCCGAGCGCGCGCAGGAACGTTTCGACGCTTACCGCGAAGGTGCCGTTGACAACATCAGCGTCGCCCGGGCAGAACTCGATAAGGCACTTGCTGAAGGTCGGGAGCGCGCTAACGAGTTCCAGCAGGCATGGATTCAGGCGGACGCAGCGCAGATCCAGGCGAACCTGAGCGCGCAGGTCCGCTCGATGATCGAGTCCTACACTTCGCTCGCTTCGCGCGGCGAGCGTCTGCTCGGCCAGTTCACCAACTCACTCGGTGAGAACGCCGTACTCAAGCGGTTCGGCGAAGTGAGTCAGGACGTGGCCAAGCAGGTTACCGAGGCGAGCCAGGACCTCGTAAAGTCCATCGAAGAGGCCGCCGAGCAGGCCGAAGCGCGGGTGCGGGCGACCGTCGCCAGCGTGAGCGACCAGGCTTCCGCGGTCGCTGAGAAGGTCGCCGACCAGATCGACAAGCGCGTGTCCTCGAAGGACGCCGCGCTCGAGGACAAGGTCGCGGCGTCGAAACCTGCCACGGCAGCGGCGGCATCCGCTGTCAAGTCGGCAACTAAGCCCGCAGCGAAGTCCTCGGCGAAGCCGGCCACGAAATCTCCGGCAAAGCCCGCCGAGGCGAAAGCCGCTGCCCGTCCCGTCGACCAGGCAACTCGCGCCGCGGTGAAGGTTGCTGGCAATGTTGAGGACGCCGTCAAGGCGGCCGAGGCCGCGAACGGTCAGGGCACGATCGACGTTGACGTTGCCGCCACGAAGCCAGCCACCAAGGCCGCGCGTAAGGCCCCAGCCCGTAAGGCCGCCCCAGCACGCAAGGCTCCGGTGCGCAAGGGCGCAGCGAAGACCGCCACGACGACCTCGTCGAAGACGACTGCGGCGAAGACCGCTGCTGCCAAGCCGGCGACGGATGAGAGCGACAACGCCTAAGTAGGCGCCTGCACAGCTGCTGCGCGCGACGCGCGACGTCGCGGGCAGCGGCGTGTCTGCCGCGCAGTGGCGATGGTGCTGGCGGCGATGCGGAACCAGCCGAGGTGTAAATCGACATAGGATGGCCGCCGTGCGGATAGCGGAGTTCTGGATCTCGATCGGCCTGACTTATGGCTCGCTCGCCTTGTGCCTGTGGGCGTTCATTGACGCGGCGATTCGCCCCGCCGCCGCATTCTCGGCGTCCGACAAACTCAGCAAAGTCGCCTGGATGGGAATCCTGGCCTTGGCGGGCCTGGTGCTGTACTTCATGGGCTTCATGTCGTTCCTGGGCATCTTTGCCGCCGTCGCGACCGGTGTCTACCTGGCCGACGTACGTCCTGCGGTGCGTGAACTGCAACAGGGTGGCAATCGCTGGTGACCCCCGGCGTTCCCGAACGCCGCGAGACGGCAGTCAGCGGCCTGCGCATCTCCTACCTGGTTAAAGGCTCGCACGGGCCCACCACGATGTACCTGCACGGGCTCGGCGCGGACGCCGAACAGACTCGCCCGCTGGCCAGCGGCGTACCCGGGCGACTCGTACTCGTAGACCTGCCCTCACATGGACATTCCGACGACGCTGGCGAGTTGCTCCGGCTCGATGATCTAGTCGACATCGCCAGCACCATTGCCGCCAAAGAAGGCGCCACCCAGGCGCTTGGCGTGTCGCTGGGCAGTGCCGTCCTGCTGCGTTGGCTGACCCGGCGTGCGTTCGCCCTGCACCGAGCGGTGCTGTATCTACCGGCGGCAGCGACTACGCCACGCCCCGCAGGACGATTACGCAACGCGCTCGCCAGCGCGGAGGCGTTACAGGATTACGTCGGCGGTGAGTTACCGGACTCGGTGGCTAGCACCGCACTCGCGCGGCGGTGGCTTGGTGCGCGCACCCAGGCCCTGCGGCGTCCGGGGATTGCGGCGTACGCCGACATGCTCGAGCGTGAGGCGCCGATCGACGACGCCGCTAGCGCCCGGCGGAGCCCAACCCGCCTACTGGCGATCGGTGCGCGAGGCGACCGGCTGCACCCGGTGGAGGCAGCCACCGAAGCAGCGGCGTGCTTCGACAACGGCGAGGTACACGTCTTCGCCGATGCGGCACCGCTGTGGACTGCGCGCCGCGAATTACGCGGGCTGCTGTCGGGTTTCCTCGGTGACGCGACGGCAGAGGAGTCCGTCGGGGACGGCGGCGCTCGCAGCGATAACCTCGAGTCGTGACGATGACCGCTCAGATCTCGCTCGCCGACTACACCACGATGCGGATCGGTGGACCCGCGCAATTGATGCGCACCGAAACTACCGATGAGCTGATCGCGGCGGTGCGTGCTGCCGACGACGAACGTCGCCGGGTCCTGCTCATCGGCGGTGGCAGCAACCTGGTGATCGGCGACGACCCGTTCGGCGGGATCGCCGTATTGATTGCCAACATCGGCATCGCCGGTGAGCGCGACGGTGAGCAGGTGGTGCTCGATATTGCCGCGGGCGAGGACTGGGATGCCCTCGTCGCCCGCACGATCGATGAGGGCTACAGCGGTATCGAGGCGCTCTCTGGGATCCCCGGTAAGGTCGGCGCAACGCCGATCCAGAACGTCGGCGCGTACGGTGCCGAAATCGCGGACGTGCTGGTCTCCGTCGACGTGTGGGACAGGCTCAGCAATAGCCGTCGTACGTTGAGCGCGGCCGAATGCGGGTTCGGATACCGCTCGAGCATGTTCAAGCACTCCGATGACTACGTGGTGCTCGCCGTACGGTTGCGGTTGCGGCGTTCGGCGTCCTCAGCGCCGGTGCGGTACGCCGAACTCGCCCGTACCCTCGGCGTCGAACCAGGGGATCGCGCACCGCTTCGCGCGGTCCGCGATGCGGTGCTCGGTTTGCGTAGCTCCAAGGGCATGGTGCTCGACAGCGCCGATCACGACACGTGGAGCGCGGGCTCGTTCTTCACCAACCCGATCGTGCCGCCGTCCGCGGTACCCGAGGGTGCACCGGCGTACGACGCGCCAGACGGTCTGGTCAAGACCTCGGCGGCATGGCTGATCGAGCGCGCCGGGTTTGCGAAGGGATTTGGCAACGACCGCGCGGCGCTGTCCGGCAAGCACACGCTGGCGCTGACGAACCGCGGCAGCGCGAATGCCGAGGACATCCTCGACCTGGCGCGCGAGATCCGCGACGGCGTGCAGCAGCGGTTCGGGATCGAACTACGCCCCGAACCCCTGCTGATCAACTGCGCGCTGTAGCTGAAGACAACTCTGCGGTGGTTTAGGGGTGGGTAGCCGTCGCGTATCCACCCCGTGGCCACCGCAGAGATCGGGTGTGTTACTACTTCTTGCCCTGATTGGCGACGGCCTGAATCGCGTCCGCCGCGGCTTCCGGGTCGAGGTACTCCCCGCCCCGCGATAGCGGCCGCAACGCGCCATCTAGCTGGTAGATCAGCGGGATGCCGGTCGGAATGTTCAGCCCGACCACGTCCTCTTCGCTCATGTCATCGAGGTGCTTGACCAGCGCGCGAAGGCTGTTGCCGTGTGCGGCGACCAGCACGTTCTTGCCAGCTAGCAGGTCGGGCACGATCGCGTCGTACCAGAACGGCAGCATCCGCGCGACCACGTCCTTGAGGCACTCGGTTTGCGGGCGCGCCTCCGGCGGGATCGCCGCGTAGCGCGGGTCGGTGTACTGCGAGAACTCGTCATCGACCGCCAACTCGGGCGGGGGAGTGTCGTACGAGCGGCGCCAGAGCATGAACTGCTCCTCGCCGAACTCGTCGCGGACCTGCGCCTTGTCCTTGCCCTGCAGTGCGCCGTAATGACGCTCGTTGAGGCGCCAAGAGCGAATCACCGGGATCCAGTGCCGATCCGCGCGGTCCAACGCGAGCTGGCAGGTCATGATCGCGCGGCGCAGCAGCGACGTGTAGGCAACGTCCGGGAGCAGGTCGCGCTCGACGAGCAACTCGCCGCCGCGAGTGGCTTGGGTACGACCGAGGTCGGTCAATTCGACGTCCACCCAGCCGGTGAACAGATTCTTCTGGTTCCAGTCGCTCTCACCGTGACGCAACAGGATGAGGGTGCCGATATTGGTCATTCCCAAATGTTGCCACGCTACGATTCGGCGTCCAGATCCGGCTGCTTCTCGGCCTTCTCCATCGACTCGATGAGGTTACGGAACGCGGCAAGGTTGTTCGTGGGTTCACCCCGGCTGATCCGCCACTTCCATTCGCGTGCGATCGCCGTTCGGAAGCCGATCTCCAACATCGGATTGAAATTGTCGTCGGCCTGCTGCAGCACCGTTCCCAACACTCGGTCTACTTCCTCGGCCGTCACGGCGATCAGCGGCAGGCGACCCATCAGATACACGTCGCCGACCTTGTCGATCGCCCACGAGACGGTGTATGAGCGGGCGTTCTTCGTCAGGAGGTAGGCCCACAGATCCTCGAAGGCCTCGTCGGGGTGGCGCATCACAAACGCCGAAATCTGCAGCGAGTGCGGCGACAGTTTGAGGTGACAGGTCGTCTTCAGTCGGCGCGTTCCGGGAAGCTCAGCCACGAAGTGATCGTCGGCCAACCGCTGATGCTCCAACTCCAATTCGGCGAGGGTGGTCGCGATGACCTCGGCGGCGCGCGTCATGTCGCTCGTCATCACGTTGGGACCCGAGGCGGTCGAATACGTCTGCTCCATGCCTCTATCCTGCTCCCGGCGGCGAGGGTGGTGGCTGGCAGGATGAAGGTATGTCCACGACTGAGTCAAAAATTGCCGTCGTCACCGGAGCATCGAGCGGGATCGGAGCGGCGACAGCGCGCGCCCTCACCGCTCTCGGTTACCAAGTTGTGTGTGCCGCGCGCCGGCTGGATCGGCTGACGGCGCTGGCCGAGGAGATCGGCGGCATCGCGCGCGAACTGGACGTCACCTCGCCCGATTCGATCGCTGACCTCGCCGCGAGCCTGGACCGGGTGGACGTGCTCGTTAACAACGCCGGCGGAGCGCTCGGTGTGGATCCGATTGCGCGGGCTCGCGATGATGACTGGGAGTCGATGTACGCCACCAATGTCCTTGGCGTGATGCGCGTGACTCGCGCGCTACTGCCTGCGTTGGAGGCTTCAGGGGCTGGCACCATCGTCACGGTTACCTCGACCGCCGGGACCGGTGTGTATGAAGGCGGAGGCGGGTACACCGCGGCGAAACACGGTGCGCACGCGTTGATGGGAACGCTGCGGCTGGAACTGAACGGCAAACCGATTCGAGTCGTTGAGGTGCTGCCGGGCATGGTGCACACCGAGGAGTTCTCACTCAACCGGTTGCGCGGCGACCAGCAAAAGGCCGACGCGGTGTACGCCGGGGTCTCCGAACCGTTGGTGGCCGAGGACGTTGCCGATGCGATCGCCTACACCGTCGGCGTACCGCAGCACGTGAACATCGACCAACTCGTCATCCGACCGATCGCGCAGGCCTCCAACTACAAGGTTGCTCGCTCGTAACCACGAACGAAACAACTCGCGGCGGTCATCCGAGGTGGACGACCGCCGCGAGCGGTAAGCGAAGCGCAATTACATGGTTTCCGGCGGACGGCGGTGGCCTGATCCGATCGAGCCAGATGCGTCGGTCTCGCCGTCGGTCGGTACGCCGGTCACCACGTAAATGATCCGCCGGGCGAGCGCGACCGCGTGATCGGAGAACCGCTCGTAGTACCGGCCCAGCAGCGTGACGTCGACCGCCGCCTCCACGCCGTACGACCACTCGGGGTCGAGGACGACGCGGAACAGGGAGCGATGCAACTCGTCGACCGAATCGTCATCGGTCTCCAACTCTTCGGCGCGGTCGGCGTCCCGGGACCCGATCGTGGTTCCGGCCTTGGCGACGTTGCGCCCAGCGTGTTGCGCCATCTCCTGGAAGATCGGGCGGACCGTGTCCGGCAGTGCTTGATTCGGGTAACGCATCCGAGCCACCTTGGCCACGTGCGCGGCGAGATCGCCCATTCGCTCTAGGTCAAGGGCCATCTGTAGGGCAGTGACGACGACACGCAGATCGGTCGCGACCGGCTGCTGTCGTGCGAGCAGGTCGAATGCTTCCTGCTCGACCTCGGCGCGCAGTTGGTCGATCTTGACGTCGTCATCGATCACCGCTTCGGCCGTCTTGATGTCGGCGTTCAGCAACGCTGTCGTCGCTCGGTTCAAGGCCGAACCTGCGAGGTTCGTCATTTCGACGAGCCGGTTACCGACCTGGTCGAGGTCGTCCTGGAAAGTGTCGCGCATGTCGTTGCTAACTCCTGGCTTGCTGGCGGGTTGGGTGCCGCCGGATGTACACCGAGGTGTGATGGTAGTCCGGCCGGCGCCATGAAGCGTGCCTATTGACGTTAACCGTCCGAACTGCCGTGCCGGTGAAACGCGGTAAACGCGGGATAGACCCACGGTGAACAATCCCGACGTGGGATGTGATGTGCCCGCGCCAACGTTCGCTGCCCGCGCGCGTCTACGCCGCGATCTGGCAGCATCAAGCATATGACCGGTTGGATACTTGGCGCCGTGTGTGCGCTCGCGACACTCGCGATCGGTATCGCCATCGGTCGGAATTCCCGTCGTACGACGCGTGCGCCCGCAACTGTGCCGCAGGTGCGCACTCCCGGCGCCGGAGATGATGCCGTGGCGCACGACGACGTGGCCAATACTCGCCGGACCGTCAGCAAGCTCGTCGAAGAAATGTCGCCGGCCATTATCGTGGTCGACTCCACCGAGCGGGTCCGGCTGGCCAACCGGTCGGCGCGCACGTTGAAGTTGGTTCGTGAGGACCGGGTCGTGGTCCGAGAATTGCTGGCCTTATGCCGAGAGGCGCATCTGGATGACAGTGCATGGATCGATCTCGAAGTACGTCGCGACGGCCAGCGTGTTGCGCTCCGCGGTCACGGTCTGAGCCTCGCCGACCGCATGGTCGGCCTGGTGCTGGTGGACGTCTCAGAGTCGTATCGGGTCGAGGCAGTGCGACGCGACTTCGTCGCCAACGTCAGTCACGAACTGAAAACTCCGGTAGGCGCGATCACCCTCCTGGGGGAGGCAATCGAAGACGCCGCGGATGATCAAGCCGCCGTACGCCGGTTCGCATTGAGCATGCAGAAGGAAAGCAAACGCCTCAGCGTGCTGGTGCAGGAACTGATCGAACTATCCCGGCTGCAGGGCGGCGAACCGTCCCCACCGGGCACCACGATCCGGATTGCCGACATCGTCGCCGAATGCGCGGACCGGGCGCGTACCGTCGCCGCGGCCAAATCTATTCAGATCGAAACCGCCGGCGAGGCCGATCTGACGGTGCTCGGCGTGGAGCGTCACCTGGTGATGGCGCTGACGAATCTGTTGACCAACGCGGTGTCCTACAGCTCGGAGGCGACCACGGTCGCCGTCACGTACAGGGCCGAGCGCGACGATGCGGTGATCGTCGTAAAGGACCAGGGCATCGGTATTGCCGCCGACGACATCAAGCGGATTTTTGAGCGTTTCTATCGGGTCGACCGGGCCCGTTCTCGGCAGACGGGCGGCACCGGACTCGGCCTGGCGATTGTGAAGCACATCGCGAGCAATCACGGTGGTTCGATCGAGGTTTGGAGCCAGGAGGGCGAAGGGTCGACGTTCACCCTGCGCATTCCTCGCCGGCCGGCGAGGAATGCAGCGATCGACGCCGCCGATCATTCGTTGGTCAGCGACACGGCCATCGAGGTGGCAGAGCACGGAACACAAAGCGGAGCGTCGCGCTCGACGCTTCCGGAATAACGCAGTACGGAAGGAATAAAGGTGGCACGAGTTCTAGTGGTCGAGGACGAGGAGTCGTTCTCGGACGCGCTGTCGTACATGCTCCGCAAGGAGGGTTTCGAGGTTGCTGTGGCCGGATCCGGGCCCGATGCGCTCGCCGAGTTCGACCGTAACGGTGCCGATATCGTGCTGCTCGACCTGATGCTGCCCGGTTTGCCAGGTACCGAGGTATGCCGCATGTTGCGCTCGCGATCCAGCGTCCCGATCATCATGCTCACCGCCAAGGATTCGGAGATCGACAAGGTCGTCGGGCTCGAACTCGGCGCCGACGATTACGTGACCAAGCCGTATTCGGCCCGCGAGTTGATCGCCCGGATCAGGGCCGTCCTGCGTCGCGGGTCCGAACAGGAGGACCCGGGCGGCGCCGCACTCGAGTCCGGGCGTGTCCGCATGGACGTCGATCGGCACGTGGTGTCGATCGACGGTGAGGTCGTTCCGATGCCGCTGAAAGAATTCGATCTTCTCGAACTACTGCTGCGCAACGCCGGCCGGGTGCTGACCCGCGCTCAGTTGATCGATCGAATCTGGGGCGCCGACTACGTCGGTGACACCAAGACGCTCGACGTCCATATCAAGCGGCTGCGGGCGAAGATCGAGCCGGACCCGGCCAGCCCCCGATACGTACTGACTGTGCGTGGGCTCGGGTACAAGTTTGACGGTTAGGGCTGTGGATCCAGCGCGGCGCTGTGGATAACGGCGGCAATTCCGACGGTGCTGGATGCCGTCTGGCTTAGCGTCATCTGCACGAACCAGAAGGAGTGCAGATGCCACAGATAAGTTTCGATATTGATGGGTTGCTGGATGCCGCCGGGCGGTACGACGCTGCCGCAGCCCAGTCACAGTCCGCGCATGCCACGCTAGCTGCGCTGAGTTTCGATCCCAGCGCATTGGGTAGTACGCCGCGCGCCGGTGAAGTCGGCGGGGCGCTCGGTGCGTTTGGCGCTCAACAAGTGTCGGTAGCCGCTGGCACGGCGGCCGCGCTCGGTGGGTTCTCCGCGCGGATGCGCGCGGTGAGCGGTCTGGGGCAGTCCGCAGCCACCGACACTGCCGCGGCGGCGTCCTGATGGCACCAGACTTCGCTGTGCACTCGCAATTCTTCGGCCGAGACGGCTACTGCTCGTCCTGCGCGGCTGTCGCGGGGTGGACGGCGATGAGGCCGGCGTTCATCCGGGCATCTGCGAGGCGGACGAGTTCGGCGTAGGCGTCCTCACCGATCAGCGCGATCAGTTCGGGGGCGTAGGTGACGTAAACCGGTTCGCTGCCGACATGGGCTTCCGGTGATGAGGTGCAGTACCAGTCGAGATCGTGCCCACCGGCACCCCAACCGCGCCGGTCGTACTCCTCAAGGCTGGTCACCAGGATCTCGGTGCCGTCCGGACGGGTGTGCCATTGCTGATCGCGTCGGATCGGTAGTTGCCAGCAGACGTCGGGTTTGGTTTCGAGTGGGTGTTTTCCGATTCGCAGCGCGAGGCCGTGTAATGCGCACCCCAGACCCATCGGTGAGCCCGGCGGGTTCTGGAATATGCAGACGCCATCCTTGGTGCGGGTGCGTTTCTGCGGCTCGCCGTCCAGGTCGTCTTCCTCCACCCAATCGCGGGCGGTGACCTTTCGGCCGGGGTGATTGTGCCAGTCCTCGGGGGTGAGCAATTTGACGAACTGCTTGACCCGCTTGCGATCGTCGTCATCGCTGAAGAATGCGCCGTGCACGCAGCAACCGAGGTCTGGTTTGGTGCGGTCGATCCCGTGACAGCCAGCGGCGAAAATGCACGTCCATCGCGAGCCGAGCCAGGTGAGGTCGGCACGAATGAGATGCGTGTCGTTGTTCGGGTCGAAGAATTCGATCCACTCGCGAGCGAAGTCGAGCCCGGTTTCCCGCGGGCGATCGTCGGCGGCGTCGGCAGCGTCCATGCTGCTTAGCGTAGGCGCCTGTTCGGTCACATCGACGCGCGCGTTAGCGTTGTGGAATGCGACTTGGCGTGCTCGACGTGGGCTCCAACACCGTTCATCTGTTAGTCGTGGACGCCCATGATGGTGCGCACCCGACTCCGATCTTTAAGCACAAGGCTGAACTGCGGTTGGTCGAGTCGCTGAACAAGAGCGGTGAGTTGACTCGCGCCGGTGAGCAATCCCTGATCGAGTTCGTGGCCGAGGCCAAGGCGATCAGTGAGGACCAGGGTTGTGATCGTCTGTTGCCATTCGCGACCAGTGCGGTGCGGGACGCGAACAACTCCAAGGAAGTCCTCGACAACGTGCTGTCCGCGACCGGCGTGGAGTTGCGGGTGCTGTCCGGTGCGGATGAGGCGCGGTTGACCTTCCTTGCTGCTCGGCGCTGGTACGGCTGGAGCGCCGGCCAGATGCTCTGCATGGATATCGGTGGCGGTTCGCTGGAACTCGGTATCGGGATGGACGAGACGCCGGAGGTCGCGGCGTCCTTGCCGCTGGGCGCTGGGCGACTGACCCGTGAATGGCTAGCGGGCGATCCTGCGGGGAAATCGGAGATCGCGCGGCTGCGCCGGTACGTCGACGAAATGATCACTGGCGCGATCGTGCCGTTCCGCGAGGTGGATGAGCCGCACCGCGTTGTAGCGACGTCGAAAGCGTTCCGATCGCTCGCCCGCTTGACCGGCGCCGCACCGTCCTCTGAGGGCCTGCGGGTACAGCGCGAACTTTCGCTACCGGGTCTGCGGCAACTGATCATGTTCATTTCGCACATGTCCAGTCGCGATCTGGCGAACCTCGAGGGCGTGAGTGGCGCGCGGGCACACCAGTTGCTTGCCGGTGCCATCGTTGCAGAGTCCGCGATGCGTCACCTGGACGTGCCGCGGGTGGAGATCTGCCCGTGGGCGTTGCGCGAGGGTGTCATCCTGCGCCAGATCGACATGCTCAGCGACGGGGAATGAACCGTGGCGCGGCGGCAGCGAACCCGGGTGATGCTGTCTAGCGCATCCGTGTTTCCTGAACCGCTGGACGCCGCGTTTGAGATCGCTTCCGAGCTTGGGTACGACGGGATCGAGGTGATGATCTGGGCGGACCCGGCCAGTCAGGACCCCGACGCGATCAACGAACTGATAAATCAGGCGCAATTGCCGGTTGGCTCGGTACACGCGCCGTGTCTGCTGGTGACGGCGCGCGTATGGGGCACGGATCCCGGACCCAAGTTGGCCCGTTCGGTCACGCTGGCCAGCCGTGTGCAGGCTTCAACCGTGGTCATTCACCCGCCGTTTCGGTGGCAGCCGGCGTACGCCCGGCAGTTCCGCGCGGGAGTTCGTGAATTGGAGCGCCTGTCCTCGGTCACGATCGCGGTGGAGAACATGTTTCCGGTGCGTGTGCGTGATCGGGAGGTATCGGCGTACGCGCCGCATTGGGACGTCGCCGAATACCAGTTTGGGCACTACACGTTGGACACCTCGCACGCGGTCGTCTCGCGCAGCGATCCGCTGGAGATGCGCGCGCGGATGGGCGGGCGGTTGGCGCACGTGCACCTGGGCGATGGGCTCGGCGGGCCGACCGATGAGCACCTCGTGCCCGGTCGCGGGATTGGCCGCTGTGCCGAGGTGCTTGCGGCGCTTGGCCCGGGCTATCGCGGTGACGTCGTGGTCGAGGTCAGCACTCGGTCCGCTGAACGAGCAGAGCGGATGGATGATCTCAATGAGGCCCTACAGTTCGCCCGGCGCCATTTGCCCTAACGAGCGATCGGTACAGTGCGCGTATGTCATCTACGACTCCCGCTCGCGATTGGCGGGTGTACGGTCGCCCCGACCTGGATGCCGTGCTCAGCGCCGCGGTCGACGCGTTCAATGAATTGGGCTACCACGCCGCAACAGTGCGCGATATCGCGGGACGTTGCGGCCTCTCGGTCGCCGGTATCTATCACCATCACGCAGGTAAGCAGGAGATGCTGATGGCGGTGCTGACCAGCGTGATGGAGGAACTCAAGTGGCGTAACGCCGCTGCGCGTGAGGCGGGCGGCGATGACCCGGTCCAGCGATTCTGTAACCAGGTGCGCGCCCTGACCCTCTCGCATATCTACTGGCAGAAGCCCACCGCGATCGGCAGCACCGAGATGCGCTCGTTGGAAGAGCCGAACCGAGCGCGGTTCATCACGATGCGCGCAGAGCTGCAGGAACACATTCAGCGCGATGTCGACCTCGCCGTCGAGCAAGGCGCATTCCACACCGGGCATCCGATCATGGCCGTCGGCGCGGTTGCTGGAATGTGTCTTCAGACCGCGCAGTGGTATTCGGCGGACGGTGAACTGAGCCCGGAGCAGATCGCGCAGAATACTGTCGATGTCGCCCTCGACATCGTGGCCTATCGCCCTAACTGAAGGATGCAACGAATGCTTGACGGAAAGACTCTCGGCTTCATCGGCGGCGGCAATATGGCCGAGGCGTTGATCGCCGGCGTCCTGCGTAGCGGTGACATCGCGGGGCCGTCCGTGCTCGTCGCCGAGCCCGTCGCTGAGCGCGCGGACTACTTGCGTGAGCAGTACGACGTCCGCACTCTTAGCACCGCCGAATTGGCGTCCCAGGCAGACATCATCGTCGTGGCCGTCAAGCCGCAGATCGTCGACGCGGTGATTACTGAACTTCGGGGCGTGATCGATCCCGACGCCGTGGTCATCTCCGTGGCCGCGGGGGTGCCGGCCGCGCGGTTCGAGGCAGCGCTGCCGAACGTCCCCGTCGTGCGGGTCATGCCAAATACCCCAGCGTTGGTGGGGGAGGGTATGTCGGTGATCGCGCCGGGCGCCGCCGCGAGCCCGCAACACCTGCAGCACGCCCGCACGATCCTGTCCGGTGCCGGCAAGGTCGTGCAACTTGAGGAGTCCCAACTGGATGCGGTCACCGCGGTCTCGGGCTCCGGGCCGGCGTACTTTTTCTACCTGGTCGAGGCACTGATAGATGGGGCGCAGACGCTGGGGCTCGATAAGGCAACCGCAACCGAACTTGTCGTGCAGACGGCGTACGGCGCTGCGACGATGTTGCGTGACAGTGGCCGGGACGCACAGACTCTGCGCACCGACGTCACGTCCCCGGGCGGCACCACCGCCGCCGGTCTGCAGGTGCTCGAGGACAACGGCGCCCGCGACCTTTTCACCGCGATGATCACCGCTGCCCGTGACAGGTCCGTCTCACTAGGGAACAATGGGTAGTCCAGCAACAAACACGGCGTGTCGGGTCACCGTGACGAAAACGTTGCCCAATCAGGGGTAACTCATATCGCCACAGCAACACCGGTCACGCTAGTGTTCATACAGCACGTGCGTGTCATGCGTCGGTGGGGAAGCCGTCGGGCGACGCGTGCCGGAAGACGATGGTGATCTATGTCGAAGAAGACCACCCAAACATCGTCCACCTCCGGCGTATCTCAGGTGAAATTCCTGACGGTCGCCGAAGTGGCCACGATGATGCGGGTGTCGAAAATGACCGTGTACCGACTTGTGCACTCCGGGGAACTCCCCGCCGTGCGCGTCGGCCGCTCATTCCGGGTGCCCGAGAAGGCCGTTCATGAATATCTGGATGGGGCGTTCATCGAGACAGCGTGATGGGGTCTGGAAACGAGGTTTGAGCCGGGCAGGTAGACTTGTCCGGCTCAGCCATTTCTGCGGTGATGCCGCACCAATGTTGTAGGTAAGGAATTCCATGGGTTCAGTCATCAAGAAGCGCCGTAAGCGGATGGCGAAGAAGAAGCATCGCAAGCTTCTCAAGCGCACTCGCGTACAGCGTCGCAATAAGAAGTAGTAGCTTCTAGGCGCCCACGATGACCTCGCGCGTCGTCCTCGTCACCGGTGTGAGCCGGTTCCTCGGTGGAGCGACGGCGCGCGTGCTCGCGCAAGACGCGAGTGTCGAGCGGGTTATCGGCGTCGATATCACCGCACCGCACCCCCATTTCGCGTCCTCGCACAGTCGGGCCGAGTTCGTTCGCGCCGACATCAGCAGTCCGCTGATCGCCAAGGTTATTGATTCCGCCGGCGTTGACACGGTTATCCACACCGATATCAATGCCTCCGCGAGCGCCTCCGGCGGGCGTGCCTCCATGAAGGAGGCAAACGTGATGGGCACCATGCGGCTGCTAGCGGCTTGTCAGCACTCCAGCGGCGTACGACGGCTCATCGTGAAATCTTCCGGTGCCGTCTACGGTGCCAGTCCACGAGATCCGGTGCTGTTTACCGAGCAGATGCAACCTCGGTACCTGTCCGGCGGATACGGCAAAGACGTGCAGGATGTCGAAGGTTATGTGCGCGGTTTCGTGCGGCGCCGCCCCGACGTACTGACGACTGTGCTGCGATTCGCGAACTTCCTCGGCCCGCAGGTCGATTCGGTGCTCGCGCCGTATTTCGAGTTGGCCGCCGTGCCGCGGCTGATTGGCTTCGACCCGCGACTGCAGTTCGTGCACGAGCAGGACGGCGTGGCAGCGTTGGTGCACTGCGCCGGACTCGACGATGACGACGCCGCGGGCGTGTTCAATATCGCAGCGCCAGACATCATGTATCTCTCGCAGGCGGTGCTGCGCGCCGGGCGGGTATCACTGCCGGTGATTCCAGGTCCGGCCGCCTCCGTCGCGAGCCGTCTGGTACGGCTGCTCGGTTATTCGGACTTCACCCCGGAGCTGATCCGATACCTCCGGTACGGTCGCGCCATGCAGACCGAACTGGCCAGCGAGCAGTTGGGCTTTACGCCGTCCTATTCGACCCTTGAGACATTCGACGACTACGTCGCCGGTCGTGCCATCACCCCCACGCTGCCGTTGCGCGCACTGCGTGGGGCATTGCGGAGCCGTTCATGAGCGCCGGGCGCCCAGACCCGGTCGTCGCGGCGCTGGGGATGGTGATCGACGGCGCCGAGAAGTTGGCCCGCGCGCACCCCGAGGTGGAACGCGCCCTCGCGCGTCTGGTCGCATACATCCGCCGCCGCATCACCGGCGAGCGTGATCTTGATGAAGCCGGGCTGGACCGCGACTTCACCGAACAGGTCATCTACCCGCTGGTCAAGCTGCTTTACGACAAGTGGTTCCACGTCGAGTTCCGCGGCGCGCACAACATTCCCGTCGACGGACCGGCGCTCTTGGTAGCGAACCACTCCGGCACGATCGCGCTAGACGGCGTGATCCTGCAGTACGCCGTCCACCGCAATACCGACCCGCATCGGTTCCTGCGGCCGCTGGCCGCTGACTTCGTATTCAGTCTGCCGGTCATCGGCGACCTCGCCCGCAAAACCGGCGGAACGCTCGCGAGTTCCGAGGACGCCGAGCGACTGCTCGGCGACGGTGAGCTCGTCGGGGTATTCCCCGAAGGGTTCAAGGGCGTCGGCAAGGGTTATGCGCAGCGCTATCGCTTACAGCGGTTCGGGCGTGGCGGATTTGTCGCTACCGCGATCAAGGCAGGGGTGCCGATCGTGCCGATCTCCATCGTCGGCGCCGAGGAGGCATACCCGATGATCGCGGACATCGCGCCGTTGGCTCGCGCCATCGGCGCGCCGTACTTCCCAGTGACGCCGACGTTCCCGCTGCTGGGCGTACTGGGGCTGATCCCGCTGCCGAGCAGATGGATCATTGAAGTCGATGAGCCGATGCCGACCGCGCAGCTGGGAGTGCACACCGCCGAGGACCCGATGGAGGTCTTCGAGATCACCGACCGAGTACGCGAACGGATTCAGTCGAGGCTGTATGCGCTGCTGCGCGAACGCGATCGGACATTCTTCTGATCGTCGTGGTGGGCGCCGGCTGTTCATTACGCCGCGCGTACAGCCGCAACGCGCGGTATGCGGCAACGCCCCCGATCGCGGCTGCCGCGGCCGCCGTACCGGCGAGCGTGGTCAATGCGCCGATCTTCACGACCTTGCGTCCGGTGCGATAGTCGCGGATCTCCCACCCGCGTTCCATCGCCTCCTTGCGCAGGTCCGGGTCGGGATTGACCGCGACCGCTCGACCGACCAGCGTCAGCATTGGCAGGTCGTTCACTGAGTCGGAGTACGCCGTGCATCTGCTCAGATCGAGGCCCTCGCGGTCGGCGAGCGCGCTGATGGCCTCAGCTTTCGCGCTGCCGTGCATCATCTCCCCGACGAGGCGGCCGGTGTATTTACCATCAACGTGCTCGGCGACCGTGCCCAATGCCCCGGTGAGCCCGAGCCGGTCGGCGATCACGGTCGCCAACTCGACTGGGGTAGCGGTCACCAACCACACGCGTTGCCCGGCGTCCAGGTGCATCTGGGCGAGTGCGCGGGTGCCGGAGTAGATCTTCTGGGCCATTTCCTCGTCGTAGATCTCCTCGCCGAGCGCGTTTATCCGCGCAACCTCGACGTCCTTGACGAAGGCGAGTGCGCGATCGCGCGACGAGTGGATGTCGTCGGTGTTCTCCGCGCCGATCATCCGGAACTTCGCTTGCTGGTAGACCATCCTCGCGATGTCCGCCGTGGTGAAGAACTTGCGCGTCGCCAGGCCTTTGGCGAAGTGGAAGATCGACGCGCCCATCATCATGGTGTTGTCGACGTCGAAAAATGCGGCGGCGTGGGGGTCCGACGTCGGCACGGTATCGCTTCCGACCTCCGCTACCGCGGCCGCAGCCGTGCCCGCCGCGCGCGCTCGGGCGTGCTCATCGGCGCCGGTGGGCTTGCGCATGAATGGCAAACGCATCAGAACCTCCTCGGGGCGGCACTCGCTACCACCCTAAAGCGATCGCGGCGCGTGCGCCGCCCCCGCTCGCGTATCGTGTTGGCGTGCCGATCGAAGTAACGCTGATGACCCGTCAGGGCTGCCACCTTTGTGAGGTGGCGGCGGGCGAACTGTCGCGGATCCTGCCCGATTACGGGCTGCGTGCGAGTCAGGTTGATATCGATTCCGATCCCGAGTTGCGCGCCGAGTACGGCGATCGGGTGCCGGTGGTACTGCTCAACGGTAAGGAGCATGGGTACTACACCGTCGACGAGCACCGGTTGCGTCCCGCACTGCAGGCGCTGCAGAATGGTCACATAGACTGACTTTGTGCAATAATGCACAAGCGGGTACGCTGGCCAGGCTTACCCGGACCGCACATCGGTGCGGCAAATGTGTGGAGAACTTTCTGTGACGACTGCCGCCGGGACGCCTAACCTCGTTCGCAGCACGACGGACGGTCGACGCATCCCCGAAGCGACGTTGGGTCGACTGTCACTTTATCTGCGCATGATCGACCAGTTGGCTGAACGCGACAGCGTCAACTCCGACGAACTTGCCGAACTCAGCGGCGTTAACCCGGCGATGTTGCGGCGTGACCTCTCCTTCACCGGCACTGTCGGTACCCGCGGCGTCGGATATGACGTCGACATGTTGCGCACCCGGCTCGGCGAGGTTCTCGGGGTCAGCGAACCGCGCACTGTGGTCATCATCGGCGTCGGAAATCTCGGCCATGCGCTCGCCGGTTACCAAGGTTTGCCGGCGCGCGGTTTCAGCGTTGTCGGACTCTTCGACGTGGAGCGCGTCGGCGAGATCGTTTCCGGCATTGAAGTGCGCCCGATCAGCGAATTTATCGCCAAGGCCGAGACGTATCGCTCCAGCATCGGTGTCATTGCGACGCCGGCGAACGCCGCTCAGGACGCGCTGGACACCCTCGTGCGTGTCGGTATCACCGGAATTCTTTCGTTCGCGCCAACGACGCTGCGGGCCCCGGAAGGGGTCGAGGTACGCCGCGTCGACCTAGCCAGCGAATTGCAGATTCTGGCTTTCAATCTCAGGCTCAATTCGCCGTCCACGAAAGGTGCATCATGAGCTTTCTCGTCGTGGGACTGACGCATCGGCATACGCCGCTCGACATTCTCGAACGTGCGGCGGTCACGCCCGCGGAGCTGGACAACACTCTCGCTCGGGTGCTCGCGCACGAGCAGGTCACCGAAGCGATGATTCTCTCGACCTGCAACCGCGTCGAGCTCTATACCAACGTCGAGAAGTTCCACCCCGGCCTGGACGCCGTGGTCGAATGGCTCTCCGATCGTCTGGACACCTCCGCTGACGAACTCGCGAAGTACCTCCAGGTGTCGTACGACGAGGACGCGATCGAGCACATGATGCGTGTGGCCAGCGGCCTCGACTCAATGATCGTGGGTGAACCCCAGATCCTGGGACAGTTGCGTACCGCCTACCTCGACGCCACTGACCGTGAGGCCGTGGGCCGGCAATTGCATGCGCTGTCGCAACACGCACTGCGGGTCGGTAAGCGGGTGCATTCCGATCTTGGGATGCACGAAGTCGGGCGCAATATCGCATCAGTCGGTGTCGACGCGGCAGGTAGTGCCGCCGGCGGACTCAGCGGCAAGTCCGCGCTGGTGGTTGGCGCCGGCGCGATGGCCACCCTGGCAGCCGGTGCGCTGCGCGATCAGGGCGTGAGTCAGTTACAGATCGTGAACCGATCGGTGGAGAAAGCTGAGGCCCTCGCCGAGCGATTTGACGGCGAGGCGACCGAGGACCTCGGCGCCGCCTTGGGCCGGGCCGACGTCGTTGTGACTGCTATGGGCTCCTCACCGGGCTTCGTCACCGAAGAGTTGGCCCGTGCGGCCGGGGCGACGGTCCTGGTCGATCTCGCGCTGCCGAAGAACGTCACCGTCGCGGCCGCCGAATTGGCCAACATCTCCTATATCGGGATGGAGAAGATCCGTGAACGCGCCCAGAGCCTCGAGCTAGCCGTCGACGGTGCCCGCGCCGATGACGTGATCGCTGAGGAAGTTGCCGCGTTCGTCGCGCGGCAGCGCAGCGCCTCAGTCGCGCCGACCATCGCCGCGTTGCGAGCGCGGGCCAAGGAAGTGATCGACTCCGAACTCGATCGGCTGCGTCACCGGATTCCCGATGTTGACGCCCGAGCGATGTCCGAAATTGAGTACGCCGTCGAGCGAGTCGTCGACAAAATGCTGCATGCCCCGCAGGTGCGGGTACGTGAGAGCGCCGGAACACCCAACGGTGAGGCGTACGCCGAAGCGTTACGAGCGTTATTCGAACTGGGGGAGCCGCCGACCCGGGATGCCGCCGCCAGCGGCGTTGGCGTATCCGCGAGAAACCTGACGAACGGAACTCCCGGATGAGTGTGGTGCCCTTACGGCTCGGTACGCGGCGCAGTGCGCTCGCGAAGGGCCAGTCGCAGCATGTCGCCGATGCGCTGACCGCCGCAACCGGACGCGAAGTTGAACTCGTTACCGTGACCACGCAGGGCGACGTCACCAGCGCACCGTTGCACACGCTCGGCGGTCAAGGCGTATTCACGTCGGCCCTGCGCGATGAACTGCTGGCCGGCAACGTTGATTTCGCCGTCCACTCGCTCAAGGACCTACCGACCGCCGAGGCCGCGGGTCTCGTCGTGGCGGCGATTCCGCCGCGGGTCGACCCGCGCGACGCGCTGATCGCGCGCGACGGGCTCACGCTCGCCGAGTTACCGCCCGGCTCGAAGGTCGGCACCGGTTCGTTGCGTCGTGGCGCGCAATTGCTGGCGCTAGGTCTCGGGCTGGAGGTTGTGCCGATCCGTGGCAATGTCGAATCGCGTGCCGCGAGGGTCAAAGACGGCGAGCTTGACGCGGTGATCTTGGCCGCTGCCGGATTGAGCCGGCTTGGCTGGCGCGAGCGCGTCACCGAGTTCCTGGACCCCATTCAAATGTTGCCCGCACCCGGTCAGGGCGCGTTGGCCGTGGAGTGTGTCTCTGACAACAGCGACGTTCTCGATTTGGTGCGAGGGCTCGATCATCACTACAGTCGTCTCTGCGTCGAGGCTGAGCGAGCATTGCTCGCCGAGCTCGAAGCCGGTTGCTCATCGCCGGTGGGAGCCCTCGCCGAGGTAGTGGAGGCCGAGGCTGGTCTCGAACTATCACTCCGCGCGTCCGTCACTGCGCACGATGGCAGCGATGCCATCCGCCAGTCGGCCGTCGGATCACTCACAGATGCTGCCGGACTCGGACAGCGGCTTGCCCGCTTGATGCTCGAGGACGGCGCCACGGAACTTATGGGGAGCACGCGATGACGCGGGCACGTAAAACCGGTGGCCGGATCCAGTTCGTCGGATGCGGTCCCGCCGATGCCAACCTGTTGACCGGCCGGGCGATCGAGGCGATTCAGGAAGCCGACGAGTTGATCGTCGACAGCGACGTACCCGAGGAGGTGCGCGTGCTTGCGGTCGGCGAGGTCATCGAGACCGATGAGGTCCCAGCGACCGTCGCCAAGCAGCTTGTCGCTGATGCGAAGACGGGCAAGCGGATCGCCCGGGTAGCGACCGGCGACATACTCGCCAGCGACCGCATGGTCAAAGAAATCACCGCGGTCAGCCGCTCAGCCGTTCCATATCAGGTGCTCGCTGCCGCTTCGGCTCGCTCCGTGATCGCCTCGTACGCCGGGATCCCCACCGTCGGTCCGGTCACCTCGACCGACCTTCGCGGGTTCACCGCCGGCACCTCGTTGTCGAACCTCATTACCCCCGGCGGGACTCTGCTGGCGTCGTTCGACCTCGCCGATGTCAAGGCGATCGCGAAGGCGTTGATCGAGGCCGGCCTAGCCGACAACACGCCCGCGGCCGTGACCGTGAACGGGACCTCGCTGCAGCAGAAGACGGTCTCTGGGGTACTGGGTGACCTGGTCGGCAGTAATCCAGAGGTGAAGGCCCTCGAAGGGCCGGCCCAATTGACCGTCGGAGCCGGTGTCACGCAGGCCGACAAGTTCGCTTGGTGGGAGAAGCGCGCGTTGTACGGCTGGCGGGTCCTGGTGCCGCGCACCAAGGATCAGGCCGCCGATATGAGCGAGATGCTCGCCGAGCACGGCGCGATTCCGATCGAGGTACCGACGATAGCGGTCGAGCCGCCGCGGACCCCGGCGCAGATGGAACGTGCGATCAAGGGTCTGGTCAACGGCCGGTACTCGTGGATCGTGTTTACTTCGACGAACGCGGTCAAGGCCGTGTGGGAGAAGTTCCAGGAATTCGGGTTGGATGCGCGCGCGTTCGCCGGCGTCAAGATTGCGTGCGTTGGCGCCTCGACCGCAGCCGCCGTCCAGGCCTTCGGGGTCACTCCCGAACTACTGCCCGACGGTGAACAATCCAGCCTCGGCCTGCTTGAGGTGTTCCCGCCGTACGACGATGTGCTCGACCCCATCGACAAGATCTTGTTGCCGCGTGCAGACATCGCGACCGAAACTCTCGCCGAGGGGCTGAAGGAGCGCGGCTGGGAGATCGAGGACGTGACGGCCTACCGCACGGTGCGCGCCGCACCGCCTGCCGCGCATATCCGCGAGTCGATCAAGGGCGGCGGCTTCGACGCCGTGTGCTTCACGTCGAGCTCGACCGTCCGTAACCTGGTCGGTATCGCGGGTAAGCCGCATGCTCGCACGGTTGTGGCATGCATCGGTCCGGCGACCGCGGCCACCGCGACCGAATTCGGACTGCGCGTCGATGTGCAGCCGGAGACCGCGGACATCCCCTCGGTGATTGACGCGCTGGCCGCATACGCGATCAACCTGCGCGAGGTGGAGGGGTACGACAAGCCGCCACGGAAGACCAAGTCGCGGGCCCGTAAGACGCAGTAGCAGCGGTGCGCGTCGGGGCGAGCGCACCGTGTGGCGCAAGCCAATCGTCGTGAAACCAAGGAGTACGCCGATGAGCCAGTTCCCGCAGTCACGTCCTCGCCGGTTACGCAACACCGCCGCCATGCGTCGATTGGTCGCCGAGACACGGATCGACCCGGCCGGACTGATCCTGCCGATGTTCGTGCGCGAAGGCATCACCGAGCCACGACCGATCGCCTCGATGCCGGGTGTCGTGCAGCACACCCGTGACTCACTGCGTCGTGCCGCCGCGGAGGCCGTCGACGCGGGGGTCGGCGGGCTCATGCTGTTCGGCGTGCCGGCGCAGCGGGACGCCGTCGGGAGCGCGGCGGTACGCCAGGACGGAATCCTTAATCTCGGTATCGCTGATCTGATCGCCGAGGTCGGCGAGCAGACCGTGGTGATGAGCGACGGCTGCCTGGACGAATTCACCGATCACGGCCATTGCGGCGTCCTGGATGATCGGGGCCGAGTCGATAATGACGCGACCCTCGAGGTGTACGCCGATATGGCGATTGCGCAGGCTGACGCCGGCGCGCACATCATCGGCCCGAGCGGGATGATGGATGGGCAGATTGGCGTGATGCGCGAGGCGCTGGATGCTGCCAGACACCAGGATGTGTCGCTGATGGCGTACACGGCGAAGTACGCCTCGGCGCTGTACGGGCCATTCCGCGAAGCTGTGGATTCGCAGCTGACCGGGGATCGACGTACTTACCAACAGGACCCGGGCAACGCTCGTGAAGCACTGCGCGAATTGGAACTGGACGTCAACGAGGGTGCCGACATCGTCATGGTCAAGCCCGCCTCGACCTACCTCGATGTCATTCGCGATGTGCGCGAGGCGACCCATCTACCGGTCGCGGCGTACCAGGTTTCCGGCGAATACGCGATGATCGAAGCGGCTGCGGCGAACGGTTGGATCGAGCGCGATCGAATGATCGACGAGCAACTGACAGCGATCACTCGTGCCGGAGCCTCGATGATCTTGACCTACTACGCCGTGGAAGTTGCTCGTCGATCGCGCTGACCGCACGGTGAGGTTATCGACTAACCGATCACCTCACCGGTGGTCACTCCTTGGCGACCGCAACCCCACGCAGGTCCGGGTAACCGTTTGCCTTTTGGGCGACGCCGGACACACCGTCGGCGTACGTCGCCGCGTTGCTGATCATGCACAGCGGCACGAAATGTGGCGGGGCTTCGACCCACGCGTCCATGAACTTCTCGTATCCCGCCTTGCGGACCTCCGGGTCGAGTGTGGCTGCGGCTTCGTTGCCCAACTTCGCGAGTTCGGGATACTCAAGATCGCCCGGGTTGTACAGCGCCTCCGGCGTCAGGTAGCGCTGCACCATCACGCCGGGATCGTTGATACCGCTGGACATTGAGGTGAGCATCTCGGCGCTTTCGCTCTCGGTAAAGGCCTCGACCAGCGGGACTGGGGGCATCGTCTCTACCTTGATATCGATGTCCACCTTGCTGAGTTGCTCCTGGATGACCTCGGCGAGCTTACTGGTCATCGTGGAGTTGCTGGCGATGAGTTTGAGACTCATATTGGCGGCACCCGCGTCGGCGAACATCTCCTTGGCCTTTTCGGGGTCATAACCGAAGACGTCCGACCCGTCGCCGATCTTCTCGCTATATCCGAAACCTGACTGCGGGAACGGCTGTACTTGCGGCACGCAGTAGCCGTCGAAAAGCCCCTGCGAAAGGGCTTCGCGATCGATCGACATGTTCAACGCCTTGCGTACTTCGGGGTCGCCGAGCTTGCCTTTCGACCCGTTCACGCTGATGTAGATGATCAGCGAGGACGGCTTCATGATCGTCGTGAACTCGTCGGAGATCGAGTCGATGTCGGTAGAACTCACCGTCGCCCCGTCGATCTCACCGGACTTCAGGGCGTTCATGCGGGTCTGGTCGTCGGACATGAGTTGGTAGGTCATCGTTGCGGTTCGTTGGGCGTCCGGGTCCCAGTAGTCCGGTGTCAGTTCGTAATCCACGCTCGCACCAGGTTCGATGGCGGTAGCGGTGTACGGGCCGATGCCAACCGGCTGTTCACCGAGGATCCCGGCCTTCGCCGCCTTGGGTGAGACCATGATCCCCGCCGTGTTCGCCAGTGCGGTCGGCAGCGACCCGATCGAGCCGGACAGGTGCAGGGCCACGGTGTAGTCGTCGACGATTTCGATCTCGTCGATCATGTACAGGTCGCCGGCTACGCGGCTGGTGGGCTCCTGGGTGCGCTCCAGGTTGAACTTGACTGCTTCGGCGTCGAAAGGTTCACCGTCGGAGAACGACAAGCCCTCTTGAAGGGTGAGTGTCAGCGTTTTGTTGTCCTCGGACGGCGTGAACTCGGTGGCGAGCATCGGTTCGATCTCGCCGTCCTTGTTCTCGCTCAGTAGCCGGTCATAGACGGGGTCATAGAAGATCATGTCGACGCCGCCGACGCTCTCGATGGGGTCCCATGTGGGCGCAAACGTGGTGTAGGCGAAATCGAAATGGCCTTCGGGGTCGTAATCCTCAGCGACCTCGATGCTGTCGGCGAATTCGTTCGAATCTGCGGACGTCGATTCCGGCTTGTCCCCGCAGGCGGTGAGTAGCAGCCCCGCGGCAACTAAGGCGCTGGTGAACGTGAGGGTTCGGCGCATGGACACTCCTTCGCAACTCGCCGAACGCGACGCCCGTCACGTTCGGGTACTGCTTGGCGAGTATCGGACCTTAACGAACGTTTGTCCAGGTCCAGTTCCCGGAAAGGTTACTGCTCGGTGACGGCGACGCCCCGCAGACCAGGCAGTCCGTTTGCCTTCTGCGTCACGCCGGAGACGCCCGCCGCGTAGGCGGCCGCGTTGCTGCTCAGGCACAGCGGAACGAAGTGTGGCGGGGCCTCGACCCACGCGTCCATGAACTTTTCGTATCCCGCCTTGCGGACCTCCGGGTCGAGTGTGGCAGCGGCTTCGTTGCCCAACTTCGCGAGTTCGGGATATTCCAGATCGCCCGGATTGAACAGCGCTTCGGGCGTCAGATAACGCTGCACCATGACGCCCGGATCATTGAGACCGTTCGACTGGGAGGCCAGCATGTCCATGGTTTCGGTCTCGGTGTAGGCCTCGACCAACGGGACGGGCGGCATGATCTCGACCTGCACATCGATGCCGACGTCCGTCAATTGCGCCTGCACGACCTCGGCAAGCTGAGTATTTCGGGTGTCATTACCCGTGACGAGTTTGAGGCTCATATCGCTGGCGCCGGCCGCTGCGAGCAGGTCTTTCGCCTTTTCGGGGTCGTATGGATAGGCGTCCGATCCATCGCCGATTTTTTCGCTGTAGCCGGCACTTGACTCGGGAAACGGCTGTATTTGGGGCACGCAGTAGCCGTCGTACAACCCCTCGGAAAGGGCTTCGCGGTCGATCGACATGTTCAATGCCTTGCGTACTTCGGGATCGCCCAGCTTGCCCTTCGAGCCGTTGACGCTGAGGTACACGATCTGCGAGGACGGTTTGACGAGCGTCGTGTAGCCGTCGCTTGCGATAGAGTCGATATCGATCGGTGTGACGGCTGCGCCGTCGATCTCGCCGGATCTCAGTGCGTTCATCCGGGTCTGATCGTCGGCCATGAGTTGGTAGCTCATCGTGGCGACTCGCTGAGCGTCGGGATCCCAGTAGTCGGGGCTCGCTTCGTAGTCAACGCGTGCCCCAGGTTCGATATTGGTAGCCACGAACGGGCCGATCCCGACAGGCTTCTCGCTGAGAATCCCTGCCTCGGCCGCCTTGGGTGAGACCTGGATGCCCGCCGCGTTTGCGAGGGCGGTCGGCAGCGACCCGATCGCGCCCGATAGATGTAGTTCGAGGGTGTACTCGCCCGTGACGGTTACCTCGTCGACCATGTACAGGTCGCCGGCGACGCGGCTGGTTGTCTGCCTCGCACGATCGAGGTTGAACTTGACCGCATCGGCGTTGAACGCTTCCCCGTCGGAGAACTTCAGGCCTTCCTGGAGGGTGAGCGTCAGGGTCTTGTTGTCTTCGGACGGAGTGAAGTCGGTGGCGAGCATCGGCTCGATCCCGCCGTCTTTGTTCTCGTGCAGCAGGCTGTCGTACACGGGTTCGTAAAACGTCATGTCGACGCCGCCGATGCTTTCGATCGGGTCCCAGGTGGGCGCGAACACGCTAAATGCGAAGTCGAAGTGCCCGTCGGCATCGAAGTCGTCCGCCGCAGCGATGCTGTCGCTGAACTCGTTGGGACTCGACGTCGACTCGTCGGGCTTGTTTCCACAGGCGGCCAGAACCATCCCGATCGAAAGCAGCCCACCGGACAGTACGAGGCTTCGACGCATAAGTACTCCTTCGCATGGCGTGACATCGAGGATGTCGGGTACTGCGTCGGAGTATTCCTAACTTAACGAACGATTGTCCAGGTTGCTCTCGGCCGCGAATCGATGCGGATTCTCGGCCAACCACGCAGTACGGCCCGGGCTGGCGGTCATTTCGCCAACCCGGACCGCTCCAATTCGCGTTAGCGTCCGGTCCACTGAGGAGCGCGCTTCTCGGCGAAAGCCAGCCGGCCCTCCATCGAATCTGCGGTCTGCATCAGCCGTTCGCGTTCATAGCCGTTGCGGGCCCAGTCGTCGTTTTCGGTAGCGATGTTGCCGTCGGTGATCCCCAGTGCGGTTCGTTTCGTCGCCTGGACGGCGAGCGGAGCGTTCTCGTTGATCGCGTCCGCTAACTCGAATGCGGCGTCCAGCAATTGCTCGGCGGGCACGACGGCGTTCACCAACCCCAGCGCCAATGCGCGTTCAGCGGTGAGTGGACGGCCCGTCAGCATGACCTCCATGCCGACCTTGGCGGGAATCTGGCGGGGGAGCCGGAACGCGCCACCGCCCGCGGCGAAGATTCCGCGCTTCACTTCAGGCAGTCCGAAACTGGCGGACTCGGCGGCGACGGCCAGGTCGCTGGCCAACACGAGTTCGGTACCGCCACCGAGCGCGAAGCCGTTCACGGCCGCGATCGTCGGTTTGCTGATCGGGTGCTGCACGTAGCCGCCAAAGCCCCACCGGCTGAGCCGTTCATCGGCCTTGTCGAAGTCGCCTGCGGCCGATGCTTTCAAGTCGGCGCCTGCGCAGAACGCCTTGTCGCCGGTACCTGTGAGCACCACGCACCAGACGTCGGTGGTGCGCTCGGCGTACTCGAGCGCTTCACCAAGCCCGTAAGCCACTTGCACATTGACCGCATTGCGCGCTTCTGGCCGATTGAGGGTGATCAACATGGTGTGTCCGCGTAACTGGGCGAGGACCGTGCCGTTGCTGTCGAGATCGATGGTGGTTGCGTTCGCCGCAGACATGGGCTCTCTTCCGTTGTTGTCGATGATTGCTAGGCAGTATGCGTCCGTGGTGCCCCGCTGCGATAGTCCCCGCGGCACCAGTCAGCCGATCGCGCCGACGATTAGGCTGGGACCGGTCGAGGGCTGGTAGCGGGAGGTAGCGGTGAGCGAAACGTGGCGGATTCGGTTCGGAATCCTGCTGCTCGTGCTCGGTGTTGGCGGACTAGTTCTCTCGTTCGGGCCGTTGAATTTCGCCGACCGGTTGTCATCGCGGGTGGACGCCGATGGCGTGGTGCAGTGGGGAGTCAGCCCCGACGCGCTCAGCGCCGAGGACACGGTCGCTGATGGTGAGTACGGCGCGTGGAAGGTCGATTACCAGATCGACGGGACGTGGCATACCGGAGTGATTCTCGGCAGCTATTCCGGCGGTCAATCGATAGTTGTATCTGCGCCGGAGGACGGCTCGTTCTATTCGCCCTTGCGGGAGGGGACGCCGACCGGGCTCAGGGTGCTCAGTTGGTTCGTGTTGCCGATGTCGGCGGTAGTCATCGTGATCGGCGTGTGGTGGGTAGCTACCGGAATGCGTGCACAGGACGCCCGGAACCGCGAGATGGCGCGCCAGCAACTCGCGCGACGTTTCCCCGGGATGTTCCCGTTGCCCGGAATCGGTCTGGCCCCGATCCCCAATGCTGCACCTGGACCGGCCACGCTGCCGGGGGATCAGGCGGGTGCTCATCCTGCGCAGCCGCATACCCAGCGAACTGATGTTGACGGCCGCAAATCGGGACCGGACTTCTTCGCCCCATACGACCTCTGAACCGGTCGTCCCTGCCCAGCCGGTCGTCCCTGCTTATCCGGTCGTTCTTGCTTGTACGGTCGTCGACTGAGCGAGGTACGAGCGAACGGAGACGTCGCGGGGTGTTGGTGTGTGGGTGTCTTGCGGGCATCTCCGCTGCGCGGTTCCTCGTTCCTCGTCGCCGCTTCGGTCGATGACCGGATTGGGGGGGTGCGCTGCCGTCGGTGACCGGGTTGTGGGGTATTCCTGCTCGACCGGCCGTCGACTGAGCGAGGTACGAGCGAGCGGAGACGCCGCAGGGTCCGCCGTCGCGCGCGTTTCGGGGGAGATTCCGTGCGGGCCGTGACATATGGCAGATGCCGGAGCCGTTCAACGGGCGCATACTAGCGGCGTGCAATGGATGTGGCATCTGTTCTGGATCATCCCCGTCTTCGGCGGGGTGATCTCGACTGCGATCAATCGGCTTGAGGCGATGAACGAGCGCCGGGCCGAACGGGCCCAGGAGCGCTACCGACTCAAGCAGGAGGTCCGCCTCGCGAAAGTGCAGGCGCAGGGGTCGGCCCTCGAACAAGGGGCTACTCGTACGCGTGAGGTGCGGACTCTCATGCGGCAGCATCAGGAAACGATCGACGAGTGGGCTGCGTACGAACTCGACCCTCAGCGGATGCTGGAGTATCCGGTGATGGCGGATGTGCGCGACCCGCTCGTGTCGGCCTTCCATCACGCGATGCTCACTGCTGACAGTCTGCGGCCGGGCAGCGCCGAGGATCTCACTGATCGTGACGATGTCGACCAGTACCGAGCCGCGGTCCATACCTTGCAGACCGCGTTCCGCGCAGCCGAGGCTGAAGCGATTAGGCGCGGATTCAGCGACTTCGATGTCGCCGATCAGGCGCATCTGAACCGCGCTCGCAAACTGTTCGATCTCGCCGCTGATGACGGCGCCTCTGCACAGGAACGCACTCAGGCACTGGGGCGTGGACGCGAGGAGATCAACGGAATCGTCGTACTGCCGCGCCGCGGTATGGCTGCGCTTGAACGTAAGGTGGCCGGCGCAATTGAGGCGTGACGACGCCGCTACGGCAGCCAGAGTGGCGCGGGCCACCGCTGCCTGAAGGAGCACGACCCGCTCCTGGGTGGGACAATGACGAACGTGCCATATCCAGATGAAGCCCCCGTGTCCGCCGCACTGTTCGCCCGCGCGAGCGAGGTCGTTCCGGGTGGGGTGAACTCTCCGGTCCGCGCGTTCAAATCTGTCGGCGGGACGCCGCGGTTCATAGCCTCCGGTAAAGGCGCGGACCTGACGGTCGTCGATGGCGACACATGGAACATCCGGGTGGCAATGTTGCGGTAGTCGGATGAGCCAGGCCGGCTCATGGCTAACGGGCGGGTGCCAAGAATCCGTCGAGATCTGACGCTGTGAGCGCCCCTATGTGCGTCTCGACTACGCGCCCGCTCGAATCAATGAAAAGGGAGACCGGAAGCCCAACCACTTCTGGGAAAAGGCTTCCCACGGTTGACTTTGCGTCCACGCCGATTGGGTAGGTCACACCGTATTCGTCGATGAAAGACTCGACAGTTGAACTTGATCGCTCCATGGCGATCCCGATTACCGCTACGTCGGCTGTGTGCACGCTCGCGAACTCCTGCAGCATCGGCATCTCCTCGACGCAGGGCCCACAATTCGTTGCCCAGAAATTGATGACAGTTGGCTTTCCGAGCGTGTGTAGGTCTGGAACGCTGTCGATCCAGTCGAGCGATGCCGAATCGATCCGTTCGGCGACGCTCGGGCTCGGCCCGGAACTTGGCGAGGCGTTGGATGACTTACAGCCTGCGACCGGGGCGATCATGATGAGGCAGGCAACCAGTAGACGCTGAGCGATGTAGGGGCGGCGCATGTTGGCCTTCGGGTTGGAATGCGAGGACTACGCACCACTATGCCATCTGGCGTGAAGGACAGCGAACGCGTACATGTGTGAATTACGGCCGATGACGTCTGAATCGAGCGGGAGGCGGTAACCGCGCGGTGACTATGGTTCCTGCTATAGATAAACCGAGCGATCCCGACGCGGACTGCGCTGGCAAGTCATCGAGCCTCACCGGGTGCGGGCTAACGTTTGATCCTGCGCGGTGGCGATCTATTAATGGATGACGTACAACTCGCGTGAAACAGGAATGTCGGGAACGGACGCAGACGATACAGCTTTGTGGTGATCTGTAGACCCTCATATGGCAACCCGACGTTCCACGCTCCTTTGGTGTGTCAACTGGTCATGAGTCGATGAGAGCATTGCGGTTCGGGTCGCAATACTCCCATCGACTGATGATCAGGGTTTTTCTGATCAAGCTGGTCCTGGTTATTAACTATTACTAACTGAGCTGGTAGTCGACTAGAGTCGGATAAATGCCAAACCCGCAGAACGCCGCTGAGTACTGCTGCGCGCCGACCCATGGCCCGTAGTTGATATATCCGCCCGGGCATGACACTTTTGCCCGCACTTGCGAATACGGGGCCGTGATGCTATAGCAATATGCTTGACCATAGATCCCGCTAAGATTTACGCCGCATGATGTAGCAGCCGGAGCCGGAGCCGGAGCCGGAGCCGGAGCCGCCTCGCTGGCGGCGGCATTCGATATCACCAAGCCAGTTGCCGCTAACCCGACAGCTGCAATGGTGGCCAAGCGGCGCCGAATTTGACCGATTCGATTCGAAGGACCGGTTGCGTGTGCTGAGATTGAACTCATTTCGTTAATCACCTGATCTCGTTGTTTCTCTTGTAGCAGTGATTTCTAGGTCGACCCCCGTCAAGTTAAGTGTCGGCGAGGAAAATCGCAATGAATTGAATTTCATCGTTCTCAAATGTTTATGAAATTACTGACCTTATGCCCGCACGCCGTCGATGCGATGTGATGGGTGCGTTAGTGCGTAGGATCGGTGCTGCGAAGAGCAGAGTGGTGCGGGCCACCGCTGCCTGAGGGAGCACGACGGCCTCATGGGTGGGACAATGACGAACGTGCCATATCCAGATGAAGCCCCCGCGTCCGCCGCACTGTTCGCCCGCGCGAGCGAGGTCGTTCCGGGTGGGGTGAACTCTCCGGTCCGCGCGTTCAAATCTGTCGGCGGGACGCCGCGGTTCATAGCCTCCGGTAAAGGCGCATTCATGACGGATGTCGACGGCCGCGAGTACGTCGACCTCGTCGGCTCTTGGGGACCGCTGCTGCATGGGCACGCGCACCCGGAGGTAGTCGAGGCGGTCACTCGCGCGGCGCAGCGTGGCACGAGTTTTGGCACCCCGACGGAAAACGAAGTGCTGCTCGCCGAGGAGATCGTCTCGCGCAGCCCGGTTGAAGCGATCCGACTGGTCAACTCGGGGACCGAGGCCACGATGTCCGCGATTCGCCTTGCCCGCGGCTTCACCGGGCGCAGCCTGGTCGTCAAGTTTGCCGGCTGCTACCACGGGCACGTCGACTCGCTGCTTGCTGAAGCCGGATCGGGGGTCGCGACGCTGGCTATCCCGGAGACGAAGGGCGTTACGCAGACCCAGACCGCTGAGACCCTCGTGTTGCCGTACAACGACGCGTCCGCGTTGCGCGCGCTGTTTGCCGAGCGAGGTGCCGAGATCGCCTGTGTGATCACCGAAGCAGCGCCGGGCAACATGGGTGTCGTACCGCCGGTTGCTGGGTTCAACCAGGTCATCCGAGAAGTCACCGAGGCGCATGGCGCGCTGATGATCAGCGACGAGGTGATGACAGGTTTCCGGGCATCGGCCACTGGTTGGTATGGACTGGACCCGGTCACCGCTGACCTGTTCACCTTCGGCAAGGTGATGGGCGGCGGACTGCCTGCCGCTGCATTCGGTGGCCGTGCAGACGTGATGTCGATGCTGGCCCCGGCCGGGCCGGTCTACCAGGCGGGCACCCTCAGCGGTAACCCGTTGGCGACCGCTGCTGGGCTGGCCAGCCTGCAACTGTCCACCGATGAGGCATACGGCAAGATCGCGGCAGCCAGTAGCCAGTTGCAAGGCATGGTGTCCGCGGCGCTGTTCAACGCAGGCGTACCGCACCGCATCCAGACCGCCGGCACGATGTTCTCGGTCTTCTTGTTCGAAGATGACACCGAGGCGCCCGAAGTCACCAACTACGCACTCGCGCGGACCCAGTCCTCGACCCGGTTCGCCGCGTTCTTCGCCGAGATGCTCGCGCGCGGTGTGTACCTGCCGCCGTCCGGATTCGAATGCTGGTTCCTCTCGTCCGTGCACGACGATGCCGTGCTGGCGCGGATCGATGAGGCGCTGCCCTACGCCGCCAGCGCCGCGGCCGCGGCGCGGTAACGGTGGGCGAGCAAACCGTCGTCCACCTCGTGCGGCACGGCGAGGTGCACAATCCGGACGGGATCCTCTACGGGCGGATGCCCGGGTTCCGGCTGTCCGACGACGGGGCGAAGATGGCGCAAC
This sequence comes from Cumulibacter soli, assembly GCF_004382795.1. Classification (NCBI taxonomy): domain Bacteria; kingdom Bacillati; phylum Actinomycetota; class Actinomycetes; order Geodermatophilales; family Geodermatophilaceae; genus Cumulibacter; species Cumulibacter soli. The sequence goes on along the minus strand of NZ_SMSG01000001.1, from coordinate 297,019 downwards.
GGGTAGCGGACTATTTCGCCGATCGCGACGTTCGCTACCTCGTCGCCAGCCCGCTGCAGCGAGCCCAAGACACGGCAGCGCCGCTGGCACGTGCCAAGGATTTACCAGTCGCCGTTGATGAACGGTTGATCGAGGCAGCTAATACCTTCGAGGGCCAGCGCTGGGGAGGCAAGGGCGGGATCCTGAGCCGCCGGAGCAACTGGCCGCACCTACGCAACCCGATAAAGCCCTCCTGGGGCGAGCCGTACGTCGACATCGTGGTGCGGATGAGCATGGCCGTCGAAGCCGCCCGCCAGCAGGCACGCGGTCACCAGGCGGTGTGCGTGTCACACCAACTGCCGATCTGGACAATGCGTTGCGCCGTGCAGGGTCGCAGGCTATGGCACGATCCGCGCAGTCGTCAGTGCGCGCTCGCGTCCGTGACCTCACTGCATTTCGAGGGCGAGGTCGTCTCACACGTCGAGTACGTCGAACCGTGCGGCGACGGCGGTAACGGAGTCGGCGCATGAGGCTCGTACGGATACTGACCGCATTCCTCGTTTCGGCGCTTGCACTCGCGGGCTGCTCGGCCAGCACCGACGCCCCTGAGGGCGGCAGCGAGTTCCGGTTCGTGGAGGGCACCCCGCACGGCGAGGTCATTCCTGTCGACGAGCGGCAGGACGCGCCGAATATCAGTGGCGAGCTGCTGGATGGCGAACCGTTCGAACTCGACGACTACGCCGACACGATCGTCGTGATGAACTTCTGGGCCACCTGGTGCCCACCGTGCCGCGTCGAGGCGCCGGACCTGCAGGCGGTGTACGAGACCTACCAACCGCAGGGTGTGCAACTGATCGGCGTCCTGGTCCGCGACTCAAAGGGCCAGGGTGAGACCTACAGCAAACAAGAGGGACTGACCTACCCGAGCCTGTTCGACCCGAGTACCAAGATCGGACTGCAGCTGAATAACTACCCGCTCGCAGCCATCCCGTCGACCGTCGTTTTCGACGCTGAAGGTCGCGTCGCTGCGGCGTACACCGCCCCGGTCAACCTCGACGATCTGACCAGCACGATCGAGAAGCTGCTGGCCGAATGACCCTCCTCGCCGACATCGACACCACCGTCACCGCAGGCTCGCTACTGCTGGCGAGCCTGCTCGCGCTCGCGGCAGGCCTGGTGAGTTTCGCATCTCCCTGCGTGTTGCCGCTTGTGCCGGGCTACCTGTCCTATGTCGCGACCGTCGCGGGCGAATCGGGGACCGAACCCGCCGCGCGGCAGCAACCTGCCCGCCGCCGCGTCATGCTCGGCGCCTCACTGTTCGTCCTCGGGTTCACCGCGGTCTTCGTGTCGTACGGCACGCTGTTCGGCCAGGCCGGAAACTGGTTGCGGCAATACGAGGCAACCATCACCAAGGTGATGGGCGTGCTGATCATCATCATGGGCATCGCTTTTCTGGGGAAGTTGCCGTGGATGCAGCGCGAGTGGCGCTTCCACAAGCTGCCCGCCGCCGGACTCGTCGGTGCACCGCTGCTGGGGGCGTTCTTCGCGATCGGCTGGATACCGTGCATCGGTCCGACGCTCACCGCGATTCTCACGCTCTCGTATCAGGAGGGCAGTGCCGAACGCGGCGCGTTCTTGACCGCGCTGTACTGCATCGGCCTGGGACTTCCGTTCATCTTGATCGCCGCTGGATTCGGCTGGGCGATGAAGGCCTCCGGTTTCGCGCGCAAGCACGCCGGCGCGCTGATGAAGATCGGTGGCGTGATGCTGATCCTGCTCGGGATCGTGCTGCTGACGGGCTGGTGGATCGACATCGTCGCCACCATTCAAGGTTGGTTCCCGGCCGGGGAGCTCCTGCTGTGACCCGCGACGAACACGATGCCGAGACCAACAGCCGCGAGGACGAGGTCCAGGGGAGCGACTCTGTCGATGCCCGTGCGGAGGCCGATGTCGAGCGCGACGCCGATACGCTGAACTCCAAACCCGAACCGCGCGAGGACGTGCTCTGGCGCGAGGATGCCTCGCCGCGTAAGCCGGTGATTCACTCCGCGCGCGAGATCGGCCGCTACTGGTGGCGCCAGCTCACCTCGATGCGTACGGCACTGATCCTGCTGTTCTTGCTCGCCGTGGCCTCCGTACCTGGCTCGCTATTGCCGCAGCGCAATCTGAGTCCGTCGAAGATCCGTGAGTATTACGCCGACCATCCGACTCTCGCCCCATGGATCGACCGGCTCGGCCTGTTCGAGGTGTTCTCCTCGCCGTGGTACGCCGCGATCTATTTGCTGCTGTTCATCTCGCTCGTCGGCTGCCTGGTGCCGCGGATCTCGATCTATCTGCGCGGGATCCGCGCTAAACCGCCGAAAGCGCCGCGGAACCTGTCCAGGTTCGCCGAGTACGGCGACGCGACCACCGAACTGGAATCCGGCGCCGTACTCGATGACGCGCAGAAGACCCTGCGCGGCAAACGGTGGCGCGTCGTACGCCGCCACGACGCCAACGGTGAAACGCTCAGCGCCGAGAAGGGCTACCTGCAGGAAGCCGGGAATCTGGTTTTCCACCTGAGCCTGCTGGGACTGCTCATCGCGCTCGCCGTCGGCAAGGTCAATGGCTACGAGGCCACGCGCATCGCGATCGAGGGCGAGGAGTTCTGCAATACGCAGATGGCGTACGACTCGTTCGCCGGGGGAACGTTCGTCGACGGCGCCGATATGGCCGATCTGTGCATCACGCTGAACTCGTTCGAGACGGTGTACGAGGCCGACCTCACTCCGGCGCAGTTCCTCTCCGACGTGAACTACGGCCCGGCTGCTGACTCGACCGGTGCTCACAAGGTGATTGGAACGAACGACCCGCTACGTACGGACGGCGTCCGCGCCTATGTCACCGGGCACGGATATGCGCCGGTCTTCACGATCGAGATGCCCGACGGCACCGTCCGCGAGGAGCAGGCACCGTTCTTGCCGTCGGATCAGCAGAACTTCGGCTCCGAGGGCGCCTTGAAGATCGACACCGGGGACGCGGAAAACTCCTTGGCGATGGAAGGGTTCCTCGCCCCGACCGCGCAGGACGCGGGGGACGGCGTGATCGTGTCCACCGACCCGCGGTTGCTGAACCCGATGGTCGCGTTGTTCATCTACCAGGGCTATACCGGCCTCGACACCGGTGTTCCGCAGTCGGTCTACACGCTCGATCAGCAAGTGATCGAGGACGGATTGCTGGAGCGGGTCGAGTCGGTCAACCTGTCTCCGGGCGAGTCGGTGACCCTGCCGGACGGCACCACGATCACCTTCGATCGGGTCGCCGAATGGGCGGCCTTCCAGATCAGCCATGACCCCGCTCAGGGCTGGGTACTGGCGTTCGCGATCACCGCGTTGATCGGACTGATGGGCACGCTGTTCCTGCGGCGCCGCCGGCTCTGGGTGCGTGTGCGAGATGTCGAGGACGGCGTACGCCGCATCGAGGTCGGCGGTCTCGCACACTCCGGTCACGCGGCCTTCGGCGATGAGTTCGCCGGATTACGTGCGCGTATTCTCTATGACGACCCTGCACCAGATGAGGAGGCCTGATGAGCGTCAACGCGTCGCTGGCGGCCGTATCGGATCATTTGTTCTCCGGCGCGATCGTCGCCTACTCCGCGGGCTTGTTCGCCCTGTGCGGTGACTACGCGTTTGGTAAGGGGGAGCGGCGTGCTGCCGCGAAGGCCGCGGCCCGCGAGCGCCAGCGTGTGTTGCGCGCTGAGGCCACCGAGCGCGACCTGGCGAGTGTCGGAGCTTCGACGTCCGCTGCCGGCGGTCTCGTCGAAGACGAACCCGTCGAACCCAACGAACCGCCACCGTCGAAGTCGGTGTGGGGTCCCCGACTCGGGCTGATCGGGTTCGTGCTGACGATCCTCGGCCTGGCACTGCAGGTCGCCGCCCTGGTGGCGCGCGGTATCGCGACGAACCGACTGCCCTGGGGCAACATGTTCGAGTTCGCGTCCGCTATCTGCATCTGCGCGGTGACGACCTATCTCGTGCTCTCGACGGCGAAGTCGTCCCGACGCTTCCTTGGCGTGTTCGTCCTGCCCCCAGTGATTCTGATCCTGGTAGTTATCGGACTTCAGTTCTACGCCGAGGCGGGGCCAGTCGTGGCTGCCCTGCGCTCGTACTGGCTTGCTGTGCACGTCACGGCAGCGACGATCGCCAGCGGAATTCTGCTGGTGAGCGCGGTCGCGTCGTGGCTGTACCTGGTGAAGGCCAAGCATGAGGCGCGTGAGCGGGAGACCGAGGACTACGTACCGTCGCGGATCGCCGGGAACCTACCGTCGTCGGGGGTGCTGGATCGGCTCGCGGCGCGCACCATGGCGTTTGCCTTCCCGATCTGGACGTTCGCGATCATCACCGGCGCGATTTGGGCGGAGTCCGCATGGGGCCGTTACTGGGCCTGGGACCCGAAGGAAACCTGGGCGTTCATCTCGTGGGTCGTGTATGCGGTGTACTTGCACGCGCGGGCGACCGCAGGCTGGAAGGGTAAGCGCGCGGCGTACATCAACCTGCTGGGCGCTGCGACGATGATCTTCAACTTCGTCGTGGTCAACACGGTCATCTCCGGCCTGCACTCCTACAGCGGCCTGTGATCCAGCCTGCTGAAGTCGCAGTCCAGGCGTGCAGTTAAGCCACATACAGCGATGAGGCGCCGCTCAGACTGCGTTTTCAGCAGCGCAGGCGGCTGGCCGCCGGTTGGTTAGTTCGAGTCGGGCCGGGGCTCGTCGTTGGGGTCCTTATGGATCCGTTTGCCCAACTCGCGCAGGAAGTCCGGATCGTCGTCCGGAGCGAGGGTGCGTGTCTTGGGCGCGCGACGGGGCAGGGCCGGTCGGGGTCGACGGGCCTGAAGATCGCCGTCGTCATCGTCACCAGCACGCGTTTCACGCTCCAAATAGCGCCACATCATGGTGACCACGGCTATGGCGATCAACGCGGCGAAGAGCGCATACATGGCGGGCCTTCCGGTCGTGCTGTGCTGGTCTACTTTAACTCGGTATTCCGCGGCGCGCTGTGGCGGCAATGACTCGCATCGGGTGAGGGGCCGGTGCGCGACATCTCACCGCCTGCGGCGCAGTCAGTGCGATAATGGCGGCCGTGAGCGACACTCCCGAATCCTCGTCCGAGGCCCCGCAGCAGAAGCAGTCCACCACCGGCCTCGCCCTGAGCTACTTCATCGCGCGGCTCGGTATTTTCGCGCTGATTCTGGCGGGGTTCTGGCTGATCGGTTTCCGAGGTCTGCCGGGTGCGGTCGCGGCGGCCATCGTGTCCATTCCGGTGTCCTTCTTCGCGCTGTCGAAGATGCGCGTCCGCGTCGCGGAAGGAATGTCGCAGCGCAAGGAGAAACAACTCAGCATGCGCGACGAGTTCCGGTCGACCGGCAAGAAAGCCGACTGATCACGCATTCTCGAGCGCGATCCGCAACGCCTGAGCGCGATCCGGTTTGCCGATACCTTTGTACGGCAACTCCGGCAGCAGCAAGAACTGGGTAGGCAATTCGTGCGGTGCAAGCAAGGTTCGTAACGCTTCGCGGGGTTCATCGCAACCGGGACCGCTGACGAGCGCGATAGCCCGCTGCCCCCATTCGAGGTCCGGGATCCCGACCACGATCGCGTCATCGATGCCAGGCAGGGTGCGGAGCGCCTGCTCGATCCGCAGCGGCGAGACTTTCTTGCCGCCGGTGTTGATGATGTCGTCGGCACGTCCCAGCACCCGCAGCCGGCCGTCACTTATCTCGCCGAGATCCGAGGTGGTGAACGTGCGCCCGTCGAGCGGGTCCTGCGCTACCGGATCGCGGTAGCCGCTGGCGACGACATCACCGCTGAGTCGGACGATACCGCCGGTGGTGTCGACCTCGACGCCCCGCAGCGGAATGCCGTCGTACACGCAACCGCCGGCCGTTTCGCTCGCGCCGTACGTTGTCACCACGTTGACCCCCGCGTCTCTGGCGCGCGCCAGCAGGCCCGGATCCGCCGCCGCCCCACCGAGCAGGATGGTGCTTAGCGAACGCAGGGCATCCAACGCGCCGCCGTCGATGAGGCGTTGCAACTGGGTGGGGACCAATGACACGTACCGGCGAGCGTGGGTGAGTTGGTTGGTGGCCGCGGTGAACTGGTCGACGAACGATGGACCACCGGCCGGGCAGACGACCGGGTCGATCCCTGCGAGCGCGGAGCGCAGTACGACCTGAATGCCGGCGATGTGGTTGATACCCAGGCACAGCAGCCATTGGCCGTGTCCGCCGAGGAACTCGATGGCGGCATCAGCCGATGCGCGCAGCGAACGCGCGGTGTGCAGCACGATTTTCGGTGCTCCGGTCGACCCAGTCGTGGCGACGCCGAGCACGAGGGGCTCCTGGTCGCCGATGACCGGATCGGTGACCCGAGCGGCAGCGAGGACGCGCTCGCGATCAGCGGCGTCCACCGGCAGCAGGATGTCTCGTGGTGCGCCGAGCACCGACGCGACTTCGGCGATATCGGCACGCGTCGGGACCGCTTGTACGACGTACGGTCGCAGGAGTTGCACGGTCGTTAGAAGTGGTACGGGTACGCCGACCAGTCGGGGTCGCGCTTCTGCAGGAATGAGTCGCGGCCTTCGGCCGCCTCATCGGTCATGTAGCCCAGGCGAGTTGCTTCGCCGGCGAATACCTGCTGCCCCATCAAACCGTCGTCGATCATGTTGAACGCGAACTTCAGCATCCGCTGAGCGGTGGGGGATTTGCGGGTGATCGTCCGGCCCCACTCCAGTGCAACCTTCTCGAGTTCGGCGTGCGGCACGACCTTGTTGACCATGCCCATCCGATGGGCGTCGTCGGCCGAGTACTCCGAGCCGAGGAAGAAGATTTCACGGGCGAACTTCTGCCCGACCTGACGCGCGAGGTATGCGGAGCCATAGCCGGCATCGAAGGACGCGACATCGGCGTCGGTCTGCTTGAACCGCGCATGCTCGGCCGAGGCAATGGTCAGGTCGGCAACGACGTGCAGCGAGTGCCCGCCCCCGGCGACCCAGCCGGTCGCAACGCAGATGACAACTTTCGGCATGGTGCGGATCAGCCGCTGCACTTCCAGGATGTGCAAACGGCCGGCCCGTGCGGGTTCGATGGTGTCGCTGGTGGTTCCTTCGGCGTACTTGTAGCCGTCCTTGCCGCGGATCCGCTGGTCGCCGCCGGAGCAGAACGCCCAGCCGCCGTCCTTGGGAGACGGTCCGTTACCGGTCAAGATGACCGCGCCGACATCGGTAGACATGCGGGCATGATCAAGCGCCCGGTAGAGCTCGTCGACAGTATTCGGGCGGAACGCATTGCGCACCTCGGGGCGGTTGAACGCGATACGTACGACGCCGCGAGATTTAGTCTCGGCGTCGCCGACGCTGCGGTGGTAGGTGATATCGGTGAAGTCGAATCCCGACACCTCCTGCCAGGACGACGGGTCGAAGATCTCTGAGATGCCGTTCGCGGGCGCGCTATCAGTCACGACGTGAGTCTACGTAGCGACCCGAACCTGCACGACGCCATCCTGTACTATCGAGAATCGTTCTCAATAAGGAGGTTGGTATGGCTGTTCCGAAGCGGCGTACGTCGCGCAGCAACACTCGTAGTAGACGCGCGCGATGGCGGGCAAGTGCGCCAGATCTCGTGCCGATCGTCGTCGATGGGGTGCAGCATTCGGTGCCGCGCAGGCTGGTACGCGCGGTGTGCGAGGGGAGGGTCGAACTGCCGTGAAGGTCCGCAAGAGTCTTCGTTCGTTGAAAAACCGTCCTGGGTCCCAGGTCGTGCGGCGGCACGGCAAAACCTTCGTAATCAATAAGCGCAATCCGCGCTTCAAGGCCCGACAGGGCTAAGCGTGTCGACCCTGACTGGCGGATCACAATCTATCGGTCAGTCAGGGCCGCCTAACCAAAACCAGTCGAACTAAACTAGTTGGGTGATTCCTGACCCCGACGAGCTCTTCGTCTACTCCATCGGGATGCGGACCCGATTCCGCGGAATCACCGTGCGCGAAGGTGTGCTCTGGAAGGGGCCGGCGGGGTGGGCTGAATTCTCGCCGTTCTGGGATTACGGCCCGGACGAATCTGCTCCCTGGTTGCGCGCGGCCATCGATGGTGCGCAGCATCCGTTCCCGGCGCCGAGGCGTACGTCGATCCCGGTCAACTGCACCGTCCCCGCCGTCGGTACCGAGCGCGCGCAGCAGGTTATACGAGATTCCGGCGGGTGCCGTACGGCGAAGGTCAAGGTCGCGGAGCCCGGAGGGTCGCTGCGCGAGGACTGCGACCGAGTTGCCGCCGTCCGCGACGTGCTCGGACCCGGGGGCAAGATCCGGGTAGACGCCAACGCCGGCTGGACTGTGACCGATGCGATCGACGCGATCCGGGCGATCGACGCCGCTGCCGGCGGGCTGGAGTACGCCGAACAGCCCTGCGCAACAGTCGACGAGCTCGCGGCCGTACGACGCTCGGTCGACACGCCGATCGCCGCGGACGAGTCGATCCGTCGCGCCGAGGATCCACTTCTCGTGCAACGCAAGGAAGCCGCGGACGTTGCAATCATCAAGGTGCAGCCGCTGGGCGGGATTGCCGCCACGCTGCAACTCGCGGAGCAGCTGACGTTGCCGTTGGTGGTGTCATCGGCCCTGGAAACCAGCGTCGGACTGGCAATGTCCGTAGCGCTGGCCGCGGCGCTGCCGGAACTGCCCTACGCCTGCGGTCTCAACACTGCGCAGTTGCTCACCGATGATGCGTGTAGCACCAGCCTGATCGCGGCCGACGGTGAGATCGCCGTACCGCAGGAGCGGATTGTGCCTGACCGACTTGACCACGTCCGCGCGGACGCGACTACCCGTCAACGCTGGATCGACCGGATATCAGCGATATCGCTGACGGGTGTGGGTGCATGAGCGCGGTCGAGCTGGCACACGAAACCCTGCGTGCGTTGCTGGATGCGGGTATTCGCGATTACGTCCTTAGCCCCGGATCGCGAAATACCCCGCTATCGCTGGAGTTGGCCGCCGCCGAGCGGGCCGGCGTCCTGCGGTTGCACGTGCGTATCGACGAGCGCTCGGCGAGTTTCCTGGCGCTTGGACTGGCGAAGGCCGGCGGGGTGCCCGCCGCAGTGGTGACCACATCGGGAACGGCCGTGGCTAACCTTCATCCTGCGGTGGTCGAAGCGTCGACGTCCCATACGCCGATCGTCGTAATATCAGCAAATCGTCCGTTGGGCTTGCTAGGTACCGGAGCGAATCAGACCATCGATCAGGTGGGTATGTTTGGCAGTGCGACTCGCGCGGCGGTCCATCTGGATGATCAGCGCCCCGGCGATTGGGCGGTCTTGCTGAAGGAGGCTGTCACCGAACTCACCAGTGCCAGCGGCGGAGCGGGACCGGTGCAGATCGACCTCGGTTTTACCGCACCACTGGTTCCCGACGCTCCTTGGCGCCTTCATGAACTTGCCGATCCCCAGCATGAAGGCAATCCCCGCGAACAACTCCCCGAACTAGTGGACGTCGCGCTGCCACCGCGCACCGTGGTAGTTGTAGCCGAATGCGGCGCAGCGCTGGCCGCTTCGTCGATTGAATCGGCGACGGCGGCCGGATTCCCTGTTCATGTCGAGGCCAGTAGCGCATTGGGGTGGGCCAACGAGGAGTGCCTGCGCAGCGGCGCGTTCTTGTTGTCCTCGGCGTTATTGTCGCGCTGGCGTCCGGAGCATCTGGTGATCGTGGGCAGGCCGACGCTGGGGCGTGCGATCCCGGCGTTGGCGACCGAGAGCGATATCGACGTTACGGTCGTACATGACCAGGGCAACCTGGCCGATGCCTTTCAGACTGGCCATGCTGCCCGGTTGGCGTCCGCGGTGTCCTTCACCGGTCCGGTCGACCCGGAGTTCGCCGCTGTGTGGCGCCGCGCCGATCTGGCTGCGGCCACGGTGATCGACGAGGAGTCGGCGCGGAGGTTCGACGCAGGCGCCGCCGCGCACCAGGTCGCCGACACGTACCCGGGCCTGTTGGTTGTAGCGTCGTCCAACCCGATTCGTGATCTAGATACCCGGGCCGCACGCCGGGCACGGCGAGTTCTATTGAATCGCGGAGCCGCGGGGATCGACGGGATGGTCTCGACGGCGATCGGCGCGGCGCTGGCACATCAGCGCGAGCACAACGAGCCGGTGACCGCGCTGCTGGGCGACCTAGCGTTTCTGCATGACAGCAACGGCCTGTTGATCGCCGCATCCGAGCCCCGACCCGATCTGAGCATCGTGGTGATCAATAACGACGGCGGCGCGATCTTCGCGAGCCTGGAACAGGGTGCATCCGCGTACGCGGATGACTTCGAACGGGTTTTCGGAACGCCACTGGGCGTGGACATCGCGGCGCTCTGTGCGGCGAGCGGTACGCCTCATGTGCGCTGCCGTGACCGCGAATCACTGCGCGCAGCCCTCGCTGGGACGACCCGTGGTATTCGGGTGATCGAGGTGCAGGTGAGTCGGGATCACGAGCGGGAGCGCCGCGCGGATTTCGCGCGTCGGGTTATCGCCGCCGCGGACGCGACCCACGCCTAGCCCGGGTAGTCCGCATACGTAGTCCGCGTGCTCGGTTGCGGTGAGAACATCACCACCGCCGGATCGTGACCCGCTGCGACCCGTCGACCAGCATCGTGTACGGGTATTTCGTCACGCGAGGCGGCGTTCCCTCGGCTACGGAGCCTTGATGACCTGACCGGCGTAGGACAGCCCGCCGCCAAAGGCAAACATCAGGATCGGCGTACCGCTGGGAATCGACTCGGATTCCAACAGCTTCGATAGCGCCAGCGGAACGGATGCCGCGGAAGTGTTCCCGGATTCGACGACGTCCGTGGCGACGATCGCGTTTTCGGCGCCGATTTTGCGTGCCAACGGTTCGATGATTCTCAGGTTGGCCTGGTGCAGCACGATCACGCCCACGTCTTCGGGGCGTACGTCGGCGCGTTCAAGGATCTGCAGTGCGATCTTCGGTAACTGCACGGTCGTCCAGCGGAATACGGACTGCCCGTTCTGGGCGAACTTGTCGTTATTGCTGCGTTCAATTCGAACTGCATCGCCCATCTCGGGGATCGACCCCCACACGACGGGGGAGATGTGCTGCTCCTCGGAGGCTTCCAGAACCATCGCGCCCGCCCCATCGGCGGTCAGTACGCACGTGGAGCGGTCGGTGGGATCGGTCATATCGGTCAGCTTCTCCGAACCGATTACCAATGCTTTCCGGGAGTTGCCGACCGCAATCGCCTGCTGTGCGAGCGCTAGCGCGTGCGAGAACCCCGAACATGCCACGTTGATGTCCAACGCCGCCGGATTACTGGTGATCTGCAGCGCTGCGGCAACCCGGGCCGCCATATTCGGCGAGCGATCGAGCGCTGTGCACGTGGCCACGAAGATCGCGTCAATCTCGTTTGCGGCGAGCCCTGCTTTGGCGAGTGCGTCCTCGGCGGCCTTGGTGGCCATAGTGTCGACAGATTCCTCGGGTGCTGCCCAGCGCCGCTCCCGAATGCCGACCCGGCGCTGAATCCACTCGTCGTTGGTGTCGACCATCTTGGCGATCTCGTCGTTAGTGACGATCCGCGGCGGTTGGTAATGGCCGACCGACAGGATCTTGCTTCCAATCACGGGGCGCCTCCTGGGCCAGGGACGGCCACCGGCCGGGACGCCGATGGGACCTCTGAGTTTAGTGCTGACCGCACCGCCTTCGTTGGTAGCACGTCCTAGTAGTTGTTCTGGGCAGGCGCGCGAGTCGCTGCACCGCGCCGAGCGGCGACCGCTGGTTGACCCAACGTCGATCGGTTCAGGATCGCGTCAGTCGTGGCAGGGTGAGTGGGAACCCGCTTCCAAGATGACCGGTCCTACGCGATAACCGGCCACGGTGCGGGGGCACGCGACGTTGCCACACACCACGGCGCAGTCACTTTTTTGGGGAGCTTGAGCATGAATCTGGGACAACGAGCGGTGACGCGGCGCGCGGCGTTGGGTTTGGCGGGCGGCCTGGCCCTCATCGTGGCCGCGGCGGCGTGCTCTGCGGAACCAGATAAACCAGAACCCTCACCCGAGGGTTTCGATGATCCAGATGCAGCGAGCATGCAAACCGCAGCGGACGATCCAGCCGCGGCGGCGTACCAGGCGGGCACCACCGGGTTCGCGCTCGCCATGCTCGCGGAAGCCGTCGCCGCGGAGCCCGCGGCTAATGCTGTGATCTCGCCGTTATCCATCAGTCAGTGCATGGCGTTGATCGCGCAAGGGGCCGACGGCGACACGCTCACCCAGATCGCCGAGGCGTTCGGTTGCGCCGACGCCACCGAACTGCGCACCGGCGCGAACGCCGAGATCACTGCGATTGCGGCACTGCAGCAAGCGCAGTTCGATATGGCGAATACGTCGTTCGTCAGTGACTCGTTCGCGGTGAAGGACGACTACGCGTCGATCGTCGCGCAGTGGTTCGGGGTCGCCCCACATTCGGTTGACTTCAGCGACCCGTCCGGGGCCACCGCGACGATCAACGATTGGGTCGCGCAGCGCACCAACGACAAGATTCCCGACCTGCTCGAATCCGGCCAAGTCACGCCGGACACCCGCACGGTGCTGGTCAACGCCCTGTACCTGAACGCGCTATGGGCGCAGGACTTCAACCCGGACAAGACCTCCGCAGATGCCTTCACCCTTGGCGATGGCTCGACATCCGAGGCCGACTACATGCAGGATCACCGGCACGTGCCGTACGTCGAGCAGGACGGCGCCATCGCATTCGAGCTGCCATACAAGGACGACGGCCTGGTAGCCCTGTTCTACCTCCCGGCCGAAGACACTGACCTCGCCGAGGCGATCGGGTCGCTGACTCCGGAAAGCGTGAGCGACGTAGTCGAGCAGTTGGCGGAGACCGAGGCGCAGCTCTACATACCGGTCTTCGAGGCGAAGCAGCGCATCGAGTTGTCATCCGCGTTGGAGAAGTTGGGGATCGTCGATGCGTTCGATGCTGACGTGGCCGACTTCTCGGCGCTCGCCGACGAGCCAACCCAGTTGTCGTTCGTGCAGCACGAGGCCTGGCTGAAAGTCGCGGAGAAGGGGACCGAGGGCGCGGCGGCCACCGCCGGCGGGATGGAGGCCTCGTCAGCGAACCCCGACGACTCGGTGGAGATTCGCCTCGACCGACCGTTCCTGTTCGCGGTGCGGGTCATCGCGACCGGCAGTATCGCCTTCGTCGCGGCAATCCAGAACCCCAGCGATAATTAGCCGTCGCAGCGGGGCGGCGACGTCTTAATTCGTCCGGCTTGTATGCCGCCGTCGAGGCCCGTCGGACCGCACCCGGCGACTATAGTCGCGTGCGTGCCAGACCAACATGCCACTCGCGCCACGCTAGAGAAGAAGCCGCAGGAAGTGCAGGCGATGTTCGAAGGCGTCGCCAAGCGCTACGACCTGATGAACACCTTGCAGTCCGGCGGTCTGGATCGGGTGTGGCGCCGGGCGACCCGAAACGCGCTCGAACTGCAGCCCGGACAGCGAGTGCTGGACCTCGCCTGCGGTACCGGCGTGTCCACGGTCGAACTCGCGCGCTCCGGGGCGTACGCCGTCGGATCCGACCTGACCTTCGGCATGCTCGCCGCGGGTAAACACACCTCGGCGGTGCAGCGTGCGAACGTGCCGCTGCTGGCCGGCGACGCCTTGCACCTCCCGTTCGCGGACGAGGCGTTTGACGCGGCGACGATCTCCTTCGGCCTGCGAAATGTCGTGCGGACCGGCGATGCGCTCGCTGAGATGGCGCGTGTGGTTCGCCCCGGCGGAACCCTCGTCGTGTGCGAGTTCTCCCGACCCAGCTGGGCGCCGCTTCGCGTGGCGTACTACAACGCTGCGCTCAAGCTGATCCCGCAACTGGCGCGCCGGGCGAGCAGTAACCCGGAGGCCTATGAATATCTGGCTGACTCAATCAAGGCGTGGCACGACCAGCAAGCTCTCGCCGAGTTGATTAATGACTCGGGTTGGACGGCGGCGCAGTGGCGCAATCTGACCGGCGGAATCGTTGCACTGCACCGGGCGAAGAAGCCGAAATCGACCGCCAGCGCGCGCTGAGCGATCGGTAAGGTTCGCCTAAGTTCGCGCAGGCTTAACGGTGACCCGTAAACTCTCCGATGTTAGATCGTGCACGTTTTCACAAGCGCGTCCTTGGACGCCTCAGTAGCATGCCTGGAGTAGGGATCCATGAGCGCAATTAGCGCGCAGCAGGACGCGGACGTCATCGTCGTCGGCGCCGGCCCCGGCGGATCGGCCGCCGCCTATTACGCGGCTCTCCAAGGCCTTGAGGTGCTGCTGCTGGAGAAGTCCTCGTTCCCGCGCGACAAGGTCTGCGGCGATGGCCTCACCCCCCGCGCGGTGAAGAGCATCATCGGGATGGGGATCGACACGACCGAGGGCGCCAGCGGTCTCGACGGAGTCGACCTGGAAGGCAAATGGATCCGCAACAAGGGTCTGCGTGTGATCGGCGGCAATGTTCGTCTCGAACTCGACTGGCCCGAACTGGCGTCCTTCCCCGATTACGGGCTGGTGCGCCCGCGATCGGACTTCGACGAACTACTTGCTCGCCGCGCCCAGCAGGTCGGCGCGAAGTTAGTGGAGAGTTGCAACGTCACCGGCGCTATCAACGATCCCAGCGGCCGCATTGTCGGAGTCACTGCCAAGGTGGGGCCCGGTAAGGAACTGCGTGAGTACCGGGCGCCGATGGTCATCTCCTGCGACGGGATGAGCGGCCGTTTGGGCCTGGGGGCCGGCATTCTCCGCGACGAAAAGCGTCCGATGGGTGTCGCCGTACGCCGCTACTACAAGTCTCCGCGACACGACGATGACTACCTTGAGTCCTGGCTGGAGCTCTGGGAGGAACTTCCCGGCGGCGACAAGCGCCTGCTTCCCGGGTATGGCTGGATATTCGGTGTCGGCGACGGTACGTCTAACGTCGGTCTCGGCATCTTGAACTCCTCGGCGTCCTTCCAGGACCTCAACTACCGCGATCTGTTGGTGCGCTGGCTCGGCGGGCTCCCCGAAGAGTGGGGATACGTCGAGGAGAACGCCACGGGGCCGACCCGTGGTGGTGGCCTGCCGATGGGCTTCAACAAACACCCGCACTACAAGGATGGGCTGCTGCTCGTCGGCGATGCCGCCGGTGCGATCAACCCGTTCAACGGCGAGGGCATTGCGTATGCGATGGAAACCGGCCAACTCGCCGCCGAGGCCGTGGCACAGGCGTACGGACGTCGCACGGATTCAGCCCGTGAACGCGCCCTCGAGGGCTACAACTCGGCGATGGCTGATCACCTGGGCTCCTACTACCGCCTCGGCGGTGTGTTCGTGAAGTTGATCGGTAACGAGCACGTGATGCGCGCGGCGACCAAGTACGGCCTGCCGCGCAAGACACTCATGAAGTTTGTCCTGAAGATGATGGCCAACCTCACCGACCCCCGCGACGGTGATGCGATGGACCGGATCCTGATCGGATTGCAAAAAATGACCCCGGCGGTGCGGTCATGATGAACGGTTCGACAACGAATGTGATGCGCTACGGCGAGGGTTCAAACACCTACCGACCGACCCATACAGTGGAAACGGCGGCGTCCATGCAACACATGCTGACAAGGATGGGTGGCTAAGTGCTCGACATTTACGTCCCACTGATCACGCTGGGTGTACTCGCCCTCGGGTTCGCGGTCTTCTCGGTCTGTCTAGCGACGATCGTGGGGCCCAAGCGCTATAACAAGGCGAAGTACGACCCGTACGAGTGCGGTATCGAGCCGGTGGAGCAGCCGTCAGGCTCCGGGCGTTTCCCGATTAAGTACTACCTCACGGCGATGCTGTTCATCATCTTCGATGTCGAGATGTTGTTCCTGTACCCGTTCGCCGTCGCGATGGGGCAATTGGCCTGGTTTGGTCTCATCCAGATCACCATCTTCATCGCGCTCGTCACGGTCGCTTACGCCTACGAATGGCGTCGCGGCGGACTCAACTGGAATTAGTGAGGTCGCAAGACAATGGGTATTGAAGAGAAACTTCCCGGTGGACTGCTGCTGACGTCCGTCGAGGCCCTCGGCAACTACGCGCGTAAGGCTTCGATGTGGCCGGCGACCTTCGGTCTGGCGTGCTGCGCAATCGAGATGATGACGACCGGTGGACCGATGCACGACTTTGCGCGCTTCGGTATGGAGCGGTTCTCCGCCACGCCACGTCAGGCCGACCTGATGATCGTCGCCGGCCGCGTGACGCAGAAAATGGCCCCGGTCGTCCGTCAGGTCTACGACCAAATGCCCGAACCGCGCTGGGTCATCGCGATGGGCGTCTGCGCCAGCTCGGGCGGCATGTTCAACAACTACTCGGTGGTGCAGGGCGTCGACCATATTGTTCCGGTCGACATCTACCTGCCCGGATGCCCACCGCGACCGGAAATGCTGCTCGATGCAATCCTGAAACTGCAGTACAAGGTGTTGCACGAGCCGATCAATGCCAAGCGCGCGAAAGAGGTCGCCGAGCGCAACGCGAACCTGCACGTCGATATGCCCTCGAGCGTGCGTCGCGCCGGCTACACCCCGTTCCACAAGTCGTGGAATCCCACCAAGCGCAAGTCCGGCGACACGTTGCGCGAGGACTGGATCAAGGCCAAGGGCGAAGGTCGCGAGAAGCAGTTCATGCTCGAGCAGGACTCCCCGCAGAAGAAACTGGCCGCGAAGCAGCGCGAGCTCGCCTCGCCCACGCGCAAAGAAGTTGAAGGTCGCCGATGAGCATCAGCACGCCTAACCCGAATTCGGGCAAGGACGAGACCCGCGAAGACACCAAGGAAAACGCGGCCCCTCCGCGTCCGTCCGCGCGGCGCCAGCGTCGGGGCTCCGGCTCGTCCGCGAAGCGGGACGAAACCGCCACCGAGGCGACCCCGGCCACCGACGCCGCTGAGCAGCCGGCCGACGATGGCCAGGCCTCCGACGCGAAGGATGCCGCGGCCCCGGAGGGCTCCAAACCGCAGGGGGCAGCCGAAGGCGATGAGGTAGCCGCGCGCGTCACCGATCCGACCGCGTTCGTCTCGCACGCTCGCTCCGAGTTCGACCCAACGCCCGCGCCGCAGGCCTCCGGTCGCCGCGGACTGTTCGGTGTCGAGGGCAGCGGCGATACCTCCGGTATGGGCGGTTTGGTCACCCAAGCCGGCTCCGGAATCCCGAGTGTTTCGTCGCCGCGGCCGTACGGTGGATGGTTCGACGAGGTCGCGGACATCTTCGCCAAGGCGTATCCGCAGTGGAACAAGGCGCACCTGGCGACCATGGTCGACCGTGGCGAGATCACCTTCTACGTCGAGAAGTCGCACATCGCGAAGATCATGCAGATTGCCCGCGACAACTCCAGTTTGCGATTCGAGCTGCTGTCCTCACTGTCCGGCGTCGACTACTACCGCGGCGACGGCGGAGTGTCGTCTACCGGTGACCCGCAGCAGGATGAGTACCGCAAGCAGCGATTGCACGTTGTTTATCACCTCACCTCGATGACCTTCCGTCGCCGGGTGCGCTTCGAGGTTGCGACGACGGTCGAGGATCCGCACGTGCCAACGGTCAGCGAGGTCTACCCGACTGCAGACTGGCAGGAGCGTGAGACGTACGACATGTTCGGCGTCATCTTCGACGGGCATCATGCGCTCACCCGCATCTTGATGCCTGACGACTGGAACGGATTCCCGCAGCGCAAGGACTATCCGCTCGGCGGCATTGACGTCGAGTACAAGGGCGCGAGCATTCCGCCGCCGGATCAGCGGAGGTCCTACAAGTAATGCGAACCATCATCACTTCTGGGAGGACGCGATGAGCACCCCCACCGCCGATTCACGGCAGACGAACGAGGGCAAGGTCTACACCGTTACCGGCGGCGACTGGGACGACCTGTTCGACGAGACCGGCGATCCGTTGGAGGACGAGAAACTCGTCATCAACCTCGGCCCACAGCACCCCTCGACCCACGGCGTGCTGCGCATCGTGTGCGACCTCGACGGTGAGTCCGTGGAGAAGGCGCGCGCCGTCGTCGGGTACCTGCACACCGGTATCGAGAAGAACGTCGAGTACCGCACCTACACGCAGGCGCCCACCTTCCTGACTCGCGCCGACTACCTGTCGCCGCTGTTCACCGAGGCGTCGTACGCGATGAGCGTCGAGCGCCTGCTGAACGCCGACGTACCGATCCGCGCCGACATCATCCGCGTCATCACCATGGAGATCTGCCGTATCTCCTCGCACTGGATCTGGCTGGCGACCGGCGGTATGGAGCTCGGCTCGACCACCGCCGCGACGAACGGATTCCGAGCACGCAACTACTGTCTGGACATCCTGGAGAACATCACCGGCTTGCGGATGAACCACGCGTACATCCGTCCGGGTGGGGTAGCGCAGGATCTGGCAGCCGACTTCGATGAGGCCTTCACCTGGTGGGCCGACAAGATGGACGACGAGATCGACGGTGTCGAGCGACTGCTCACCGGTCAGCCGATCTGGATCCGCCGCCTCAAGGGCGTCGGCTTCCTCAACGTTCCGGGCTGTCTGCAGGTAGGCGTGACCGGTCCGATGCTGCGCGCCGCCGGTCTCGGGTGGGACCTGCGCAAGACCGAACCGTACTTGACCTACGACGAGTACGACTTCGAGGTTCCGACGCATGACGCCGGCGACTGCTGGTCCCGGTACGTCGTACGCGTCGCCGAGATGCGCGAGTCGTTGAAGATTTGCCGCCAGGCGTTCGAGCACCTCAAGTCCGAAGGTCCCGGCCCGGTGATGGTCGAGGACAAGAAGATCGGGTGGCCCGCCCAGTTGTCCATCGGCGCCGACGGCATGGGCAACTCGCTCGAGCACGTGAAGCACATCATGGGCCAGTCCATGGAGGCGTTGATCCACCACTTCAAGTTGGTGACCGAAGGCTTCCGCGTTCCAGCCGGCCAGGCATACGTGGCGATCGAGGGCCCGCGCGGCGAACTCGGTGCGCACGTGGTTTCCGACGGCGGCACCCGCCCGTGGCGCGTGCACCTGCGTGAACCCAGCTTTATCAATTTGCAGGCGCTGCCTGCGCTGTCCGAGGGTGGTCTGCTGGCCGACGTCATCGCGTCGGTGGCCTCACTGGATCCAGTCATGGGAGGTTGCGACCGCTGATGGCACTTGACGAGAACACGCGCGCGCTCGCGCAGAAGATCATCGACCTCTACCCCCAGTCGCGTTCGGCGTTGCTGCCGATGCTGCATCTGGTGCAGGGCGAGGAAGGTTACGTCAGTCAGGCCGGAATCGAGTTCTGCGCCGAGGTACTGGGCATCTCCGCGGCCGAAGTTGGCGGCGTGGCGACGTTCTACACCATGTACAAGCGTCGTCCCACCGGTGAACACCTCGTGAGCGTATGTACGAACACGTTGTGCGGGATGCTCGGCGGCGACAAGATCTACGCCGAGCTCTCCGATGAGTTGGGCGTAGGACATAACGAGACCACCGACGACGGCACGATCACGCTCGAACACGCTGAATGCCTGGCCGCTTGCGACTACGCCCCAGTGGTGACCGTGAACTACGAATTCTTCGACAAGCAGTCTGTGCAATCCGCGAAGGAACTAGTCGCGTCGTTGCGTGCCGGGCAGAAACCGAAGCCCACCCGCGGTGCGCAAATTACGTCGTTCCGTGAGGCCGAACTGGAACTCGCCGGCGTCCTCGACGACGAACTGGTGGCCGCGAAGGTTGCTTCGGTGGACAACATCGAATCTTCGTTGCGTGGTCTGAAACTCGCTCGCGAACGCGGCGAAACTGCGCCGGCGGCGGACTACAACACGCCAATCGCCGCTAAGGAGGAGAACAAGTAATGCCACTGACTCCTGTGTTGAGCAACCGCTGGGACGCCGACCAGCCGTGGACGATCGAGACGTACGAGTCCCTTGACGGCTACAAGGCACTTCCGAAGGCGTTGAAGGCCACCCCGGACGAACTGATCGAGTTGGTGAAGGCTTCCAGCCTGCGCGGACGAGGCGGTGCGGGCTTCCCGACCGGCCTGAAGTGGTCATTCGTGCCGCAGGGCACCGAGGGACCTGGCGCGAAGCCGAAGTACCTCGTCGTGAACGCCGATGAAGGCGAACCGGGCACGTGCCGGGATCTGCCGCTGATGATGCTCGATCCGCATGCGCTGATCGAGGGCTGCATCATCTCCTCCTACGCGATCCGTTCGAACTACTGCGCGATCTACATTCGCGGCGAAGCTATCCACGCGATCCGCCGGGTACGGAACGCCGTCAAGGAGGCGTACGCCGCGGGGTATCTCGGCAAGAACATCCTCGACTCGGGGTTCGACCTCGACATCGTCGTACACGCCGGTGCGGGCGCATACATCTGCGGCGAGGAGACCGCGCTGCTGGAGTCCCTGGAGGGACGCCGGGGGCAGCCGCGTCTCAAGCCGCCGTTCCCGGCGGTTGCCGGCCTGTACGCATCGCCCACTGTGGTGAATAACGTCGGGAGTATCGCTTCCGTTCCCGGGATCGTGCTCGGTGGCGCCGATTGGTTCAAGGAGATGGGCCCGGAGAAGTGCCCGGGAACGTCCATCTACTCGCTGTCCGGTCGGGTGAAGAACCCTGGGCAGTACGAAGCACCGATGGGCACCACGCTGCGTGAACTGCTCGAGATGGCCGGCGGCATCCGCGACGGCCACACGATCAAGTTCTGGACGCCAGGCGGGTCGTCGACTCCGTGCTTCACCGATGAGCACCTTGACGTACCGCTCGACTTCGATGCGGTCGCCGCAGCGGGGTCGATGAATGGCACCAGCGCTGTGATGATCTTCGACGATAGTGATTCCAACGTGCGCGCCACTCGCAAGTGGATCGAGTTCTACGCGCACGAGTCCTGCGGCAAGTGCACGCCGTGCCGCGAAGGTAACTACTGGCTCGAGCGAATCTTGCGCCGATTCGAAGACGGTGAGGCGCTCGAGTCCGAGATCGACCAGATGCTGGACATCACCGTCACGATCGGCGGCCGCTCGTTCTGCGCGCTGGCCGATGGTGGTGTTGGTTGCCTGCAGGCCTCGATCCAGCATTTCCGGCAGGAGTACGTCGATGCCATCGCCAACGGCGGCGTCGACGCCACCGACGAGAAGCGCGCCGACGCCGAGCCGGCCGCCGCGGGAGTTCGCTAAGTCATGACTACTGACCAGACCGCAGAGGTGGTCGAGACCGTCACGCTGACGATCGACGGCATCTCGGTAACCGCGCCCAAGGGCACGCTCATCATCCGGGCGGCAGAGCAGGTCGGGATCAACATCCCGCGGTTCTGCGACCACCCGCTGCTGGACCCGGTCGGCGCGTGCCGCCAGTGCATGGTCGAGGTGGAAATGGGCGGTCGCCCGATGCCCAAGCCTCAGGCCTCCTGCACGATGGAGATCGCCGAGGGCATGGTCGTGAAGACCCAGCTCACCAGCGACGTGGCCGCCCGCGCCCAGTGGGGCATCATGGAGCTGCTGCTGGTCAACCACCCGTTGGACTGCCCCATCTGCGACAAGGGCGGCGAGTGCCCGCTGCAGAACCAGTCGATGTCCACCGGTAGTGGCGAATCGCGGATGGTGGAGCAGAAGCGGACCTGGCCGAAGCCGAAGCCGCTGTCGACCGAAATCCTGCTTGATCGCGAACGCTGCGTGCAGTGTGCGCGTTGCACCCGATTCGCGGCCCAGGTAGCCGGTGACCCCTTGATCGAGTTGTTCGAGCGGACGTCGCACGAAGAGGTATCGATCAGCGACGGCGAGGCGTTCGACTCCTACTTCTCCGGTAACACGATCCAGATCTGCCCGGTCGGCGCGCTGACCAGCGCTGACTACCGGTTCCGTGCACGCCCGTTCGACCTACAGTCGACGCCAGTCGTCGACGAGCACGAGTCGAGTGGCGCGGCGATCCGCGTGGACTGGCGGCGCAAGCGTGTCACCCGCCGCTTGTCCGGTAATGATCCGGCCGTCAACGAGGAGTGGATCAGCGACAAGACCCGCTTCGCGTTCAACTATGCGCAGAGCAACGAGCGGATCATGACACCGATGGTGCGCGATCAGAACGGCCAGTTGGTTGCCGCGTCCTGGCCCGAGGCCCTCGAGGTCGCTGCGGCCGGGCTGCGCACTGCGCAGCAGGCCGGCGGAGTCGGCGTCCTGCCGGGTGGGCGATTGACTGCCGAGGATGCCTACGCCTACGCGAAGTTCGCCCGCGTAGTGCTCGGCACCAACGACATCGACGCTCGCGCCCGTGCGCACAGCGACGAGGAGCTGGAGTTCCTCGCCACTCACGTCGCCGGTGTCGGCCTCGAAGACGGTGCCGTTACGTTCGCCGACTTCGATCGTGCGAAGTCAGTCATCTTGCTCGGGCTGGAGCCGGAAGAAGAGGCATCGACGGTCTTCCTGCGGTTGCGCAAGGCCGTCCGCAAGAACGGCCTGAAGGTCTACTCGGTCGCGCCGTTTGCGACGCCGGCCACCGACAAGCTGGACGCCGAGGTCATCATGACCACGCCGGGCGCCGAGGCCGCTGTCCTCACCGCGATCGGCGACGGAACCGCAGGTGGTGCTGGTGCCGGAGCGGCGCAGGCGATTGCCGACGGCAGCTGCCTGGTGCTCGTCGGTGAACGTCTGGCCGAGATTCCCGGCGCGTTGCGGGCCACCTCGGCACTGTTGCGAGACGGTGTCCGTATCGCCTGGATTCCACGTCGCGCAGGCGAGCGGGCCGCGATCGATACCGGCGCGCTGCCGTCGATGTTGCCCGGCGGACGACTGGTGGCCGACATCGGTGCTCGGGCCGAGTTGGAGACGGTGTGGCGTACGTCGATCCCCGGCGAAGTCGGTCGTGACACGACCGGCATTCTGGAGGCGACCCGCGACGGCGACCTCGGCGGTTTGTTGATCGGCGGTGTCGACCCGTACGACCTGCCAGACCCTCAGTTGGCTATCGACGCGATGAAGGCGTCGAAGTTCGTGATCAGCCTGGAAATGCTGCCGTCCGCCGCGACGGAATGGGCGGACGTCGTTCTCCCGGTCGCGCCCGTGGTCGAGAAGTCCGGCACGTTCATCAGCTGGGAGGGACGTCGCCGTCCATTCGAGGCGACGATCCACTCCGTCGGCGTACCGTCCGATGCGCGCGTGCTGAGCATGCTCGCTGACGAGCTGAATATCGAGCTGGGTGTGCTGACTGCATCGCAGGCCATCGCGGAAATCGATCGGCTCGGTTCAACCGAGCGCCGGCCGAACCCGATCCACACGACGGCCGCACCGTTGCCGGAGCAGCCAGCAGCTGGATCGGCGATCCTGTCCTCGTGGCGCCGACTCGTCGACTCCGGCAGCCTGCAGGTGGAGGAAAAGCACCTGCAAGGCACCGCGCGCCCCTCGATCGTGCGCCTCTCGCCGGATACCGCTGCCGAGATCGGTGCGGTCGACGGCGACATCGTGACCGTCGGCAGCGACCATGGCGCGGTGAGCCTTCCGCTGGAAGTCACTGATATGCCCGATCGTGTCGTGTGGCTCCCGATGAACTCACCAGGTAGCCATGTGCGGCGCGAGCTGCAAGTGGCGATCGGCTCCGCTGTACGTATCTCGGCCGGAGGTCAGAACTGATGTACTCGCTCGCTGCTGCACTGCCGGCGGACGTACCCACCCTTGAGGATTTCGGGCACGATCCGTTCTGGATCACGCTGATCAAGGCTGTCGGCGTTTTCGTGCTGCTGGTGCTGATCGTGTTGGCGATGATCGTGTGGGAACGCAAGCTCATCGGCTACATGCAGAACCGGACCGGACCGAACCGCAACAGCCCCTGGGCTCTGCTGCAGTCGCTGTTCGACGGCATCAAACTGGCCTTCAAGGAAGAGGTCATCCCCAAGATGGCCGACAAACCGGTGTACTGGATCGCGCCGGTGATCGTCGCGGTACCGGCATATATGGCGTTCTCGGTCATTCCGGTCGGCCCGATGGTGAGCATGTTCGGTGAACAGACGCCGCTGCAACTCACCGACACCCCGGTCGGCGTCCTGGTGATCCTCGCGTGCGCGTCGGTCGGCGCCTACGGCATCATCCTGGCCGGTTGGTCGTCCGGTTCGACCTATCCCTTGATCGGTGGTTTGCGCTCGACCGCGCAGATTATTTCTTACGAAATCGCGATGGGCTTGGCGATCGTCGGCGTCTTCATGTGGGCCGGCACCATGTCGACCTCGGAAATCGTTGCTGCGCAGGGGATCCGCGGTTGGTTCTTCTGGATGCTGCCAATCAGCTGCATCCTGTACGTGATCGCGATGGTGGGCGAGACCAACCGCGCGCCGTTCGACCTCGCCGAGGCCGAGTCCGAACTAGTCGGTGGCTTCCACACCGAGTACTCCTCGATGAAGTTCGCGATGTTCTTCCTCGCTGAGTACATCAATATGGCGACTGTGTCTGCGCTGGCGACGACGATGTTCTTCGGCGGGTGGCGAGCGCCGTTCTGGATAGACACGTTCTGGGAGGGCGCGAATTCCGGCTGGTGGCCGATGCTCTGGTTCCTGGGCAAGACCGCGCTGTTCCTGTCGTTCTTCGTTTGGCTGCGAGGCGCCCTGCCGCGTATGCGCTACGACCAGTTCATGGCGTTGGGCTGGAAGGTACTGATCCCGGCCGCTCTGGCGTGGACGATGTTCCTCGGTTTGATCCGCACCGGCATGCTGCAGAACGGCGACAAGATGCCGACCTGGGGCTGGATCGCTTCCGGAATCTTCGCCGTGCTGGTGATCGCGGGCGCCGTGCTCTACTTCAAGCGCCCGGAGAAACCGATCGACAACATCAACGCCAACCCCGCGTTCCCGATCCCGCCAATGAACCTCGCCGTGCCGGGCGCGCGGCCCACCAGCGGTGGGCGCACCCCCCGGGTGAGCGGTCGTACGTCGTCCGGCGCGATCTCAGCGAAGGAGTCCTCCGATGGCTAAGAGCTTCCTGCCCGGCCCCCTGCAGGGTTTCGGGCTGACCTTCACGACCATGTTCCGTAAGCGTGCGACGCTGAAATACCCGGAAGTCAAGGTTGACGTTCAGCCGCGCTATCACGGCCGGCACGTACTCAATCGTCACCCGGACGGCCTGGAGAAGTGCGTCGGTTGCGAGTTGTGCGCATGGGCTTGCCCCGCTGACGCGATCTACGTCGAAGGTGGCGACAACACCGACGAGCAGCGCTTTTCGCCCGGTGAGCGCTACGGGAAGATCTACCAGATCAACTACCTGCGGTGCATCGGTTGTGGACTGTGCATCGAGGCGTGCCCGACACGTTCGCTGACCATGAGCAACGACTACGAACTCGCGAATGACAACCGTCAGGACCTCATCTGGACCAAGGAGGATCTGCTGGCCCCGCTGTTGCCGGGGATGGAGCAGCCACCGCATCCGATGCGCCTCGGCGAGGACGAGAAGGATTACTACGTGAACGGGCCGGAGTTACTGCGCGACTTCGAGAACGGCTCGTTGCGTACTCAGGAGGAGTCGGCTAAATGACCGAACTGACGACCATCCTGGCGAACGCGCCGGGGGTGATGTCCAGCGGCGAGACGGCGCTGTTCTACGTAATGGCGCCGGTCGCGGTGCTCGGCGCGATCGGGATGCTGTTCTCCCGCAACGCGATCCATTCGGCGCTGTGGCTGGTCGCGACGATGCTCAGCCTGGGCGTGTTCTACATGGCGCAGATGGGACCGTTCCTCGGGGTCACCCAGATCATCGTCTACACGGGCGCGATCATGATTCTGTTCGTGTTCGTGCTGATGATGGTCGGGCGCGACGCGTCCGACTCGCTGATCGAGACGTTGCGCGGACAACGCGCGTACGCCGCGTGGTTCGGCGTGGGCTTCGCCAGCCTGGTGGGCGTGGTCGTCTACAAGTCCACGCACGGTGTGCCCTCGCTCGGCCTCAATGACGCGACCGCTGCCGCCGGCGGAAACGTCGAGGGGCTCGCCGCGCTGATCTTCACCGATTACCTGTTCGCGTTCGAACTGACGGGCGCGTTGCTGATTACCGCCACCGTCGGCGCGATGGTGCTCGCACACATCGAGCGCGGCAAGCCCAAGGGACAGAAGGCGCGTGCGCTGGAGCGGTTCGCATCCGATGCGCCACATCCGCTCGCCGGACCGGGCGTATTCGCGACCTCACACTCGGTCGCTACGCCGGCCTTGCTGCCTGACGGCACGATTGCCCCGGAGAGCCAGTCCACCGGCGTTGAAATGCTGCCGATGTCCCGAGGACACCTGATCGGCCGTGCATCTGATGGCACGCTGCGGCAGGTCAAGACCACCACGCAGGAAGGGCAGGACGCGTGAACCCCGTCGCTTATCTGGTCCTCGCGGCCATCCTGTTCACGCTCGGCACGATCGGCGTGCTCGTCCGCCGAAACGCCATCGTGGTGTTCATGTCGATCGAGCTCATGCTCAATTCGGCGAACCTGACCCTGGTGACGTTCGGCCGCATGCATGGTCAGCTCGAAGGCCAGGTTATGGCGCTGTTCGTGATGGTGGTTGCCGCGGCGGAAGTCGTCGTGGGTCTGGCGATCATCATGGCCATCTTCCGTACCCGCCGTTCGGCCTCGGTCGACGATGCGAACTTGCTGAAGTACTAAGGGACGAATGTGACGACCTCTATGAATCTCGCCGCCGATCAGGTTGACGCGGTCACCGCGGGTGCACCGTTCAACCTCATGTGGCTGCTGATCGCGTTGCCGGCGGCCGGCGCTATCGTGCTGCTGTTGCTCGGCAAACGCGCGAACGCGTGGGGCCACCTGCTCGGTTGCGCTATGCCCATCCTGTCGTTCGCGCTCGGGCTGTTCCTCTTCTTCCACCTCAAGGGCACCGACTCGCGGGCGCAGAACCTGCACATGTTCACCTGGACGGCTTCGGGTGATCTCAAGATCGACGCCGGTCTCTTGCTCGATCCGCTGTCGATCACGTTCGTGCTGCTGATTACCGGTGTCGGATCGTTGATCCACATCTATTCGATCGGCTACATGAGCCATGACCCCGAACGCCGCAAGTTCTTCGCGTACTTGAATCTGTTCGTCGCCGCGATGTTGCTGCTGGTGCTCGGTAATTCCTACGTCGCGCTGTACTTCGGCTGGGAAGGCGTCGGTGTCGCCTCGTACCTGCTGATTTCGTTCTGGAACAAGCGTCCGGCTGCGGCTACCGCCGCGAAGAAGGCGTTCATCATGAACCGCGTCGGTGACGTCGGTCTGGCGATCGCCATCTTCATCATGTTCACCAAGGTTGGCAGCACTCAGTACGCCGACGTGTTCAACTCCGTCGGCACGCTCACCGGCGGACTGGTCACCGCGATCGGCCTGCTGCTGTTGCTCGGTGCTTGCGGCAAGTCCGGTCAGGTCCCGCTGCAAGCGTGGCTGCCGGACGCGATGGAAGGTCCGACTCCGGTGTCGGCGCTGATCCACGCGGCAACGATGGTGACCGCAGGCGTCTACCTGATCGCCCGCTCGAACCCGATCTTCGACGCGACCGATACGGCGCGCCTGGTCGTCACGATCGTGGGCGCCATCACGTTGCTGTATGGCTGCGTGGCCGGTTGTGCGTACGACGACATCAAGAAGGTGTTGGCGTACTCGACCGTCTCGCAGATCGGTTACATGTTCCTCGCTGTGGGTCTTGGCCCCGGCGTATACGCCCTGGCGATCGTGCACCTCGTCGCGCACGGCTTCTTCAAGGCCGGTCTGTTCCTCGGTGCCGGTTCGGTCATGCACGGCATGAACGACGAAGTGGACATGCGCAAGTTCGGCGGCTTGTGGAAGCACATGAAGATCACGTTCGTGACCTTCACGCTCGGCTACCTCGCGTTGATCGGCATTCCGCCGCTGTCGGGTTACTTCTCTAAGGACCCGATCATCGAGGCCGGGTTCGCACGCGGTGGGGTCGAAGGATGGCTGCTCGGCGGTGCGGCGCTGCTCGGCGCCGGTCTGACGGCGTTCTACATGACCCGACTGATGTGCATGACCTTCTTCGGTAAGCCACGGTGGGACGACGACGTCCACCCGCATGAGTCGCCCGCGACCATGACGGTTCCGATGATGATCCTGGCGATCGGCTCGCTCGGCGGTGGTGTGTGGCTGGCCGCGGTGCTGCCGGACTGGCTAGCTACCAGCCTGGGTGCTCCGATCGACCTGCACCATGCGATGGAGGAGAGCCCGATTCCGTCGGGCGTGTTGCTGGCCATCACGCTGGTCTTCATCGTCGGCGGTGTCGCACTGGGCGTCCTGCTCTTCGGCCCGAAGCGTGAGATCCCGAAGGTTGCCCCGGCGAGGGTCTCGCCACTGGTGGCCGCCGCTCGCGCCAACCTGTACGGCGACAAGTTCAACGAAGCGGTGTTCGAGAAGCCGGGCCTGGCGCTTACCCGCGCCTCGCTGTGGATCGAGGACCACGGTGTAGACGGCGCCGTCAACGGACTGTCGGGTGGCGTGGGCGCTACCTCGACGCGCGTACGCCGCATCCAGAACGGAGCGGTTCGTAGCTATGCATTGTCAATGCTCGTGGGCGTGGTCGCTGTGATCATCGCGCTACTGGCGGTGAGGTTCGCGTGAGCAACTTTCCTTTCCTCTTCCTGCTGATCCTGCTGCCGTTACTCGGCGCGATCGTGGTGGCCGTGGTCGGCCGCGACGAGGCGGGGGAGCAGATTGCCAAGAAGGCAGCCGTCGGTTTCGCGCTGCTAGAACTGTTGATCGCCATCGCGATGGTCCTCACCTTCGACGCCGACGGTGCACGACTGCAGTTCACCTCCAGCGTCGGTTGGATCGACTCGCTCGGCGTCAGTTTCTCGCTCGGTGTCGATGGCATCGCGCTGCTGATGATCTTGCTGACCACGATCCTGGTGCCGATCGTGATGATCGCATCGTGGAAGCGTCGCTCGCTCGGCGATGACATCAACCAGCCCGGCGACGATGAAGACTCGATCCCGGCCGTCGGTAACCAGGCCCGGTACTTCGCCTGGATCCTGGTGCTGCAGGTCTTCATGATCGGCGTGTTCGCCGCGACCGACGTGTTCCTGTTCTACGTCTTCTTCGAAGCGATGCTGATTCCGACGTACTTCCTGATCGGTGGGTACGGCGCATCGCGTCGTCGCGCCGCCGCGATGAAGTTCATCATCTACAGCCTCGTCGGTGGTCTGGTGATGCTGGCCAGCGTCATCGGCCTGTACGTCGTGAGCAAGGATCAGCTGGGGGAGGCGACCTTCTCCTGGGAGGCGCTGAGCCAACTGGAGTTGTCCAGCACGACACAGACCTGGCTGTTCCTCGGCTTCTTCATTGCGCTAGCAATCAAGGCACCACTGGTACCGCTGCACACCTGGCTGCCGGCCTCCGGCGGTGCAGGCCCGATCGGCACCACCGTGCTGCTGGTCGGCATCCTGGACAAGGTCGGCACCTACGGCTTCCTGCGCTACTGTCTCGGACTGTTCCCGGACGCATCGCGTGATCTGGCGCCGCTGGTACTGGTGCTGGCAGTGATCGGCATCTTCTACGCCGCGTTCCAGGCGATCGGGCAGGACGACGTGAAGAAACTCGTCACCTACACCTCGATCGCGCACTTCGGCTATATCGCGTTGGGCATCTTCGCGTTCACCACGCAGTCGTTGGCCGGCGCCGTGCTGTACATGTTCAACCACGGCATCTCCACCGGCCTGTTGCTCCTCGCGGTCGGCATGATCATCGCCCGCGGTCGCAGCCGCAAGATCTCCGATTACGGTGGCGTGTTCCGAGTGGCCCCTTGGCTGGCTGGCATCACCTTCATCGCCGGTCTCGCTGGCCTTGCGTTGCCAGGTACGAACTCGTTCGTATCGGAGTTCCTGGTGTTGATCGGCTCGTACGGCCGTGAGCCGGTGTTCACGATTCTGGCGACCATCGGCATCGTGTGGGCCGCGCTGTACATTCTGTGGCTCGTCCAGCGGATGCTGCACGGACCCGCCCGCGGAGTCGTGCCGAACACGGACGACGACCTCGATCACGATGCCGTCATCGATGAGGAAGTCCTGGAGTCCGACGCCGGTGTCGCGGTGAAGGAGCGGACCAAGAAGTCGGTTCGTCAACGCGCGTTCGGTGACCTGACGGCGCGCGAGTCGTGGGTCCTGGGCCCCTTGGTCGCGATCGTGTTCATTCTGGGCTTCTACCCGCAGCCGGTGTTGGACATCATCAACCCTGCGGTTGAGCAGACCCTGCAGACCGATGTCGGTATCGATAATCCGGGCGCCCCCGTCAACGCGTCCGCGAACGGAGACGGCAAGTGAACCACCTAGCCGCGATTGAGCTCCCGTCGATCGCATACTCGGCGCTGTCGCCGATATTGATCATGCTGGCTGCCGCGTGCATCGGCGTCCTCGTGGAGGCGTTCGCACCGCGTGCGGCGCGATTCCCATCGCAGGTCGGCCTCAGCGTCGTGGCGATTTTCGCCGCGTTGATCGCCATCTTTGCCGAGCGCTCCACGCATACGTTGACCCTTGGCCGCGCGATTGCGATCGATGCGCCCGCGCTGCTGAGTATGGCTGCGTTGCTGGTGTTCGGCCTGTTGGCGACCATGCTCTACGCGGACCGCAGCCTGGACAAGGTCGGCAATAACCGCGTGTCGCACTTCGTGGCTGAAGCCGCGCTGCCGGTCGGCTCCCGCGCCGATCGCGCGCTGCTGGCATCACAGCGCGTGCAAACCGAGGTCTTCCCGCTGTCGTTGTTCGCGATCGCGGGCATGATGATTTTCGTGGCGAGCAACAACTTGATCGTCATGTTCATCGCGCTCGAGGTCTTCTCGCTGCCGCTGTACCTGATCGCCGGGTTGAACCGTCGGCGCCGCCTGCTGTCGCAGGAGGCCGCGGTCAAGTACTTCCTGCTTGGCTCGTTCGGCTCCGGCTTCTTCATCTACGGCATCGCGCTGATCTACGGCTACGCCGGCTCGGTCGACCTGCGGGACATCTTCAGCGAAACGACCAACAACTTCGGGCAAGACCCGTTGATGCTGATCGGGTTGGGCTTACTGCTGGTCGGCTTGTTCTTCAAGGCGGGTATCGCGCCGTTCCATCAGTGGACGCCGGACGTCTACCAGGGCTCGCCGACCCCGATCGCGGGCTTCATGTCCGCGGCGACGAAGTTGGCCGCGTTCGTGGCGCTGCTGCGCGTGCTGTACATCGGGTACACCGCCGTACCCACGCAGTGGCAGCCCGTGTTGGCCGCGTTCGCCATCGTGTCGATGCTCGTCGGTGGTCTGTTCGGTATCGCGCAGACCGACCTCAAGCGGATGCTGGCGTACTCGTCGATCGCCCACGCCGGGTTCATCCTGGTCGCGGTGCTGGCCAACACCGAGTCCGGCGTGAGTGCCGTGATGTTCTACATCATCACCTACGGTCTGAGCTCGATCGCCGCATTCGCGTGCGTCAGCCTGGTCCGCCGCCAGGACGGCGAATCGTCGCGATTGTCTGACTGGAAGGGGATGGGTCGCCGCAAGCCGTTGCTGGCCGGCATCATGACCATCCTGATGCTGTCGATGACCGGTATCCCGTTGACCGCCGGCTTCATCGGTAAGTTCCAGGCATTCAGCGCCGCGATCGAGGCCGACTACGCCTGGCTGGTCGTTGTCGCGCTGCTGCTGAGCGCGGTGACTGCGGTGTTCTACCTGCGGTTGATCGTGCTGATGTACTTCCATGCGCCGGAAGAGGACGTCGCACTCATCGAAGAGCCGGGTACCTCCACGGACGTCGTCATCTGGGTGACCACCGCGCTGACCGTGCTGTTCGGTGTGTTCCCCGGACCGCTGCTTGACCTGGTGGCCAAGGCCACGCAGTTCGTGGGCTAGCAGATGCCCTCTGCCGTGGGTGGTTCGAGCCGCATCGTCGCCGGAGTTGAGTTCGGCGACGAGCGGATCGCCCAGTCGTTGCGTT
Organism: Cumulibacter soli; assembly: GCF_004382795.1. NCBI lineage: Bacteria > Bacillati > Actinomycetota > Actinomycetes > Geodermatophilales > Geodermatophilaceae > Cumulibacter > Cumulibacter soli. The sequence goes on along the minus strand of NZ_SMSG01000001.1, from coordinate 265,120 downwards.
CGGGGCTGGAACGCGTCGAGACGATGTTGATGCAGGCCTGCTCTAGCGACGATTTGACGCTGGACCAGGCGGCCAAGCACCTCGCCCAGGCAGGCGGTAAGCGGTTCCGGCCGCTGTTGGTGCTGCTCGCGTCGCAACTGGGTAGGCCGGGCAGCGTAGACGTCGATAAGGCCGCGGTAGTGGTCGAACTGACCCACCTGGCCACGCTCTATCACGACGACGTGATGGACGAGGCCGAGATCCGCCGCGGCGCGATGAGCGCGAACGCGCGCTGGGACAACAGCATCGCCATCCTCGCCGGCGATTACCTGTTCGCCGCCGCTTCGATCCTGGTCGCTGAACTCGGACCGGAGGCAGTCCGGATCCAAGCGGAAACCTTCCAGCGGTTGGTGACCGGGCAGATCCAGGAGACGGTGGCCGCTCCCGAAGGCGTCGATCCGATCGACCGCTACCTTCAGGTGCTCGCCGGCAAGACCGGCTCGTTGATCGCGACGTCCGGTCGGTTCGGTGCGATGTTCGCCGGAGCGTCACCGGACATTGTCACGGCGATGACCGAGTTCGGTGAGGCCATCGGTATGGCGTTCCAACTCTCGGATGACCTGATCGACATCACTTCCGAGGAGGAGGATCTCGGGAAGGCGACCGGCACGGACCTGCGCGAGGGTGTGCATACGTTGCCGATGTTGTTTACCTTGGCTGATCCGTCAAGCGATGAACGGTTGCGGGCCCTGCTGCAGTCCGGACCGCTTACCGAGGACGCACCGCACCGCGAAGCGCTTGAGCTACTGCGTAACTCACATGGAATGTCGCAGGCGCGTGAAGTGCTGGGGCAGTACGTCGAACGGGCCCGCGCGCAACTCGCTTTGTTGCCCGAAGGCGTCCCGCGTGAATCGCTGGAGGCGCTCGTCGACTTCATGCAGACCCGCTCCAATTAGGACCCAAGCCGGTCCCATAACTCGCCAGCCCCATCGCCCCACTCGGTCGCCGAGTGGGTGCGAGGGGAGCCCGGAACGAGCGGAGACGCCGCTGGACGTGAGTATCCCGGCCACCGCTCAACTGGGGTGGCGCCGCTGGACGCGAGTGTCGGCGGCCCGCGCATCAACTGCAGGCGTACTAAATCCGTCGACGTACGCCGACACTGTGTGAAACGGTAACCGGATGAGTTGGACTACGCGGCCCGAGCGGCCCGACGATATCCGGGCGATCCACCGCATCAACGCCGCAGCATTCGAGCGCGAGGACGAGGCTGACCTCGTGGACGCGCTCCGCGCAGACCCCGGCGCATGGATCGGCGAACTGTCGATCGTGACGGTCGGTCAGCACGACGACGTCGTGGGGTACGCGCTATTGACCCGCTGCACAGTGGGCGGTGAACCGGCACTCGCGCTCGCTCCGTGCGCGGTCGCGCCGACACTGCAACGCACCGGTGCCGGGTCCGCCGCGATCCGCTCTGGCTTGTCGGCTGCCGCAGACCTCGGCGAGAACCTGGTCGTCGTACTCGGGCACGCCGAGTACTACCCGCGGTTCGGGTTCACCCCGGCGTCCGGCTTCGGCGTGAGCGCGCCTTTCGACGTACCAGATGATGCATTCCTCGCGTTGGCGCTCGATCCCGACCGCGCCACTCCTCGTGGGCCGATTGTGTACGCCGACGCCTTCGGAATTTGACGCCGTCGGCATCTGAGGCTTTCGGCACCTGACGGCGACGTGCGCCAGCGACACGTCACGCTACTTAACCGTCGGCGTGCTCCGTCGGCCGCGCGTCGCCAGGCGCCGGCGTCGCAGCCGGGTGGGCGTTAGGCGATGGTCCAGGTGTTGTTGCCGTGCAGCAACGCGTTGAGGTCGTTCGGTCCGGCCTCGATCTGCGCTTTCAGCTGCTGCTGCGCGGCCGAGTCGTACGTCGGACGCTTGATCTGCCGGAAGATACCCATCGGGGTATGCGTGAGGTCGGTACCGGACAGTCGCGACAGCGCGTAGGCGTACGACGGGTCCTTGATCGTGGTGTCGTGGACGACGATCTCGGACGCATCCACCGAGTCCGCGTCGACAACCTCGAGAGAGAATCCCCGCTGCACGACGGCGCGCGGGCGCTCGGTACCGAAGACGAGTGGCTGGCCGTGCTCGAGCGGCACGATCGCTTCGTCGCGGGTATCGGGGTTCTTCAGGATCTCGAATGCGCCATCATTGAAGATGTTGCAGTTCTGGTAGATCTCCACCAGAGCAGATCCATTGTGATGCGCGGCGGCGGTGAGTACGGAGGTCAGGTGTTTGCGATCGGAATCGATCGTCCGCGCGACGAAAGACGCCTCGGCGCCGAGTGCGAGTGAGACCGGGTTGAACGGCGTGTCCAATGAACCGACCGGGGTGGACTTGGTGACTTTGCCGGGCTCGGAGGTAGGGGAGTACTGGCCCTTGGTGAGTCCATAGATCCGGTTGTTGAACAGCAAGATCTTGATGTTCACGTTGCGTCGAAGCGCGTGGATGAGGTGATTGCCGCCGATCGACAGTGCGTCACCGTCGCCGGTGATGACCCATACTGATAGGTCCTCGCGGGCAGTAGCCAAACCGGTCGCGATCGCAGGTGCTCGGCCGTGGATGGAGTGCATTCCGTAGGTGTCGACGTAGTACGGGAATCGCGACGAGCAACCGATACCGGAGATCATCACGACGTTCTCTCGTTTGACCCCGAGTTCGGGCAAGAAACCTTGGAAGGCGGCGAGGATCGCGTAGTCACCGCATCCGGGACACCAGCGGACCTCAGAGGACGAGGTGAACTCCTTGCGGGTCTGCTTATCGTCTGTGAGCGGGACTCCGTCCATGCCGCCGACCTTTGGCATGCCTAGTAGCACTTCGTTGCTCATCAGCCCTCCACCTCAATCAGGATCTCGCCGAATGCGTCGGCCAGTTCGGCGGCGCCGAACGGAAGCCCTCGCACCATGTTGTAGCCCTCGGCGTCCACCAAGTACTTCGCGCGGACCAGCGTCCGCAATTGCCCGAGGTTCATCTCGGGGATGATCACCCGCTGGTACTCGGCCAGGATCTTGCCCAGGTCCTCCGGCAGGGGGTTGACGTGCCGCAGATGTACCTGAGCGATCTTGCCCCCGGACGCGCGGACACGGCGTACGCCGGCGGTGATCGGGCCGTACGTCGAGCCCCAGCCCAACACCAGTACCTTCGCCGATCCCGAGGGGTCGTCGATCTCGGTGGCGTTGTACGTCGACGCGACCGCGTCGACCTTGGCCTGGCGCAGCCGCACCATCAAGTCATGATTGTCCGGATCGTAGGAGATCTCGCCGCTTTCGTTGGCTTTCTCGATACCGCCGACGCGGTGCTCGAGGCCCTTGGTGCCGGGGATGGCCCATGCGCGAGCCAGCGTTCCTTCATCACGCTTGTACGGCAAGAACGATCCATCCGGGCCGTTGGGCTCGGTGGCGAGGTTCAGGTCGATCTTGGGGATGTCTTCTACGGTCGGCACCCGCCACGGCTCCGAGCCGTTAGCGAGGTATCCGTCCGATAGCAGGATCACTGGCGTGCGGTAGGTCAGCGCGATCCGCGCCGCCTCGATCGCGGTGGTGAAGCAGTCGCCGGGCGACTGCGCAGCGATCACCGGCACCGGTGATTCGCCGTTGCGTCCGTACACCGCCTGCAGCAGATCAGCCTGTTCGGTCTTCGTCGGCAGTCCGGTGGACGGGCCGCCGCGCTGCACATCGACGATCAGTAGCGGCAACTCCAGCGAAACCGCTAGCCCGATCGTCTCGGCCTTCAGCGCCACACCGGGGCCAGAAGTCGTCGTTACGCCGAGGTGGCCACCGAAAGCGGCGCCGAGCGCGGACGCGACACCAGCGATCTCATCCTCGGCCTGGAAGGTGAGCACGTTGAATGACTTCAGCGCCGATAGCTCGTGCAGGATGTCCGAGGCCGGGGTGATCGGGTACGAGCCGAGGAAGATCGGCAGGCCCGCGCGGTCCGCGGCGGTGACCAGGCCGTACGCGAGCGCCTTGTTCCCGGTGATGGTGCGGTAGGTCCCGGCGGGCAGCTTCGCGGGGGCGACTTCGTACGAGACCGAGAACGACTCGGTGGTCTCGCCGTACGCCCAGCCGGCGTTGAACGCGGCGATGTTCGCCTCAGCGATCACCGGGTTCTTCGCGAACTTCTTATGTAGGAATTCCGCGGTGCCCTCGGTCGGCCGGTTGTACATCCAGCACAGCAGCCCGAGCGCGAACATGTTCTTCGACCGCTGGGCGTCCTTCTTGCCGATCTCGAACTCGGCCAGCGCGTCAACGGTCAGCGACGTCAGCGGTACCGGGTGCACGCGGACCCGCTCGAGCGAGTCGTCCTCCAGCGGGTTCGAACCGTAGCCGACCTTGGACAGATTACGTTTGGTGAACTCGTCGGTGTTGACGATGACGTCTTTACCGTCCGGGACGTCGTTGATGTTGGCCTTGAGTGCGGCCGGGTTCATCGCGACCAGTACGTCCGGCGCATCGCCGGGCGTAACGATGTCGTAGTCAGCGAAATGAAGCTGGAAACTGGACACGCCAGCGAGGGTTCCGGCAGGAGCGCGGATCTCGGCGGGGAAGTTGGGCAGCGTGGACAGGTCGTTGCCGAACGCGGCCGTCTCGGTAGTGAATCGGTCCCCGGTCAACTGCATACCGTCACCTGAATCGCCAGCGATACGGATCACGACGCGCTGCAGCTGTTTGGTTTCCTTCGCCATCGACAAGCGACCCCATTCCTATATCGAGAACACCCGATGTACGGGCAAGCCAGACCGACCGTGCGAGAGGCGTATTACCCATTGTGACACTCGGCCCCAGGTGTTGGTACTGCGACCGATTGTGATAGCTGGCGAGTGTACGGGCGAGTAGGCCGTGAGCGCCTTGTAACACGATGTTCATCCAAGCCGCCGGTTGGTTACGGAGCGGAAACTGCAGCGCACCGGGTCAGGAAACAACCCTCGCACAAACTTTACGAATCCCCGGATGCGATCGCGCGTCCACACATTCAGCACGAAGGAGAGGCCGCAGATGCTGACCTCGGTACTCGCTGCGCCGGCTGAGGAGGCTGGATTCGACACAGGGTCGATTGCCTGGGTCCTCATCAGCGCAGCACTCGTATTCCTCATGACCCCCGCATTGGCGTTCTTCTACGGCGGGATGGTGCGCGCCAAACACGTCCTGGCGATGCTCATGCAGAACTTTGCCGCGATCATGATCGGTGCCGTCGTGTGGGTCGTCATCGGGTTCTCGCTCGCGTTCGGCGACGGGAATGCCTTCATTGGCAACCTGGACTTCTTCGGCATGACCGATCCGTCGCAGGCTATTCCTGGGCTTGAGGACCTTGCTGTACCTCCGTTGGTCTTCGCCGCATTCCAAATGACGTTCGCGATCATCACGCTCGCGCTAGTGACCGGAGCCACCGCGGACCGCTGGAGGTTCGGTGCGTTCGTGCTGTTCGGTGTGTTGTGGCTGACCGTGATCTACGCGCCGCTGGCGCACTGGGTGTGGTCGCCGTCGGGCTGGATCGCCGAACTGGGTGCGCTGGACTTCGCCGGTGGAACTGTCGTCCACATCAACGCGGGCGTCGCCGGCCTGGCGATGGCGATCGTGCTGGGACGACGCCGCGGCTACGGCAAGGACGCGATGCGCGGTCACAGCATGCCGCTGGTGCTGCTCGGTGCGGGCCTGCTGTGGTTCGGGTGGTTCGGGTTCAACGCCGGCTCGGCGCTTGGCGTGAATGATGGCAACACGCAACTGGCAGCGATCGCGTTCATCAACACCGCCGTCGCCCCGGCCGCCGCGATGGCTGGCTGGCTCGGCTACGAGAAACTGCGGCACGGTTCCTCAACCACACTCGGTGCTGCCTCCGGCGCCGTCGCGGGCTTGGTCGCGATCACGCCCTGTGCCGGCTTCGTCAGTCCGCTCGCGGCGATCGCGATCGGCCTCATCGCCGGCGTACTGTGCGCTGCGAGCCTGGGACTGAAGGAGAAGGTCAAGGTCGACGATGCGCTCGACGTTGTGGCCGTGCACCTGATCGGTGGACTCTGGGGATCGCTGGCCGTCGGCCTGTTCGCGACCTCCTCGATCAACTCGGTCGTGACCGACGACGGACTGCTCGTCGGCGGTGGTGCGGTACTGCTCGGCAAGCAACTGCTCGCCGTTGTCGCGGCGATGGCGTTCTCATTCATCGGTACATTCATTCTCGGTAAGTTGATCGGATTCCTCCTACCGCACCGTGTCGACACCGAAACCGAAATCACTGGCCTGGACCAGGCCATGCACAGTGAGACGGCGTACGAGTTCGGCGATTCGAGCCGGGGCGCCTCGGGACGGGACCTGCTGCCCTCCGCACCATCCGAGAAGGAATGAGAAGGTAAAGAGTTATGAAGCTCGTAACCGCAGTCATCAAACCGTTCATGCTCGGCGACGTGAAGGAAGCCCTGGAGTCGCTCGGCGTCTCGGGGATGACGATCAGCGAGGTTTCCGGGTATGGCAGGCAAAAGGGCCACACCGAGATCTACCGGGGTTCTGAGTACGAGGTCGATCTCGTGCCGAAGATCAAGATAGAGGTGCTCGCCGACGAGCGGTCGGCGTCGGAAATCGTGGACGAGATCGTCCGCGCCGCGGGCACCGGGAAAATCGGCGACGGCAAGGTGTGGGTCTCCAGCCTGGACACTGTCGTCCGAGTGCGGACCGGCGAACGTGGCGCCGACGCCCTCTGAGGGGCTCACCAAGGTGGGTCCCTCGATCCGCGAGGCTCGCGACCGACTGTTGGCTAATAGCCACCTGGTCGGTCGTGAGTTGCGGCGACGGCTCACCGAGTTGTACGACGGATGGCTCACCGAGCTCGTGCCGCCGGATCGCCCGGTCGCACTGGTAGCGGTCGGTGGCCTCGGGCGGGAGGAACCCGCACCGCACAGTGATCTGGACCTGGTCCTGTTGCATGACTTGGGGCGTTCGCAGGTTGCCGAGGTCGCCGATGCGATCTGGTACCCGGTCTGGGACAGCGGCCTGGGACTCGATCACTCCGTGCGTACCGTCCGCGAAACCGCGACATTGGCGGCTTCGGACATCAAGGTCTCGCTGGGCATGCTGGACCTGCGGTTCATCGCAGGGTCGGCGGATATCGCGGCCGAGGCGCGCGGCCGGGTGGCTGAGGCGTGGCGGGTGAACGCGGCGACCCGTGCAGCGGAACTGCAACTCATGATTCGCGAACGCGCGGACCTGTTCGGCCAGGTCGCCTACCTGCTGCAACCGGATCTCAAGCAGTCGTACGGCGGTCTGCGGGACGCGACGATCTTGCGTGCGCTGGCGCGAGCGCAACTTATCGACGTACGACGCGGGCTCGACGATGCGGTCAACTTGTTGCTGGACGTGCGCGGTGAAGTGCACCGGCACGCCGGTAAGCGTAACGACCTGTTGCTCGCGCAGGACCGCCCCGCGATCGCCGACGCACTGGGGATCGACTCCGCAACGCAACTGTTGCGGGAGGTGAATTCCGCGGGCCGGGCGATCGCGTACGCGCTGGACACCGCGTTTCGGCGGGCGGCTCGTCGTCGGGCCGAGGAGCCGGCGAGCCTGCGTGAGCGGTTGCGCCGGCCGAGTCGAGTGGGCTCGCTGCGCCGCGGCCTGGCCAAGGACGTCGTCGCGCAGAACGGCGAGGTAGTGCTCGCCCGCAGCGCGTCACCGGCGTCCGATGTGGGCCTGCTGCTGCGCGTCGCGCGAGCGGCGGCGAACGCTGACTTGCCGATCTCGACGTTTACCTTGGACAGGCTTCGGATCGAAGGACCAGCAGACCTCGGCGTGTGGAGTGAGGAAATGCGCCGCGACCTCGATGCGTTGCTCGCGGCCGGTGCGCCGATGCTGGCCGTGTGGGACTCACTCGATCAGCACGGGCTGCTGGAGCGATTGCTGCCGGAATGGCGCCACGTGCGCTCCCTCCCGCAACACAACGCGGTGCACGTGTTCACCGTCGACCGGCACCTGCTGCAGACCGTGCTGGAGACCGATGTGGTCGATGTGCAGTCCAGTCGGCCCGACCTGGTCCGAATCAGTGCGCTACTGCATGACCTGGGCAAGGGACAGCCGGGCGATCACAGCGTTGTCGGAGCCCGAATCGCGGGCGCCGTGATGGCGCGGATGGGATTTAGCGAGCGCGACCGCGAAGTGGTCCAGCGGGTTGTGCTGCATCACCTGTTGCTGTCGACCACGGCGCAGCGGCGGGACCTGTCCGATCCACGCACCGTGGAACAGGTCATTGATTCGCTTGGTCCGTCGCCGCTGGTCGTCGACCTGTTGCATGCGCTTACGCTCGCCGATGGGCGTGCCACCGGTCCGGGTGCTCACTCCCCGTGGAAGACCGCGCTACAAGTCGAACTCGTGACCCGGGTCAAGGCGACGATGGCGGGGGAGATCGTCGAGGATCTCGATGTGATCGACGATCTGGCCGGTCACGTGCTCGGTGCTGCACCGGACGAGCCGTTCGCGATGGTGATCGGTCGCGCCCCCGGGGCGTATCAACAGTTGTTGGTCGCGATCCGTGACGAGCGGGTGCGAGTGTCCTCGGTGGCGGGGGTGCTCGCGTTGCGTTCGGTGACCATCCAGCGTGCGCGCCTCACCGATGTCGACGGCACATTGTTATTGGACTTGATCGTCGAACCCCAGTTCGGCTCAATGCCCGCCGCGGTCGAACTCACCGAACAGTTGCGCCGAGCCACCGACGGCGCCCTGGACCTCACCGAACGGTTGGCGCAGAAGGCAGCGGCGTACGACAAGCCGAGGAGCCGACCAATGACAGTGCGGTGGGCCGAGGGGGCGGCGACCGATGCGTCCGTCGTCGAGGTACTGGCCAGCGACCGTACGGCTCTGTTGTTTCAGCTGCTACAGGCGATCGAGGACGCCGGCGTGCGGGTGCGCGCAGCAGTGATCGAGTCCTACGGTCCAACCGTGGTCGATGCGTTCTATTTGCAGGGGGACGGCGCTCGGCCGCTGAATGCCGACGAGCGCCTATGCGTCCAGCGACGCCTCGCGGGCCTCGACTCCTGAGTTGCGCGACGGTCAGCCGCCGCGGGCGCAATCGGTGGCGAGTGTTTGTGGACGATGGATACCTGGTCTCAGCGGACGATGAGGTCGCGCGGTGCGCGGGTGAGAAACTCGCAGCCGTCCTCGGTGACGGTGACCGTGTCGGAGAAAAACGCGTCGCCACGACCGGTGCGCAGCAACCACGACATCAGGTGAAAGACCATGCCGGGACGAATCACGAGATCTGACCCGCGACGTAGCCCGCGCGGTACGCCGGAACCTGACCAACTGGGCGGGAACCCGATCCCCACCATGTAGCCGCAGTGATGCCGGCCGTAATGGTGCAGTCCGGCGCGGTCGACGACGGCCTGCCATGCGTCGTACACCGCGCCGGCGGTCGTCCCGGGCCGCAGCGCGTCGGCCGCGGCGTACAGCGCGTCCAGCGCGACCTGGTAGATCCGCGCCGACTCCCGGCTCACCCCGCCGATGTACGTCAGGCGGCCGATCGGGGCGTGGTAGCGGTATCGACACCCGGCCATCTCCATGAACAGCAGGTCCCTACGTCGCAGACCGACCTGATCCCAGGTGCCGTGCTCGTGCGAGATCGCGCGACCTGAACGCACTAGTGGCACGAACGCGGGGTAGGTGCCGCCGCGCTGGAACATGACCTGGTAGATCGAGGCCATCACGTCCTGCTCGCGGATCCCCGGCCCAGCCATCGCGGTACCGGCCATGATCATCGCATCGGAAATGGCAGCAGCCTGGCGGGTACATGCCAGTTCGGCCGGTGACTGGATGCTGCGGCAGTCGGCGACCAGTCCATCGGCGTCCGCCCAGGAAATGTGCGGCATGCGGCGCACGAAGCCATCTGCGATCCGGTACGGCAGGTAGGTGCTGGAGCGCTCGAACGCGACGCGACCCGTTGTCAATCCCACTTGGCGCAGCGCATCGCACGTCGCGTCGACGGGTGCATCGAAGTCTGGCGCCGAGGGAACCGTCTCGGTCACCGAGATGCCGATGCTCATCGGTGACGGGTCGATCGCCGCCGCCGCCGAGGAAGATTCCAGCGGCTGTTCTGGTTGGGGGAGCGGCGCGACCCCGTCACTGTAAGGGAAGTGTCGTACGCCGCTGACCGTGTCTCGCACGATCGCCTGTTCCATGGCGCGAGTAATCAGTCCGGGTTCGCTCTCCAGCGGCACGATGAGCGAGGTGTAGGCGAAATAGCCCTGGTGGTTGAGACCCGTGAGATAGTAAATATTCTCCGGATTGGTGATGATGATTCCGTCGAGGCCATGTTCGGACATTGCTTGCCGGACGCGCAGAAGTCGGTCGGCGTACTCGTCGGCGTTGAACGGCTTCATCGTTTGGCCTCCTAGGTGTCAGGTTCGCGCCGCCGCGGTTAGGTCGGCGATAAAGCGATCGACGTCCTGTGGTGTCGTCGCGTATGAGGTCATCAGTCGAATCACGCCACTCTGGCGATCCCAGATATGGATGGAAACTTCAGCGCTGATCCGGTCGAGTACGGCGTCCGGAAGGTGCGCATACACGGAGTTGGTGACCTGGCCGACCGCGAGGCGTACGCCGCGGACCGCGCGTACTCCGTCGGCGAGCCGACTCGCCATCGCGTTGGCGTGCCGCGCGTTGCGCAGCCACAGCTCACCGGTCAGCATCGCTACAACCTGCGCGGCGACGAACCGCATTTTCGATGTCAACTGCATCGCTTGCTTCTGATGAAAGCCGAGTGCCGAGGTTCGCGCGGCATCGCTGGCGAGAATCACCGACTCGGCGTTCATCGCGCCGTTCTTACTACATCCGAACGAGATCAGGTCTGCTCCGCTCGCCGCGTCGGCCAGCGAGCACCCCAACGCGGCCGCTGCGTTGGCCAAGCGAGCGCCGTCCACGTGCAACAGCACATCGTTTGCGTGACACCACCGCGCTAGGGCGTCGAGCTGATCGGGAGAGTAGACGGTGCCCCATTCGGTGCACTGGCTGATCGAGACGACTCGGGGCTGCACTCGATGCACCATCTGGTGATCAGCGAGCACACCGTCGAGGTCGTCGACGCCGATCTTTCCGTCCGTGGCCGGAACGGTGAGCAGGGTGCAGCCGCAGAAGTGCTCCGGCGCACCACATTCATCGCGATGCAGATGCGCCGACTGCGCACAGATGACGGCGTTGAACGAGTCTGTGACGGCCCGCAGTCCTAATACGTTCGCCGCTGTTCCGGTGGTTGTCAGCGCGACCTGCGCGCGATTACCAAACTCCGCCTGCAGTAGCTCGATCGCCTGTGAAGTCACGCTGTCCGCGCCGTAGGCGGCCGCGTAGCCGTCGTTGGCCGTGGCCAGGGCGGTCATCACGCGCGGGTGTACGCCCGCCGCGTTGTCGCTCAATAGCGCGATTCCGCTGTTGTCCATCACCCCTGGGATCATTCCCGGCGGGCCGATCGTACGCAATACTGCGGAGATGACTCACGATGAGAAGGCAACCGAACAGATCCGTTCTCTGATGCCGTTGTGCGCGACGCTTGGCGTACAGGCGGTGACGGTGAGCGCCGAGAAGGCGGTGCTGACGCTCGAGTGGCGCGAGGACCTGTGCACCTCCAACGGCATGATCCACGGCGGCACGGTGATGGCGCTCGCCGATGCGTCCGGTGCCGCGTGCGCGGTGGAGAACCTGCCCGAGGACGCTGCCGGTACGTCGACCATTGAATCGAAGACGAACTTCCTGGGTGCGGTTCGAGGTGGCACGCTAGTCGCCACGTCCACCCCGCTCCATGTGGGCCGGACGACGATCGTCGTCGAGACCGAACTGCGCAATGGCGACAAACTGGTCGGCAAGACCACTCAGACGCAGACGGTCCTTCGCCCGAAGTAACGAACCGCCGTTGGTCGCGGTACCGACGGCGTCGAAGGCACCCGTGCCCGGGACGGACGAGGCTCCCATCCGGTCAGTGCCTAAGCGGGTACTCCAGTCGGTCAACGCGTAAGCGGGTACTCATCCGGTCATTGCTCGAGCGGTGAGGGGTGTCGCAAAAGACGCAGCGAAATCGAGGGGGCATCGATCACTGGACGATGCCCCCTCAAATTCTCTGCGTTTTTTGCAGGATCAGAGCCGGGAGTCGGGATCAGGTCTCGCCATCAGTATCCTGCGTCGACTTGTTCGGTCCGCTTTGCGCTGTGTTGTCCGACAAAGTCGCGTCCGCCCAGGTGGCGTCCCGACCAGCTGGGTGTGTCGGGCAGGTTCCGATGGACTGCGACGCGCACGAACGCCGAGAGCCCGGTTCCGTTAGGAACAGGGCTCTCGGGTGGCCGTACTAGGTGTTACGCCTTGCGCGCCAGCGAGCGACGCAGGTCGCCGTTCAGCGTCGAGATGACGTCCAGCGGGATGCCCTTCGGGCAGGCCGAGGAGCACTCGCCGATGTTGGTGCAACCACCGAAGCCGTCGGCGTCGTGCTGGTTGACCATGTCGACGACGCGCGAGTAGCGCTCGGGCTGGCCCTGCGGAAGTTCGCCCAGGTGGGTGATCTTCGCGCCCATGAACAGCATGCCCGACGCGTTCGGGCAGGCAGCGACGCAGGCGCCGCAGCCGATGCACTCGGCGGCTTCGAAGGCGCGGTCAGCCTTGACCTTCGGCACCGGTACCGAGTGCGCCTCAGGGGCAGCACCAGTGTTGACCGAGATGAATCCGCCAGCCTGGATGATGCGGTCGAATGCGCCACGGTCGACGACCAGATCGCGAACGACGGGGAAGGCCTCGGCCCGCCACGGCTCGATCGTGATGGTCTCGCCGTCACTGAAGCTGCGCATGTGCAACTGGCAGGTCGTGGTCTTCTCCGGACCGTGTGCCGAACCTGAAATCATCAGGCCACACATGCCGCAGATACCTTCGCGGCAGTCGGAGTCGAACGCGATCGGCTCGTCGCCGTTGTCGTTGAGCTGTTCGTTGAGTACGTCGAGCATTTCCAGGAAGGACATATCTTCCGAGATGTCCTTGACCTGGTAAGTGACCAGCTTGCCCGCCGCACGCGGTCCTTCCTGACGCCAGATCTTGAGGGTGAGGTTCACTTGTAGCTCCGTTGCTTCATCTCGATCGCCTCGTACACGAGGTCTTCCTTATGCAGGACCGGTGCTCCGTTCTCGCCGCCCCATTCCCATGCGCCGACGTACGCGAACTCGTCGTCGTGACGCAGTGCCTCGCCGTCCTCCGTCTGCGATTCCGCGCGGAAGTGACCACCGCAGGACTCGCGCCGGTGAAGGGCGTCGATGCACATCAACTCACCGAGCTCGAGGAAGTCGGCGACACGGCCGGCCTTTTCCAGGCTCTGGTTGAGCTGCTCGTTCTTGCCAAGCACGCGCACGTTCTTCCAGAAGTCGGCGCGCAACTCGCGGATCAGATCGATCGCTTTACGCAACCCGGCGTCGGTGCGCTCCATGCCGCAGTACTCCCACATGATCGCGCCGAGCTCCTTGTGGTAGCTGTCGACGCTGCGGGTGCCCTGGATGGACAGGAACTGCTGCACGCGGTCGGTGACCGATTTGTGTGCGGCGGTGACCTCCGGGTTGTCCGTGGTGACCTTGTCGAACGGACCCTTGGCCAGGTAGTCGCGGATCGTGTTCGGCAGTACGAAGTATCCGTCGGCCAGACCCTGCATCAGCGCCGAGGCACCGAGGCGGTTCGCGCCGTGGTCGGAGAAGTTGGCTTCGCCGGCGACGAACAGGCCCGGGATGCTGGACTGCAGGTCGTAGTCCACCCACAGGCCACCCATCGTGTAGTGCACGGCGGGGTAGATGCGCATCGGCACTTCGTATGGGTTCTCGCCGGTGATCCGCAGGTACATATCGAACAGGTTGCCGTACTTCGCGGCCACGGCGTCCTTGCCCAGACGCGAGATGGCCTCGGCGAAGTCCAGATAGACACCGCGTCGAACCATCCGAGTGTTGCCCTCGGCGTCGGTCTCCTCGACGGCCGGGCCGACGCCCTTGCCGTCGTCGCACTGATACTTCGCGGCACGGGAGGCGATATCGCGGGGGACCAGGTTGCCGAAGCTCGGGTAGATGCGCTCCAAGTAGTAGTCGCGCGCCTCCTCCGGGATCTGGCGAGGATCCTTGTCGGCGTCCGCCGGATCCTTCGGCACCCAGATGCGGCCGTCGTTACGCAGCGACTCCGACATCAGGGTCAGCTTCGACTGGTGCGCCCCGGACTGCGGAATGCAGGTCGGGTGGATCTGGGTGTAGCACGGGTTGGCGAAGTACGCGCCCTTGCGGTGTGCGCGCCACGAGGCGGTGACGTTCGAACCCATCGCGTTGGTGGACAGGAAGAACACGTTGCCGTAACCACCCGAGGCGAGTACGACGGCATCCGCCAGGTGCGTCTCGATCTCGCCGGTGACCATGTTGCGTGCGATGATGCCGCGCGCGCGGCCATCGACGATGACCAACTCGAGCATTTCGTGGCGGGTGAATGCCTCCACGGTGCCGGCGGCGATCTGACGCTCGAGTGCCTGGTAGGCGCCGATCAGCAGCTGCTGACCTGTCTGCCCGCGGGCGTAGAACGTGCGGGAGACCTGCACGCCACCGAACGAGCGGTTATCCAGCAGACCGCCGTACTCGCGCGCGAACGGCACGCCCTGCGCGACGCATTGGTCGATGATGTTGGCCGAGACTTCAGCGAGGCGGTAGACGTTGGTCTCGCGAGAGCGGTAGTCGCCGCCCTTGACCGTGTCGTAGAAGAGGCGGTGAATCGAGTCGCCGTCCTCCTTGTAGTTCTTCGCGGCGTTGATGCCACCCTGCGCGGCAATGGAGTGCGCACGTCGGGGGGAATCCTGGTAGCAGAACGACTTGACGTGGTAGCCGGCTTCGCCCAGGGTGGCGCTCGCAGCGCCACCGGCCAGGCCGGTGCCGACGACGATGACGCTCAGCTTGCGGCGGTTCGCTGGGTTGACCAGTGCCGCATCGAACTTGCGCTGGCCCCACTTCTTGTCGATCGGCCCGCCCGGGGCCTTGGTGTCAGCGATCGGCTCGCCAACGTTGTAGAGCCCCTCAACGAGCTCAGAGGTATTTGCAGTCATGATTCTCTTTCGACTCTCGTGCCTAGATGGCGCCGAAGGCGATGGCGAGCGGCGGGATGATGAAGCCGATCGAGACGACGAGCGCGATCACGGCGCCGATCGTCTTCCAGGCCTTGCGGCGGCTCGCGGTGCTGGTCCAGCCGCAGGTCTGCGCCATGCTCCACACGCCGTGGAAAAGGTGCATGCCGAGCGCAATCAGCGCCACCACGTAAATGAGCACGACCCACCACACCTGGAATGCCGCGTGCAGCAGCCCGAATGGGTTGTTCTCGACGTCCGGTCCGCTCACGTCGCCGTTCACGTTGAACTTCACGATGGTGAACTGCAGCAGGTGCCAGATGATGAACGCGAGTAGCGCCACTCCGCCCCAGCGCATCATTTTCGATTTCAGCGCCGCCTTGCTCGCCGACGCGACGGCGTACCGGGTCGGACGGGCGTGGTTCGCGCGCGACCACAGCTTGAAGGCTGCGTAGACGTGTGCGACGACACCGACGATGAGTACGACGCGAATGATCCACAGCAGACCGCCGTACGGCAGCATTGGCATCAGGATGGTACGCAGGTGATGCGCGTACTCGTTGAACGCTTCCTCGCCCCAGAGGGCCTTGAGGTTGCCGTACATGTGCAGGAGGACGTAGAGCACGAACACGGCGCCGGACGTTGCCATCAATAGTTTGAGGAACACCGTCGTGCGACTGGCCGTGTTCGGTCGCTGAGAGAGAGTTGTATTGGCCACGATTGCACGTTATCGCTAGCGGTGGTAACGAATCGAGTCGCACCCTGCAAAAATCGTGTGAGATTGTAGACCTTGTGTAGCGCGGGTGTTGCCGGATTGCTCCGTCTCAGGGTAGGCATGGCTAAGCAACCCTTGACGCCGAACGGTCAGGTTGTCAACCGATAGCCGGCGTTGCGGACGGTTTGGATCCGGTCGGCGCCGATCTTGCGGCGCAGACTTCGAACGCACACATCCACGACGTTCGAGGTCGTCTCGAAGTCGACGCCCCACACGTGTCCCAACAGCTGTTGTCGGCTGAGGATCTGGCCGGGATGACGAACCAGCACCTCCAGCATCGCGAACTCCCGAGCCGTCAGTTCGTAGTCTCCGGACGGCGCCCGCACCACGCGCGTGTGCAGATCAAGTTCGAGGCCGCCGGCGCGCAACACTGTCGCGCCGCCAATAGGCGCCGCCGATTCGTCGCTTTCGCGCAACCGCAGCCGGACTCGGGCCAACAGTTCGGCGAACTGGAATGGTTTGGTGACGTAGTCGTTGGCGCCACCCTCGAGGCCCGCGACCGTGTCCTGCACGGTGTCACGAGCGGTCAGGATGACCACGGGAATCGTGGCGCCCTGGCCACGAAGTTCGTCGAGTACGGCGAATCCGTCCTTCCCCGGCAGCCCGAGGTCGAGCACGAGTAGATCGAAGTCGCCATCCAACGCCGCGTGCAGGGCCGAGATTCCATCGCCGACAACCTCGGTCTGATAACCGGCCGCCCGCAGACCTTTCTGCACGAAAGCGGCGATCTGGTGGTTGTCCTCAGCTATCAGCACTCGGCTCATCGCTCAGTCCTCTCTGCGGTGCCTTGATCCGGGTGGGTACGGCGATGACGAAGGTTGCTCCACCGCCAGGGGTACCTTGCACGTGCACGGTTCCGCCGTGACCCTCGGCGATCGACTTCACGATGGCCAGGCCCAGGCCAGCGCCAGGCGATGCCGCCTCCGTGGCCGGCCGGCCGAATCGTTCAAAGATGCGGTGTACGTCGGCTTCGGGCACGCCGGATCCCTCATCTGCAACGGTCAACACGAGTTGTTCGGAGCCATCGGCTGCGGTGTGGAATGCCGAACTCAGCGTGATGGTCGAGCCCGCCGCGGTGTGTTGTGTCGCGTTGGTGGCGAGCTGCAGAATCGCCTGCGAGATGCGCTGCGCGTCGATGATCGCCTCGCCGTCGGCGACGCTGCCGACGAGCCAGCGGCGATCGGCCAGACCCTGCAGCTTCGCGTCCAACTCCATGGTGAGTTCGGCAATGTCGACGGGTTCGCGCAACCGGATGTAGTCCGGCCGCTCGGACTTGGCGAGCGTGAGTAGGTCGGTCACCATGCGGTTCATCCGGTCGAGCTCGCCGGTGACGATCTCGATGGTCGCGGCGCGGTCCGCGGGATCATCGCCCATAAGTTCGAGGTGCCCCCGGATGATTGTGATCGGCGTCCGCAGTTCGTGTCCGGCGTCGTCGACGAACTGTTGCTGAGTGGCGAACGCCTGTTCCAGGCGTTCGAGCATGGCATTGAACGTGAGGGCGAGATCCGCGAGTTCGTCGGTGCCGTCCACGGGCAACCGACGGGTGAGGTCACGTTCACCGATCTCGGCGGCAGCCTCACGAACCTCGGCCACTGGTCGCAGTACGCGACCGGAGACCCACCAGGCGATCGCGCCGGTCAACACCAGCGAGAGGGCGCCGATGGTCAATAGCAGTTGTGCCGTGTCGGAGACCTGGCGGTGCTCGGCCTCGGTGAACACCAACACGATCATGCTGCTACGTCCGTCGGCGTCCGCCACGTCGCTGCGTCCCCAGCGCACCTCGCCGGCCGGGGTCTGCGCGGTACCTGTGGTGGCATTGAGGATCTGACGCATGAGGCCCGCGTCTGCGGTCGGATCGTAATCCTCTCGCGCCGGAATCTGCGCGCCCGAATTGACGTAGTAGGTGCCGCTGTGCGCAATATACCCAAGCAACAGTTCGCCGTCCCCAGGGCGTTGACCTTGCAGGAAACTTTGCAACAGCGCCTCACCGTCCGATTCGGCGCCAGTAGTCGCCTGAGCCTGAAACTCGGCGATCTCCTGGGTGATCTGGGCATTCGCGCGCTCGCCGACATCGCGGCGCATCAACACGATGGTCAACGTGAGCAGGAGGCCGATACCGATCCCCGCGGTGAGCGCGATCCAGCCGACGATCCACCAGCGCAGCGGCAGCCGACGACGAGGGCGATCAGTCATCGTCGTCGTCATCATCTCCGTCGTCGTAGTCGTCATCGTCGTCGTCATCGTCATCGTCGTCGTCAGGCAGCGGGGCCGGGTACGAATCGATGGGTGGATCGATATCGGTGGAGCTGTCGGTGGGCGGCTTCGGTGATAACGGATCCGATGGACCAGAAGTGCCCGTGGAGGGATCCGCGGATTCCTTTGGTGCGGATGTGGAGAAACTCTCGTCCGTGGAATCGCGCGGAGCCAACGTGATGGGCGCTTCATCGGGCAGATCGGCCGGCGGTGCAGAACCGAGCATTGCGAACGAGACCGCGCCGACGATGATGAACCCGATCAATCCGCCGAGCAGCCCGAAACCAATGGGCGACTTCATGAGGTGGCCCCTTCCATTGCGGTGAGCTGACGCGTACCCGCGTCGTGGACCTCCCACACCCGGTGCGCGCCAAGCAACTGCTCGGGCTGATGGGTGCGGGCGATGACTACACCGGGGTACGTGCGGATGAGTTCGCCGGCCATCTGCCGTCCCGCCGCGTCGAGCTGCTCATCGAGGTGATCGAGCAGCAGCAGGGGCGGGGTGCCCAGTGTTGCACGGGCGAGCAGCAGTTGCGCGCGCTCGGAGGTGGACAGCGGATCGCCGCCGCGGCGCAGCACCGTCCTGACCCCGTTCGGGAGTTCAGTGATCCGCTCGCCCAGGCCCACCCGCTGCAGGGCCTGAATCGGCGATTCGTCCGAACGGGGCAGTCGATACCGCACTGCGCGCCCGATTGTGCCGCGTTCGATGGCAGTGCCACGAGCGGCCCAACCGACAAGTTCACGGCGGTCGTTCGCTTGCAGCGAGTACAGGTCTCGACCGTCGACGTGTACCCAGGCGTGCGGGCTGCCATGCAGCAGTGCATCGGTGATTCCGGCGGCAGCGGCGTCGGTGCAGCGAAGCAGGATCCGGCCGCCAGGAAAGGCGAGCAGTTCACTGGCGCCGGGGAGGTCGGCGAGGTGTACGACGCCGTCCGGTACGCCGTTAACTCGCCGCGCCCTGGGTGCCGGCGCGCTCTGCCGGGCGTGCGTGGCGAACTGTAGTTCGGGCTCCAGGATCAATCGCGCGGCACGATATGACTGGCGGTACTCCGTGATGCGGCCGAGCTCGTTCAGCGGGGTCGCGATCACTCCGAGCAACAGGAGCGCCGCCGTGATCGCACCGGCAGACGTGGCGCTCGCGGTGCCGACGACGGTGGCGAGCACCATCGCGACGGCTCCCGTCGCCGCAGCCGATCCGCGCATACCGCCGGCGATGACCGATCGCGCGACAGCCGCGGACCCGAGCCGGGCACTGACCTTGTCGATGTGCGCCAGTTCGCGATGTACGCCGCCCGCTGCGCGGATGTTCGCGGACGCCGACACGGTGTCCGCGATATGCGCGGCCATCGCGCCGCGGCGTCTGCGCAGGGTACGTGCGCGTCGTAAGGCATATCGGCTCAGCCAGTACAGGGTCGCCGCGAACGCGGTCAGCATGGCCGTGACCGCCGCTGCGATCGGTGCCGACAGAATCAGCAAGGCGACGAGTACGCCGAGGATGAGTGGGACGCCGACGAGCAGCGGGCTGATGCCGAGCGCGATCCAGTTCCGTACCGCGCTGAGGTCATTGGTGGTGCGGGCGACGGTGATGCCGAGGTGGGGGCCGTCCGCGCGGTGCAGCGCGGCGGCGACCAGGTCGCCGCGCACCTGATGGACGTAACTTTGCGCGAGCCGTTCGGACAGTACGCATTCACTCATCCGAAGTGCACCGATGAGCGCAGCTGCACCCAGCAAGACGCTGATGAGCCACACCCGATTCACGCCCTGGTCGGCCACCAGCAGTTGCGGTGCGGCAATCGCGACGGTGAGTGCCGCTGCTGCCTGCCCCACTCCAGAAAGCACCAGCAGTGCGATCAGCCGGCGACGTTCCTCGGTCAATAACGCGGGCATGGTTATCGAAGCAGCCTGGTGGCAACGTGCGGCGTGGCGAGATCGAAGGTGTCGATGACGCTGACGTCGAGTGCCGCGCGAGCCTCTCGAGTCGCCAACGGCGAGGACGTCAGACAGCCCGATACCGCCGCTACGTCGAGTCCGACAGTTCGCAACATCGGTACGCCGGCGCTCGCGCCGAGCGCGTCGGCGGTGGCGAACAAAACCCGGTCGATACCGCTGGTGAACTCGGCGTCGTGCAACAGCCTGGAGGTTTCGTCCTGGAACACGCCGTCGGCGATCTCCAGCACAACAACGTCGGGGGCCTGTGCCAGCAGGTGGGCGCGGATCGCTGTCGCGAGTTCGCGAAGGTACCCGAACTCCATGCGGAACGTGGACGCGACGCCGAAGTCGGTGAAATCCACGACCTCGATCGCGCCAGCGTCTGTGAACATCGCCGGGTCGCCGCCCGCGCCGGTACCGGTGACCTTGCCGGCGGCGACGCGCAGCCCAGCGAGGGTCAGACCGTGGACGAATGACGCGAGCGTCGTGGACTTGCCCGCGTTCATACTGGAACCCAGCACCGCGATGGTGGGCACATCGCGGTCGACGTACGCCGCCGGCGTACCCGCGTTGTACTGCGCGAAGTGCGTCAGATTGGCGATACCGCGCGAATGCGCGAGAAACCCCAACGGTTCGAGCACCGTGGCCGGGTCCATCCGTGCGTGTTGTGTGACGACCCGAGCAGCCACGCCGCCGGCGGCCACCAGATGCACCGGCCCCAAATCCTCTGGCACGGTGGCCTCGAACTGGTCGGGTGCGTAGCGGTGCCCGTAAGCGACGAGGATCTCATCGCCTACGTGTAGGTGTTGACGGCGTCTGGTCGGGCTCTCCAGACGTTGGTGCTGACCGATCTCGACGACGCGCGCGAGCACGATATCACCGGGAGCCGGCCGCAACGATCCGCTGATCAGGCGATAGCCAGTCGGATCGACGCGCAGTGCGGCGTCCAGGAACCGGGTGGTGTAGGCGCGTTTCGCGCGCAGCAGGCGCGTCGGGTCCAGTTCGTAACTGTCAGTGTTCGACGACTCGAGGAGCAGGGTGGGCGCGGCGAGTGTGTGCGTCATGCCTTGAACGCTATGCACCGGCCATGACCGGACGATGAGCCCGAGATGAGGGTTTCCTCATCTCGGGCCCCGCGATCCGAATTAAGCCTCGGAGGCGCCGAATTCCTTCGCGACGCGCATCAAATACGTGCCGTAGTCGGACTTGGCCAGTTCCTTGCCCAGCGCGTACGTCGTCTGGGCGTCGATGTATCCCATCCGCATCGCGACCTCTTCCGGGCACGCGATCCGCACGCCCTGGCGATGCTCGAGCACCTGCACGAACTGACCGGCTTCCAGCAGCGAGTCGTGGGTTCCGGTGTCCAACCACGCGAATCCACGGCCGAGATCAACCAGGCGGGCATCGTTCCACTCGAGGTACTGCTTGTTGACGTCGGTGATCTCCAGCTCGCCACGCGGTGACGGCTTGAGGTTCGCGGCGATATCCAGCACCCGGTTGTCGTAGAAGTACAGGCCGGTAATCGCACGATTTGATTTCGGCTGTGCGGGCTTCTCCTCGATCGAGATCAGCTTGCCGTCCGCGTCGGCTTCGCCGACGCCGTATCGCTCCGGATCGGTGACCTGATAGCCGAACAAGGTGCAGCCGGACAGGCTCGTGGCCTCATGCTGCAGCATCGAGGAGAACCCTTGGCCATAGAAGATGTTGTCGCCGAGCACCAGTGCGACGGAGTCGTCACCGACGTGATCGCGGCCGAGAATGAACGCCTCGGCAAGCCCGTTCGGATGGGCCTGCTCGGCGTACGTGAGGTTGATACCCCACTGGGACCCGTCGCCTAGTAGTCGCTGGAAACTCGGCAGGTCGTGCGGTGTGGAGATGATCAGGATGTCCCGGATGTCCGCGAGCATCAGCGTCGACAGCGGGTAGTAGACCATCGGCTTGTCGTATACCGGCAATAGCTGCTTGCTGGAGGCCTTGGTGATGGGGTGGAGGCGGGTGCCGCTGCCACCGGCCAGGATGATGCCCTTCATACGCGATGCGACCCTTCGGTAGTCAGTGCCGAGCGACTTAACGGTAGTTGGTGAACTGCAGCGCCACGCCGAAGTCCTCGCCCTTCAGCAACGAGATCACTTCCTGAAGGTGGTCCTTCTTCTTACCGGTCACACGCAGTTGATCGCCCTGGATCTGAGCCTGAACGCCCTTGAGCCCCGCGTCGCGAATGAACTTCGAGATCTTCTTCGCCTTTTCCGAGTCGATGCCCTCGACGATCTTGCCGGTCAACTTGTAACCCTTGCCGGAGGACTGCGGCTCGCCGGCATCGAAGGCCTTCAGGCTGATCCCGCGCTTGACGAGCTTCTCCTTGAATACCTCCAAAGCGGCGAGGATTCGGTCGTCGGTGGAGGACGTCAGCGCGACGCCGTCATTACCGGCCCACTCGATCGACGTGTCCGTGCCGCGGAAATCGAATCGCTGCGAAAGCTCCTTGGAAGCCTGCTGCAGTGCATTGTCGACCTCCTGGTGATCGACTTTGCTCACAACATCGAAGGATGGGTCGGCCATGGTGAAATCTCTCCTGTATGCTCGTCTACCGGAACGCGACGCCGAGTCTACCGATGTGGGCCAGGCGGAGCGGGACATGGCAGGTTGCCCGAGTGGCCAAAGGGAGCTGACTGTAAATCAGCCGCGCAAGCTTCAGAGGTTCAAATCCTCTACCTGCCACCACACGACGAATGGCCCGGCGATAGCCGGGCCATTCGTTGGTTTCGAGCAATAATCGCGCTAGTTGGCGCTCGTCGCTGACGAACTTTCTACCCATGCGCCGGTCGCCGGGTCGACGTACGCCAGGTCGACGTCGTCGGCCTCGTACGCGTCGGAGTCCGTGCTAGCGGTCATTCCCTGTGTCTCGTCGGACTCTTCATACGTTTCCATCTCATTGACGACAGGATCGTCGTCCGCCTCGGCGTGTGAGTCATCACCGCCAGCGGTTTGGTGCGAACTGGCGTCCCAGCTCACGGACTGCTCGACCGTGTCGACCTCGCCGTCGCCGTCGGTGTCGGTGGGTGAACTGGACACCGCGCCGCTCGAGAACGTTGAGGTATCGATCTGACCGTCGCCATCGGTGTCCTGCCCGTAGGTCATATCGACCTCGTCGGCAAAACCGTCCCCATCGGTGTCGTACTGATTCACAATCACGACCGCGTCGACCTCACCGTCACCGTCGGTGTCCGCGTCAACGGAGATCTCGACGTAGTCGTCGATCCCGTCGCCGTCGAGGTCTCCGTAACTGACCTTCGCGATTCCGTCGGCCTGGCCGTCACCGTCGATATCTACTTCGTCGCCGTCCGCGATGCCGATGTCGAACCCATTGCTTGCGCTGTATTCCTGATCACTGATTCCGTCGAAGGACGGGTCATCGCTCGTGCCGCCGTCATAACTGGAGTCGGCTCCGTCGAAATGTTCCATCGTGTTGTCCTTAGTGACTTATCTGCATAATTAGCTGTAACTGCTCAGATGTTGCTGACCGACGAATGTCGGCGTTCGCTAGGACGCATTGGTGCGGCACGGGGATCCCGCGCGCGACCGATTACGCCCTTCTCCATCATGCATGCGCAGTGGGCATCTGGTCGAACCCGGCATAACGTGAATCACAACCCCCCGGCTGTTGCTCGCAGTGCGCTTCCGTGTAACCTCTTGTGGTCCGACTCGCGCAGTTCTGCGAGTGCGGCAGGCCCCTTTAGCTCAGTCGGCAGAGCGTCTCCATGGTAAGGAGAAGGTCTACGGTTCGATTCCGTAAAGGGGCTCGGGTAATCGGAGCGCTCACCAGCGTGACGCTCGGTACCAACCTGGCCGTGTAGCTCAGTTGGTAGAGCGCACGACTCATAATCGTGTGGTCACCGGTTCAAGTCCGGTCACGGCTACCACTCATCCGAACTACTGACGAAAGGCTCGCTCACGTGGCTTCCACCGACGTACGACCGAAGATCACCCTGGCGTGCCAGGAGTGTAAGAACCGCAACTACATCACCAACAAGAATCGCCGGAACGACCCCGAGCGACTTGAGATGAAGAAGTTCTGCCCGACTTGCCGGCAGCACCAGGTCCACCGCGAGACCCGGTAGCGCAGAGACTTCACCAGCGAGGCCGCACCCTGATTTCGATCGGGGTGCGGCCTCGCTGCGTGCTGCCGACACGAGTCGTCGTGCGCTCGCTCGGTTCTGCGCTCGGCTAGTTCTGCCCCGATCGGTACTGCGTCCGAGTCGGGCCGCATCCACCTGCGCGCTACGCAGCGATGGGTCGAGAAGGCGGGGCAGGGTACCGCCGTGTCTTCGAGCATCGAGCACCCGGCCGCGTGAGCGATCCGCGCAACCGCTTACTAGCATCGCCGACGTACGAGAATTGGTGATCGCGGATTTCACGACGACCACTGAAGCGTGAGGATTTATATGTACCCCGGAGTAATGCAGATAGCGGTCGTTGCGATGGTGGCCTTCGCCCTGTTCGGCTATAAGAAACTCCCCGACGCGAGCCGGGCTGTCGGCCGGTCATTACGCATCTTCAAGAGCGAGTTGAAGGGGCTTCAAGCGGACGACGCGCCCGCGAATCCGGGCGCGAAGGCGGACGGAGCCCCGTCCAGTCGACCAGACGCGGATGACTCAACGACGCATTAAGGTGTACCGATGCCGTTAGATCAGAGTTTCGTCGGCCGCGAGTACCCGCCCATGGCGGCGTACGAGGTTGGCCGCGAGAAGATCCGTGAGTTCGCCGACGCGATCGGCGACCCCAACCCCGCATATCGCGATATCGAGGCCGCCCGCGCTCTCGGGCATCCCGATGTGATCGCGCCGCCCACGTTCGCGATCGTGGCCGCGATGCCGGTGATCAATCAAGCAGCGTTCGACCCCGAACTCGGACTCGACTACTCAAAGGTCGTGCACGGCGAACAGAAGTTCACCTATTCGCGGCCCATCCGTCCGGGCGACCGGCTGGTCGGCGTCCTGCACATCGACAAGATTCGTGCAGTCGCCGGTAACGACATGATCAATCTTCGCGCCGAGCTCAGCACCGAAGACGGTGAGCATGTAGTCACCGCCTTCGGGATGCTGGTAGCGCGCGGCACGGCTCAGGAGCAGTCATGAGTGTCCCGTCGTACGACGCAGTCGAAGCTGGTCAGCACCTCCGGGACGTCACGCTGCCGATCACGCGAGCCGATCTCGTGCGGTACGCCGGCGCGTCAGGTGACTTCAACCCAATTCACTGGAGCGAACGCACCGCTCTGGCCGTCGGGCTCCCGGATGTGATCGCGCACGGCATGCTCACCATGGCGAAGGCGGCGAACCTGCTGACTGACTGGGTCGGCGATCCCGCGCGGATCCTCGAGTACGGCACGCGCTTTGGGCAGCCCGTAGAGGTGCCGGACAGCGACGACCCGTCGGAGTTGGTCGTGACGGCGAAGATCGGCAAGAAGCTAGAGGACAAGAAGGTGCGAATCGACATCGACGCGCGCGCCGGCGACCAAAAGGTGCTGTCGATGGCGCGCGCGATCGTCAAACTCGATTAGGCCGGCCGCACCTGGCGCCCCGGGAACAACCGCTTCAGGACGTCTGCCAGGGTGACGATCCCGGCAGGGCCGTCAGCAGACTCGACCAGCACCAGGTGTGTACGAGTTTCACGCATCGTCGCAAGCGCGGAATGCGCCGGGGTCGAGGCGGTCATCCGCATGATCGGGCGCATGATTTCTGAGGCCGCACGGTCGTCCGGCTCCATCAGCGTGTCGCGCACGTGCACGACGCCGACGATCACGCCGTCCTTGGTAACCGGAATCCGCAAGTGACCGCTGGCACGGGTCTGCTCGCGAACACGCAGCACGCTTTCGGACGCGTCGACCGAATTGATCCGCTGGTTCGGATCAAGCAGGTCGCCGACGCTGAGGTTCTGCAGGTCCAGCGCGATCGTCAGCTGAGCGGAATAGGTTTCATCGAGCGCACCCACGGACGCCGAATGTTCAACGAGGTGCCGAAGGTCGTCGGCGCTTTGCCCGGTTGAGACGTTCGGCTGGGGCTGCACACCGACTTTGCGTAGCAGCCAGTTCGCTGTGGAGTTCAGCGCGACCAGGGCCGGTCGGGTGAGGAACATGAAGCCGCGCATCGGAAGCGCGAGGACCGTGGCCGCGGTTTCAGGATGTGCGATGGCCCATGATTTCGGCGCCATCTCGCCGATCACGAGATGCAGGAAGGTCACCACGAGCAGCGCCAAGATGAACGAGGCGACCTCGGCGACGACCAGCGGTGCGCCGATCGACGTGATCAGCGGAGTCAGCGCGTGCATGACCGCGGGTTTGGTGATGGCACCGAGTGCTAACGCGCATGCGGTGATCCCGAGCTGGCTGCCGGCCAACAGCAGCGTTAGTTCGTTGTTGCTACGTAGCGCCGCGCGGGCCGAACGGCTGTTGGCCGCACGATCCTGTAAACGATGTGGTTTGGCCGCCAACAGTGCGAACTCGGCGGCCACGAACAGGGCGCTGAGCACAATCAGTGCCACGGTGACGGGAATGACGACTGCAGCGCTCACGCGGTCGCCTCCTGATCTTCCTCAGCGGTCGGTACTGGCCGCTCGATGAGTTCGGCGCGGACTCGCGAGGGAACGTGTCGCCGTATGTGCAGCACTGTCACCCGGAGCATTTGCGGTTCCGGATCGTCGTCCTCGGCGAGGTCCGCGGGATCGATGGGGAGTTCGACGTCGATCTGGGTGCCGACCGGTGGCAACGACCCGTGCGCGGATATGACGAGCCCGGCGAGGGTTTCGTAGTCACCCCTGGGAAGCTCGCAGTCGAGCGCTCGTTCTACTTCGTCCAGGTGGATATCGCCGGACAGTTGCCAGGTGCCGTCAGCGTGCGCCAACGGTTCGGGCTCGAGCGGATCGTGTTCGTCGGTGATTTCGCCGACGAGTTCCTCGGCGAGGTCCTCGATGGTCAGTACGCCGACGAACCCGCCGTACTCGTCCAGGACGCAGGCGAGTTGCCGGCGAGCGGTTGCCAACTGATCGAGCGCATCGGGCAGCGACATCGTGGTGGGCACCAGTAGGGGATCGCGCATCAGCGAGCGCACGGGCACAGCCTCACGCCGCGGCGTGGCGAGCACGTCCTGTAGGTGTATGACACCGACTACCTCGGCGTCGGCGTTGAGCACCGGATAGCGCGAATGTCCGGTGCTCATGTGCTCCCACGCTTCTTCGAGAGTCTGATCCTCGCGGAAGGTGCCGACGTTGGGGCGCGAGATCATCGCGTGTTCCACAGTCTGGTCCGGGAAATCGAGGATCCGATCGAGCAGCATGGATAGTTCTTCGGGGAGTTCGCCGGTATCGCGCGACTCGGCAACGATGTGCTCGAGGTCGCGGGGTGTGGCTGAGTGTTCGACGTCGTGCACTGGTTCGATGCGCAACAGTCGCAGCAGTAGGTTTGACGCCCCCTCGAAGACCTTGATCAGCCAGCCGAATGCCGCGAGGTAGGCGGTCGTTGGCGTAGCCAGCCGCAGTGCCACCGGTTCGGGCCGCGAGATGGCGAGATTCTTCGGGAAGAGCTCGCCAAAGATCATCTGCACCAAGGTGGACACGATTAAGGCGAACGCCGCGCCGATGGCGATCGATACACCGGATGGGATACCGATACCGCCCAGCGCTTCGCCCAGCGAGGCGCCGATCAGTGGTTCGGCGACATAGCCCACGAGTAGCGCGGTGACTGTAATGCCGAGTTGTGCCCCGGAGAGCATGAAGGAGGTGCGCGAGGTGACCTGCAATGCGCGGGTGGCTGCTGCGTTGCCTTCGCTCGCTCGTGATCGCAGTCGTGAGCGATCGACAGCCATATAGGCGAATTCCTGCGCGACGAAGAATCCAGTCAGCGCGGTGATGATCAGCACGACGAGGAGGCCGATCAACATGGTTACGGCCCACATCAGCGTGTGCCGCCGTTCAGTATTGAGTTTCTAGTTGGGCAGTTCAGACTCGGGGGTCTCGGACTGTCGCTGTCCATGAGGCGGTTTGGCTCCAAGGGAGAGGGTGTGTATGTACGCAGTATCTCACCGGAATGGGCAACTGTGGGTAAAGAGCGCCCTGGTGGTCAGCGGATTGAGTGTGTGGGTAGACTTGCGTGCCGGGAGTCGCAGTTGACTCCTGACCTGGCGTGCCCGAAGGGTCGGTCGCGCTACAGGGGTGTGGCTCAATTGGTAGAGCAGCGGTCTCCAAAACCGCAGGTTGCAGGTTCGAGTCCTGTCACCCCTGCAAGTAAGTACCTGCAATGTCGGCTAACGGAAGGCTAGCGAGTGGCTAAGGACTCTCCGCGCGAGTCGTCTGATGACGACGAGCGTGAGCTCCCCGATGAGCCGACCCAAGAGGATGACGGCGTCGATCCTTCCGATGACGAGGCCGACTCGGCGGTGTCTGACGACGAAGAGTCAGAGGATGACTCAGCAGAGTCGGATGATGACCTCGACGACGAAGACTCTGCGGAAGAGGATTCCGATGACGAGGACTCGGACGACGACGATTCTGATGAGGACTCGGATGGGGACGCCGCAGTAGCAGCAGGCGCCCGTCAGAACAAGAAGTCGAAGAGCGCTGGGACCGCCACCAAGAAAAAGGCTGCGACGAAGTCGCAGGACAAGAAGTCTCAGAAGAAGCCGAGCCCGATCGCCGGAGCTGCGCCGGGGACGTTCTTGCAGCAAGTCGTCAGCGAGTTGTCCAAGGTCGTCTGGCCTACTAAAAAGCAGATGATCACCTACACGACCGTCGTGCTGGTTTTCGTCGTCGCACTCGTCGCGGCGGTCTGGGGCTTTGACCTCGGCGTCGGCGAACTGATGGACTGGATCTTCGCCTAGTCCGCGGCCGTCAAGCGACGCCCTGCCGTTTCGACGGCGCAAACCAAGGAAGCGAGTTAATCCCGTGGCTGAAGAAGACATCGAGCGCGACGAGTTGACGCACTCGAGCGAGACAGCAGCCAATGACAGCGAGTCGACCGTCGACGGCGGCGACACCGCGTCGGCTGACGCCGAGACGGTTGGCACCGAGGGCGCCGTGACTGATGCCGCGCAGGCTGGCGACGACGCTGAAGTAGCGCCTCAGAGCAACCTGCAGGAAGCATCCGCGGATGAGAGCGCCGAGTCCGGCGAGCAGCCAGAAGCCTCTGCAGCTCCCGCCGTCGAGGACGATATCGATGCTCCGATCGACGAGGAAGCCGAGTTGCGCTCGCGATCGCTGATCGGCGATTGGTACGTCGTGCACTCCTACGCCGGGTACGAAAACCGGGTGCGCACCAACATCATGACGCGCTCGGAGACCTTCGACATGGAGGACTACATCTACGAGGTGGCCGTCCCCGAAGAAGAGGTCACCGAGATCAAGAACGGCAAGAAGGTGAAGGTCAAGCGCAAGCCGTACCCCGGGTACGTACTCGTGCGCATGGACCTCACGGATGAATCGTGGAACGTTGTGCGGAACACGCCGAACGTGACCGGTTTCGTCGGTGGTATGGCTCGCCCGTCCCCGGTGCCGATCGACGATGTCGTGAAGATGATCATCCGTTCCCAGCCGCAGCCGGAGGCCTCCGCCGCTACGGCCAGCTCCGCCGGCGAAGCGGCATTGACCGGACAGGCCGCGCCGACGATCGAGGTCGATTTCGAGGTCGGCGAGTCGGTCACCGTCATGGACGGGCCATTCGCGACCTTGCCGGCATCGATCAGCGAAGTCATGCCGGAGCAGCAGAAGCTCAAGGTCTTGGTGTCGATCTTCGGTCGTGAGACGCCTGTCGAGCTCGGCTTCAATCAAGTCAGCAAGATCTAGCTTTCCAGCACCGAACAGATCTGCGGTGGTTTCTCCTACGCTCGAAAGCGTGCGAGAAACCACCGCAGATCTCATTTTCCGGCCTATTCCTTGCTGATCGCGACTGCGCGTAGGTCGGTCGCGCCGGTGAAACTCTGTTCCACGTTCGATACCTGAGGCCCGAATGCGGCGGCGAGGTGCACCTGGCACAGGGACAGCATGTGCGTCGGGGTATCGATCATGCCCTGCATGAGTTCCTCATACATCGCACGCCGTTCCTCCGGATCGACCGGCCCTGATGCCTCGAGGGTTTTCTGTGTCGTGGCCTCGTCGAACTGTCCGCCGAAGCTATACGTGCCGCCGGGAAGGTAATTGCGGGCGAGTACGCCGTGCGGATCGCCGAGTCCGGTGTACGGGTTGACGTTGCCGTCCGCCTCCTGGTTGAGGACGAACTTCTCCACCACCTGGGTCGGCGGCAGGGGTTCGATGGTCATCTCGAACCCGGCGTCTTTGATTTGGTCTTGCAGCGCTTCGGCCAGGTTCTGGTACTGCGTGACGTTCGTGGTGACCGCCTGGATCTCGATCGGCTCGGTGTAACCGGCTTCGGTGAGGATCTCCTGCGCCTGCTGCGGATCGTGCGGGAATGCGTCCGACCCGTCGCCGATCGACTCGCTGTAGCCCGGGCTGCTCTCAGGCCACGGCTGGATACCGGGGGAGCAGTAGCCTTCGTAGAGCCCGTCGGCGATCGCCTGTCGATCGACCGCGTAGTTCAGTGCGCGGCGTACTTCTGGATCATCGAACGGTTCGATCGTTGGGTTCACCATGAAATAGACGAACGACGTACTTGGCTGCGCGATGACCTGCAGGTCGGCTGCGATTGCCGTGTCGATCTGATTTGGATTCAGGAAGGCGCCGTCGATCTCACCGCTCTGCAGCGCGTTGTAACGCGTTTGGTCGTCGGCCATGAGGTAGTAGGTGCGGCTTGCCACGTGCTGCGCATCCGGATCCCAGTAGCCGGGGGTCTTCTCGTACTCCACCTTGTCCCCGGGAGTTTGGGAGGTCACGACGTACGGCCCGACCCCTACCGGCTCGTTCTCGATCGCTCCCGACTTCACCGCATCAGGCGAGATCATCATTCCGGCGCGAGCCGCGAGTGCGGTGAGGTACGCGCCGAGTCCGGAACTCACGGTGACCTCCACGGTGAGCGGATCGATCACCGTCGCCGACTCGAACTGCGCGACCTCGGCCAGGAGCGTGCTTTCCGGTGCAGCCGCCCGTTCTAAATTGAACTTCACCGCGTCGGCGTCCATCGGGGTCCCGTCAGAGAAGGTCAACCCGTCCCGTAAGTGCAGGGTGACGGTGTTGCCCTCGGCGGTGAAGTCTTCGGCCAGCATCGGACTGACGGTCGCGTCTTCGTTCAGGTCCAAGAGCCGGTCGTAGACCGGGACGTAGAAGCTGACGTCGCCGCCGCCGATGCTCTTGGTCGGGTCCCAGCTCGAGGTGTACTGCGTGTAAGCCCAACTGAAGTTGGCCTCGGTGTCGATGTCGTCGGCCAACGGTATGGCGGTGGGTAACTCTTCGGTGGCGGCGGGCTCTTTGTCGGGGGCATTGCCGCACCCTGTCAGCAGTAGGGCGAGCGAGGTTGTTGCTACTGCGGCGCGAATCGCAAACTTCAAGGCCACTCCCTTGGTCGTAGAGGGTGCCCGGGTGTCTGCGCTCACCCGGGCCCTGCCTACTTTTCAGTAACCAAGGCGCGCGAGCAAGACATTTGTATGGATTGATCGTTATGTTATCTGGCAGCGAGCGAGCTCTCGGGGGCCCGACGAGCGCGACCCCGGGAGCACCCGAATCACTCCTTCGTCATGGCCACGCCGCGCAGATCAGTCGATCCACTGAAGAACTGCTGCACGTTCGATACTTGATCGTTGAAGGCAGCCGTGAGGTGCACCTGACATAGCGACAACAGATGTGTGGGCTCGTCGACCATTGCTTGCATGACTTCCCCGTACAGCGGTC
Organism: Cumulibacter soli; assembly: GCF_004382795.1. Classification (NCBI taxonomy): domain Bacteria; kingdom Bacillati; phylum Actinomycetota; class Actinomycetes; order Geodermatophilales; family Geodermatophilaceae; genus Cumulibacter; species Cumulibacter soli. Next base: position 233,238 of record NZ_SMSG01000001.1, on the reverse strand, counting down.
GGCGGTCCTCAGGGTCGACCTCGCTCGCCGCGTCCTGCGCGGTCTTCAACGTTTCATCGTCGAGCTGACCGCCGAATCCGTACGTTCCGCCGTCCAAGAAGTGACGCGCCAGCACGCCGTGTGGATCGGCGAACCCGGTGTACGGATTGACGTTGCCGGCAACGGATTGGTCGATGACGAACTTCTCGATGACCTGGGGGGTCGGCACCGGGTCGATGTTCATCGTGATGCCAACGGCGCTGAACTGGTCCTGCAGAGCCTCGGCGAGCGCGGTGTACTGACTGACGTTCGTGGCGACCGTGGTGAACTCGAAGCCGTCGGGATATCCGGCGTCCGCGAGAGTCTGCTTCGCCTTCTCAGGGTCGTAGGGCAACTGGTCGAGACCATCGCCGATCTCTTCGCTGTAGCCCGGGCTGGACTCTGGCCATGGCTGGACTCCGGCCGAGCAGTACCCCTCGTAGAGACCGTCCGCGATGGCCTGACGGTCCACGGCGTAGTTCATGGCTCGCCGGACCTCGGGGTCATCGAACGGTTCGATGGTCGGGTTCACCATTATGTAGACGAACGAGGTGGACGGTTCGGAAATCACATTGAGGTCGGCGGCGATGGCTGTGTCGATCTGGTTCGGGTTCAGGAATGCGCCATCGACCTCACCGCTCTGTACGGCGTTGTATCGCGTCTGGTCGTCCAGCATCAAGCTGTAGGTCATCGTGGCGACGTTCTGCACGGACGGATCCCAGTAGTCGGGCGTCTTTTCGTACTCCACCTTGTCGCCGGGAGTCATGGACGTTGCCACGTACGGACCGATGCCGACAGGCTCGTCCTCGATCGTGCCGTTCTCGACGGCAGTCGGGGAGACCATGATGCCGCCGCGTGCGGTGAGCGCGCTGAGGTAGGCGCCCAGTCCGTATGACACGGTGACCTTGATCGTGTGCTCGTCGATTACCTCTGCCGACTCGAACTGCCCCACCTCGGCCTGCAGGGTGCTGCCGTCTGCGGCGTCCCGCTCGAGATTGAACTTCACGGCCTCTGCATCGAACGGCGTACCGTCGGAGAAGGTCAGGCCCTCGCGCAGGTTCATGGTCACCGTGTTTCCTTCGGCGGTGAAGTCCTCGGCGAGCATTGGCGACACCGACGCATCGGGTTCGAGCCAGAGCAATCGGTCGTACACCGGGGCATAGAAGCTGAAGTCGCCGCCGCCGACGCTCTTCGTTGGGTCCCAACTGGTGGTGTACTGCGTGTAGGCCCATCGGAAGTGCGCATCTTTGTCGAGTTCGTCGCTGGTCATCGGAATTTCGCTGGGCAGTTCACCCGATTCCGCGGGTTCTTTGTCCGGCGCGTCGCCGCATCCGGTGAGTAGGAGCGCGAATGCCGATGCGGTAGCGGCCAGGCGCAGAGACGACTTCACAATGGGACCCCGATCGTCGAGTGAGCAGCGTGCGATGTGTGGTTGCTCACGGTGATTGGGGTCATGCTTAACAGTCGGGCCGGTGGGTGGCAAGGACCGTTGTGATGTTGCTAGCGCCCGCTCGCGTCTTTCGAGTTCGCCGCGTAGGCTTGACAGGTTGCTTTCTGCCCATCAGATGGTGGGTGGGGGCGACTCCTGGCCGTACGGCGCCGGTGTGCCACATGTAGTGACCGGTGTGCGGCCGCCAGTTTAGTTCCCGACACAGAGGACACGAAAGACATGCCTCCCAAGAAGAAGGTCGCTGGTCTGATCAAGCTTCAGATCCAGGCCGGCCAGGCTAACCCCGCTCCGCCCGTTGGTCCCGCGCTCGGTCAGCACGGCGTCAACATCATGGAGTTCTGCAAGGCGTACAACGCCGCGACCGAGTCGCAGCGCGGCAACGTCATCCCCGTAGAGATCACCGTCTACGAGGACCGCTCCTTCACGTTCATCACCAAGACGCCGCCGGCCTCGCGCCTGCTGCTGAAGGCTGCTGGCGTGCAGAAGGGCTCCGGCGAGCCGCACGTCAACAAGGTTGCCAGTGTCACCCGCGACCAGGTTCGCGAGATCGCTGAGACGAAGATGGCCGATCTGAACGCGAACGACCTGGACCAGGCCGAGCGGATCATCGCCGGCACCGCACGTTCGATGGGTATCGACGTCAAGTAGTCGTGCCCATGTGGGAGAGCCACGCGCTGGCTCGCCGACCACATCTACAAGTGGTGTTCGGTCCCGCCGGACACCCCGAAGCAACTTGGAGCAATTATGAAGCGCAGCAAGGCATACCGCGCCGCCGCGGAAAAAATCGATCGGTCGAAGTTGTACAGCCCGCTTGAGGCAGCGGGTCTGGTCAAGGAGACCGCGACGACGAAGTACGACGCAACCGTCGAGGTCGCCATGGTGCTGGGTGTTGACCCACGCAAGGCCGACCAGATGGTTCGCGGGACGGTCAACCTGCCGCATGGCACCGGCAAGACCGCCCGCGTGATCGTGTTCGCCGTCGGCGAGAAGGCCGCCGAGGCCGAGGCCGCTGGTGCGGACGTCGTCGGATCGGACGATCTGATCGAGAAGATCAACGACGGTTTCCTGGACTTTGACGCGGCCATCGCGTCGCCGGATCAGATGGCCAAGGTCGGCCGCGTGGCTCGCGTGCTGGGCCCGCGTGGTCTGATGCCGAATCCGAAGACCGGCACGGTGACCCCGGACGTCGCCAAGGCTGTCGCTGACATCAAGGGCGGTAAGGTCAGCTTCCGCATCGACAAGCAGGCCAACCTGCACCTGATCGTCGGCAAGGCATCGTTCGCGCCCAACCAGTTGGTTGAGAACTACGCCGCGGTCCTCGATGAGGTCCTCCGTGCGAAGCCGTCCGCGGCCAAGGGCAAGTTCATCAAGAAGATCGCGTTCTCCGCGACGATGGGCCCCGGCATCCTGGTTGACCCGAACCGCACGCGCAACCTGACCGAGGACTCGGTCGCGTAGCACTTAGGGCCTGCAACAAGGTTCCTACAGCGAGGTCTGCTCCCTCATCGCCGGAGCAGACTTCGCTGTTTTCGTGCACGCAGATGCTGCGTAACTGGTGTGACGGTAGGTACGCTCTGGTGACGGTCGACACATGGTCGATGCAGTTACAGGTCACTGCGGGGTGGTGGAGTTGTCAACCGAAACTGCGCCGGGTGAATCGGCGTACGCCGACGAGACCGATCGTCAGCGTGGCCGATTTAGTTCCCGGCGAGTGTTCATCATGGCGGCGGTTGGTTCTGCCGTCGGCTTGGGGAATATCTGGCGCTTTCCCTACGTGGCGTACGAGAACGGCGGCGGGGCGTTCATCCTGCCCTACCTTGTTGCCCTGTTGACGGCGGGCTTGCCTTTCCTCTTCTTCGACTACGCGATCGGTCACCGGTTCCGTGGTTCCGGCCCCCTTTCCTTCCGGCGCCTCAGCCGCAAGTCGGAGTTCATCGGCTGGTGGCAGGTGATGGTGTGCATCATCATCGCGATCTACTACGCGGCCATCATTGCGTGGGCGGCGCAGTACACGATCTACTCTCCGGGTAAGTCGTGGGGCGCCGACCCGGAGAGTTACTTCTTCGGTGATTTCCTGAACGCGACGGCGACTCCAGAGTTCGGGTTCGATTTTGTCGGCGGGCTGACCGTGCCGCTGATCATCGTGTGGCTCGTCGTGCTCGTCATCCTGGCCTTCGGCGTACAGCGGGGCATTGGTGCAACGTCGGTCGTGTTCATTCCGCTGCTCTTGGTGATGTTCGTCGTACTCGTCGTTCAGGCACTCACGCTGCCGGGCGCCTTTGACGGCCTGAACGCCCTGTTCCAACCGAACTGGTCGGCCTTGGGTGACGTGGACGTCTGGCTCGCCGCATATAGCCAGATCTTCTTCTCGCTCTCGATCGGCTTCGGCATCATGATCACGTACGCGTCGTACGTCGGGCGACACACGGATATGACTGGCTCGGGCGCCGTTGCCGGCATGGCGAACAGTTCGTTCGAGGTATTAGCGGGGATCGGCGTCTTCTCCGCGCTTGGGTTCATGGCGCAAGCGGCCGGTAACGGCGTCGATCAGGTCGCCAGCGACGGTATCGGGCTGGCATTTATCGGCTTCCCCGCGATTATTTCCCAAGCGCCGGCCGGTGGGCTGATCGGCGTACTTTTCTTCGGCTCGCTGGTGCTCGCAGGTCTTACGTCACTGGTCAGCATCGTGGAGGTCGTGATCTCCGCGCTGCGCGACAAACTTGGTATGAGTCGGATAAAGGCCACTGGTCTGATCGTGGTTCCGATTGCGGTCATCAGTACAGTGCTGTTCGGTACGACGACCGGATTGCCGATCCTCGATACGCTGGACTACTTCGTTAATCGTTTCGGTGTTCTGTTGGTCGCGATCGCGAGCATTATCGCGGTGGTGTGGCTGATCCGAGCGACCCCGATGTTGCAGTCGCACCTGAACCGCTACGGCTCGATCCGGCTGGGCCTGTGGTGGAAGGCGCTGATCGGGTTCATTACCCCGGTGGTACTGCTCGTGATGCTCGTTATTGACTTCGTCACGACGGTGGATGAGGGGTATGAGGGATATCCCGGATGGCTCATCGGCATCTTCGGCTGGGGGATGGTCGTCGGCATCGTGGCGGTCGCGGCGGTTCTGGCAATGCTGCCGTGGAGCCCGAAGACCAGTCTCGAACCGCCACCACCGGAGCTGGATGAGCCGGTTGAGTCGCCCGTGGGGGCGAGGCAGGAGACGCAGCAATGAGTGCGAGCGCAGTAGTGATGCTGCTGGTGAGCATTGTGCTGGTGTGGGGCGGCTTCTTGCTCGCCGTCATTCACCTGATGCGAAGCGGCAACCACGAACTGGACGGAAACGACTGAGACCTGTGGCGGCCGACTGGCCGCCCACAGGTCTCAGTACCTGGATATACCTAGGACTTCGCTTGCTCGCGTAGCGGAGCCTTCAGCACCTTGCCGGAGGCGTTGCGCGGCAGCGCGCCGGTGACGATGACCTTGGTGGGCTTCTTGTACGACGCGATGCGGTCGATGCAGAACGCTACGATTTCTTCCGGTGACGGCGCGTCGTTCTCGTCCTTAGGCACGACGAACGCGACAGGAGTCTCGACCCACTTCTCGTGCGGTGCGCCGACTACGGCAACTTCGTAGACCTTCGGGTGTTCGGCGATCGCGTTTTCAACCTCGGAGGAGTAGATGTTCTCTCCACCGGAGATGATCATGTCCTTGACGCGGTCGACGACGTAGATGAAACCGTCCTCGTCCTCCCGGACCAGGTCGCCGGAGTGGAACCAGCCGCCTTCGAAGGCACTGGCGGTGGCTTCCTCGTTGTTCCAGTAGCCGATCATTGTGCCGGGTCCGCGGTAGACCGCCTCGCCAACCTCACCGCGTGGTACGTCGTTCATTGCGGGGTCCACGATGCGCAGCGAGACCAGCGGTACGGCCTTGCCGACCGAGCCCAACTTCCGGACCGCGTCGCGACCGGGCAGCATCGTGGTCACCGGAGACATCTCCGTCTGGCCGAAGCTGCAGACATTCTTCGCATCAGGGAACGTCTCGGCCATCGCGCGCAGGACCGCCGGAGTCGCCGGCGACGCTCCCCACGAGATGGTGGTCAGGCGCAGGTCGCGATCCTTTACGCCGGGATACGCGCACACGGCCTGCCATTGCGTGGGTACCAGCCAGACGCTGGTGATCTTCTCCTCCTCCAGGATGTCCAGCAGCGTGCCGACATCGAAGTTGCCCGTCGGCAAGATGACCGACTTCGATCCGACGATCACGCTGGGCAGCAGGTTCGCCACGCCGGCGATGTGGAACAGCGGGGGAGTGACCAACTTGATGTCGTCCTCAAGCATTTCGTCGGCGATCAGCGTGGTGGTCAACGTCTGCGCGATGAGGTTTTGGTAGGTCAACATCGCGCCCTTGGGCAGGCCGGTCGTCCCAGAGGTATAGGAGATCAATGCGAGTTCGGACTCGTTCTGCGGTCCGTCGGCATCGCTGGGCTCGTGGGCGGCGATCGCCTCCTCGTAGCGCTGCGCGCCGGGACCTGCCTGCGTCGGATCATCGCCCACGACCAGTGCCGCCAGCGGGGTCTCGGACTTCTCCCGAACCTCGGCGATCAAGGAGGCCAACTGCTGTTCCACCACGACCGCGCGCGAACCGGAGTTCTCGGCCAGGAACTGCACCTCCCGTGCCACGAGCCGGAAGTTGATCGGGACCGCAACGGCGCCAAGCGTGTTGATGGCGATTATTGCCTCGGCGAATTCGGGACGGTTGGTGATCATCACGATCACGCGGTCCCCGCGCGAGACGCCCAAGTCGGCGAGGGCAGAGGCCAGACGACGCGTGCGATTAGCCAACTGTCCCCAGGTGATCGTTTCGCCCTTGTATCGCAACGCCATGTCGTCCGGCTTCATGAAAGCGTGGCGATCGAGCTGGTGCACCCAGTCCATGCCGGTGTTCGGTGAAGTCTGTGCGGTCATCTGGACGCGGTCCTCCTGAAAACGACTGATCGGTCAGTTATCCCGTCCCCGCCGTACCGCGGAGGATAAGGGAGCCTGCTAGACGCTGAGATTCAGCGACTACGGTGACCTGAAGCATACGCCTCGCTACTTGCCTTAATGAACACCCGTTCAGATTGTGCTGGCAGGCCGCCGTGGTGCACTCCACGGGCTGCCTGGAGAGGCACGTCACTGGAATCTCGATTGCCTACGGCGGCGGGAGTGCGTACAGTTGTCTCGGTTCTACCGAAGACCGCTGGTCATCATTTGCCCTTGGGTAGATGAATGAAAGTCCCTGACAAGGGCGGCCCGCGCAGGAACGAACGGATCACCAGCAGTTTAGGCTGCCTGACCCCGTGCGCTCTGCGCCGGGGTTCTCTTGTTTCCGGGTGGATCAGCCCGATGCACAGGAGAGGAGGGACATGCCAACCTCAGCAAAGATTTCTGCCGTTCAGGAAATCACCGAACAGTTCAATGAGTCGACCGCCGCAGTGCTCACCGAGTACCGCGGACTGTCCGTTTCGCAGCTGACCGAGCTCCGCCGGGCCTTGGGCGCCGACACGACGTACGCCGTTGTGAAGAACACCCTGACCAAGCGCGCGGCGAAGGAAGCCGGACTGGAGATCGACGATGCGCTGCTCGTCGGACCGACCGCTATTGCGTTCATCCGTGGTGATGCTGCGGCAGCGGCCAAGGGGCTCAAGGAGTTCGCCAAGGAAAACCCGCTGCTCGTCGTCAAGGGCGGTGTCCTCGAAGGCAACATCATCTCGGTCGACGATGTCAACAAGATCGCCGATCTGGAGCCTCGCGAGGTGCTGCTGGCCAAGCTGGCAGGCGCCATGAAGGGCAACATGACGAAGGCCGCGTCCACGTTCCAGGCACTGCCCGCGCAGTTCGCCCGGCTGGCCGAAGCCCTCAAGGAAAAGAAGCCTGCGGAGGCCGCTGCGGCTGCCGATGCGTCCGATTCTGCCGAGACTGCCGAGAGCTAGTTGACGCACCACGCCGGGCGCATGCGCGGCGTACCAAGAAACTCCCGCCATACGGCGGACAAGAAAGGAAGCCATCATGGCGAAGTTGTCGTCTGACGAGCTGCTCGCGCAGTTCGAAGAAATGACCCTGCTCGAGCTCTCGGAGTTCGTGAAGGCGTTCGAAGAGAAGTTCGATGTCACCGCTGCGGCTCCGGTCGCGGTTGCCGGTGCTGTTGCTGCCGGCGGTGCCGGTGGCGACGCCGGTGCGGCTGTCGAGGAGAAGGACGAGTTCGACGTCATCCTCGAGAGCGCTGGCGACAAGAAGATCCAGGTCATCAAGGAGGTCCGCACGCTGACCTCGCTCGGCCTGAAGGAAGCCAAGGACCTCGTGGACGGCGCTCCGAAGCCTGTCCTGGAGAAGGCCAACAAGGAGACCGCGGACAAGGCGAAGGAAGCCCTCGAGGGCGCCGGCGCTACCGTCACGGTCAAGTAGCACCTCGCTTCACCAAGGAGCCCACTCGCGTTTGCGGGTGGGCTCCTTCGCGTCTGTGGTGTGCCTCGGCGCCGCGATCATCGCTACGCGCGGTGCCGCGGGTCGCGATTCGGGTGCCGAGAGCGTGATGGTGGACTCACCGCTAGTGAGATCGATCCCGTCGTACGCCGCGCGAGCAGGTACGCCGATAGACTGGTGGCATCGATCCACCCCGTCTTGCGGTGGATCGCCTGGTGATCGGACGTGAACCTCTCCGTCCGCTGGCCGCGCCGCACCGCCACTCGGGCGGAGATTCGATGAGCGCGCCGCGCAAGACGCCGCGTTAACCAGACGCCAAACCGATTGGTATCACTCGTTGTCGAACGACTTCGCGCGCCTCGGCGTGCCCACACACCTCGTCGATGCCCTCGCATCTCGCGGAATTGACACCCCTACTCCCATCCAGGCGGCGACGCTGCCGGACTCGCTTTCCGGACGAGACGTACTCGGCCGCGGCCGTACCGGCTCCGGTAAAACCTTCGCGTTCCTCACGCCACTCGTTGCTCGCCTCGCCGAAGGTGGCCGCGCGGCTCCAAAGCAGCCTCGCGGCCTGGTACTCGCGCCGACACGCGAACTCGCCACCCAGATCGTGGAGTCGCTCGTACCGCTCCAGGAAGCGGCGGGCCTCACCAGCCAGGTCATCTTTGGCGGGGTGAATCAGAACCCTCAGGTGCGGGCGCTCGCGGCCGGCGTCGACATCGTCGTCGCCTGTCCGGGACGCCTTTTGGACCTGATGGGCCAGCGCGCCATCGACCTGCGCGCCATCGATATCACCGTGATCGATGAAGCCGACCACATGTCCGATATGGGCTTCCTGCCGATGGTGCGTCGGATCCTCGATGCCACGCCACGTGGCGGACAGCGGATGCTGTTCTCGGCGACTCTGGACGATGGAATCGGTGTCATCGCGCAGAAGTACCTGCACAAACCGGTCGTGCATGAGGCCGATTCGGCGCAGTCGCCGGTGGCCGAGATGACCCACCACGTGCTTCGGGTTCAGCACGACGATCGCGTCTCCGTCGTTGCCGACCTGGCCGCCGCACCGGGGCGCACCATCGTGTTCACCCGTACCAAGCACGGGGCGAAGAAGCTGGCAAAGCAGCTTGTTGGCCGCGGCGTCCCCGCCGTCGAACTGCACGGCAACCTCAGCCAGAACGCGCGCACCCGCAATATGGATGCGTTCCATTCCGGGACGGTGCGCACCCTGGTCGCGACCGATATCGCTGCTCGTGGCATACATGTCGACGACGTCGAACTCGTCGTACACGCCGATCCGCCGACCGAACACAAGGCGTATCTGCACCGTTCAGGTCGTACCGCCCGAGCCGGTAACAGCGGCACGGTCGTCACCCTCGCGGCGGAATCGCAGCTGCGCGAAGTGCATTCGCTCATGCGTGCTGCGCGGATCTCCGCGAAAATCGCGGACGGCGCACCCGGAAACCAGGCGCTTCAGATCTTGGCGCCGGGGGAGCGTACTTACCTCGACGTTCAGGATGCCCAGGAAATCGTCGCGCCGAATCAGCCGCAGCGTCCGGCATCGCCGCGAGGTGGCGGATCCGGTCGGCGTCGCTCGGGCGGTGGCCGCTCGAGCGGAGGCCGCTCGGGCGGAGGCCGTGGTTCGACTAGTGGCTCTCGGGGGCAGGGCTCGGGTGCGCGCGGACAGTCGTCGGCTGGTCGCCCGCACACCGATGGTGGCCGCTCGTCCAATGCCCGCTCCGGCGGACGAGCGTCAGGCAATGCCCGTGATCACGGTGCGTCGGCCGATCGCAATGGTGCTCGCGACTCGTCGCGTTCGTCGTCCCGCCGCCGCAGCCGCCGACCCCAGCAGTCGCCGGCCGCCTCATAAACTTCGCGCACTGACTCCGGTAAGTGACGGGTCGCGATCGTGCAGGGGATGCCGGACTCGGGCGCTCGATGCCCGAGTCCGGCGCCCAGCGACCCAGTAGCGCTACTTAAGATTCGCTTAGCGCGTGTCGTGGGTAGTGCTGGTGGCCGCGGCCCGCTCGCGTAGCGGACTCTTCAGCACCTTGCCGGAGGCGTTACGCGGTAGTGCGTCGACGAAATATACGGCGCTGGGCTTCTTGTACGACGCGATGCGTTCGGCGCAGAAAGCGATGATCTCCTCGGCGGACGGCGGATTATCGGCGTCCTGCGGGACGACGAACGCGACAGGCGTCTCCACCCATTTTTCGTGCGGCATGCCGACCACGGCGACTTCGTATACCTGCCGATGATCGGCAATCGCGTTCTCGACCTCCGAGGAATAGATGTTCTCCCCACCGGAGATAATCATGTCCTTGACGCGGTCGACGACATAGACGAATCCTTCGTCGTCTTGACGCACGAGGTCGCCGGAATGAAACCAGTCGCCGGCGAACGCTTTGTCCGTGGCCTCCTCGTTGTTCCAGTAGCCGATCATCGTGCCAGGTCCGCGGTAGACGGCCTCGCCGACCTCGCCGCGTGGTACGTCGTTCATCGCCTCGTCGACGATCCGTAGCGATACCAGGGGAACCGGTTTGCCCACCGAGCCCAACTTCCGCAGCGCGTCGCGCCCGGACAACATGGTGACGACCGGCGACATCTCGGTTTGTCCGAACGTGCTGACGATCTTCGCGTCTGGGAATGTTTCAGCCATCGCGCGCAGCGTCGCCGGTGTCGCGGGTGAGGCGCCCCACCGCACCGTGCGCAACTGTAGGTCGCGTTCGGCGATGCCAGGTTGCGCGCACACCGCCTGCCACAGCGTGGGCACCAGGAACACTTTCGTGACTCGTTCGCGCTCCAGCAGATCCAGTAGCTCGGCAGCATCAAAGTTGCCGCTGGGCAGGATCGCGGTCATTGACCCGTTGATGAAGCCGGGCAGTAGCGAGGCGATACCCGCGATGTGGAACAGGGGAGGGGTGAGCAGCTCGATCTCATCGCCGATCCGCTCGTCGTCGGCGATTGCCCAGGTGAGTGATTGGGCGATGAAATTCTGGTATGTCATCATCGCGCCCTTCGGGCGGCCGGTGGTACCGGAGGTGTACATGATCATTGCCAGGTTGTCTGGCCGATCGGGGCCGGTTTCTGTGCTCGGCGCATGAGCCGCGATTGCCTCCTCGTAAGCGATCGCGGCTGGACCGGGAGCTGCGCCGGCGACTATGACGGTGAGGGTCGTATCTGATGCGGCTTGTACTTCGGCGATCAATCCCGCCGTCGACTGTTCCGCGATGACGACGTGAGAACCCGAATCCTGGACCAGATAGCGGACCTCCGGCGCGGCAAGCCGAAAGTTGATCGGGACGGCAATCGCGCCGAGCGTATTGATCGCCAGTAGTGACTCAGCGAACTCGGGGCGATTGGTGAGCATCATGATGACTCGGTCGCCGCGTCGTACGCCGATTCCGTGCAATGCCGCGGCCAGTCGGCGGGAGCGGTCCGATAACTCTCGCCAGGTAAGGCTCTCGCCCTGGTACCGGATCGCGGTCGCGTCGGGTTTCGCGAAGGCGTGCCGGTCGAGTTGGTGGACCCAGTCGAGCCCGGTCGACGGCGCACTAGCAGCGGTTGATGTCACGCCAGAACTTTAGCGGCCTCCGTCGCGACACCTAAGGGCCGCCGGTGGACGCGGCCCTCATCGGGGCGGGCCGCTTAGGCGTCCGTGACCGCGACGCCGCGCAGGTCCGGGTATCCGTTCGCCTTCTGTTTCACCCCTGATACCTGGGGTGTGTAGACCGACGATTCGTGCGTGAGGCAGATGGGAATCAGGTGTGGCGGATCGGAGATCCAGCTTTCGAGATACTTCTCGTAAGCCGGACGACGGTCGTCCGCCTCGAGAGCCGCCGCACCCTCGTCGCCATATTTGATGAGGTCTGGGTAACTCACGCCACCTGCGTTCAGGTACGCGTCCTCCTTGATATACCGGGAGTTCGGGACGTCGGGGTCGTTGACGCCGCTGCCGATCGACGTGATTGCCTCGATGCTTTGATCGCTGACGAACTTCTGCACCACGGCATCGGTTGGGGCCGATTCAACCTCGGCGTCGATCCCGACATCGGCGAGTTGTTCCTGGATCGCCTCCGCCAACTTCGTATTGCTGGCGATGTTGGGGGCACCGATGGTGAACTTTAGGTCGGTAACTCCGGCGTCCTCGAGCAGCGTCATTGCCTGTTCCGGGTCGTACGGCAGTGCATCGAGGCCATTGCCGATCTTGTCGCTATAACCCGCGCTGCCCTCTGCGAATGGGTGAATCTGAGGCGTGCAATAGCCGCCGTACAGACCCTGGGAGATACCTTCGCGATCGATCGCCAGGTTGATCGCAGTGCGCACCTCGGGGTCGTCGAATGGCTCTTTCGCCGCGTTCAGTAAGAAGTACGTGTACCGCGCGCTTGATTGGACAAGCGGCACGAAGCCGTCGTCGGCGAGTACGTCGACCTGGTCCGCGGGGATCTCGGCGCCATCGAGTTCGCCACTCTTGAGCGCGTTGAGTCGCGTTTGATCATCCGTCATCACATGGAACGTCATCGTCGCGACGCGTTGCGCGTCAGGATCCCAGTAATCCGGAGTTGCTTCGTACTCAGTCTTGTCGCCAGGCACATAATTCGTCACGGTGTAGGCGCCGATCCCAACGGGCTGGGAGTCGAGCTGTCCGCTGTCGGCTGCGGCAGGGGAGACCATGATCCCTGAGCGCGCTGCCAACGTGGCTGGTATCGGTCCGACTCCACCGGACAGATGTAACGTCACGGTGTGCTCGTCGACCACTTCGACGTTCTCGACCTGCGCCAGTTCGCTGGCCAGCGTGCTGCCCTCAGCCCGGGCGCGGTCGAGATTGAACTTTACGGCGTCTCCGTCGAATGGCTCGCCATCGGAGAAGGTCAGTCCCTCGCGCAGCGTGAGGGTGAATGCGGAGCCATCCTCGGCTGCGCTGAAGTCGGTGGCGAGCATCGGCGCAATCGTGCCGTCGACCTCCTCATAGAGCAACCGGTCGTAGACGGGCTCGAAGAAGACGATGTTGCTGCCGGCCGTGCTCTTGATCGGATCCCAGGAGGGCGCCGAATCGCGGTACGCCCAGTCGAAATGAGCCTCCGGATCGTAGTCAGAGGTGGCTTCGATGCTGTTCGCGTACGTACTCTCCTCGGGGCGAGTGTTGCGTTCGGGGGCGTCGCCGCACCCGGACAGCACCAATGCCAGCCCGGCAACGCACCCGATCGCCAGCTTGTTCCTCGTATTGAACTTATGCATGAGAGATCGCCACCCCACGGAGGTCCGGGTATCCGTTCGTGCGCTGGCTGACGCCGGAGACCTGGTCGGTAACTACCATCGAGCGGTGCGCCATGCAGATCGGTACGACGTGCGGTGGTTTCTCTATCCAGGAATCCATGTACTTCTCGTAGGCAGGCTTGCGGACCGCGGGATCCAGCGAGGCGGCGCCTTCATTCCCGAATTTGACCAGTTCCGGGTAGTCTGCGCCGCCCGGGTTGTAGAGTGCTTCTTTCGCTATATATCTGGAGTTCGTCGATGCGGGATCGTTGATCCCGGTCGAGATGAGCGTCATTGCGGCGACCGATTTATCGATGGCGAACGTTTGGATGACCTCCGCCGTTGGCGCGGTGTCGATCGCGACATCGATGCCGACATCGGCGAGTTGGTCCTGCACGATCTCGGCGAGTTTCGTATATACCGTGACGTTCGGCGTGCTGGTGGTGATACTGAGTTCCTCCACGCCGGCGGATTCGAGGATGCCCTTCGCGGCATCGGGGTCGTACGGGAAGATGTCCAGTCCGTCCCCGACTTCCTCGCTGTAACCCGGGCTGCCAATGGGAGAAGGCTGGATCTGAGGCGTGCAATACCCGTCGTAGAGCCCTTGAGAAATCGCCTCGCGATCGAGCGACAGGTTCAGCGCCTTGCGCACCTCAGGATCGTCGAACGGCTCCATGGTGCCGTTGACGAGGAGATAGACATACAGCGCGCTGGGTTGCACCACCGGGAGGAAGCCAGCGTCAGCCAAATGATCGAGTTCATCTGGCTCAACACGGGCCCCATCGAGCTCGCCAGACTTAAGTGCATTGACGGTGGTCTGGGCATCGGGCATGAAGTAATAGGTCATCGTGCTCACCCGCTGTGCGTCTGGATCCCAATAGCCTTCGGACTTCTGGTACTCGACGCTGTCGCCCGGCTTGATCGTGGTCGTTACGTAGGGGCCGATTCCGACTGGAGCCTCGGCCAAGGTTCCCGCTTTAGCGGCGGTCGGCGACACCATGATCCCTGCCATATTGGCGAGGGCGACAGTGAGCGGGGCGATGCCGCCGTCCAGGTGTAGGACGACCGTGTCCTCGCCACTGACTTCGACAGACTCCACTTGGCTCAGTTCGCCGCTGATCGTGCTTTCTGCCGCGGCCGCGCGATCGAGGTTGAATTTCACGGCCGTCGCGTCGAACGCAGTGCCATCGGAGAAGGTGAGCCCCTCACGCAGGGTCAGTGTCAACGACTTGCCGTCCTCGGACGCGGTGTAGTCGGTGGCGAGCATCGGGCCGATTTTTCCGTCGACGTCCTCGAGCAGCAGGCGATCGTAGACCGGTTCGTAGAAGTTAATAGCGCTGTTCGATGCGTTCTCGATGGGATCCCAAGTTGCGGCGAAATCGGGATAGGCCCAATCAAAATGCTCACCGGGGTCGTAATCGTCCGCTAACTCCACAGCGTTGGGATAGTCGGGCGAATCGGCGTTCGAGGTGGAGTCCGCCGCCTGCCCACAGCCAGCGAGCGTCACGCCGGCCACCAGGCCGGCGGCAAGGGTCTTGGAGGAACGATTCATGTCAGTCCTATCGACATGGGCGTCCGCGTGGGCCATCAGAACTCGTTGTGCACATCGAGCCGGTGTGGTTGGCAGGGCGCCGTGGTGACATATTCGTAAATGGTCAGACCAATATGCCGCGTCGGTAGGTAGAGAGTCAATAGCCGGCCCGAGATCGGCGTTCTTCGCCTGCGCCGCGGGCAAACTCGCCCGCGGATCAACGGCCACATGATGGACGCGCGAGTGGGTTCGTCATCGACCTTGACCGCAGACCTGCACGATCCGTCCGCCACGAACGATCGATGACAGCATTGACATCGGCATCTACGAGATTCGTCGTGCGCGGTGTCTCGGGCGGACGCGGCGGGCTATTGAGCCGCCCACCCAGCGGACATAGACGTAAATCACAACCACGTGGTAGGCAAAGGGTGAGGTCACGCTCGGATGGCCACTTGCGAATAGGAGAACGCTATGGAGTCGACCGCCGCCGTGCTGTTAACCAGCCCCGGGGAGTTCCAGACGACGAAAGTGACGTTGGACGAACCGCGGCAAGGCGAACTCATGATTCGGCTGGTCGCCAGCGGTCTGTGCCACTCCGATGACCACTACGCCACCGGCGATCTGCAGCCGAAGGTCCTGCCGTTCTGTGGCGGACACGAGGGGGCCGGAGTCGTAGAGAAAGTGGGTCCCAATACGCCCGGGTTCGAAGTAGGCGACCACATTGTCATGACGTTCATGCCTGCCTGCGGCCGCTGTTTCTGGTGTTCGCAGGGTAAGCAGGAGTTGTGCGACAACGGTGCGCAGTCCGAATCCGGCGGTCGGCCCGACGACCCGAATAGTTACCGGATGTCCGTGGATGGAAAACCGTGCGGCCAGATGACGGGACTCGGCACGTTCAGCCAGTACACCGTCGTGAGTACCACGTCGGCGTACAAGGTGCCGAAGGACGTGCCGCTGAAGTACCTGTGCCTGCTGGGATGTGGCGTGGGCACCGGCTACGGCTCGGCGATCAATGCGGCCGATGTTCGGCCTGGACACACGGTGATCGTGATGGGGATGGGCGGGATCGGAGCCTCGGCGGTCCAGGGAGCGGCCCATGCCGGCGCCGCCAACGTGATCGTGGTTGATCCCGCGGAGTTCAAGCGCGAGATGGCTGCCGAGTTCGGTGCCACCGAATCGTTCGCGACGATTGAGGAAGCTGCCGAGAAGGCGCGGCACTACACCAACGGGCAGGGCGCGGATTCCACGATCGTGACGGTCGGCCGGTTGCAGCCGCAGAACGTCACCGACGCCCTCGAGTCGGTCCGCAAGGGCGGCAACGTTGCGGTGACTGCGGTCGGCACCTTCGACCCCGTGCCTGTCGATATCAACTTGGGCATGTTGTCGATGATGCAGAAGACCATCAAGGGCGTGATCTTCGGGAATTGGAGCCCCTTCGTTTCGGTGCCGCGGTTGCTGGACCTGTACCGCAGCGGCAAGCTCAAACTCGATGAGATGGTCACCCGTGAGTACACCGTCGAGCAGGTTGCGCAGGGGTACCGCGACATGCACGCGGGGATCAACGTCCGCGGACTGATCGACTTCGAGAAGTAACCGCGTCGTGTGCTGACCTGCGGTTGGTTGAGGGCTGGTTAGGTACGAAAATAACCAGTCCCAACCACCGCAGGTCATCTTGAGCGGCCGCGTGCGAGAGAATCGCCGCATGCGTCCACTCGAAGGAATCACCGTCGTAGCCCTCGAACAGGCTGTTGCCGCGCCGTTCGCCACGCGCCAACTCGCCGATCTCGGCGCGCGGGTGATCAAGGTAGAGCGGCCGGGCGTGGGTGATTTCGCCCGTGGGTACGACGAAACGGTGAAAGGTCAGTCCTCGCACTTCGTCTGGCTGAACCGGTCCAAAGAGTCGCTCGCCCTGGACATCAAGGATACTGCCGATCGTGAGGTGCTCGACGCGCTGATCGCCACGGCTGATGTCTTCGTACAGAACCTCGCCCCGGGTGCATGCCGCCGTCTTGGGTTGGACGCGCAGACCCTGCGCGCAGCGAAGCCCGAGTTGATCCACGTCTCGATCAGCGGATACGGCGAGGGCGGACCGTATGAGCAGAAGAAGGCGTACGACCTGCTGGTGCAGTGTGAGGCTGGTTTGGTGTCGGTGACCGGTACGCCGGACGTCCCCAGCAAGGCTGGCATCTCGGTCGCGGACATTGCCGCCGGGATGTACTCCTACACCGGCGTACTGACCGCCGTGATCCAACGTCTGCGCACGGGCGAGGGCGCCACTATCGAGGTGTCGATGCTGGAGGCGCTCGCCGAATGGATGAGCTTCCCGATGTATTACTCGGCGTACGGCGGCAGCGACCCGAAGCGCACGGGTGCCTCGCATGCTGCGATCGCGCCCTACGGTCCGGTGCAGGTCGCCGGTGGTGAGCGGGTGTTCCTGGGCATTCAGAACGAGCGCGAGTGGCAGCGGTTCTGCGGCGATGTGCTGGGGCAGCCCGCCTTGGCGGGCGACCCGCGGTTCGCGACGAACACATTGCGTTCGGATCATCGCGACGAGTTGACCGGCGTGATCGAGGAGATCACCACAGCACTGTCCGCCGATGAGGTGCTCGCCCGGCTCGACACTGCGCAGATCGCCAACGCGCGACTGCGCACGATGCAGGGGTTGGTTGAACATCCGCAGCTCGCAGCACGCAAACGGTGGCGTGAGTTCGGCTCGCCCGTCGGTCCGTTGATGGGTTTGCTGCCGCCGACGACATTCGTCGGCGCGGAGGTGCCGGACGCCGGCCCGGTACCGGCGGTGGGGGAGCACACTGCGGCGATCCTCGCCGAGCTCGGCCTCAGCCGGTCGCCGGGGGCGGGCGAGTAGAGAGTTATTCATTATTCACACGCCGACCCGATGAACTTGACGTTTGGTGCGTGAGCGAGGATGGTTGCCGTACACCTCGCACGGCGACCGTGGCAGCGCATCGGACACGCCGTAGGTGATGAAGCGGTAATTGACCGCTGAAGTGGTAGAGGACTCACCGGAGTTGGGTCTGAGACTGTGGACAGGTTTGTCTACATGTGGCTAGAATCATTCTTTGCGCTGCCTTCCTCCTGACATCTCGTAAAACCCGACCCGATCACGCCAAACTCTGCATGCGTGCGCGGTAGCCGGGTGACGCGTCAGGAATCGAGGAGCGCGGTCAGAAATTTGCAGACGCCCGTCCTCGGAAGGACCCACCTTGGCAGGCTCCCGCCCCGATTCGACCGTCCGCTCGTCCGCCACCGCAGGCGCCAATGGCTCCCCAATTCCTGGAGCTCCCAAGCGCGTCTCGTTCGCGAAGATTCGTGAACCCCTCGCGGTGCCCGACCTGCTCGCCTTGCAGACCTCCAGTTTTGACTGGCTGGTTGGAAACGAAGCTTGGCGTGCCCGGGTAGGCGACGATCCAGCGCTCACCAGCGGCCTGGAAGAGATCCTCAGTGAAATCTCGCCGATCGAGGATTTCTCGGACACTATGTCCCTCACCTTCTCCAATCCACGTTTCGAGGATGTCAAAGCTGACACCGAAACGTGCAAGGACAAGGACATGACGTACTGCGCTCCGCTGTTCGTCACCGCCGAGTTCATGAACAACACCACTGGTGAGATCAAGAGCCAGACCGTGTTCATGGGCGACTTCCCGATGATGACTTCGGGCGGCACCTTCATCATCAACGGCACCGAGCGTGTCGTCGTCTCGCAACTGGTCCGCTCACCGGGCGTGTACTTCGACCAGACCATCGACAAGACCACCGACAAAGACGTCTTCGGCTGCAAGGTCATCCCTAGCCGCGGCGCGTGGCTCGAGTTCGATGTCGACAAGCGCGACACCGTCGGCGTACGTATCGACCGCAAGCGCCGCCAGCCGGTCACCGTATTGCTGAAGGCTCTCGGCTGGACCGAGGACCGCATCCGCGAACACTTCGCCTGGTCCGAGTCCATGATGGCCACCCTGGAGAAGGACACCATCAAGACCGAGGACGAGGCGCTGCTGGACATCTACCGCAAGTTGCGCCCGGGCGAGCCGCCGACCCGTGAGTCCGCGAAAACGCTGCTCAACAATCTCTTCTTCAACGCCAAGCGCTACGACCTGGCCAAGGTGGGTCGCTACAAGGTCAACAAGAAGCTCGAACTCGACCTGCCGACCACCGAGTCGGTGCTGACCGAGGACGATATCGTCGCCTCGATCGAGTACATCGTGCACCTGCACGCTGGCGACGAAGGCTACGACGTCGACGACATCGACCACTTCGGTAACCGTCGTCTGCGCACCGTTGGCGAACTGATCCAGAACCAGATCCGCGTGGGTCTGTCGCGTATGGAGCGCGTCGTCCGTGAGCGGATGACGACCCAGGATGTCGAGGCGATCACGCCGCAGACGCTGATCAACATCCGGCCGGTGTCCGCGGCGATCAAGGAGTTCTTCGGAACGTCGCAGATGTCGCAGTTCATGGATCAGACCAACCCGCTGTCGGGTCTGACCCACAAGCGTCGCCTGTCGGCGCTGGGCCCGGGCGGTCTGTCTCGTGAACGCGCCGGCATGGAGGTCCGTGACGTTCACCCGTCGCACTACGGCCGTATGTGCCCGATCGAGACGCCTGAAGGCCCGAACATTGGTCTGATCGGCTCGCTCGCGTCGTTCGCTCGGGTCAACCCGTTCGGCTTCATCGAGTCGCCGTACCGCAAGGTCGTCGGCGGTGTGGTCACCGACCAGGTCGACTACCTGTCCGCTGATGAGGAGGACCGCCACGTCATCGCGCAGGCCAACTCGAAGCTCGACGACAACGGTCGTTTTGCGGACGAGAAGGTCCTGGTGCGTGTCAAGGGCGGCGAAACCGTCGAGATCGAGCCCGACGCCGTCGACTACATGGATGTGTCGGCGCGCCAGATGAACTCGGTCGCTACGGCGATGATTCCGTTCCTGGAGCACGACGACGCGAACCGCGCACTGATGGGCGCGAACATGCAGCGTCAGTCGGTGCCGTTGCTGCGTAGCGAGGCACCGCTGGTCGGTACCGGTATGGAGTTGCGCGCCGCGGTCGACGCTGGTGACGTACTCACCGCGACGAAGGCTGGCGTGGTCGAGGAGGTCGCCGCCGACTACATCTCGATCATGGCTGACGACGGCACTCGCCAGACCTTCGGTCTGCACAAGTTCACCCGCTCCAACCAGGGCACCTGTATCAACCAGAAGGTTCTGGTGGACGCGGGGCAACGGGTTGAAGAAGGCCAGATCATCGCCGACGGCCCGTGCACCGAGGACGGCGAACTCGCGCTCGGGCGGAACCTGCTCGTCGCGTTCATGCCGTGGGAGGGTCACAACTTCGAGGACGCGATCATCCTGTCGCAGCGACTCGTGCGTGACGACGTCCTCTCCTCGATCCACATCGAAGAGTTCGAGGTTGACGCTCGCGATACCAAGTTGGGTCCGGAGGAGATCACCCGCGATATCCCGAACGTCTCGGAAGAGGCGCTGGCGGATCTCGACGAACGCGGCATCATTCGCATCGGTGCCGAGGTTGTCGCCGGCGACGTACTGGTCGGCAAGGTCACCCCGAAGGGTGAAACTGAGCTGACCCCGGAGGAGCGCCTGCTGCGCGCGATCTTCGGCGAGAAGGCCCGTGAGGTCCGCGACACGTCGCTGAAGGTCAAGCACGGTGAGTCCGGCAAGGTCATCGGCGTCCGGGTGTTCTCGCGTGAGGACGGCGACGAACTGGCCCCGGGTGTCAACGAACTGATCCGGGTGTACGTCGCGCAGATGCGCAAGATCACCGACGGTGACAAGCTCGCCGGTCGTCACGGCAACAAGGGTGTTATCTCCAAGATCCTCCCCGAGGAGGACATGCCGTTCCTGCCGGATGGCACTCCGGTCGACATCGTGCTGAACCCGCTGGGTGTGCCGTCGCGAATGAACGTCGGACAGATCCTGGAGACACACCTCGGCTGGATTGCAAAGTCTGGCTGGGAAGTCGAGGGGAACCCGGACTGGGCCGATGCTCTGCCAGAGCATGCGCGCAGCTCAGAGCCGGGCACGAACACGGCGACCCCGATCTTCGACGGTGCTCGTGAAGAGGAGGTCATCGGCCTGCTCGGCTCGACCATCCCGAACCGGGACGGCAACCGCATGGTCGACGGCAACGGTAAGGCGCGGCTGTTCGACGGCCGCTCCGGCGAACCGTTCCCGACGCCGGTCACGGTGGGGTACATCTACATTCTGAAGCTGCTGCACCTGGTCGACGACAAGATCCACGCGCGTGCGACCGGCCCGTACTCGATGATCACTCAGCAGCCGCTGGGTGGTAAGGCGCAGTTCGGTGGTCAGCGCTTCGGTGAGATGGAGTGCTGGGCGATGCAGGCCTACGGCGCCGCCTACGCGCTGCAGGAGTTGCTGACGATCAAGTCCGACGACATCGTCGGCCGCGTGAAGGTGTACGAGGCCGTCGTCAAGGGCGAGAACGTACCCGAGCCTGGTATCCCGGAATCGTTCAAGGTGTTGCTCAAGGAGCTGCAGTCGTTGTGCCTCAACGTGCAGGTGCTCTCCAGCGATGGCCAGGCCATCGAGTTGCGAGACTCCGACGACGAAGCGGGACGCACGGCTGACGAGCTCGGAATCGACCTTTCTCGGCGCGAGCCGAGCATCGTCGACCTCGAAGGCTGATCGTGCGACGCGGGCGCTGTTACTGAGCCCGCGTCGTCCTTCGACCTTCCCCGAGGGGCTGGCCCCCTCACACTCATAGAAACAAGGGACTACATACGTGTTCGACGTAAATGTCTTCGATCAGCTCAAGATCGGGCTGGCGACCGCTGACGACATCCGCGCATGGTCGTACGGCGAGGTCAAGAAGCCCGAAACCATCAATTACCGCACCCTGCGTCCGGAAAAGGACGGGCTCTTCTGCGAGAAGATCTTCGGCCCGACCCGCGACTGGGAGTGCTACTGCGGCAAGTACAAGCGCGTCCGCTTCAAGGGCATCATCTGCGAGCGGTGTGGCGTTGAGGTCACCCGAGCGAAGGTCCGCCGCGAGCGGATGGGCCACATCGAGTTGGCCGCTCCGGTTACCCACATCTGGTACTTCAAGGGTGTTCCCTCGCGCCTGGGCTACCTGCTCGATATCGCGCCGAAGGATCTCGAGAAGATCATCTACTTCGCCGCCTACCTGATCACCAGCGTCGATACCGATGGCCGCCATCGTGATCTGCCGACCATCGAAGCCGAGGTCGCCGCGGAGAAGAAGCAGCTCGAGAACAAGCGGGACGCCGACCTGGAGACCCGTGCGAAGAAGCTCGAGACCGACCTCGCCGAGCTTGAGGCAGAGGGCGCCAAGGCCGACGTCCGCCGCAAGGTGCGCGACGGTGGCGAGCGCGAGATGCGTCAAATGCGCGATCGCGCCCAGCGCGAGATCGATCGCATCGACGAGGTCTCCGATACGTTCCGCAAGTTGACCGTTGGCGATCTGATCGTCGACGAGATGCTGTACCGCGAACTGTCCGACCGCTTCGGTGAGTACTTCGAAGGCGGGATGGGCGCCGCGGCGCTGCAGAAGCTGCTGCAGGACTTCGACCTGGACGCCGAAGCCGCCAAGCTGCGCGAGATCATCGCCGAGGGCAAGGGCCAGAAGAAGATCCGTGCGCTGAAGCGCCTGAAGGTCGTCGCCCACTTCCAGGCCACTGGCAATTCGCCTGCCGGCATGGTGCTGGACGCCGTACCGGTGGTCCCGCCGGAGTTGCGCCCGATGGTGCAACTCGACGGTGGGCGCTTCGCGACCAGCGACCTCAATGACCTGTACCGTCGCGTGATCAACCGCAACAACCGCCTCAAGCGTCTGCTGGATCTCGGTGCTCCCGACATCATCATCAGCAACGAGAAGCGGATGCTGCAGGAGTCCGTGGACGCGCTGTTCGACAACGGTCGCCGTGGCCGTCCGGTCACCGGCCCGGGTAACCGTCCGTTGAAGTCGCTCTCGGACCTGCTCAAGGGTAAGCAGGGTCGTTTCCGTCAGAACCTGCTTGGTAAGCGCGTTGACTACTCCGGCCGTTCGGTCATCGTCGTCGGTCCGCAGCTGAAGTTGCATCAGTGCGGCTTGCCGAAGTTGATGGCGCTCGAGCTGTTCAAGCCGTTCGTGATGAAGCGTCTGGTTGATCTGCAGCATGCGCAGAACATCAAGTCGGCCAAGCGGATGGTTGAGCGTGCTCGCCCGCAGGTGTGGGACGTCCTCGAAGAGGTCATCACCGAGCACCCGGTGCTGCTGAACCGTGCTCCTACGTTGCACCGTCTGGGTATCCAGGCGTTCGAGCCGCAGTTGGTCGAGGGCAAGGCCATCCAGATCCACCCGCTGGTGTGTGCCGCGTTCAACGCTGACTTCGACGGTGACCAGATGGCGGTGCACCTGCCGCTGTCCGCCGAGTCGCAGGCAGAAGCGCGCATTCTGATGCTCTCGAGCAACAACATCCTGTCGCCGGCGTCCGGTCGTCCGATCACGGCGCCGTCGCACGAGATGATCATCGGCCTGTACTACCTGTCGAACCTGATCGGTGGTGGAGCGGGCGAGGGCGACGTGTTCTCCTCGCACGCCGAGGCACTGATGGCGTTCGATCGTGGCCTGCTCGCTATCGACGCGAAGTGCAAGATCCGGTTGCACGACGTGCCGTCGGTCGACAACGGTGTCGCCGAGCCGTGGGTTGCCCCCGAGGGCTGGGAGCCCGGCGATCCGGTGCTGCTGGAGACCAGCCTTGGTCGCGTCATCTTCAACGAAGCGCTGCCCGAGGACTACCGGTTCATCAACTACCCGGTGTCCAAGAAGGAACTGGGCCAGATCGTCAACGACCTGGCCGAGCGCTATCCCAAGGTGCAGGTCGCCGCGTCGCTGGATGCGCTCAAGTCGACCGGCTTCTTCTGGGCGACCCGCGCGGGCATCACGATCGGTATCGAGGACGTGTCGACACCGCCGCAGAAGCCCGAGATCATCGGTCGCTACGAGGCGGACGCCGACAAGATCGAGAAGCAGTACCAGCGCGGCATGATCACCGGCGATGAGCGCCGTCAGGAGCTCATCGAGGTGTGGACTCGCGCCACGGAGGAGGTTGCCAAGGCGACCGAGTCGAACTTCGAGGAGACCAACCCGGTCTTCGTCATGATCGACTCCGGTGCGCGTGGTAACTGGCTGCAGTTGCGTCAGATCGCCGGTATGCGTGGTCTGGTGGCCAACCCGAAGGGTGAGATCATCCCGCGTCCGATCAAGTCCTCCTACCGTGAGGGCCTGTCGGTACTGGAGTTCTTCATCGCCACCCACGGCGCTCGTAAGGGCCTGGCTGACACCGCGTTGCGTACGGCCGACTCGGGTTACCTGACCCGTCGTCTGGTGGATGTTTCGCAGGACGTCATCATCCGCGAGGAAGACTGCGGCACCGAGCGTGCTGTCGTCATGCCGATTGCGGCCGAAGGCGCTGACGGCACGCTGATCAAGGACCAGCACGCCGAGACCTCGTCGTACGCTCGCACCCTCGCTGAGGATGTCAAGGTCGACGGCACCGTGATCGCCGCGGCCGGTTCTGACCTGGGCGACACCGTGATCGACGCGCTGATCGCCGCCGGTATCAAGGAAGTTCGCGTCCGTTGCGTGCTCACCTGTGAGTCCGCTGTCGGTACCTGCGCAGCGTGCTACGGTCGCTCGCTGGCCACCGGCAAGACCGTGGACGTCGGTGAGGCTGTCGGCATCATCGCGGCACAGTCGATCGGTGAGCCCGGTACCCAGTTGACGATGCGTACCTTCCACACCGGTGGTGCGGTGTCCGACAGCGGTGACATCACGCACGGTCTGCCGCGTGTGGTCGAGTTGTTCGAAGCGCGTGTCCCCAAGGGCAAGGCGCCTATCGCCGAGACCGCCGGTCGCATCCAGATCGATGATCAGGACAAGCAGCGCAAGATCACGATCATCCCGGACGACGGTAGCGACGAGATCGCCTACGAGAAGATCTCCAAGCGTGTGCGGCTGCGCGTCGAGGACGGCAGCCACGTGGAGATCGGTCAGCAGATGACCGACGGCGCGGTTGACCCGCACGAAGTGCTGCGGATCATGGGCCCACGTGAGGTGCAGCTGCACCTGGTGCGCGAGGTCCAGGAGGTCTACCGCTCGCAGGGTGTGCAGATCCACGACAAGCACATCGAGGTGATCGTCCGCCAGATGCTGAAGCGGATCACCGTCATCGACTCGGGCTCGACGGAGTTCCTGCCCGGATCGCTGCCGGAGAACGCGCAGTTCCTGTCGGAGAACCGTCGCGTCGTGGGCGAGGGCGGCGAGCCTGCCTCGGGTCGTCCGGTGCTGATGGGTATCACCAAGGCGTCGCTGGCGACCGAGTCGTGGCTGTCGGCGGCCTCCTTCCAGGAGACCACCCGCGTGCTCACCGATGCCGCGATCCAGGGCAAGAGCGATTCGCTCGTCGGCCTGAAGGAGAACGTCATCATCGGTCAGCTGATCCCGGCCGGTACCGGTATCGCGCGTTACCGCAACATCAACGTTGAGCCCACCGAGGAAGCCCGCGCGGCGATGTACTCGATGGCCAGCTTCGAAGAGGGCGGTTACTACGACGACAGCGTCTTCGGTCAGGGCTCCGGCCAGGCCGTCCCGCTGGATACGTTCGACGACGGCTTCTACAGCTAAGTCAACTGTCGCTCGATTGGCCCGCAGGCGTTGTGCCTGCGGGCCTTTCGCGTGCCGTGGGTGCGCCGCCAGACCGTCGTCCTGCGCGGTGTGCCGTCGGCGCAGTCCGCGAGGTACGGCGCCGCGTCGCTCAAGCGGCCAGGCAGTGCGGAGCCGCCTACCGGGGCGGGAAGTTGCCTGCCTTCCCCAACAGGGCCGGAGTGTCGTGCTGCAACTCGCCTGCGAGGAAGCTCGCCACACCGGTGACCTTGTCCAGATCGATCCCGGTGCTGTAGCCCATTCGGTGCAGCAGATATAGCAGGTCTTCGGTTGCGATATTGCCGGTCGCGTTCGGCGCGAATGGGCAGCCACCGATACCGCCCGCGGAGGAATCGAGCACGCGCACCCCTGCCTGCAGCGCCGCGTAGGCATTCGCATACCCGGTGTTGCGGGTGTTGTGGAAATGTCCACGCAGCCGGACAGCGTCGCCGACCTCCGCTCGGAGGGCCGTGAACAGCGAGGTGACCTGGCTCGGCACCGCGACGCCAATCGTGTCGCCGAGCGCGATCTCCTGGGCACCGGCGCGTACGGCGCGCTTCGCCAATCCGATGACGACATCCGGGTCGACCTCGCCGTCGAACGGGCAACCGAAGGACGTCGTGAGCGTGATGGACACCGGGAGCCCTGCAGTCGTGACGGCGTCGATGACTTCCTCGGCGTCGGCGATGATCGCCTCTACCGACGAATTTTGGTTGCGTTGCGCGAAACCTTCCGAGGCGCTCGCGACCACGTTCACCTCGTCGACCCCGGCGGCCTGCGCGCGAGCCCAGCCGCGTGGGTTCAGCACCAGGCCGATGTACGACACATCGTCGCGGCGCGGCACGGCCTCCATGACAGCTTCGGCGTCGGCCATCGCGGGGACGACCTTGGGGTGCACGAACGACACAGCCTCCAGGCGGCGTACGCCGGCATCGATCAACTGCTCGATGAGGCTCACCTTGGCTCCGGTGCTCAGCAGGGTCGATTCATTCTGTAGGCCGTCGCGGGCGGATACCTCAACGATCGTGACGTCAGCGCTCATAAGCAGATCGTAGACGCGGGGACGAATGGCGGCGATTGTGACGTAGGCACGGACCTTGCGAGTTCACACGTGACGTAGGCGCGGACCTCGCGAGTTCACACGGCGGTAACCGATCAGTTGCGTGTCGTTGCGAGGCCGGGGCTGGGCAACGGTTACCTTGAGCAGAAGTAAGGCCCACAACTTCAGACGGACCATGAAGTCGATAACGCCTCCTCAATCATCCAGGAGAACTACACATGGCACCTCGAGTGAACCTCAGCTCACTGTCCACCGACCCGCAGGGTCTGGCACCAGGGGAGGGTGAGGTCGCGCGTCGCTGCTATGTACTCGACACCAGCGTGCTGTTGGCTGACCCCGCCGCGCTGCGACGATTTGGCGAGCACGACATCGTTTTGCCAATCGTGGTGATCAGTGAGTTGGAGGCGAAGCGTCACCACCCCGAGCTCGGTTGGTTTGCGCGCGAATCGCTGCGCACCCTAGATGATTTACGGGATGAGCACGGCCGTCTCGACGGCCCGGTTCCGATCGGTGTCGAGGGAGGCACGATTCGGGTCGAGCTGAATCACGTCGATGCGCAGATCCTGCCGACCGGACTGCGCGACGGCACTAACGATGCGCGGATCCTCGCTGTGGCAGCTAACTTGGGATCCGAAGGGCACGACGTTGTCCTGGTCACCAAGGACATGCCGCTGCGGGTGAAGGCTGCCTCCGTCGGGGTGGCCGCTGAGGAGTACCGCGCGATCGGCGCCGTGCAAACGGGCTGGACGGGCATGCGCACACTCGATGTCACCCCCGACGTTCTGGATGGCCTGTTCGAATCGAATGTCATCGATCTGGACGACGCGCGCGAGCTTCCCTGTCACACCGGCGTGGTATTGGACGCTGCGGGTGGCAGTTCGGCACTGGGGCGCGTCACACCGCAGAAGCAGGTCCAGTTGGTTCGTGGGAATGCCGAGGCGTTTGGGCTGCGTGGGCGTTCGGCCGAACAGCGGATCGCGATGGAGACTCTGCTGGACGACTCAGTGGGCATCGTGTCGCTCGGTGGACGGGCCGGGACAGGTAAGTCAGCGCTCGCGCTCTGCGCGGGTCTGGAGGCGGTGTTGGAGCGCCGCGTGCACAAGAAAGTGATCGTGTTCCGCCCGCTGTATGCCGTCGGCGGTCAGGACCTCGGGTACCTGCCCGGTACCGAGGGCGAGAAAATGAACCCGTGGGCGCAGGCGGTTTTCGACACCCTCGGTGCAGTGACCTCGCGGCAGGTGATCGACGAGGTGCTGCAGCGTGATCTGCTTGAGGTGTTGCCGTTGACGCACATCCGCGGTCGTTCACTGCATGACGCGTTCGTCATCGTCGATGAGGCGCAATCGTTGGAGCGCAATGTGCTGCTGACCGTGCTCAGCCGGATCGGTCAGAATTCCCGCGTGGTGCTCACTCATGACGTTGCGCAGCGCGATAACTTGCGGGTGGGGCGCCACGATGGCATCAACGCGGTGATCGAGGCCATGAAGGGCCACCCGCTGTTCGCGCACTACACCCTCAGTCGCAGCGAACGCTCACCGATCGCGGCGTTGGTGACGACGCTGCTCGAAGGGGAGCCGCAGTAAAGATCGGCGAGAGACACAGCACCGCCCCGGGCGAGTTGGGCCGGGGCGGTGCCGCGTTCTGGTTTGGATTACGGCTGAACGTCTACGTCGTCGTAGTAGCCGTGCACCTTTTCGATGCGGTGTCGTGCGTCGATCTGTCGGATCGTGCCGGAGGAGTGGCGCATCACCAGCGATGACGTCCACGCGCCATCGCCCTCGTACCGCACGCCGCGCAGCAGTTCGCCGTCGGTGATACCGGTAGCGCTGAAGAACACGTTCTCGCCGCTGACCAGTTCGTTGATGCCGAGGACTCGGTCGAGGTCGTGGCCGGCGTCGATAGCCTTCTGCCGCTCGGCCTCATCGCGCGGCCAGAGTTTGCCCTGGATCTCGCCGCCCATACACTTCAGGGCGCACGCCGCAATGATGCCTTCGGGAGTGCCGCCGACCCCAAACAGCACGTCGACACCTGAGTCGGGCCGGGCGGCTGCGATGGCACCAGCGACATCCCCGTCAGTGATGAACTTGATGCGCGCGCCGGTCGCGCGGATTTCCTCAACCAGGGCTTCGTGGCGCGGGCGCTCCAGCACGCACACTGTCAGGTCACGCACGGGGCGGCCCTTGGCCTTGCCGATCTGAGTCAGATTTTCCGCTACCGAGGCATTGATGTCGATCGAGCCAACCGCGTCCGGCCCGACGGCGATCTTCTCCATGTAGAACACGGCGGACGGATCGAACATCGAACCGCGGTCGGCCATCGCGATCACGGCAATCGCGTTGGGCATGCCCTTCGCCATCAGGGTCGTACCGTCGATGGGGTCAACAGCGACGTCGTACGCCGGACCGGTACCGGCGCCGACCTTCTCACCATTGAACAGCATCGGGGCGTGGTCTTTCTCGCCCTCGCCGATGACCACGACACCCTGCATGTCGACGGTGGAGATGAGCGAACGCATGGCGTCAACGGCGGCGCCGTCCCCGTCGATCTTTCGTCCGCGACCGACCCACCGGGATGCCGCGAGTGCGGCCGCCTCCGTTACTCGGACGAGGTCCAAAGCAATGTTGCGATCAGGCAACTGGGTCGATTTCTGCTTCTGCACGGACGCGTTCTCAACGGACACAGGCGGTCTCCTTAGCAGCGGGTTTCATCCATACTATGCAGCGGGGTCAGTGCGTTTGACGACGGCACACCAGGCATGATTGACGGGTGGCCGATACCCAGCCCTACCGCCCGCGCAAGCGCGGCTACGAAACGATCCGGGACATGCTCTGGTCCCTGATCCCGATCGTCGTCCTCATTCTGGGGTTCGTCTATTTCTGCGGACCGGGCGATGACGTCACCAGGGTGGACCCTGCTGGGGACATTCGCGCAGCCGCGAACGCCGTGCCGTACGAGTTGTATGCACCGAATGATCTGCCGGATGCGTGGGCCCCGACGTCCTCGGTGTTGTTACGGGACGACGATGAAGACAAGACCATCTTGGGGTTATCGATCGGCTACGTCACGCCCGATGATGATTACGCGCGATTCGTGATCAGCTCACAAGGGCGCGAAGAGACGATCGATACGGCATTGGCCAACGCGAACGTCATCGATGACCCCGATGGCGAACCCGCCGAGATGGCCGGGTTGACGTGGGTGCCGATGAGCACCAGTGCGGGGCGTGCTCTGGTGGCAGAAGGTTCCGGGTTCGTCGTCGTTATCGCGGGGACCGCGGAATACTCTGAACTGCGCGAACTCGCCGGATCGGTCGTCACGGTAGCCCCGGTCGAGTAGTTAGTCGCCGCCAGCCTGTTCGGCGCGTTCGATCGCCGCATCGAGGCGCTCCTGAGCGCCGTCGAGCAGTCGTTGGCACGCGTTGGCCAGCCGCTCGCCGCGTTCCCAGAGCGCGATGGACTCCGCGAGGCTCACGCCGCCGGCTTCCAATGACTGCACGACCTCTCCCAATGCCTGTCGAGCCTGTTCATACGTCAGGCCGTCATCCGGGTGAGTGGCCTCGGACGTGCCGTCGGCCGGCGGGTCGTACGGCTGGCTCATGCCTGCTCCTTGGGGTGTGTGTTCTCTACGGTGACGTCGATGCGACCGTCGGATACCAATGCGCTGAGGTGATCGCCCGAGGCCACTGCGGTGTCCGTGACGACTGTTCCGTCACCGCGCTGCAGTACGGCATACCCACGCTGCAACGTGGCGGTGGGTGACAGCGCGGTCACCCGTGCGCGCGCCGTGCCCAGCGACTCCCGCTCGAGCGCGAGATGGTGCGTCAGTGTACGGCGAACGCGCTCAAGGCCGCGGTCGATGTCCTCACGCCGCGAGGTGATCATGCTGGCGGGATCGGCCAGCACCGGACGGGAGGTGAGTTGATCGAGGTGGTGGTAGCCGGCGTCGATGGCGCGTTGCAGCGTACGCCGGATTTGCTCGCGTCCCCGCGCGATCAGGGCGTACTCCTCAGCGACATCCGGGACGACCTTTTTCGCGGCGTCGGTCGGTGTGGAAGCACGCACATCCGCGACATAGTCCAACAGGGGAGCGTCCGGTTCGTGCCCGATGGCGCTGATCACCGGGGTCGTCATGCGGGATACGGCCCGCACCATTGATTCGTCGCTGAACGGCAGCAGATCTTCGACAGACCCGCCGCCGCGCGCGACGATAACGACGTCGATGTCCTGATCGGCATCGAGCCTGCGCAGCGCATCGATCACCTCGCCGGCGGCGGTACGGCCTTGGACGGCGACGTTCAGCACGGTGAACTGCACGGCAGGCCAACGCTTGCGCGCATTCGTCAGCACGTCCTTCTCGGCAGCGCTGTCGCGACCAGTGATCAACCCGATACGGGAGGGCAGGAACGGCAATGGGCGTTTCAGGCCCGGGGCAAACAGGCCCTCGGCGTCCAGCGCCTTGCGGAGTCGTTCAATTCGCGCGAGCAGGTCGCCGAGCCCGACGGGCCGGATTTCGCGGGCTCGCATCGAAAACTGGCCGCGCGCCGCATAGAACTCTGGCTTGCAGTGCATGACGATGCGGCTGCCTTCGGCGACCCCGCCCTCGACGGTGTGCAGTACGGAGGCTTGCACCGTCACCGGTAGCGAGTACGGCGCTTCGACGTCGCGCAAGGTGAGGTAGGCGAGTTTCGCGCCCGAACGTACGTTGAGTTGCGCGATCTCACCCTCCAGCCATACCGCGCCGAGCCGAGCGATCCAGCCTTCGATCTTGCCCGCGATGACGCGTACCGAGTACGGGTCTTCGGGGCTACGTGGGTTTGCCGCCACCGGTCACTTCTGCAGGGTGTCGAGTCGGGCGCGGAGCATCCCGAGCACGGCGGGACGGTTACGCGTGGCCTCCTCGTAGCCGATGAGTTCGGTGATTTGCGGGGTGCGCAGCGACTTCAGCCGGGTACGTAACTGCGGGATGGTGAGGGTATCGAACTCGGGTAAGGGTTGCGGTGCACCCGGAGTCGACGTTGCGCGTGGGTCACCTGTGTTTACGTCGGCCGTGGTGAGTTTGACGGGACCGCTCGCGGCTGCGCTCGGTGAGTCGGCGACATCCTGGCCCGGTTCGGCGGCGGGGGCCGCCTTTTTGGCGGGTGCTGATTTCTTGGTCGCGATCCCCGTCGACGCCTTCGCAGGCGCTGCATTCTTGGGGGAAGACTTCTTGGCGGGCGCCGCCTTTTTAGCTGGTGCAGACTTCTTGGCTGGTGCGGCCTTCTTGGCGGGCGCGGACTTCTTCGCTCCACTCGGTTTCTTGACCGGTGTGGGTGCCTCGATGGAGTCATTCGCGGTCGCCGCTGATTCATCGCGCTCGCCGCGGGTGCCTGCGCGGTGCCGCGCTACGGGCAGGTCGTCGGTGTCCTGCATGTCGAAGGCCGATCCCGGGCCGAGCCCCGCGGCGGCGAGCTCGTCATCCTGGGCGTCATCGGAGGGAAGATCCTCATCGAACGTCGCCCACGGCGGAACTTCTTCGGATGGTTCCTGCAACGCGCCGAGGAATTCCTCGCCGCGCGCCACCCATTGCGCGTACTGCTGCTGCACCTTCAGTGATTTCGCGGCCAGATGAGTCAGCAACGAGGTGGGCAGTTGTCCGGCCCGTTCGGGCAGGTTCTTGGCGTCGTGGACCATCGTCACCGCGATACCGGCGATGGCCTTCAGCGGCGACGGCAGGTCGGCCGGGAGGAAGGCCGCTACGGAAGGAGGCACTGGCGAAGAAGGCATGTCTCTAGATTGCCCTATGTGGCCTATACCGCGCACGGGCGGCACTGGTGCGTTTGGCTGCGTAGTCTGGAGTCATGGATTCGCACGCGCCCGATCTCAGTCCGCAGGCACTCTCCTCGACGTCCTCCGGCACTGGCAAGAAGGTATTGCTGGCCAACCCCCGCGGCTACTGCGCGGGCGTCGATCGAGCGGTCGTGACCGTCGAGAAGGCCCTCGAGTTGTACGGCGCTCCCGTGTACGTGCGCAAGCAGATCGTGCACAACGTGCACGTCGTCCGCACGCTGGAGAAGCGCGGTGCGATTTTCGTCGAGGAGACCGAAGAAGTCCCCGAGGGGTCGATCGTGGTGTTCTCCGCGCACGGTGTCGCGCCGACGGTGCATGAAGAGGCGAAGGCGCTGAACCTGCGCACGATCGACGCGACGTGCCCGCTGGTCACCAAGGTGCATATGGAAGCGCGCCGTTTCGCCTCCGACGACTTCGACATCCTGCTCATCGGGCACGAAGGCCACGAAGAGGTTGTCGGGACCTCGGGCGAGGCTCCAGAACATATCCACCTCATTGACGGACCGGATGATGTTGCGAACGTGCAGGTTCGTGACCCCGAGCGGGTCGTGTGGCTATCACAGACCACGCTGTCGGTTGACGAGACGATGCGCACGGTAGCCGCGCTCAAGGAGCGGTTCCCGAAGCTGATCTCGCCGCCGAGCGACGACATCTGCTACGCCACCCAGAACCGTCAGATGGCGGTGAAACGTTTTGCCGGCCAGTGCGATCTCGTGCTGGTGGTCGGGTCACGCAACTCGTCGAACTCGGTGCGGTTGGTCGAGGTCGCACTTGAATGCGGCGCCCGCGCGTCGCACCTCATCGACTACCCCGAGGACATCGACCTCGCGTGGCTGGAAGGTGTGCAGACCGTCGGTTTGACCAGCGGCGCGTCCGTGCCTGATGATCTGGTGCGCGGTGTGCTCGCGGTGCTGTCGCAGCACGGATTCGACGATGTCGAGGTGGTGACCGAGGCTGAGGAGCGTTTGACGTTCTCCCTGCCTCGTGAACTCAAGAAGGATCTGCGGGCGGCATCGCCCGCTTCCTCGTAGCCCGGCCTGCCGTTGAGCCTCGGCCCGCCGCGTTGAGCCGCAGTCCGCGGCGGATGTGCGCGAAGGTTGCTCTCTGCGACTGGTGATCACTCAGGACCGGTGATTTCGCAGCGGCGGGCTATCGAGATCGAGGCGAGGTGTGCCTCAGCGACGGTCGCCCGCTTTCGAACTCGCGAGGCGGATTCCACCAATGATCGCCGCGAGTCCGGTAGCGAGGGCCATGGGGCCGAAGCCACGGGTCGCGAGCTCTGCGATTGAGGTGATCCCGATGTCCTTCGACGACAGCAGGAGAACCACCCCGGCGATGATCGCAAAGACGATCGGCGGTGCGACGATCACCGAGATGAGGTCCCGTTTGCGCGTGACCAGCGCCGCGATGACTGCACCGAGTGCTAGTCCGATGGCGGTGACGACACCGATGCGGTCGGCGAACCAGTAGTCCAGCAGCGCGCCGATAATGCCTCCGATGGCCACGAGGACGACCCCGCCGAAGCCGGCCATGATGAGCGCCGACGAACTGCCGCCCGTCGCCGCGCGCAACTCGCGTCGTTCACCGAGGTCCGGTTTCACCCGGGGCGATTCCTGCTGCGTGCTCGGTCGGGGGTGCGTCGCGGTCGCACTCGCCCGGCTGGCGGCGACCAAGCCCTCGGTGCGCGGCGAAGCGTACTTCGCACGTGGCGCCGCGGCGGTCGCTGCTGCTTGTGCGGTCGATCCTGCTCTGGTCGGTGTATCGGGACGCGGCGGCCGAGCGCCGACCGCGTTCGGGACGGGCGGCAGTGGTGTGCCGCGCGGGATCATCGTTGCCTGGTCCTCGATCGGATCGACCGCGGATGCGTGTGATCGACGAGGCGGCACGCCGTGGTCCTGCTGGAGCTCCCGGATGATTTCGTGGGCCGGACGCCGCGACGACTGATCTTCGATGCCCTCAGGTCGGCGGAACGAAAGGCTGTCGCTGACCGATCCCGGTTCAACGGTCCAGCGGGATCGCCGTCCGCCGTCTGCGGATGGCGACTGTGTGGGCTCGCGGTCCTGCTCGTTGTTCACTCAACAAACCTGTAGGGCTAGAGGGGCTGGACCTTCCCAGGATAGTGCGCACTCAGTTAAGGGAATGCGATACGCGCCCGACTGAGCGTCTAGCTAAACAGTCGGCCCTGGTGTCGACCAAACTACCCGACCTGGCGCTGCGGTGTATCGCGCGCAGCGCCGGGATCAAACGGCCGCTCCTGTGGGTCGGCGGCGTGGAGTTCGCGCACGGCACGATCGATCGGTGGCGGCGCTTCGGTGTGGCTGCTGGCGACCCCGAGGTGGTGCAGTTTGCTGCTGGTGCGCAGTAGGTTGCGCTCCAGGGAGCCGATCGCACTGTTGTAATGCGACACGCTGGAGCTGAGCGCAGAGCCCACTTTGGCGAGGTGAGTGGTGAAGGTGCCAATGCGCTGGTGCAACTGCTGACCGAGGCGCAAAATCTGCTGAGCCTCTCGGCCGACGGTGTCTTGGCGCCAGGTGTGCGCGACTGTCCGAAGCAGGGCCAGGAGCGTCGATGGCGTCGCAATCACGATGTTGCGGTCGAACCCGCGCTCCAACAGCGATGGTTCACTTTGCAACGCCAACTGTAGGAACGAATCGCTGGGCATGAACAGGACAGTGAACTCGGGGGAGTCAGGCAGCGCGTCTTGGTACGCCTTGGAGGCGAGTACGTCGAGATGCGCACGCACCTGCTTGCCATGCTCGCGGACCAGCCGCGCGTGGTCGCGATCGTCGCTATCGAGTGCTTCGATGAATGCCGTAAACGGAACCTTCGCGTCGACCACGACGGCGCGGTCCTGAGTGAGGTGTACGACGAGGTCGGGTCGTAGGGACGTATCGTCCCTCTTCGCGGCGTACTGCTCGGTGAAGTCGCAATGATCGATCATTCCGGCAGATTCGACTATGCGACGCAGTTGCATTTCGCCCCAGCGCCCGCGCACCTGCGGGGCGCGTAAGGCATTGAGCAGTGCGGTGGTCTGTGTGCCGAGTTCGGCCTGCATGGAGTGCATCGCGCGTACTTGAGCGTGGAGTTCGCCCTGGGACGTCGAACGCTGTTGCTCGCTCGCACGAATGAATCCTTCGACCCGGCGTAGCGTCTCGTGCAGCGGGTCGACGGCGCTTTCAAGTTCGAACGGTGCTTCGTCCGGCGCGGCGCGGCGCCCGGCCCAGTAACCGGCTGCGCAGCCGAGCCCCAGACACAGCAGCGCGACCAGCAGGATGATCAACGTGGAAACGTCCATGGCGTCATGGTGCAGGACGGCTCAGACAGTTTTCGCCGTCCGGGCGGCGTACACCTGCCACAAGTGCATCGTGAGATACGAACGCCATGGTGAAAGCGTGTCTGTGGCGGCCCGCAGCGCCCGGGGCGTCTCGGGAAAGCCGATCAACGCTGCGCCGCGTCGGACGATCAAATCGCCGTCGAGCAAGACGTCGTTGTCACCACATGCGCGCATGCTGACGTAGCCGGCTGTCCAGGGTCCGATGCCGCGAAGTGACACGAGCTGTTCGCGGACCGTTGACGGCGCCTGCGTCAGGTCGACACGGCCGTCGCGCAAGGCAGTAGCGAGGGTGACTACTGCCGTGGCCTTCGCGCGCGGCATCCGCAGCAGTTGAGGATCGAGGGAGGCAATCGTCGCGTTACGCGGCCACACGCGGACGACGTCGCTGCTCTGTAGCGCAAGGGGGAGGTCCTCGCCGTACTGCTCGGCGATCACACCGCAGGTTGTTGACGCCGCGGCGACCGAGACCTGCTGTCCGATCAGTGCGCGGAATGCGACCTCGTCTCGGTCGGCTGCGCGGGGAACGCGCAGCCCGGGGCGTTCGCCGATCAACGATCGAACGGACGCGTGCCGTGACAACTCGGCATCGACCTGCGAGGGGGTGGGTGCGAGGTCGAGGACACGCTCGAGAGCGTCCAGCGCCGCCTCGCCGTCCGCGGCCTCGAGCGTCCGAGCGGTGAGTCGAGCGTGGCCTTGAGCCACGTGAACTTCACCGAGCCCGGACCCGCGTGACAGGCGTAACGCGCGTCTGTAGCGCCACTGTTGTTCGTCGACCTGAATCGATTCGACACCGGGGATCGCGCGACTGGCGAGGAAGGCGAACAACCGAGGAGCATCGTACGGCCGCGGTAGCGCCACGTGGCGTGTGGTGTGTACTACGCCGAGGGCCATGGCCGCGATTGTGCCATTGAGTGGCGACTACGATGTCGACGTGAGTCTCACTATCGGAATCGTCGGTCTGCCCAATGTCGGGAAGTCGACGCTCTTCAACGCCCTGACCCGTAACAACGTTCTCGCCGCGAACTATCCGTTTGCGACGATCGAGCCCAACGTCGGGGTTGTAGGCGTGCCGGATCCTCGCCTCGGTGAACTCGCCAAGGTGTTCAACAGCGAGCGCGAGTTGCCTGCGACGGTGTCGTTCGTGGATATTGCCGGCATCGTCAAGGGCGCGAGCGAAGGGGAGGGCCTGGGTAACAAGTTCCTGGCCAACATCCGTGAGGCGGACGCGATTTGCCAAGTCGTGCGCGCATTCAACGATGAGAACGTGATCCATGTCGACGGTCGGGTGGATCCGTTGGCGGACGTCGAAACGATCAACACCGAGCTGATCCTGGCCGACCTGCAGACCATCGAGAAGGCGCTGCCGAGGTTGGAGAAAGACGCGCGTAATAAGAAGGATCTGCAACCGACCGTGGAGGCGGTGAAACAGACGCAGGAGCTACTCGAGGGCGGTACGACGGTCTTCGCGGGAGCGAAGGCCGCCGGGATCGACGCTGACTTGTTGCGTGAGTTGCACCTGCTGACGGCGAAGCCGTTCATGTACGTGTTCAACGTCGACTCCGACGTCCTCGCTGACGATGCGCGCAAAGCGGAACTTGCGGCGCTCGTGACACCTGCCGAGGCGATTTTCCTCGATGCGAAGACTGAAGAAGAGTTGATCGAACTCGATCCCGAGGACGCCGCCGAGTTGCTGGAGTCACTCGGGCAGGACCATTCCGGGCTCGATCTGCTCGCACACGCTGGATTCCGCACGTTGGGGTTGCAGACGTATCTGACTGCTGGGCCTAAGGAGTCGCGCGCGTGGACGATCCCCGTCGGCGCAACCGCCCCTGAGGCGGCCGGAGTGATTCATACCGATTTCCAGCGCGGGTTCATCAAGGCAGAAGTCGTGTCGTTCGCGGACCTGATGGATGCCGGTTCGATGGCCGCGGCAAAGTCGGCCGGCAAGGTGCGGATCGAAGGCAAGGACTACGTCATGGCTGACGGTGATGTGGTGGAATTCCGATTTAACGTCTGAGATCTCGTGCCTGGCGCGCACACGCATCGCGTAGCATGCGTGCTACGCTTGCGAAATGAGCATGAGCGAACCTCAGTTGGAGCGTTTGTCGCAGCGCGAGTTGCGCAACGAGTCCGGGCGGGTGCTCCGCGCCGTGAGTGAGGGGCACTCCTTCGTGCTGACCAATAGTGGGGTGCCAGTGGGGAAGATTGTGCCCCTGGATGCCGTCGCTCCCTTACTACCTATCACGCGTCCGGCGCGACGTGACGGCGGATGGGCGGCGCTGGCAATCGAGCGCAAGTGCTCGGACAACGGGATCGCATCGACCCTTGACGATCTGCGTGGAGACCGGCTGTGACCGCGGTCCCGATCGTCTATGTCGACACTTCTGCCCTCGGGGCGCTGTTGATCGATCAGCCCGAGAGCCGTTCCCTGCTGGACTGGCTCGACCAGACTCCGGTCACTCTGGTCTCCAGCGATCTGCTCGAAACCGAACTGCGCCGCGTTGCGGTTCGGGAGGATCTCGACCAGTCCGATGTGACTCGCCTGCTGGACGGTGTCTCGCTCGCTGCGCTCGATCGATCCGTTTACCGCGGTGCCGGCTTCCTACCTATGCCCTACCTGCGCACCCTTGATGCACTGCATCTGGAGGCTGCCATACGGCTCGATGCTTCGGGCGTCCTCACCTACGACCGCAGGCTTGGCGAGGCAGCCGAGTCCGCGGGGCTCGATGTGATCGCACCTGGAGTTGCTCGTGCGTCCTGAGTGATGTCTCTACGGAGACGTGTTGAGTTTCGCTCCAAAGGTGTAATCACGTCTTGGTCTAACTTGTGGCCACACCAGCAGATCCGGCTTCGACAATGCGTCGATAGACATCGAACGAATCCTTGGGGACGTAGTCGTCATCGAGCAGGCCAAATGTTCCGATTGCTTGACCGTCTGACGAGTCTGCGTCGCGGAGTCCGAAGTACTCGCAGACGGTGATGTTGAGTTCTTCTGCCATGTGGTCGATCGTCGCCAGCATGTCGGAGATGGAGCGAGCTTGCCCTGCCGCAGTTCCGGCCTCCCCGCTCGGTGAGCCGAACTCCGCGATGTGGATCGGTGTCCGGTGTGGAATTTTCGCCGTCGCAAGGCTTCGGGAACGGAGATGTTGCACCGCGTCACGGGTGAGTAATGGGACTGCGTCGGGCGGGACCTGTGAGAAGGCGTCGGGGTAGAGGCCGAGGCCGACGTAGTCGACGTGGCTCGCGAACTGTTCCGCAGGAAGGTTTGCCAGCGACTGCCAGAACTCGTCATCACCGCCGAGCCACTCGGCCGGTTCGGCGACGGAGAAGCCGACCTTCACGTGTGCGGGCGAAACTCGCTTTGCGTGGGGGAGTCCTTGGGTGAGGGCTTCCATGACTCCGGGGGAGCTTCCGTCGATCAGGGGAATCGGGAAGTTCGGCTCGAGGGTGACCTGAAGGTACCGGACGATGTGACCGTAACGGTCCAGGACAGTATCGAGAAACGCGAGCCATCCGGGTATGTCCGCAACTGAAGGGAGATAGCTGACGACGAGGTCCAACTCTCTTCCGTTCTGGACGTACCACTCGTCCGGCATGGTGAGGCCAACGAGCTCATCTTGGGCACCGAGCGATCGAACTATTTCGGGGTCGGGATCGGCGCCTAGGAAATGCACGTATTCGCGGACGACGTGGGCGACTCCGCCCATGAGGTCGTCGACAGCAGAGGCGATCTTTTCAGGCTGGTCTGGCTTTGCGCACGTTGTGCCCGCGCGGCCAGCAAGGTAGACGCCGTACTTCATTTCGGTGTGCCTCCGATCCAATCGATGTGTCCAGACTCAATCCGTTCGCGGAGTTGCTTGAGCCAGGCGGCTTCCGAGGTGAGCATGCGCAGCCAGTAGTCGACCTCGATCATCTTGAGCTCAGCGAGGCCGGTGGGGATGTCACTGAGACCATCAATCTCCTGCCTGATCTGACGGGTTCTCGCTTCCAGGACCTCCGCAGCTCGCTTCCTGCTCAGGAGGCCGATGTATGCGAGCGCGGTGACGAAGTCGACATCCATGGCGGGCGCGATTCGAATTGTTTGATCGACGCGTTGCCGCATGTGTTCGATGCCAGCCTCGGTGAGGTCGTAGATCGTCCTCGGTGGGCGGTTCCCCAGGCGTTCGGGTGCGCGAGGCTTGACCAGTTCGGCGGCGGCCAGCGACTTGGCGAGGGTCGTGATGCTGCTTCGGGAGGCACTCAGGTGTCGGTAGCGGTCGTTGAGGCGCGACGTGAGCCCGTACGCATGGTCGGCCTGCTCGAGGAGGAGGCCCAGCATGGGCAACGTCAATTTGTTGTGGAGAGCGTTCGTGGGCACGCTATGAATCATAGACGTATACGTCTATCTTGCGGAATCGGCGCGGTCCGGCGCGGCCTGTCGCGGACCCGTGGTCCCTTGCGTAGCGGTTGTTAGGTGACGGAACATGGTGGAATTTCGGTTTAACGTCGAACGTTATTGACGGACTCCGTCATACACTGTGCTCGTGATCAGATCGTTCGGGAGCAGGAACACGAGCGCATCTGGCATGAGCAGTACGTCAAGCGCGTTGATCGCACCGTGCAGCGAGCGACCTTGCGGAAGCTCGAGTTGATCCATGCCGCGAGAGATGTCGAGGACCTCCGGATCCCGCCCGCGAACCGCCTGGAGCGTCTGGTCGGCGATCGTCGCGGCCAGCACAGCATCGCGTGAACGCGCAGTGGCGACTCTGCTTCGTCTGGAGAGATGGAGGTGCAGACGATGTCGAACTCGTCGACTACCACTGAGAGTGACCTGATCGAGCCGATCCATCCGGGAGAGATCTTGATGGAGGATTTCATCGAGGGCTTCGGGATCACGCAGAACAAGCTCGCCGTGTCGATCGGTGTGCCGCCGCGGCGCATCAACGAGATCGTGCACGGCAAGCGGGGGATCACCGCTGATACGGCGATCCGTCTGGCTCGCTACTTCGGGACGTCCGAGGAGTTCTGGATGAACTTGCAGTCGAACTACGAACTGCGGATCGAGCGGCCGGCCCTGCGTGAGCGAGTTGACGCAATCGAGCCGCTGGCGACCGCGTGATCGTGCCGGAGCCGCGGGGCGTGTCAAGGGTGTTCGAACACGTGACCGCCGTGTCGGGTGACTTCGAATCGACTCTGGACGAATTGCGCGTGGTTGCCTGGTTCGTCGAGGAGACAGCATCTGCTGCATTCCTGCATCCGATCGCACAAGCCAGCCAGGTCGGGCGTATCGTGCGCGTCGCCGCGAGCGCCGCTCGTATCGCAGGGCTGCGGGCAGGCGATGACCGTGCATCCGGCCGTCATCTCACCTGCGACGGCCTCGCGAGTCGGCGTTCTTGCACTGCTTTCCTTCAGCTTCGAGCGGCCCGGCCTGGGACGCTCGTTCGCCGGGGCTCATAGAATGTGGCGAGGTTCGAGCGGACGGAACGACGAGCGTTCATGAGGGAGTGAGTCGATGGTCGAGTGGCGCTTCTGCGGCCGATTCAGCAACTTGACCCAAGACGCGGTCCCTGACCCGAAGTACACGTGGATCGACGAGGACGAGGCCCGGCGTCGATACCACGATCCGTCGGCCGAGTTGACCGTCGTGCCGCCGGTCGACAAGGCGATGGGCATCGTGCCCTATTTCATCGTGGTCACGACCGCGAAGGAGCCCTCGTTCGCGGTATTCGAGCAGATCCCGCCCGGGCTCGTCGTGGCCACTGGCATGTGGAGCAACGTCGGAGGGCGACTCTTCCTCAAGCAGGTCGCCTTGGAAGAGTGGCCGCCTGCGGACGAGATCATCTCGCTAACGCTGGCGCAGCCGCTTTCGACGACGACGTTCAGGAACAACCAGGACGGCACGGGCACGATGTCGATCGTCGAGCGGGGATCGGACGACGTGACTCGGGCGAAGCGGGAGTTCGACCCTGAGCCGCTGTATCGTGCGGTGCCCGAGTGGGGCGCTTGGGACGAGCTTCGACAGGAGCCGGTTACGCCCGAGGACGGCCCGCTGCCTGCACCCATGCGCCAGGCCAGCCTGCAGCAGCGCATCGCCGAGGCGGTTGCTAGCGAGGCGCCGTTCGACTGGGAGCGCGTGGTGTTCGTGACCGGGCAGCTGACCGGCGTGCGCACGGCAACCACGACGTTCACGCTCTCGGATGGCTCCGAGCTTGCCGAGTTCCCCAACGAGGACGCCGTCGCGCTCGCTCGCGAGCTCCGTGAGGCGATGGCGGTCGACGGGGGAGGTACATGGTTCACGATGGAGCTGCGG
The DNA here is from genome assembly GCF_004382795.1 of Cumulibacter soli. Taxonomy (NCBI): domain Bacteria; kingdom Bacillati; phylum Actinomycetota; class Actinomycetes; order Geodermatophilales; family Geodermatophilaceae; genus Cumulibacter; species Cumulibacter soli. The sequence continues at coordinate 191,319 of NZ_SMSG01000001.1, read as the reverse complement.
GCGGAGCGGTCTGGCGGCGTGGCAGCGCAGTTCGACTTTGACGGCGAGCCTGCCTTCCCGTCGCCGGTCGCGCCCGCCATGTTCCGAGACGACCTCGAGCGCTTCCCTCGCGACGCCGTGCCTGCCTGGTTGGCGGCCAAGGTCGCTGAGGCGGACCGAGTCGACCCCGGCAACTCTGCTGGACCGCGCATGAACGGTCCACGACCTGTCGCGTTCGCGTCGCTGCCGCCGGCGGTGCAGGATTTCGTGCGCATCGTCGGTCGGGAACCAGATTCCTTGAGTGCCGAGGCGTTCGTGGCGTCCAGCGGCGACATGGCCTATCGGATTACTGGCGATGGCGGGCGGTACACCCTTCAGCATCCGTCGATTCTTCCGCTGCTCGAGGGCCGGACACTTGTCGCCGACGTGTCGTTCGAGGATGCCTGCCGCGTGCTCGTCGCAGCCCTTGCCGACCGCCTGCCCTGGATACCGGGCACGCTGCGTTATGGATTTCGAGGCCTCAACGACGAGCAGAAACTGGCCCGATTGAGAGACGTTCCGCTCGAGGTCGTGACGGCCGCGTACCTCGGAACGGGGGAGCACCTCGGAAAGCGGGACGACGTACTCGATCTGCTCGCCGAACCCGCCGCCGTTCACCTCGTCGACGGTGAATTCATCAGACTGGCCGCTGGGTGGGGCTGGGAGTTGCTGCCAACCGGAGGACCCGACGGCGTCCAGTTCACCGCCCGAGGTGATGTGGACGTGGCGCTGCGGTTTGATGGCGACGGATACAGCGTCGACTGGCGTGGTGAGCGGAGCAACTCCTTCGAGTGCCTCGGCACCTTCGCGGATCGGGAGTCGGCCCTAGAGTTCCTCCGTCAGACGATCCAGTGAAACCGGTCCTGAGGCCTCCGACCCTGGTTATCTGCCATGCGCGCAGCCGCGCCGCCAAGCAGCTCGTGGTGTGGGTGCTGCTTTTGATCGTGAGCGCGGCGCTCGGTGCGTTCTGTGTCAGCCTCATGTTCGGTGGCGACGTCGTGGGCAGCATCATCTGCGGCGTGGTCGCCCTGCTCGGGCTGTTGGGCGTCGTTATCTCGCTCGCCGTGATCTGGACTAACACCAAGGTCCTGCTTGGCAAGGCGGCGCCCGTCCTCGTCGTCGACGACGAGGGATTCACGTGGCAGACCGACGTGCACATCCCGTGGCACCAGGTCACGCGGGTCGCGGTCGAGACCGGCTCGTCGATCTCGCATGCCGGTGGCGTGAACGTCGCGGTGGAGCGCGGCATCGAACGTGCGATGGCAAGCGGCGGCGTTGGCGACGGCGAGCGCGAAATCCACGTGCACGTGCGCGATCGTGAGGCACTCGCTAGCACGCTCGGCAAGGCCAGGGCGATCGTCGAGCCTGGCCAGGAGCCGGGCACCGGCCTCGTGCGCATGATCCTCGGCGCCATCATCGATGGTCCCGGCTTCGCGAATTCGGCGAGGTCGTTACAGCAGGAATCCGAGCGCCGCGGCATCCCCTTCCAGGTGCGCGCCGATCCCTGACGACCATGACCATCGCCCCGCGCAGCTCGCTTCCCTGGCGTCGCACCGAACCAGATGGATCACCCGGCCAACTCTGCAGGTCGCGGGTGGCCACGCACCCTAGACCAGTGAAGATGGCCCAACGCAGAGGATCTCGGCGGGCACCTGTCCGAACCGACGAAATGCCATCGAAAGGAAGTCGATGATGCCGGAAGCCGATCTCGCCGTACGGATCCGCGCGCGCGGATTGCCGGACGTGGTCGCACGCATAGCGGCAGACGGTGGCGAGTCGGTGAGTCCGGCGTTGTTCTCGCGCGCGGACGCCGTATGGCCAGAGCCCGCCGAGGCCGTGATGAGCAGTACGACCGAGGATCTCGTCCCACTGTGGTCGTGCGGCACGACGCACGCCTTCGCCGGGGAGGGCAGATTCGTCATGTGGTCCGCCGAGTGCGACGAGCCGCATGCGGTGTTCGCGTCATTCGCCGAGCTAGTGCGGGACCTGCTCACGGACCTTTACGAGGACGACGAAGACGACGACGAGCGCTGGCGCGTCGCGCACCTGCTTCTCCCGCCGGACGACGCGGCCTCAGCTCTCGTGCCTCTTGAGCGCTGATCTCGCGTGCGGTACAGAGATTGCCGCTGCTGGAACGCGGTCGGGCCTCGCAGAGCGGGGTTGCAGCCAAGGCGGAGGCGTTTGCTGAAGCGCCGGGCTGTTTCGTCTATTCGCCACATGGCGTGCCGCATTCGTGGCGCGCCGCACGCGGTCTAGTCGTGTGGACGAGCGATGACTGGCGCGACTTATCGACGGGGACGCGATGCATGCTTGCGGTAGATCTTGACGGCTGCGGTCACACGCGGGTGCTCATCCTGCGAGAGGGCATCTGCGATGGCGAGGCCAGAAGCGATGTCGGCATCGGTGCCCTTCTTGATGAACCACAACGGTGCAGTGATCGCTGACCGCCGCCGAAGCGGGTCGTCAGATCGTGCGAGATCCTCGAGGACCGAGGCTTGAACGATGCCGATGAGGATCGGCCACCCGAGCACACGCGGTGCGGCTCGGTCGACCATGTCCCACGTGGTGATGGCGTCGTGGTGGTCGAGATAGGCCTGTGCAAGGTCCTTGCGCTCGTCGTCGCCGAGACGTCGTCGCGCGCGGAAGTCGAGAATGCAGAACGCCGCAAGCCGTGGTTCGTATGCGGGGTGCGTGAAGAGTCGCTCGAGTTCTTCTGCCGGGAGGTCGATGGCTTGCTTCGAGATTTCGAACAGCGGGCCCATTCGGACGCCGATGACGGGCTCATCGTCCGCTACTCGGCGTCGGATCTTAGCTGCCTCGTCAGCGTCGGCGATGTCTCGCAACGCAACAACGAGGTCGTCCGCCGTTGTCAGAGAACTGCTCATGTCCCGATCGTGCCACCTGGATCCTTAGCTAAAGAAGGACGCGTGGATGCTTGGCGTGTTGGGTGCTGTGGAATGAGTGGGGGATAGACCACGATGAGCATGCGTTTCAAGTCATGGCAGATCGACGATTCGGTCTCACTCTCCATATATACGCCGGATGCCTGCGGGATCTACGTGCATGAGTCCTGCGGCGGCACCGACCTCGTTGGTTATGTCTGTCGGCGAATGCCATGCGAACCCCGCAGCGGTTGTTTAACCGTCGACGTGCTCGAGCGATGTTCGTGCAAGTTGCGTTACGAGATCGTCGGGGATCGGGTTGCGTGGCGTGAAGGTGATTCCGGTCTTGCTCGCCCGGAAGCCTAAAGACGCGATCCGCTCGGCATGCTCCGCGATCGCAGGGGCCAGCACGTACAGGCCGACCTGTTTGGTGAAGGCCGCGTAACTCGCGACGACCGTGCCTCGCACCCTGAACCCCGGCATGTCGTACGCCGTCATCTCCTCGGCGTCCGGGAGGGCGTCGCGCAAGACGCCACGCAAGTGGTTGAGAACCGGCTGGAATGCCTCGGGCGCAGCAGCAATATAGGAGTCGTGATCGGTAATCGTCGCCATGTCTCATGCCTTCCGCTCGGGTGAGTGAACTCTAACTGTGACTCGCACGTTGGTCGCCAGAGTCATGTCGTGGACCGTGGTTCGGCGCTTTGGCGGAATAATCGAGAGCCTGTTGCTGTTGGGCCAGCCTTGGCCGCGATCAGCGAGGAGATCACGTGAGCGATGCGAAGGTGTCGGACGGCGCTGGAACCCCAGAAGTGAAACTGGATGACTGCGTGCCCGGGTTGCCGCTGCTGACGGCGCAGGCCGAACTGTTGATCGCGACCGGAGTTTTGAATGACGATGGCGGCATGCTCACCATCGAGGAGTTGCGGCATGCTGCGGCCGAGTTGGAGCAGCGAGCCGCTGCCGGCGCACTGCTCGTTGTAGCGGAACATGTCCTGCCGGTGCGGACGCTCATTCCGCATGTGAGGCGCACTTCCGGTGGTCAGGAGAGGAACGGGTTCATCGTGGTCGACATGCAGGACGTCGACGATTTCTTGCCGACGGCCGAAGCGGCAGTCCCGAGTACGCTTGTGTATGCGATCGAGGACCCGCGTCGTGGCGATGGCATGCGTAACTGGTCTCCGGCCGAGGCTCAGGAAGCACTGACCCGAGACGCGCGAACGCCGTTCACGATCGGCGAGGGCGTGCATTGGGCGTTGCAGGCGCCTGAGGTCATAGACCGCAATGCCTGCTACATGATGATCGGCTCGCGTCGGCCGAAGTCGAACGGATTCGACTCGCGCACGCCCGCACTGTGGATTTCAAACGGCACCGGTCGCGATGGCCGCGATCGAAAGGGAGCCCCGAAACTCGGATGGTGCTGGTGGAACAACCGACACACATGGCTGGGATTCGCATCGGGCTCACGCCGGGTCGGCTGAGCGGGTAGTTAGGCTTGAGTGATGGTTCCGACGCACCTGAGTCAGGAGTTTTCTTGGCGTGGACGTACCGTGCGGTGGGATGCTCACGGTTCAGGACCAGCGCTTGTCTTTCTGCACGGAACGCCGTGGTCTTCGCGCCTGTGGCGGCCGATCGCGGACGCGTTGGCGCATCGGTTCACCGTCTACCTCTGGGACATGCCTGGATACGGGATGTCGTCAAAGGAGCCCTCTCATGGCGTCGACCTCGGTACGCAGGGCCAACTGTTCGCGGATCTCTTGGAGCATTGGGGTCTCGCGCGGCCGCACGTGATTGCTCACGACTTCGGCGGTGCGGTAGCACTTCGATCGCGTCTACTTCACGGAGCGATGTATGCATCGTTGTGCCTCGTTGATGTCGTAGCGCTTGCTCCGTGGGGATCGCCCTACTTCAATCTCGTGAAGGCGCACGCGTCGGTCTTCGAACAGCTTCCGCCTGCTGTGCACCGCGGCGCGCTCGAAGCGTATATCCGCGGCGCCAGTTACGGTGGGTTGCGTCCCGAAGACCTGCGGATGCTCGCCGAGCCTTGGTTGACCGAGTCTGGTCAGGGCGCGTTCTATCGCCAGATCGCGCAAGCGGACGAACGGTTCACCACGGAGATTGAGCAGCTATACGCGAGCATCGTCGAACCCGTGCACATCGTGTGGGGCGAGGAAGACGCCTGGGTCCCTCCAGATCGCGCGCAGCGGCTACACGCAGCGATACCTCACTCGTCGATCACGATGATCCCCGGCGCCGGGCATCTCATTCAGCTTGACGCCCCCGCTGCGCTCGCCGCCGACCTAGCCGAATGGATGACCGCGGTAGCGGCAAAGGCGGGGTGCGAGGCCGACAGGTGAAGCGGTTTGCCGCGTGATGCGGTACGTCGGGCCGCGCTCGTTCCGCGGGCGACTCGTCAACGCTTCGTCTGCGACGCCTAGGGGTAATTGGTGAGTTGATCGCCGATTACTAAAGGCCAACCAGCCGTACTAGTCCGACGTGGCGAGTCGGGCAGGGGAGAGCGGGAGTACTGAGTAATTGGTCAACTCCAAGACGGCGCTGCCGTCCTCGTCCACAAGTTCGCCGCGCACCGTCACTTTGGCGTCATGTCGCTCGGGGCGCGCCGTCACCGTCTGGATAGTGAGGTGACCGGTCAGGGTGGTATCCGGTCGCACAGCACGGCGGAAGCGGATCTCGAAACCACTCCCGATCCCGCCGTTGAAGTGCTGCCATAGCGCGCGGACGGCGAGGCGCTGGTAAATCGCCAGAGTGTGCAGGCCGCTGGCGACGACTCCGCCGAGCGGCGAGTCGGCAGCAGTGATTGGATCGGCGTGGATGAAGATCGGGTCCCACCGTTGCGCGTAGTCGATGATCTCGCTTTCGGTGACCGTATAGCTACCGAGGGAGATCCGGCTGCCGGGCTCGAGATCGTCCGCGTACCACGTATCACTCACAATTTCCTCCTCGGTCATGGGCGCCGCAGACGGCCTACGCGCAAAGGTGACGTTGCCTCGCCGATGGCGCGAAGTCCATGACCTCGCAGGTTATGGAGGATGCTCGCGTGTGGAGCTCAATTGTCAGCGGACTGATCAGGGTCTGCGCCCTGGTCCGTGCGGCGACGGCGTGGTCGCCGGAGCCATGGTGTGCGGCGCCGCCACACCTTCGCTAGACCTGAGCGGGGTTGCCAATCCAGGCCTGTGGGCAGCCCCCATCCGAAGCGGATCGAGGCCATCCTCACCACGAGGGAAACAGTGATGCCCGCGATAATCCCGATGACCGGGGCGTGGAGGTACACGCTCACGACGAGAATCAGAGCCGACAATGCAGCAACGGAGGCGTACAGGCCGTTTCCTCCCAAGATCGCCGGGATGCGGCGAAGCATAAGATCGCGCACGGCGCCGCCGCCGACTGCGGTGATGACCCCTAGCAGGACGGCGGCCATCCAATTGAGGTCAGCGGCGAGTGCCTTCTGCGCCCCGGTCACTGCCCAGAGACCGATGACGGTGGCGTCCAGGGCGGCGAAGACGCGGTTCCAGGCATCTTCGGAGAAGTGCGCGATGAACGGGATGAGCGCGCCCGCGCAAGCTGTGGGTAGGTAGGCGTAATCGGTGAGAGCGACCGGTGGTCCGGCTTGCAACAGCACGTCGCGAATCATGCCGCCGCCTAGACCCGATGCGATGCCGACTACCAGGTATCCGACCAAGTCCAGTCCGACCCTACGTGCGACGGCGCCGCCGAGGATCGCGCACGCGAACACGCCGGCTAGGTCCAGCCAGCGAGTGACCTCGTTTAGTTCGGCGAGTGTCATCGGCGAAGTCTCCCTCCAGGCGCAACGCGCCGAGACGACTCGGCGGCCAGGCTCACGCATTCATCAGGGTCCCGCTCAGGAGAAGTGTCCCGTGGGAAGTCGACGACGTGTTCTGCGTGATCGCACACCTAAGCTACCGAGCGATGCTGTAGCAGCGGCCGTACACCACCTCAACGACCCGCGTCGTACCCAACACCAAGGTGATCGGGTCCAACGGCGACCAATGATGTCGGCCAGTTTTAGGTAGACAGCCCTCGTTGCGTGGCCTCGAACCCAATCAATAGGTCAGCGATTGCTGTATAGTCATTGCATGCTGACCATTGCTTCGCGCGTCGACGTCATGAACAGGCTGGGGCGGGCGATGGCGGACCCATCCCGCTCTCGCATCCTGCTCGCACTGCTTGATGGGCCGGGATATCCGGCGAAACTGGCCCGCGACCTGGAGTTGACGCGTACGAATGTCTCGAACCACCTATCGTGCTTGCGTGGCTGTGGCATCGTCGTCGCTGAGCCCGAGGGGCGGCAGACTCGATATGAGATCGCCGACCCGCACATTGCCGTAGCGCTCACGGCGCTGGTCGATGTGACCCTCGCCGTCGACGAAAGCGTCCCTTGCCTTGATCCGCAATGCACAGTGCCGGGTTGCTGTGCACAGCAGCCACGCCGGTGACGGTCGAGGTGCGCGGGCGCGATCGACGGGCAGTCCTGCGACGTCGGATCCGCATCGTTGTCGCCATTACCATCACCTGGAACGTCGTAGAGGCGGTCGTTGCGTTATCCGCGGGCGCAGTCGCCTCCTCGGCGGCGCTCATCGGTTTCGGGCTCGACTCGATCGTCGAGGTCCTCTCTGCGGCAGCGGTCGCCTGGCAGTTCGCGGCACCTGAACCGGAGAAGCGCGAGAAGGTAGCGCTCCGGGTGATCGCGGTGTCCTTCTTCGCCCTTGCCGCTTACGTGAGCGTTGATGCCGGGCTATCGCTGCTCGGGTTGCGCGAACCTGAGCATTCTTCGGTTGGAATTGCGATCGCCGCGTTGAGTCTTGCGGTAATGCCGTTCTTGAGTTGGTTCGAACGACGTACGGGGCGCGAACTCGGCTCGGCAAGCGCGGTGGCCGACTCCAAACAGACGCTGATCTGCACGTACCTGTCGGCGGCGCTGCTGGCCGGCCTGCTGCTCAACAGCCTGCTGGGCTGGGCGTGGGCCGACCCTGTCGCCGCGCTCGTCATCGCCTGCTTCGCCGTTCGTGAAGGCATCGAGGCTTGGCGGGGCGACGCTTGCTGCGCCGCACCGGTCGCCGTCCTCGCCGGAGAACACGATCGCGAGGGGTGCGATGACGGATGCTGCGCCCCGGTCACCCTGGAACAGGAGAATCCAATCATGGAGTACATCGGGGCGCTGCGCGAACTGCCGATCGCTTGTGATCTCACGCCGCGCGCAGGTAGGGAACAGGTCGAGAAATGGCGAGAGTTCGACATCGAGTTCGGACTCAGCGCGCAGCGTTACACCACAAAACTCGTCGTTCGCTACGAACGAACCGCCGAATCGATCCGGCGGTTGCGAGATCTCGTCGGCGTCGAGCGCTCATGCTGTTCGTTCGTTGACTGGGGGATCGAAGACAGCGGCGATGACCTGCGCCTCATAGTGTCCGGCGCGCCGGACCAACTCGCGGCACTGGATGTCGGCATCCGGGCGTAGCGCGCATCCACTGACGTGCATTACGCCGGACGCGAGTAGCGCAGCAGCGCCACCCCGCCCTTGAAGGACCGGTTCTCTGCCAGAGCGAGGTCGCGCCGCCGGTGCTGCTCGGTGAACAACCGACGTCCGGCACCCAGGACCACTGGATACACGAAAAGGCGCAGTTCATCGACGAGATCCAGGTCCAGCAACTGCTGGGCCAGCGAGATGCTTCCCGTGAGGACGATGTCCGCGCCGTCGCGAGCCTGCAGGGCGCGGATCTCGGACGCCAGGCTGTCGCCTCCACGCAGGATTGTGGTGCCGTCCCAGCCAGGGTCTGCTAAGCCACGGGACACGACGTACTTCTCAACCTGGTTCAGGTGGTTCGTGACGCCCGTTTCATCGTGCCGCCGCTCGGGCCAGAATCCGCGCATCTCCTCGAAAGTCACGCGGCCAACCAGGAAACCGTCCGAGGCGGCCGCATGCTGACGGGTGATCTCAGCGAGTTGTTGTCCCTGTTCGGAGGCGTCCGTGGGGTCGAACCACGAACCGGTGTTCTCGACGACTCCGTCGAGCGTGATGTTTTCGGTGATGACGAGTTTGCGGGGCATGATCTGCGCTCCTTACTGATCTTCTCCGTTTGATGGTGTGTCATTTGGGTGAGGCCCGGAGAACGGACGGTGGTCTCGCAGGCTTTGGCGGCCGCGGGCGGCGTCTAAGTGCAACGACTACGGTGAACGCGATCAACGCGGCCTCGGCCTCCGCGAAAGGATATCCATACCTCCATGCGCTCACGCCAGTCTTTGCGTGCCTCGCAGATCGACCTCCGCGCGCGCCGTGCTGTCGCTGCGCTGTTTCTCACCAACGGGGCGATCTTCTCGACCATCCTGCCGCGCTTCCCCGAGATCAAGGCCGCTCTTGAGTTGAGCAACTCGACCTACGGACTCTCGCTCGCTGCCTTTCCATGTGGCGCGATCCTTGCCGGTCTGGGCGCCGCGGCGCTTATCCGACGGTTTGGCTCAGCCAGAGTCGCTGTTCTCGGCACGATCCTGACCAGTGCGGGTGTGCTCATTGCCGGGCTCGCACCCAATCTGATTCTGTTCGCGCTCGGCCTCATGCTCGGCGGCGGCATGGACGCGATCACCGATGTCGCGCAGAACGCCCACGGGCTGCGCGTGCAGCGCCGTTACGGCCGTTCGATCCTCAACTCCTCATGCTGTGTGGTCCGTGGGTGCGGTGTTAGGCGGATCGATGGCCGCCGCGGCGATTGCGGTGGGCCTGCCGATCGGCGCGCATTTGGCGATTTCCGCGATCGTGTTCTCGAGCGTGCCACTCATCGCGCTGCGATTCTGCTTGCCCGGGCGGGACGTCGAGGACGGGCCTGGGCCCCTCGTGGTAGCTGAGGCGGCGCCCTCGCCTCCGCGGTCCACGGTGCGGCCGCGCATCGTCCTCGTGCTCGCAGCCCTGGTGATCATCGCGATGGCTGGGAGCCTGGTCGAGGACGCCGGGAACTCTTGGGCGACGCTCTATCTGACTTCGCTTGGCGCGCCCTCGGCCGTCGCCGCTTTCGGATTTATCGCGTTGGTGGGTGCGCAGTTCGTCGGTCGACTCCTCGGCGATCGTGTGGTGGACCGCTTCGGTCAGCGCGCAGTCGCTCGTGCCGGCGGTCTGGTCGTGGCCGCCGGAATGGGAGTAGCACTCGCGTTCCCGACCGTCCCGGGCATCATCGCGGGGTTCGCTGCTGCCGGTCTTGGCGTATCGACTCTCGTCCCCGCAGCCATGTACGAAGCTGACGAGTTGCCGGGCCTACGTCACGGCACTGGGCTGACGGTCGTGTCCTGGCTCATGCGTCTTGGTTTCCTGCTCTCGCCCCCGGTTGTCGGCGCAATCGCTGACGCCACCAGTTTGCGTGTCGGGCTACTCATCGTGCCGCTGGCAGGTATCGCAGTCATTCTCCTGGCTTCGGTCCTACACCCTCGGCGCACGGGATCGACATCGATGCGTATCAGCGGCGGCTCCGAGCATGCGGACCCGACGGCGTCGCGCATTCATTAACGCTCCTTCAACTTCTCTACGAGAGTCGGGGACGTACCGTGAAGTGATGCTTACTGACGGTGGCTATCGATGACGTACGCCGAATGGTCGGGCCCGCGAAGTGGCGCGCCCGTATGGCGGTCAACGGCTGAGGGTTCACTCCAGCGCGTCCTACCCGACGCTGCCGCGGATCTCATGTGGTTTGACGGTCAGTTGATCGTCGCCGGGCCCGATACGACGGCAATCACATTCCGCCGGACGCCGGGGGAGCGCACCTGGGGCCTGAGGTTCGCCCCGGGACTCGCGCATGAACTGTTGGGCATCTCGATGCACGAACTGGCAAACCTGCGCGTCCCGCTCACCGGCATCGTCGGGCCGTCTCGACATCATCACGCCTTCGAGTCAGACATCGGAGGTGCCCTCGAGGTCGCGGTACTGAACTTGTGCGAATCTGCGGCTCCGGATCGAAACCGGCTCGGGCGGGCCCGAACCCTCGATACCGCAGCTCGCGCTGGTTGGGGTGCTCGCGCAGCCGCTGAATCCCTCGGAGTATCTGAGCGCACGTTACATCGGTGCAGCCTGCGGTGGTTCGGCTACAGCTATCAGAAACTCGTGATGATCCACCGATTCCAACGAGCCGTTCAGATAGTGCACGCAGGCCGATCGCTGTCAGATGCCGCAGTGCTGTCGGGATATGCCGACCAGGCGCATTTCACGCGAGAGTGCCGACGGCTGTCGGGGATGACCCCGTCGATGTTGATCCGACCGAGCGGGGTCTGAAGCGGTCGACCTGGCTGATTCGTTCAATACGATCCGGCGCTGATTCGCAATGATGGATGTATGAGCATCGATGTTGAAAGAGCCCGCACGTTCATGGCCACGCACGCTCGAGTGCTTGATCAGCGCAGACTTGAAGCACTCCTGGAGCGCGGCGACGGTCCGCGGTTCGGGGTTATTTCGGCGCTCGACGGCTACCGGAATCCCGATGGCGGATATGGATGGGGACTGGAACCCGACCTTCGCGCACCGCAGAGTCAGCCGGCCGCTGCCCTGCACGCATTCGAGGCGCTCGCAGCGGCAGCGCCGCAGGCGTCGCCGCACGCCGCGCACCTGCTCGATTGGCTTGATCGGGTAACGCTCGCCGACGGAGGATTGCCGTTCGCGTTGCCGATCCCCGATCCGAGCGGATGCGCGCCGTTCTGGGCGGCGGCCGACCCAACGGAGTCGTCCCTACAGATCACGGCGGCTGTCGCGGCGCAAGCACACCGCGCAGCACGGCATGACGACGGCATCCGCGCGCATCGCTGGCTCTCGCGAGCCACGCGATACTGCTTCGAACGGATCCGCGACCTCGAGGATCGACCGTTCGCTTATGTGCTGGCGTTCTCCTTGCAGTTGTTGGACCTTTTGGCTGCCGAAGATGCCGAAGCGCGGGATCTCTTGACGCATCTCGCGCGGTTCCTCCCGGCCGATGGAGCGTGGGCGGTCGAAGGAGGAGCCGAGGGAGAGACCGTGCGCGTAACCTCAGAACCCGGCCTGCCCGTGTATGAGTTGCTGGATACGCGGGCCGTGGGGGCCGAGATCGACCGTTTGGCGGAGGCGCAGCAGCCAGATGGTGGCTGGGCGGTCGACTTCGACAGCTACTCGCCGTCCGCGTCGCTCGAATGGCGTGGATACACCACGGTTAACGCGATTGCCACGCTGATCGCGCACGGGCGCCGGTGATCGGGATGGGACGCAGAACGCGCTGCGCAGGAATCCTGACGGCATCATTGTTCGTCCCGCGGGGTGAGCAGGGCGGGTGCGAGCAAGCCAAGGAACGCACGCGCGGCAATGTCCGGAGCCTTGCGCGATGCCAGGGACAGTCGGGCCTGACGGGCACCCACGATAGGGACTGCGGTCAGCGGTTCGCCGATCATCGAGCGCGAGAGGACCGCGACGCCGGCGTTGCGTTCGGCGAGCGAGTGCACGGTCTCCGGAGAGTGCGCTTCGACGATCGGCGTTATTTCGACTTCGCCTGCTTCGCAGGTCTGCTGAAGGGCAGCTCGCACACCGGTGCCTGCGGCTAGCGAGATGACGTCGGCCGTGGCGAGGTCTGCCACCCGCACGGCCGATCGTTTTTGCCAGGCATGCCCAGAAGGGACACCGACATCGATCGGCTCGTCGATGAGCGTGGTTGACGTGAGTTGAGCGGGCAGTGATCCTGTGTGCGCCAGCAGTGCAATGTCGAGTTCACCAGAAACCAACCGATCGACCAGGTCGACCGAGTTTCCCTCACTGGCTAGCACCGCGACGTCGGGATACGACGTACGGAACGTGGCGAAGGCGTTGAGGTACCCGGGGATCGTGCAGCCGATGACCGTGCCGATTCTGACGGTTCCCCTGCAGAGGCCTAGGAGTTCGTCTGCAGCTTGGCGGATCTGAGCAATATCAGTAATCGCTCGCGCCATCAGGGGGAGCAGCGCCGCTCCGGAGGTTGTCGGGGTTGCGATGCGGGGTCCGCGTTCGAAGAATCGTGTACCGAGTTCCTTCTCGAGTTTCGCGATCTGCGCGGACACTCCGGATTGGCTCACGTGCAATATCTCGGCGGCGGCGGTGAACGATCCGCGCCGGTGGACTTCGACGGCATAACGGAGCTGGTGAACTTCCATAACCATTGATTGTAGATACGAGCATAAGTAGCTGTTTTACTTCTGTGTATCTGCGGTCGACCATGGGGGTATGGCTGATGATCATGAACTGCCCACGAGTCCCACGCTGATCGCCGAGCTCTACTTTGCATGTTGGTCTGCGGGCGACCCGCTGCCGCTGCGGCCGGTGCTCGCGCCCGACGTGACATTTGACGGGGCGCTCGGCTCCACGCGTGGCCCGGATGAATTCCTTGACGGCCTCGCTGGGATGTTTGCGGCGACAACCGCCAATGAGGTTCTCCTGCGGCTCGCCTCAGAACAGGACGTCGTGACGTGGTCGGAGTTGACGATCGCTGACAAGGCGCCGATGCAGGTCGCGAACTGGACGCACGTCAAGGCCGGAAAGATCTCCGCGGTCCGAGTCACATTCGACCCGAGACCGATGCTCTCGTAGTCGCCGTTCAATGAAGCGCCACGGTGGCTGTCTGCGTCATGGTCGTTCGCGCTCGGCTGACGATCGGACTGACGGCTTCGCGCCGTCCGGTGCTCGACGGGCGGCGTCGGCGCTGGCGCGAATTCTCCAACGATGGTGACCAAGTGCGGGGAATCGGGTTACCCTGACTCGGGCGGCTAGGCCGCCGACTGCGCTTCCACGTGACATCACGTGAATCATCGCGGAGAGGCTTGAGTAGTTCAGGGCATGTCCGGATGGGGTGCGGCGCGTATTCGCGCCGACTTCAGCCTGCCGATGCTCCGCATCGGCTGACGAAAGGACTGAGCATGTCGTCGAAAGACGAGAAGAACCTCAACCAGGTCACCGACAAGATCGCCCAGATGGATGAGCCTCAGCGTTCACTCATGCAGCGCGTGCATGAGGTCATCATGACGGCCGCACCCACGCTCAAGCCGCGGATCTGGTACGGGATGCCGGCCTACGCCGAGTCGGCGAGCACTCCAGCGTTGGTGACCCTGCGTAACGATGAGCGCTTGAACCTCGCGCTCACCGAAAAAGCCCGCTTCCAGCCTGCCGGCGGCGCGGACGGCGCCCTGATGCCGGCCGCGTGGTACTTCGAGTCCATGGATGCTGAGACCGAGAAGCGCATCGCCGACATTGTTCGTTCGGTGACCGGCTAACCCTCCGTCGTGACCGCTCTCCCCGTTGCGAGTGACTGCGCTCGCCGGGGAGGGCGGCGCGGACGCAATCTTCATCAGATAATGGGCTGATCGCATCTATAGCTCAGGTTCCGCTGGCGCCCGGCAGTAACCGTGCTGCGAGTACGCTGATGACGGTCGATGTGTGGTGAATCGCTAGTCCGATACCGCTGCGTCGATAGCCGGCGCGAGCACAACCAACGATGCCCGCAGTCGGTCAGCCAACGAACCGGTCGGTACGACGAGACCGTCGCTCGAGCGTGACGGGTCAGTTGTGGCCAGCCACTCTTCGATCGCGACCCGCGCCGCGGCTCCTACGCTGGCGGCAATGACCCGCGCGGCTGTTGCGTCCACCGCGCTAACCCGCTCGAGGAGTGCGTTCGCCAGGACATCTTCGCTCATCGCGACGCTCTCGGCGTAGCGACGCCGGAGGACGGGACTGGCGGTGATCATCAGCATCATCCGTTCTGTCTGGCTGGTCGCGTTCGCGTATTGCTCAACGACGGCGTCGATAACGGCGTCGGAGAGGGCGGTGCCAGCCGCGGCCGCGAGAATCGCGGCGGCGATACGTTCCTCGCGGTCGGCGTTGACCCCCGCCACGATGGCGTGCTCGCGGCTGGGGAAATAGTTGTTGTAGGTCCTCGGCGACACCCCCGCGGCGTCGGCGATGTCGTCGATGCGGACATTCTCCGGCCCGCGTTGCATCGCGAGTCGCAGAGCCGCGGAACTCAACGCATCACGAGTTGCTCGCTTCTTGCGTTCTCGCAGGCCGAGGTTCTGGTCCATCACTCGATCAGTATCGCAAGTTCCGTGCGCGACAGCAAAATTGCGTGCACGCAATTTTCATGTATTGTCGCTCCGAACGCTCCATGAGAGTCCGAACACTCCACGAGAGGATGCACACGTGCGCGGCAAAGGCATGACCTATGACATCGGGTTCGTCCGTAACGGCAGCAACTCGCTGAAGTACTTCGATCCCGACCGGGTCCAACGAGAAATGCAGATAATTCGCGACGACCTGAACTGCTCTGCGGTCCATCTCGTCGGCGGTGACCCGTCCAGGCTGGAGGTCGCGGCACGGTCGGCGATCGAGGCAGGACTCGAGGTCTGGTTCTCTCCATACCCGCTGGAACACGATGCTGATCAGATTCTGGAGTTGTTCGCCGATTGCGCGGTCCGGGCGGAGCGTCTTCGTGCGGAAGGCGCAGAGATCGTCTTTGTTGCCGGGGCGGAACTAAGCCTGATGAACCGTGGATTCATCGACGGAGACGACGTGAACGCGAGGATTGCTCGGCTGCTGACCGAGCCTGAAGGCAGAGTGGAACGACTCTCGGAGTTAAGTGAGAAACTCACCAAGTTCCTCACCAGGGCGGTGGCACTGATCCGCGAGAGGTTCCGTGGACCGGTCACCTACGCGGCCGTTCAGTTCGAGTCAATTGACTGGGAGTTGTTTGACTTTGTCACGGTTGAACTCATCCGATCCGCGGAGGTAGCCGAGGTCTTCCGTGACGGCGTACGGGCGCTCACAGCGCAGGCAAAGCCAGTCGCTATCACTGGATTCGGCACGGCGACCTGGCGAGGCGCGGGCGATGTAGCACCTCGCAGCATGGAGATCATTGAGAACGACGAAGGTGGTACGCCGGTTCGACTGAACGATGCGTACGAACGTGACGAAGCGGGTCAGGCCGACTACCTCAGGGAACTGCTGGAGATCTTCGACAGCGAAGGCGTCGACAGCGCGTTCGTGTTTCTCTTCGCGCTCGACAACCTGCCGCACCGACCCGACGGCGATGCGCGCGATGACTTGGACTTGGCAAGCTTCAGCATCGTCAGAGTGCTGCCAGACCGATTCGGGACCACCTACCCCGACATGCCTTGGGAACCGAAGGCGTCGTTCTCCGCTGTTGCAGAGTTCTACGCGAGCTAGTAGCCGTGTACGACGCGTTGCGAGAGAGCGCAGCAGTCGTTTGGGTGGGGCGACGCCCCGACCAAATGTCGGCTCACTTCTATCGAGCACGCTGTGCGCGAGGTGCCTCCTGACGTCGATGCTTGAGAATGATCATGACGAGCTCCGGTCCTAGGAGCGACGAGTCGTTGCCGACGGGAGAGGAGTGTGGCCGAACATGGACGCATCGATTCGAACAGTGCTTAGTCGCATTCTGAGCACCATCCCGGAGAATGTCATCGGGGCATACCTGTATGGGTCGAGCACGACGACCGGGCTGAGCGTTGGCAGCGATATCGATCTGCTCGTGGTGACAGGTAGATCGCTGACTTCGCAAGAACGCACCTCCCTCACCAAGGTCCTCTTGGCGATCTCCGGGTGGGAGGGCCATGCGCGTCAGTTCCCCGATGCCGCGCATAGGCGACCTTGGGACGTGACGTGTGTTGTCGCGGCCGAGTCGGATCCGCTGCAGCCCGCACCTTGGCGTGATTATCAATATGGCGAGTGGCTGAGGAGTGAGTTCGTCGTCGGCGCCGTTCCCAGGCCACAACGAGACCCCGACGTGGTGATCCTGCTCGCGACTGCCTTGACCTCGCATCGCGTCCTGTACGGACCACCCCTGAACGAGGTGATAGATGACGTGCCCGCTGCGCAGTTGCGGCAGGCGCAGTTGGCGGTGCTACCCGCGCTTATTGATGGGCTGCGTGGGGACGAGCGAAACGTATTGCTCACCCTGGCCCGCGCCTACTGCACTGTCCAGAGCGGCGATGTCGTGCCCAAACCGGTTGCTGCCGAGATCGCTGCCCAACTAGTGAACGATGAGACGGCCGATGTGCTTCACTTGGCCGCCAGGGAGTATCGGGGCGAGGTCCGGGTGGACTGGGACCGTGAACACGACAGGGTTTCGCGGGCGTCCGGGGCGATGCTGGACCTCATTCGCCAGGCTGCGGACCGTTGAGGTGCGTGATGCTGATTCGCGCGTACTCATCCAATCGATGACGGATTCGCGCAGCATCGGGGACGTCCGCATCCCTACCCTTCATCGCTGCTTTGGGATAGCCCGGTCGATTCACCGCTCGGCGGCAGCACTTTTACGGTGCGTCCGCCGAGCGGTGACGTGCGGAACTCAGATCCAGCGAGCGCCAATCTCGTCGTGCAATTGCTGCGTCTTGCGTACCCGCAGAATGCCGTTCACGACCTCGGCCTCGATGCCGACCTCCGCCGCAACGGCGATGATGGCATCGCGTTTCTCCGGGTTGTCGTCGGCGTCCCCGCCGTCCCAGAGTTCCAGCCAGGTGTCAGTCGAGTCATCGCTGCCCTCATCGGCCCAGACACGGCAGATGAGATCGAGTTCGTCCTGCGTCATGGGTCGGTTGGGAGTTGCGTACATGGGCGCGCCTTTCAGTGATGAATGCGAGAGATGCACGCGGAGCATAGCGGTCTCGACGCACGTCCGATTCCTCGATCATGACGCGGCCTGCTAACCCGACCTACCGCACCGGTTGTTGTAGCGAAATTTCCCATCGGTCCGACTCGTACGGCGTGCGCAGGTAGATCTCGCGACATGCGCCCGTCGGCTGTAGCCCCCGGCGTTGCACCTCCGAGACGAGGCCCTGCCAGGCAGCCTGGATGCCCAACAAATCGGGCGACTCGTACGTACTCACCACGGCGCGGGGCACGGCCGCAAGTTCGTAGGCCTCTAGCCCATCCGGGACGCCGTCGCCGGCGATCTGTTCCGCGGCCGCGGCAACCATTCCGTCCTCGTCGCCAAGATAGTGGGCGACGCCTGGGCCAGTTCGATGCGCTCCCATGGCGTCGATCGCGGCATTGACGCGATCGAACATCGGGCCGATCTCCGGCTCGACCTGGCTCATATCGGTGATCCGGACCGATATCTGTACCAGTCGAAGCGCCGGCAGTGTCTGTTCAACGAATGTAGTTTCGGGCATTGTCTGGTCCTCCTCCATCAATCGGAGCCTCGCCTCGATCACGCGTAACCGTGCATGGTCGGCAGCCAGCTGCGCTGCCAATTCGGCGCGACGCTGTCGCAACAACGTCCCGACACGCGATTTGGCGTTGCCGTCCAAGAGTGCCCCGACGTCCTCCAGGCGGAAGCCTAGGTCTTTCAGCGCGACCAACTGATTGGCGCGAGGCAATTGATCGGCGGTGTAGCGGCGATACCCGGTGAACGGGTCTACCTGAGCCGGTGTCAGCAGCCCTAACTGGTCGTAGTGACGCAGCATCCGAACCGATACACCGGCGAGTCTGGCGAAGTCTCCGATACTCAACATGATGGGCCCATTTCATTCCCTGACACGATGTCAGAGTCAAGAACACGGTTGGTCTGGGCGCGCCGCACGTGGTGCGTGAGTGGCGCGGCGCGTGCGCTCCCGTGTTCCGGACCAGGACAGTGCGTGCGTGTATTCGTTCCGGTGCTGACTCCTCAGAGGTAGGGCCGAGTGAGCAACTCCAGATAGTGTCCCGACGGATCAAGCAGGTACACCCCGCGGCCTTCGTGTTCATGGTTGATGTCGCCAGGGCGGGTCCGTTGTGGATCGGCCCAGTGCTCGCGTTGTTGCGCCGTGATCGTCGCGTAGGCGCGATCGAAGTGCGGGTCATCAAGCAGGTACGCGTAATGCTGAGGTGGAAACTCGATCGGTGGGGTCGCGAACTGCAAGAGCACGCCGCCCCCGATGGTCAGGTTGTGGAATGGTCCCCACGACGGGGCGTCGTCCGCCTCGAGTAATTCGCGGTAGAAGTCAGCCATCTCCTCGGCGTTCGTCGAGGCGATGATCGTGTGATTGAAGTGCGCTGTCATTCTTCTCCTCGTATGAGTGGGTTTTGAAGTGGGCACCCATACGAGGTGGAGCGCGGATCAGGGAACGACCAGATTGCCGTTCCGGGAGCGGCCGCGAGGGGCCTGACTGGTCATCATCAAGTCAACCGTACAGCGCGACCGGGCCTTACGAGCGCGCGCCGTGCGAACAACACGGACAACACTCAACTGAAATGCCCTAGTGCGCGGCCGCTGACTCGCTGGTCACTTCGCGAAGTCGCTCTCCGGGTGGTGTCGGGCGCGAACCGCGAATGAAGAACGAACCTACGGCCCCGACAAGCCCGATGGCGGCAGCGACGATAAACGCGATGTTGGCGCCGTGTATCGACCCTTCGACGCCGTACGTCTTCGGATCGCGAGCGGTTTCAGTCATCACGGTCACGAGCGCCGCCGTCCCTACAGATGCGGCGATCTGGCGCAGTGTGTTGTTCAGCGCGGCACCATGTGGAATGAGCCGCTGTGGGAGCGTATTAAGCGCAGCTGTCGTCACCGGCATCATCACCATCGCCACACCAAGCATGCGAACAGCGTTCGCGATCGCGATGTAGGCAAACGACGTGTCCAGGCTCAGGAACGCGAGCGTGTACGACGCCCCGCCGGCTAACGCAAACCCGGCGATGGCCAGCCATTGCGCGCCGAACCGGTCAAAGAGCTTGCCAGTCACCGGAGACATCAAACCCATCGCGATGGCGCCGGGCAGCAACGCGAGCCCCGACTCGACCGCGGAGAAGTTGTTCATGTTCTGCATGTACAGCGGCAGGATCAACATGCCGCCCGCCATCAACATGAAGACGCACATACCCAGCACGGTGTTCAACGTGAACATCGGGTGCTTCAGCACCCGTAATTCCAGGATCGGCTCGCGCAGCGCTAGCTGTCGCTGCGCGAACCAGATAAGGGTCAGCACACCGACGACGATGGGGCCGATCACCTGAGCGCTGGACCAGCCGGCATCGCCGGCCGCGCCCAGCCCGTACAGGATTCCGCCGAATCCGACCGAGGACAGAATGATCGACAGCACGTCGAGCTTCGGGTAGGTGCGCTCGGTGACGTTCTTGAGCACGAAGTAGGCGAACACGATGTCGATCACAGCGATCGGCAGCATCATCACGAACAGGATTTGCCACGGCCAATGGTCGACGATCCAGCCGGAGAGACTGGGGCCTATCGCTGGCGCGAACGCGATGACCAGCCCGAAGGTGCCCATCGCGCTGCCGCGTTTGTGGATCGGAAAGATAGCGAACAGGATGGTCTGCATCAGCGGCATGATGATGCCGCCGCCGGCGGCCTGGATTGATCGACCCACCAGGAGTACGGCGAACGTGGGCGCGATGGCGCAGACGATGGTCCCGACGGCGAACAGGCCGACGGCCGTAAGAAACAGGGCGCGCGTGGTGAACTTCTGAATCAGAAACGCGGTGACCGGGATCATGATGCCGTTGATCAGCATGAAGATCGTGGTGACCCACTGCGCTGAGTTCGCGCTGATGCCGAAGTCCCGCATGAACGCTGGCAGTGCGGTGTTCAGCAGGGTCTGATTGAGAATGATGACGAACGCGCCGGAGATCAGCACGGCCATCACTACATTGCGGTTGAACGGGTCTGTGGTGGGCGGCGTGGTCGGTGTCGCTTGCTGCTTCGAGGGTCGGCCTGTGGTCACGATTCCGGCCTATTCGGCAACAAGATGAGCATCCTTCCAATATTCCGTCGACATGCGACACCGTAAGCAAAAGTTGCAGTCCATGCAAATTGGTGAACGCTAGACCGGGTCTTCAGTGTCCTCCTTGACAGGGGATCGGTCCAATCGCATACTTAGCCATATGGGTAAGTGTTTACCTGAGCGCCTGGATCGGACATTCCACGCGCTCGCCGACGCAACGAGACGCGCAATGGTCGAGCGTTTGGTTCTGGGCCCGGCCTCGGTCAGTCAACTGGCCGAACCGTTCGATTTCGCGCTGCCGACGATCGTCAAGCACCTTCGGGTTCTCGAGGATGCCGGAATCATCGCGTCGCACAAGGCCGGGCGCGTGCGTACCTATCAGCTCGCGGTAGATGCGATGGCGGGCGCCACTGAGTGGATTGCGCGGCAACGGATGCCGCACGAACGCGCACTCGACCGACTCGGCGGGCTACTAGCCGAGAACGATGCCGAATAGAAAGAGGAAAACCCATGAGTACACGCACTGAGGCCCACGCAACCTTCACCCTGAAGCGGCACTATCCCGTTCCGGTCGCTTCGGTGTGGCGGGCCTTCGCTGATCTGGAGCATAAGCGGAAATGGTTCGGCAGCCCTGAGTTCGTCGAAGTCGAACGAAGTGAGGATTTCGTCGTCGGGGGACTTGCGATCGATGATGGTCGCCATGGGCCCGGCGGTCCGCTTTCCCAATTTCGGGCGACGTACACCGACATCGTCGAGCACGAACGTATCGTCTACACCTACGACATGTGGCTGGACGGGGCCCATGCCTCGACGTCGATCACGACGATCGTGTTCAAGTCGGACGGCGACGGCACGAACCTGACGTTCACCGAACAGGGCGTGCATCTCGACGGCGTACACGGTCCGGGCCCCGAGGCCGCGGCCGGGCGCGAGAAGGGCACCGCGGGACTGCTCGACAAGATCGGCGAGGTGCTGGCCGCAGTTAGTTGATGATCTCTGCGTCGCTGTTGCGCAACGTTGCGAGGCGCTCGCGCCACATCTCGAGCGCCTCAGGGGTCAGGCGCGTCCACTCGGTAACCTCCTCAAGCACGCGCAGCGGCGCCGCGGTGCGGAAGGAGCGAGTCGGATTTCCGGGAAACTTCTTGTCGGTGACATTGGGGTCGTCTTCGAACTCTCCGGTTGGCTCGACGAGGTACACCCGCGGCGTTCCCGTGCCCTCGGCGAGTTCGGCGGCGACCTCGGCCGCCAGTCCTGCGCCGTCGCGCAATGCGGTGAAGTACACGTGATTCATGGTGATCTCCGGTCGGTAGTTCGACGGAAATCCGGCGGTGAACTCGTCGCCGACGTGTAGGTCGGCGATAGTGCCGTGATAGAAGGGGCCGGGATCCGGCGGTGCGTTCATCGACCGAGCCTAGCAACGCAGGCGAAGGGCTGACCGGTGATGAATCGCCTGGCTATTTACCAGTCGGGGCGACGACGTGCCTGCTTGATATCGCCACGTTTGCGCTTTCCGTCCAGACGACGGCGCTGTGAACCCCGGGTAGGTTTCGTGGCGCGTCGCGGCACATCCGGGGCAACACCCTGGCGAACTAGCTCGATGAGCCGGTCACGCGCGATGGCTCGGTTGCGTCGCTGTGCGCGGTCCTCGGATGCGGTAATCGTCAGGACGCCGTCGTTGAGGCGATGCGCCAGCAGGCGCGCGACGCGCATGCGCTGTCCGTCGTCGAGCGCCGTCGTCGATGTGATGTCGAGGCTGAGTTGAACGCGAGAGTCTGCGGTGTTGACGCCCTGCCCGCCGGGTCCTGAGGAGCGAGAGAAGACTTCGTGCAACTCGGCGGCCGGTATGGCGATCCCGCGAGGCGCGCCGGGACACGGCGGTATCCAAAGATCATCCATGGCATCATTCTCGGCTATCCGGCGGCTCGACCGCGGTCGTGCCGAATGCGTAGGTGCTTCGTTATTCTCACCAGCATGCACGAACGTGATGAGGGTCGATGAGATGCCCGTGTGGGGCGGGGGAGTACGCCGACTGCTGCGAACCGCTACATGACGGTGCCCGGCACGAGCAGACCGCACTGGAACTGATGCGATCACGCTACTGTGCCTATGCGGTAGGCAACCTGAACTATGTCTTCCGCACGTGGCACCCGCGCTCGCGGCCCGCCCAACTCGAGGCTGACGACCTTGAGTGGGTTGGATTGGACATCATTGATACCCAGCAGGGGACCGCTGACGATTCGACCGGAGTCGTGGAGTTCGTCGCGCATTACCGGTATAACGGCGAACCATCTTTCCTGCGTGAACGATCACGATTCGCGCGGCGTCGTGAACGCTGGGTGTACGTCGACGCGATCGACGCTTGACCGGCTCCGTCGTGGTCACCGGAGGTCTGCTGCCGAACGGAGCGGCCGCCACTCACGCATGAAGTGCACGCCCCGCACGAATCGCGAGGCCCCACCCGCGTGCGACCTGCGATGCCCGCCGCCGGCGTTAGCCGCGTAGCGCCGCGATCCGGTCAACCTGTTCCCAGAACACCTGCACTGTCTCGTCGATGATCTGGCTGACCGGTTTGATGTCCTCGACCAACGTTGCCGACTCGCCGCACCCGACGAGTGCGAGGTCCAGACGCCCATTGTCAAATGCCTCCTGGAATGGGCCGCCGTACGGGTTGCTGCTCGTGTCGACCTCGCCGCGCAGTACGGACGCCGCCAATTCGGTGTCGGCCACGCGCATGCGGACGCCGGGCATCCCGGTGTCGATGTTGTGAGTGATCGCGCTGTCCGCGATCGCCTGTTTCCAGTTGGCGTGCACCGGCGATTCGGTTGAACTCATGAACCGGGTACCCATCAGGATGCCCTCGGCGCCAAGAGCGAATGCTCCCGCCATCCCGTAGCCGTCGGAGATCCCGCCGGCGGCGATGATCGGAAGGTCGACCGCAGCGCGCACCTGCTGCAACAGCGTGAATAGGTGGGGTGAGCGGACGCTGCGGAGTCCGCCGCTTTCAGCGCCTTCGACGATGAGCCCGTCGACGCCGGCGTCCACCGCGCGTTGTGCGTCTTTGAGGCTGCCGACCTGGTGGTAGTGCTTTACCCCTACCTCGTGGGCGCGCTGGGCAATCGGGGCCGGGTCGCCTACGCAGGTGACTAGCAGCGGCGTCCGCTCCTGCAGTACCCAGTCCAGTACCTCCTCGACGCGATCTTGGCCCTTGAGCATGCGCAGAAACATTTGCAATCCGAGCGGGTTGTCACTCATCGACCGGGCCTGGTCATACTCGCGCTGCAGCCCTGTGAGGTCATCGCCGTTCGTGGCCATTAGGCCCAGTCCGCCGGCGGCCGATACAGCACCGCTCAGTGATGCACGGGAGAACGCGGCTACTGCGGCGTTGAAGATTGGGTAACGGACGCCCGTGTCACGCACGACGCGGTTGCCTTCGAACGAATGGGACACCACCGACCTCCTAGGGGTAGGACAAGCACCTAAGCGCACGCTAAACGATCGTTCAGTACTTTGGCAACAGACGGTTCGGTGCGCCCTGGCGTGCCGTGTCAGCGGGCGCCGAGTCGGCCAACTGACGATCGCTCTGGTCGCGGGCTCGAGCGGTGTTTTGCGACCTAACGAGTTCACGCGACATCGCGACGATGCGGTTCGGGTGTTCGGAGTGACCCCACCTGAGGCCCATGCTCAGAGTGCTGTGGAGGCGCACGCTCGTGTCGGCTGTGGTTCTTCTCGTATATCGGACTGGTCAGTGTCAGTTACGCGCGCCCGCGCGCGAGCGCGCGCATTCTAGACGGATCGCCTTGTGTTGTCGAGGAAGTAGCGAACGCGTTTGCTTGGAACGCTGATATATAAGGGAAACGAAGACGACGGCGACACAGTTTGGCTGTGTTAAAGGAGTATAAGACCTGCGTTAGGTTGATCTCGTGACCAAGTCGTGACCCTAGTTCGCTGTCAACGACTATGAGTTTTGCGCTTAGGGTGAGTTGATGCCCAGGTGCCGATGGACGAGGAGTTGACGTAACTGATGAGGACTGCCACCCGTGGTACGACTCGACAGGGAAGCATCCGCACGAGGCTCGCGGCAGTCGCCGGTGTAGCAGTACTAACACTCGGGCTGACCGCGTGCGGGGACGACGAGGGCGGTGGCGGCGACGGCGACCTACCTCCGAAGGACGAAACAATCAATGTGGGCTTGGCCAATGAGCAGCCCTATGCCTACATGGATGAGAACGGCGAGGCGACTGGGTTCTCCACCGAGGTTGCGACCGCCGTTCTCAACGAAATGGGCTATGACGACCTCGAGTTTCAGGTTGTCGAGTTTGGTGACTTGATCAGCAGCTTGAACGCCGGACAGTTCGACGTAATCGCCGCGGGTATGTACTTGACGCCAGACCGCATCAAGCAGGCCGCGTTCTCCGACCCCGATTACTGCGTACCCGAATCGTTCGCCGTGGCAGCGGGTAATCCGCACGACATCGTCGACTACCAGTCGTTCGCAGAAAATCCGGATCTGACACTGGCCGTGGCCAGTGGAACGGTTGAGGTCGACTACGCCGAAGCTGCCGGAATCCCGGACGAGCAATTGAAGTCGTTCAGCGGTATCGACCAGATGTATTCCGCGCTCAAGGCCGGTGAGGTCGATGCGGCCAGCGGTACGCAGGCAACCGTCGAGGGACACGTGGCCGGCAACGAAGACACCATGGAGGCGGTCGAGCCGTTCTATCCGGAAGCCGCCGAAGGTAACGACCCGGTCGTCCAGCCGTGTGGCGGATACGCGTTCCGGCTGGAAGATCAAGCATTCCGCGATGCCTTCAACGACCAGTTGAACATCTTCCGGGAGGACGGCACCACCGCTGAGATCATCACGCAATACGAAGGTTTCACCGATGAGAATATCGACATGGCCAATTCGCTGACCGTGGACGACTTCACGGGCTGATCAATCCGACGCGCGTGCCCTGAGGCCCAGCCGATGCAAACCGGCCGTCTCGGGGCACGCGACATCTGTGCCGGAGGTGGGTGAGGCCCATGAATGACGTATTGCTTAATGGCAATCAGTACAAGCTGCTGATCGAGGCGTCCTGGGTGACCGTGCAGCTGCTGCTGTATTCATTTGCATTCGGGTGCGTGCTCGCGTTGATCCTCGCGATCGCGAGGATGTCCGATATCAAGTGGATCCGTGGGATCGCGCTCGTCATCGTTGAGTTTGCTCGCGGGATCTCCTCGATCATTCTGCTGTTCATCATCGCGATCGCGATCCCATATCTGTCAGGGATCAAGCAGCCACCGTTGATGCTGCTGGCGACGATCGCATTAGGAATCAACATGGGCGGGTACGGCGCGGAGATCATTCGCGGAGCAATTCAGTCGGTATCTCCCGGGCAGACAGAGGCCGCGATCTCGCTCAACCTCAGCCCGCTTCAGCGGCTGCGGTACGTGATCCTGCCTCAAGCGATGAGAGTAATCCTCCCGCCGATGGGTAACTTGACGATCGAGATCCTCAAAGGCACCGCATTGGTCAGCCTCGTGGGCGTCGCCGACATCATGCAAATGTCCAACAATATCCGGCAACAGCAGTTGGCTACCGGAATCGGAACGCTGCCGATGCTGCTGCTGAACGTGCTCGTGCTGTACTTCCTCATCGCCCAGATCATCAATGCGATCTTCCGGGTTGCCGAGTGGCGGGTCGAACGTCGGATGCGTGGCAATCCGGCGCTGACCGATGAGGAAGCTGCTGAGGCGATGACGAAGCTCGGACTGGAGCCCGCGCGATGACGGCCGCAGACAACGAGATTGACGAGACGGAATACCGTCCGCACCGGCGTTGGTACAAGCGTGCCGACATCGTCATCCCGATCGTGATCATCGTGCTCGGGTATGTACTGCTGATCGCCCTGGTCGAGCCGAATAACTTCTTCCGCCCGGACATGGAAGCTCCGAGCGGGCTGATCAAGTTCGATTGGGGCTACTTCTTCGGCTTGGTGCCGTTGATGCTGCAAGGTCTACTCGTCACCTTCCGCGCCACGCTGCTGGGATTCGCCGTCGCGGTGGTACTCGGGTTCTTCCTGGCACTCGGAAGGCGTTCACGATTCCGTGTGCTGAGTTGGCCGATGGCGTTCATCATCGAGTTCATTCGCTCCACGCCGCTGTTGGTGCAGTTGGTTTTCTGGCAGGCGTTGTCACGGGCGATGGACCTCAACATTTCCGCGGTTACCGTGCTGGCCATCGGGCTGGGCATCCACTATGCGACGTACACCTCAGAGGGGTACCGCGCCGGCATCAACAGCGTCGACGCGGGGCAATGGGAGGCAGCGACGGCTCTCAACCTCAGCCCGGTAACGACCTGGACGCGGGTGATCATTCCGCAGGCAGTGCCGAACGTCCTGCCCGCGCTGGGAAACAACTTCGTCGCGGCCTTCAAGGACGCGCCGATGGGCGTCGCGGTCAGTGTCCCTGGCTTACTGCTATTCGCCAACACCATCAAGGCCGACCAGTTCCGCACGGTCGAGCCGTACATGCTCATCGGTGTCGGCTTCCTGATGATGAGCATTCCCGCCGCATGGCTGGTCCGCAGACTGGAAAGAAAGGTCGCGTATGAGCGCGTCTGAGCACGAGAACAACAGCCAGGAGCAGCAGGGTGCTGCCGGTGTGCGCTTTCGCGAGGTGAGTAAGGCGTACGGCTCCAACGTCGTCCTGCGCGATCTTGACCTCGATGTCGCACCCGGGGAGCGCGTGGTGATCATTGGGCCCTCCGGTTCCGGTAAGACCACCATCCTGCGCGTGGCGATGACGTTGGAACGACCCGATTCGGGGACGGTGGAGATCGGCGACGAGCAGCTGTACCACGAATGGCATGGCGACAAGTTACGTCCGGCCCGCGAGAGGCACATCCGAGCGGTGCGTTCGGAGATCGGCATGGTCTTCCAGCATTTCAACCTATTCCCGCATATGACGGCGCTGGAGAACATCATGCTCGCGCCGATGAAGGTGCACGGAAAATCCCGCGAAGAGGCCCGGGTGCAGGGCATGGAGTTGCTGGCGAAGGTCGGGTTGGTGCGGGCGGCAAATCAGACCCCGGGCCAGTTGTCCGGTGGGCAGAAGCAGCGGGTTGCGATCGCGCGCTCGTTGGCGACCGAGCCTCGGCTGATGCTCTTCGACGAGGTCACTTCGGCGCTCGACCCGGAGCTGGTCGGGGAGGTCCTTGCCGTACTGCGGGACATCGCCGAGGAAGGGCGTACCACGATGATGCTGGTGACCCATGAGATGGGGTTTGCCCGGGATATCGCCGATCGAGTGTTGATGTTCGATTCCGGCCAAGTCGTTGAGTCAGGTACGCCGTCGAAGTTGTTCGATGCGCCCGAACACGAGCGCACAAAGTCGTTTCTCGGCGCTGTGCGCCGACACTGAGATGGGGTTGCTTGTGCCCACGTGGAGTGCCAACCTGGGCCCATGACTGGATACCACGATCATTCCGACGTCAAGTACATGCGCGACATCCGCAAGAGTGCGCCTCGTGAGTTCGATGCCTGGCTCAACCTCGACAAAATCGTCCAGATCGAGGACGGTGCGATCCCACGCAAGTACCGCGAATTGATCGCACTAGCTGTCGCGCACACGACACAATGCGTTTACTGTCTGGACGCGCACGCTGCGGGTGCCGTCAAGGCTGGCGCGACCAAGGAGGAGGTCGCCGAGACCTCGATGCTGGCTGCTGCGTTGCGGGCCGGAGCGGGCGCTTCGCACGGCATGCTCGCGATGAAGTTCTTCGAGGAGCATTCGGCGCCCACCGAGGAGTGATCCGTTCCCGACGCGGGAGACCGCGCCAAGGGCCTGAGGCCCCGCCCGCGTAACGACGATGTAGGCCACCGAACGAGGATGAGGTCTTGCGCCGGGTCGAGTCCCGCCTCAGGACAACCCAGGAGCGCCGGCTGAAGGCTGAAATCTCGCGTGGGCGCAGAGTCCCGCCTAACGACGACGTAGGCCACCTACTGAGGACTGAATCGCCTACCGACGCAGCAAAAGCCGCACAGATATCGAGGGGGCATCGCTGTATATGCGATGCGCCCTGGAATTTTCTGCGTTCTTGGCGCGCTACTGAGGCGTAACTAGGCCGTGGGTGCGTCGCCACCGGCGGCAGGGGGAGTGTCGCCATCTGAGGCAGCAGGGGGAGTATCGCCATTGGCGGGAGGCGCGGGAGTGTCGCCACCTGTACCAGTCGGGGTCGTGTCATCTCCGTCGACGGACTGCGGGTCCGAACTCTTGCCGCGCGCGTCGTTGAACTTGGACTGCACATCTTCGATCAGTGGTGAAGCCTTGTCCTTGAGCTGTTGCGCGTACGGAGCGGCCTTCTCCTTTGCCTGCTGAGCGTAAGGCTGCGCCTTTTCCTTGGCCTGTTGTGCGTAGGGCTGAGCCTTCTCCTTCAGGTCCGCCAGAATCGGTTCGACCTTGGCTTTAAGATCGTTGAACACCGGACCGGCGTGCTCCTTGACCAGGCCAAAGAGTTCCTCAGCTTTTGCCTTGATCTCGTCGATTGGCTTGTCCGTACCCGGGGTGGGCTTCGTCGGCTCGTGGGCGTTGTTCTCGCTGGTCATGGCTACGTCTCCTGTGGGGGCGGTGGTTCTGCCTACCGTTCTACCCAGTTTTCGCAGCGTCGGCACGCCCAGACGACGAATGGCCCGGATTCGACAGGAATCCGGGCCATTCACCTCACACACGCCGTACGGCGCGGGCGGGTTAGTGCATCATCACCTCGGGCCGAGGCTCGTCGCCTTCGGGCAGTTCGGGCTTCTTCTTCGGCAGCATGAACGCCGGGATCAGCGTCAGCACCAGCAAGCACAGCGCGACGGTGAAGGTCGTCGCGAAGCCGTCCGCGGAGAACTCCAGCGCCTTGGCGAAGAATCCTTCGATACCGTCAGGGCCGACCTGCTGTACCAATTCGCCCATCACCTGGTCGTCATTCGCCGCAGCCTGCGCCAGCCCGATCTCCGGGTGGTTGAGCATCTGGTTGGTCAGCACAACCGACATGACCGCGGTGCCGATCGAACCGGCCGTCTGCTGCACGATGTTCATCAGCGTCGTACCGCGCGCGATCTCGTGGTCGGTGAGCGTCTGCATCGCGACCGTCATGATCGGCATCATCGTGGCGCCGAGGCCCAGACCCATCACGAACAGCGAACTCAGTAGCAGCACGTACGACGTGTCGGCGCTGACCTGCGTGAAGGTGAACAAACCGATAGCGGCGAGCACCAGACCCACCGGGACGATCTTGCCGGCGCCCGCCTTGTCGGCGATCTTGCCGGCGATCGGCATGGTGATCATCGCGCCGATACCCTGCGGGGCCAACAGCAGACCGGTCGCGAGGGTCTCCTCGCCACGTACCTGCAGGAAGTACGACGGGAACAGCAGTCCCGCACCGAAGAACGCGATCGCGAACAGCGTCATACAGATGACAGCGAACGTCAGGTTCTTGTTCTTGAACAACGTCAGGTGGATCAGCGGGTTGGTCTTGCGCAGCGAGTAGAACACGAACGTCACCACCAGCACGAGGCCGATGATCGCCGGGATCAGCACCTTCGCTGACGCGACCGTGCCCTCCTCGGGGATGGTCGACACACCGAACAAGAAGGCGGCGAGACCCGGCGACAGCAGCAACATGCCGACGAAGTCGAAGGACTCGGACGGGTGCGGAGTGTCCTTGGGCAACACGACGATCGCGTAGATCAGCGCGATCAGGCCGATCGGCAGATTGATCAGGAAGATCCAGTGCCAGCTCGCGGACTCGATCAACCAGCCGCCGAGGATCGGGCCGCCGATCGGGCCCAGCAGCATCGGGATGCCCAGCACGGCCATAACCTGACCAATGCGCTGCGGACCGGCCGCGCGCGTCATGATGGTCATACCGACGGGCATCAGCATGCCGCCGCCGAGGCCCTGAAGCACCCGGAACGCGATCAGCGATTCGATGCTCCATGCCAGCGAACACAACACCGACCCGGCCACGAACAAGGTCAGCGCCATCAGGTAAAGCCGTTTGGTGCCGAACCTGTCGGCGGCCCAACCGGTCATCGGGATGACTGTCGCCAACGCCAGGGTGTAGCCGGTCATCGTCCACGCGACTGTGGCGTACGTCGCGCCGAACTCGGCTTGGAAAGTGGGTAGCGCGATGCTGACGACGGTCACGTCGAGAATCGACATGATCGCGCCGAGCACCACGACGCCGGCGATCTTAAGAACGCGCGCGTCGAGCTTGTCGGCGCCTGCCGACTGCGCAGGGGTACTCATGGTGAGAGTCCTCAAGGTCGAATCGAACCGCCCGAGGTTTGCCCCGCGCGGTGGGGGAAGCAACCGTTCCTAACGGTGCTAGCGAGGAAAGTCTAAGTCTGTCGTTGCACGGAGTGCATCTTTTTTTAGTGCGACCTGCGTCGCTTCACCAGGCGAGGCGCAGCTGGTGGAACTAACCTTGTTGGGTTGCCGTGCGGGCCCGCGGGCGACGCCCATCACCGAGGAGCCGAATGAGCACCACCGAATTGTCCATCCGCGAAGATCTGCGCAACGTCGCGATTGTCGCGCACGTCGACCACGGCAAGACGACGCTCGTGGACGGGCTGCTGCAGTTCGCCGGAGCGTTTGGCGAACGACACGAAGGGCAAGCCGAAAGCGCCACCCGCGTCATGGATTCAATGGATCTCGAACGTGAGAAGGGCATCACGATCCTGGCCAAGAACACGGCCGTGGATATCGTCCGTGACGGCAAACAGACCACCATCAACATCGTCGATACCCCCGGGCACGCCGACTTCGGAGGCGAGGTTGAACGCGGGCTTTCCATGGTGGACGGCGTCCTGCTGCTGGTCGATGCCTCCGAGGGGCCGCTGCCGCAGACCCGCTTCGTGTTACGTAAGGCACTGCAGGCGAAGTTGCCCGTCGTTCTGGTGATCAACAAGGTCGACCGTTCTGATGCGCGCATCGAAGAAGTCGTCGATGAAGCGTACGGACTGTTCATGGACCTGTACGACGATCTGGGTATCGCCGACGAGGCCGATCTGGACTTCCCGATTGTGTACGCTCACGCGAAGGCAGGAAAGGCCTCGCTGAACCGTCCGGAGAACGGCACCAGCCCGGACAACGACGACCTCGGCCCGCTGGTCGACGTCCTGCTGGAAACGATTCCGGCCCCACGGTTCGATGAGAGTGTGCCGCTACAGGCCCACGTGACCAACCTGGACGCGTCGCCCTACCTGGGCCGCCTTGCCCTATGCCGTATCCACAACGGTGTGATGAAAGCCGGGCAACAAGTCATGTGGTGCAAGCCCGACGGCGAGATGCAGCGCGCCAAAATTGCCGAGCTGCTCATCACCCAAGGCCTCGAACGCAAGCCGGCCGCCGAAGCCGGCCCGGGGGACCTGGTTGCCGTCGCAGGCATCGGCGACATCATGATCGGCGACACGCTCGCGGACGTCGACGACCCGCGGCCGCTCGAAGGCATCCAGGTCGACGAGCCGTCGATCTCGATGACCATCGGCGTGAACACCTCGCCGCTGGCGGGTAAGAGCGGTAACAAGCTGACGGCCCGGCTGGTGAAGAACCGCCTCGATGTCGAGTTGGTCGGAAACGTATCGATCCGGGTGCTGCCGACGGATCGACCCGACGCGTGGGAGGTGCAGGGCCGCGGTGAACTCGCCCTGGCTGTGCTCGTCGAGACGCTGCGCCGCGAGGGGTTCGAACTCACCGTAGGGCGCCCGCAGGTCGTTACCCGCGAGATCGATGGCAAGGTCCACGAGCCGTTCGAGCACGTCACGATCGATGCGCCGGAAGAGTTCGTCGGTGCGTTGACTCAGTTGATGAGCGGTCGGAAGGGCCGGATGGAAACTCTCGCCAATCACGGGACCGGTTGGACCCGGATGGAGTGGATCGTTCCCTCCCGAGGCCTGATCGGTGTCCGCACGGAGTTCCTCACGATCACGCGCGGTACGGCCGTGATGAACGCGATCTCGCACGGTTACGACGCGTGGGTCGGCGAACTGCGTAACCGACAGAACGGGTCGATGGTGGCTGATCGCACGGGTGTGGCGACGGCGTACGCGATGTTCGGGCTGCAGGAGCGCGGCACCATGCTCGTCGAGCCAGGCGCCAAGGTGTACGAGGGTATGGTCGTCGGCGAGAACTCGCGGACCGACGAGATGGACGTCAACGTCTGTCGCGAGAAGAAACTGACCAATGTCCGCCAGTCCACCGGCGAGGAATTGCAGCGACTGGTGCCGCCACGGGTGCTGTCGTTGGAACAGGCACTGGAATTCTGTGCGTTTGACGAATGCGTCGAGGTGACACCGGACGCCGTTCGCGTCCGGAAGGTCACGCTGGATTCGTCGCTGCGCAAGCGCGAAGCGGCCCGCCGCGCGACGGGACGACAGTAGGTCGGACGCCGCGCCACCGGACGACAGCAGGTTGGACGCCTCAGGTAGGCATCGCGCTCTGCGCGACCGACAGCGGGCTTCCGTAGCGTTTCTGCACGGAAGCCCGCTGTGGTGTCGAACTAGGAGGTCCTCGACCTGCGGCCGGGGTACCGGAACTGGTTAGGACTCCGAACTGACCGCGACGCCTCGCAGGTTCGACGCGCCACTCATCGGTTGCGCAACATTCGAGACATTGTCGGCAAAGCCGGTTGCCAGATGTACGTGGCAGATCGGGATCATGTTCGTCGTCTCGGTCATCCACTGCTCGGCGAACGCCTGGTAGCCGGCCTGGCGCTTGTCATCGTCCAGGCTGGACGATGCCTCCGCGGCCAGATCCAGTAACTCGGTCCATTCGGCGTGCCCGGGATTCATCAGCGAGCTGGGTGCGATGAGCTGGTTGATGATCGAGTTGGGATCATTCACCCCCGGATAGATAGCGGTAGCGACGTCCGCCGTCATATCGAGTCCGAACTCCTGCACGACCTGCGCCGGGGGAGCGGGCTTGACTTCGGACGTGAGGCCGATGGCGTCCCACTGGTCCTGCACGATCTCCGCGATCTTCGTATAGATCGTGACGTTCGGGGCGATGTTGATGAATGACTCGGTGTTGTCGACGCCCGCATCCTCCAAGATCTTCTTGGCGGCCTCCGGGTCGTACGGGTAGACGTCGCTGCCATCCCCGATGCTGTCGTCGTACGCGATACTTCCCGGCTGGAACATCTGGGTGCTCGGCGTGCAGTGGCCGTCGTACACGCCGTCGGCGATCGCCTGCCGATCGATCGCCATGCTCAGCGCGGTGCGAACTTCCGGATCGTCGAAAGGCGCGAGTTCAGTGTTCAGCGCGATGAACAGGAAGTTGACCGATGGCTTTACGGTCACCTCGATTCCGGCCTTCTCGGCGGCGACGATCTGGTCGGGATTGATCTGAGTTCCGTCGATCTCGCCGGCGACGAGCGCGTTGTATCGGGCCTGATCGTCGGCGATGAGGCGGTACTCCATCTTTGACACGCGCTGCGCGTCCGGCTCCCAGTAGTCCTCGGACTTGATGAACGTGACGTTATCGCCGGGGACGATGTCGGTGGCGAGGTACGGTCCGATACCCACGGGCTTGGTGTCGATGATGTCCGAGGACACCGCCTTCGGGGAGACCATGATGCCCCCGCGAGCGGTCAGGGCCATCGGCAGTGACCCGAGTCCGCCGTCCACATTGATCTTGACCGTGTACTCATCGATGACCTCGACCGAGGTGATCATCGGCAGTTCGAGCGCGACGTTGCTCGGCGGTGCGATCGCGCGGTCGAGGTTGAACTTGACCGCTTCGGCATTGAAGGGCTCACCATCGCTGAAGGTCAGTCCTTCACGCAAGGTCAGCGTAAGGCTCTTGAGGTCGTCGGCCGGCGTGTACGCGGTCGCGAGCATCGGCAAGATGTTGCCCTCGGGATTTTCCTCGAGCAGCCGGTCGTAGACCGGCGCCCAGAAGTTGATGTCCGCGCCGTTGGTGCTATCGATCGGGTCCCAGCCAGTGGCAAACGCCGTATAGGCCCAGCGGAAGGTTGCATTCGGATCGAAATCTTCATCAAGGGGGATCGACGTCGGGTAGTCGGAGGTCGCCTTGGTTTCACGGTCCTGGGGGGCCTCCCCGCATCCGGCAAGCGCGAGCGCTCCGATGGCCACCAGTGTCGAGGTGGTCAGGAGGCGTCGGTCATGTCGTGTGCCCATTAGTTCCTGCCTTTCGCGTGGCGAGTCGCCCTTGTGGGCGAGCCGATCGCCGCGCTGACTTGCGCTGGAACGTTAGCGGCAAAATATGGGTGGTGACAATAGCCACATAGGTAGTGACATTATGTAAACGCTATGCGTGTTGGTGCTGCCGCCGTGAGGCGGGGGCGAAGGCGGGGCGATTTCGCGCCGCATCGGCCGTACTCGGCGCGGCAAGTAGGCTGTGGACCGTGAACAAGCAGACCTCGGATGCGCAGACGACGGATGCTCCTGGCGCTACGAAGTCGGCCAAACCCGCCGAGACTGTCGCCCGAATAGGCAACCTCGTTGTGTGGGGACTGGTCGCGCTGCTGACAGCCGTGCTCGGCGTCATCCTGATCCCGCTGCACGCCCCCGGTGGTTTCTTGATTCCGATCGCGCCCGCGATCGCGCTCGCTGCGAATTTCCTGCTACCGCGCTTGCTCTACGCCGGTACCGGCTGGGTAGTTGCCCGCTTCTTGCCGGCCGCCCTCTGGGCAGTCATTGCCCTGGTCGCATCCTCGCCGACCGGCGACGGGGACCTGCTGATCTCCGGCAACAGCCACTCCAGCGGGGTCGGCGTGGCGTACCTCGGCCTCGGCGCGCTGGGCGCCGTACTCGGCATCGTGTTTTCCAGCCCCGCGATGCGGCGTACGCGGCGAGGCGAGGAAACCTGAGGACTAGTATTATCGGGCGGCCTGGCCAGGGCCGAGTCGTACCGTGGAGAGGAACATCCGTGACCTACGTAATCGCGCTGCCGTGCGTTGATGTGCTCGACAAGGCGTGTGTCGAAGAATGCCCCGTCGACTGCATTTATGAGGGCGATCGGATGCTCTACATCCATCCGGATGAGTGCGTCGACTGCGGTGCCTGCGAACCGGTATGCCCAGTAGAGGCCATCTACTACGAGGACGACGTCCCCGAGGAGTGGCAGCAGTATTACGACGTGAACGTGGAGTTCTTCAACGAGCTCGGCTCGCCCGGCGGTGCGTCGAAGGTGGGCAAGCAGGCGAAGGACCATCCCGTCGTCGCAGCGCTGCCGCCGCAGGCCGAGTAGCCCGCCGATGCGGGAGATCAACCTTCCCGAGTTTCCCTGGGACACACTCGCGCCGTACGGCGATACGGCCCGGTCCCATCCGGACGGGATCGTCGACCTGTCGGTCGGCACGCCGATTGACGCGACGCCCGAGGTTGTGCAGGACGCTGTACGCGAATCGGCGAACTCACCGGGCTATCCGCCGACGATCGGTATTCCTGGTCTGCGCGAGACAATCGTCGAGGCATGCGAACGCCGATACAGCATTACCGGGCTGACACCTGAGATGGTGCTGCCGGTGATCGGCACCAAAGAGTTCGTCGGAACGCTTCCGACGCTGCTGGGCATCGGTTCGGGCGACACGATGATGATTCCCGAACTCGCGTACCCGACGTACGAGGTTTCGGCGTCGTTCGTGGGCGCGTCGACGATCCCCGCCGACGGCTACACGCGAGTTGGGCCGCAACGTCTCGCGCTTACCTGGATCAATTCGCCGTCGAACCCGACCGGTCGGGTGCTCGGCATTGAGCACCTGCGGAAGATGGTCGACGAGTCCCGGCGCCGCGGCGTACTGCTGGCCAGCGACGAGTGCTACATCGATCTGCCCTGGACCGATGAGGTCCCACTCTCGGTGCTGCACCCAGACGTGTGCCAGGGGTCTTTCGACGGACTGCTGGCCGTGCACTCGTTGTCCAAACGGTCGAACTTCGCTGGGTTGCGTGGCGGTTTCGTCGCAGGTGACCCCGCGGTCGTGAAGCGACTCACCGAGACCCGTAAGCATCTCGGCTTTCTGGTGCCGCGGCCGGTCCAGATGGCGATGATCGCGGCGTACGGCGACGATGAGCATGTCGCGGTGCAGCGTGAGCTCTACCGGGCACGCCGAGAGTCGCTGCGCGCCACCTTGCTGCAGGCTGGCTTCACCATCGATCACTCGGACGCCGGACTGTATCTGTGGGCGACCCGCGGAGAGGGGTGCTGGGACACAGTGGGGTACCTCGCAGAGCGAGGAATCCTCGTTGCGCCGGGCAGTTTCTACGGCGCGGCGGGCGCTCAACATGTACGCGTCGCCCTCACCGCGAGCGATCACGCGATCGAACAGGCCGTGAGCCGCCTCACCTCGTAATGGCAGACTGACCCACATCGTGTGAACCAAATAACGAGGTGGGATTCGAATGGCTAAGACCGACACCGGTACGACGGAGCTGCTCGCAGACGTGCGCGACGGCGTAGGCACCTTGACGTTCAATCGTCCGGAGGCTCGCAATGCGATGAGTACCGCGATGATGGACGGACTCGCCGACCTACTCGCCGATTGGGAGGACTCCGATGATGTCGGCGCCGTCATCATTACCGGCGCTGGCGGCGCCTTCTGCGCCGGCGGTGACGTCAAGGGCTTCAATGAGCGCGGCGGCGAAGGCGGTGCGACCGGCGAGGTCGATCCCGCACGCGTCGATGCGCAGCGGCGCAACCAACAGGCCACCGTGGGGCGAATCTATCGCTACCCCAAGCCGGTGATCGGATCGATTCCCGGCGCGGCGGCCGGCGCCGGTCTGGGATTCGCGCTCTCGGCAGACGTACGGATCGGCACGCCGAAGAGCGTGATGGCGACCGCGTTCGGCGGAGTCGGCTTATCGGGGGACTACGGCGTGACGTGGTTGCTCAACCAGATCGTCGGCCCGGCAAAGGCCCGCCAGTTGTCCTTCTACAACGACCGGGTGCGCGGCGAGGAACTGCTGGAGTTGGGCCTGCTGAACTGGGTCGTCGGCGTAGACGAACTCGAAGCGAAGGCCTTCGAGCTGGCGAAGACGCTGGCCGACGGTCCGCGGGGTTGCTTCTCGCGGATGAAGGCGAATCTCGCCGAGGCGTCCATCGTGGATCTAGATGCCTCGATGCACGCCGAGGTGCAGCGGCACCTGGAGTGTGGAGTCACCGACGATCATCGTGAGGCTGTGGCCGCGTTCGTGGAGAAGCGCAAGCCGGTTTTCCGCCGGTAGTGGCGATGCTGCGGTGGTTTAGGCGTGGCGACGATAGCCAGTCCTAAACCACCGCAGCACTAGGTGGCGGTGCACGACGGTGGATGGGGAGAAGATGACAACGATCGACACGGGTACGAACGAACTGCTGGCTGAGGTGCGTGACGGCGTCGGGATCATGACGCTGAATCGGCCCGAATCGCTGAACGCGATGACTGGCACCATGATGGACGCGATGCCGCCCCTGCTGGAGGACTGGGAGTCGTCCGCAGAGGTCGGCGCGGTGATCATCACCGGCGCGGGAAAGGCCTTCTGCTCCGGTGGAGATGTGAAGGGATTCAACGCCAAGGGCGGCGAAGGCGGGCCTTCTGGCGAGGTCGACCCGGCGCGGGTCGATTCCCAGCGCCGCAACCAACGAGCGACCGTTGGACGACTGTATAGCTTCGGAAAACCAGTGATAGCTGCGATCTCGGGCGCCGCGGCCGGCGGCGGACTGGGGTTCGCGCTGGCTGCCGACGTACGGGTCGGTACGCCGAAGAGCGTGATGGCCACGGCATTCGGCGGGATCGGCTTATCGGGGGACTACGGCGTGACGTGGTTGCTCAACCAGATCGTCGGACCTGCGAAGGCCCGCGAGTTGATCTTCTTCAATGATCGGGTGCGCTCCGAAGAGTTGGTGCGCCTGGGCCTGTTGAATTGGGTGGTTGAACTCGATGAGTTGCCCGACAAGGCTTTCGAGTTGGCCAAGACGTTGGCCGATGGTCCGCGTGGGTGTTTCTCGCGGATGAAGGCGAATCTTGCTGAGGCGTCGGTCGTTGATTTGGATGCGTCGATGCACGCGGAGGTGCAGCGGCATCTGGAGTGCGGTGTGACTGATGATCATCGTGAGGCTGTGGCCGCGTTCGTGGAGAAGCGGAAGCCCGTTTTCCGCCGATGAATACGATTCTGCGGCGGTCCAGGCGGCTTTCGTAGCCTTGCCTAGACCGCCGCAGAACTGTCTTCATGGGCCGGGCGTGCGGCGGCCTAGTTGGCGTGCAGTGCGTCATTCAGCACGATGCCCTGACCCTCACGAGGTCGAGCTTCGATCGCGCCGGTCACGCTGTTGCGGATGAACAGGATGCCGTGCTGCCCGGACAGCTCTGAGCCGCGTTTGGTGGACCCGTCCGGGAGCGTGACCTTCGTGCCGGCGGTGACGTAGCACCCGGCCTCCACCACGCAGTCGTCGCCGAGCGAAATCCCGATTCCGCCGTTCGCGCCGATCAGGCAGCGTTCGCCGACCGAAATCGTTTCCTTGCCGCCGCCGGACAGCGTGCCCATGATCGAGGCGCCACCGCCGACGTCGGAAGCTTTACCCACGACGACGCCAGCGCTGATTCGTCCCTCGACCATCGCATTGCCGAGCGTGCCGGCGTTGAAGTTCACGAAACCCTCATGCATCACGGTCGTGCCTTCGGCGAGGTGAGCTCCCAGGCGAACGCGGTCGGCATCGGCGATCCGAACGCCACTGGGGACGACGTAATCGACCATGCGCGGGAACTTGTCGACGCCGTACACGGTGACCGCGCCGCGGCGGCGCAACTTCGCGCGTACGCCGGTGAACCCATCGACCGCGCACGGACCGAAGTTGGTCCACACCACGTTCGTCAACTTGCCGAAGATGCCGTTCATATTCGCCTCGTGCGGTTTGATCGCGCGATGCGAGAGCAGGTGCAGACGCAGGTATGCGTCGTACGCGTCGGCGGGTTCCTCGGCCAGCGAAGCGATTGAGGTCCGCACGATGACGAGGCGTACGCCGCGGGCGTCGTCCTCGCCAACGAGGTCAAGCAGGTCGCCATGCTCGGTGGGCACGTCCTTGGCGCTCAGCTCGAGAGTGCCCGATTCGGCGCTGTCGACCAGTCCGGGGGAGGGGAACCACACATCCAGTACGGACGAATCCGAGGCGATGGTGGCCAGACCGACGGCGGATGCGGCGGCGGTGGATACGGGCACAGTTCTCTCCAGGTGTTGAGCGGGACGGCTGCACCAGTAGGTTACTAGCGCTTCGGTACCCTCGGCAGGTGACTGATCTCGCGCCTGCCCTCGACCTCACCCAGGACGTCGTCTCGTTGACCGGCGCGCTCGTGGATATCGAATCGGTGTCCGGCAACGAGAAGCCACTAGCCGATGCAGTGGAACGTGAGTTGCGCGCCCTCGGCCGTTTCGAGGTCATCCGATGCGGCGACGCAGTGCTCGCGCGCACCGAATTAGGTCGCGATCGACGTGTTGTCTTCGCCGGTCACCTCGACACGGTGCCCGTCGCAGACAACCTGCCCAGCCGGATCGAGGGCGATCGAATCTTTGGTTGCGGTACATCCGATATGAAGGCCGGCGATGCGGTGATGCTGCGACTGGCGGCGACGGTGCCGGACCCGGCGTACGACCTGACATTCATCTTCTATGACAACGAAGAGGTCGCCGCGGTGAAGAACGGGCTGGGCCGCATCGCCCGCGAGTATCGTCAGTGGTTGTACGGCGAACTCGCGATAGTGATGGAGCCGACCGGTGGGGCCCTGGAAGCCGGCTGTCAGGGCACGATGCGCGCGCGGGTCAACGTGTCTGGAACCCGCGCGCACGCCGCTCGCGCATGGCTCGGCGACAACGCAATCCACAAACTCGGCGATATCTTGACGCGGTTACATGCGTACGCGCCGCAGCGGCACGTCATCGACGGAATTGAATACCGCGAAGGACTGAATGCGGTGCGAATCAACGGTGGCGTGGCCGGCAACGTGATCCCGGACGAGGCGAGCGTGGAAGTGAACTTCCGATATGCGCCGCACCGTTCGGCGTCCGAGGCGGAGGCGTATTTCCGCGAGTTCTTCGACGGTTACGACATTGAGATCACCGACCACGCGACCGCGGCGAAGCCGGCGCTGACTGACCCGGTGATGCAACAGTTCGTGCAGGCGGTCGGGTCGCCGGTGACGGCGAAGTACGGATGGACGGACGTTTCGCGGTTCAGCGCCTTTAAGATCCCCGCGATCAATTACGGCCCCGGCGATCCGGGGCTCGCGCACAAACCCGAGGAATCGGCGCAGATTGCGCTCATCGAGGAGTCAGAGCAGGTCCTCCGGCGCTACCTCACCACGCCGCACTAACGCTTCTGCCGCATTGTGCGCGACGGCTACGTCGTTGCGCGCCGGGAGGTCGTTCTCGCTGACCTTGGCGTGGGATGAGACTGGTCTGCGCGTACCTAACCCGGGTCGACGAACGGTGGTGCGGGCGGAAAAGTCAGTCCGCGGCGACGCGCCGCCACAGCAGCACCGTCTGGTAGGTCTTGCCCGACTTCGACGTCTCCGGAATCGTGGTCAACTCCAACTCATCGGCATTGATGAACCGGGCCCGACGGTAAAACTCCTCGCCGATCCGTTTCGGGTGCGAGGCCATCTCGACGTGGTGGTGCACGAGGTCGTCCTCGACGCTCCAGGTTCCGGCGTACGAGAAGAACTCGGTCAGGCCGTCGGCGACCTGGTCACCGCGCTGCGCCCATGCCGGATCCATCAGGAATCCGGACATTCGGCCATCGGAGGTGTACTGCAACTGTCCGGCCGGAGGCTCCCCGAACACCGCCCAGGATTCGTCGTCGCGATGCGTGCGCGAGGACACCAGACGCCATGCGCCGATCAAAGATTCCATCGAATTCTCTCCAGGTGATTAGTCGAGGTTGACTGCTTGGCCAGCGCGTAGATCCCGCGCGACCGTGGTGGCGCGGTGGCCGACGATGTATGCCGACCGCAGGTCGGCTTCGGTAGGCGGCAACTGCCCATTGTGCGAGACGCTCGAAGCGCCATAAGGATTGCCGGTTTCGAATTGCGCCGGGTCGGTGTAACCCGGTGGAACAATGATGCCGCCGAGGTGGCACACCATTGTATAGATCGACATCAATGTAGTTTCTTGGCCGCCGTGATTCGTCGCAGACGCCGTGAACGCTGCAAACACCTTGTCCTGGAAGGCGTTCTGCCCCCACAACTCACCCCAGGTGTCGATGAATGCCTGCAGCTGGGAGGCGACGTGTCCAAAGCGGGTCGGAGATCCGATCAGCACGACGTCAGCAGCCCGTACGTCGTTGAGTGAAGCCACCGGAACGCTTCCAGCGGAATCCAGATGCCGGGCCCACAGGGGATTTCGCTCGACAACCTCACGGGTGACGGTCTCAGCAACCCGCACGACCCGGACGCTGCCACCGGCATCGCGCGCGCCGTCCGCGACCGATTGCGCCAGTTGATGCACGGTGCCGGTCGCTGAGTAATAGACAACCGCGACTTTCAACGGATCCGCGTCGAGCCGGCGGGGAGCTGACTGCTGAGACAGCATCGTCGTATGCCGCTGGTCCTCGTCACGCATCCGCTACGCCCCACCTTCACCGGGTCCGTCGACATCGGCCGGTCGCCGCGCCATTACGGTTGAGCGTATGACATCCGTTGATCCAGATCGTGACCCGCAGTCGGCCGTCGTAGAACGCCAGCGTGGCCCGGTGACCCTGCGACGTGAGCAGGTCACACCCAGTACGACTGATCAACGGTTGCTTGATAGCCGAGGCCCGAGCGACTGGGTGCACACGGACCCGTGGCGAGTGTTGCGAATCCAATCGGAGTTCGTCGAGGGGTTCGGGCTGCTGTCCGAAGTGCCGTCGTGCGTCTCGGTATTTGGTTCGGCGCGGACCAAACCAGACGAGCGGGACTACACGGTCGCTGAGCAGACCGCGCGGCTGATCGTCGAGG
This sequence comes from Cumulibacter soli, assembly GCF_004382795.1. Taxonomy (NCBI): domain Bacteria; kingdom Bacillati; phylum Actinomycetota; class Actinomycetes; order Geodermatophilales; family Geodermatophilaceae; genus Cumulibacter; species Cumulibacter soli. Next base: position 148,737 of record NZ_SMSG01000001.1, on the reverse strand, counting down.
AAGGCTACGGCGTGATTACTGGCGGCGGCCCGGGAATCATGGAGGCAGCGAATAAGGGGGCGCAAGAGGCCGGTGGGCTCAGCATCGGCCTGGGGATCGAGTTGCCGTTCGAACAGGGGCTGAACCCGTGGGTCGACCTGGGCGTGAACTTCCGGTACTTCTTCGTCCGCAAGACGATGTTCGTGAAGTACTCCCAGGCGTTCGTGATTCTGCCGGGCGGGTTCGGCACGATGGACGAATTGTTCGAGGCGCTCACGCTCGTGCAGACCCGAAAGATCACCCGATTCCCGGTGATTCTGGTCGGTAGTGATTACTGGGGAGGGCTGGTGGCGTGGTTGCGCGAGACGATGGCTCGCGACAAGCGGATCAGCCCGGGAGACCTCGACCTGCTGCACATCGTGGACGAGCCGCAGGAGGTCATCGAGGTGCTGCGCGGGCACTGCGAACGGTAGGGCCACCGCGCTGCAGCAGCGGACTTCCGCGCGTTGAGCGGCACGCTCAACGCGCGAGCCGTCCTCAGCCCAATGCCGGTACGCCGAGGTCAGACCAGCGCGCGCAGGGTCTTTTTGGGCGGCAAATCGCCGCGGATCACCGCGAGCATGTCCAGCGCCTGTCGCGTCTGCGCCACGTTGTGCGCGCGGAACACCTGTGCTCCTTGCATCGCCGAGAACACGGTCGCAGCGAGCGTGCCCGGGAGCCGCTCGGCAGTCGGCAGATCCAGTGATTCGCCGACGAAGTCCTTGTTGGACAGCGCCACCAGCACCGGCCACCCGGTTGCGGCCAGTTCGTCCAAACGCCGAGTGACGCTCAGCGAGTGATAGGTGTTCTTCGCAAAGTCATGGCACGGATCGATCAGGATCCCATCGCGGCGTACGCCGGCCGCGACCGCCCGTTCGGCCAGATCGGTGACGGTCCGTACGACGTCCGCGACGACATCGTCGTACGCCACGCGATGCGGATCGGTCCTCGGGGCGAGTCCACCCACGTGCGAACACACGAGCGCCGCGCCGGTACGTGCCGCTACATCGACGAGTCCCGGATCAGCGCCGCCCCAGGAATCGTTGATCAGATCGCACCCCAGGCGGACTACTTCCTCGGCTACCTCGGCGCGGTAGGTGTCCACGCTGATCACCGCTTCGCGATGATGTGACCGAACGGCTTGTACGACGGGCCCGACCCGGTCGATCTCCTCCGAAGCGGTCACCTCGGTGCCCGGTCCGGCCTTGACTCCACCGATGTCCACGATGTCGGCGCCCTCGTCGATCACGCGCCGCGCTTTGTCGATGGCAGGTTGCAGCGCGAACGTCTCTCCACGGTCATAGAACGAGTCAGGGGTGCGGTTGATTATCGCCATGACCGCGAGGTCGCCATCGGCGAAGGAACGACTACCGAGCCGGAAGTGCATACGTGATCCCCTTCGAACGCTGTGCATGAAAGTATCGGGAGCGTGATGGACCTTGTGTGGGTGGTACTGGGAATCGCGGCGGTCGCGGTCCTGCTGTTCTTCGTGGCGACTGCCGTGTTCGGTCCCGGAGAGCGCCCTGAGCAGGCAAGCACGGAGCGGGGTACGCATCTACCTGTTGATCGTGACCTCACAGCAGATGACCTGCGGGCCCTGGAACTCCCGGTGGTCGCCCGCGGCTATCGGATGAGCGATGTTGACGCGCTCATCGAACGGATGGCGCGTCAACTTGGGCACGACCTGGGCAGCGAGCGCCGGGATCTGTCCAGCGAGCACGGTGATCTGCCCAGCGAGCGCTTTGGTGCGCTGCAGCCCGACGGCGACGCTAGGGAGGCCCGCCCGAGTGATCCAGCCTAGTTCCAGGTTCATCGAGCGTCACGGCGTATCAGGGGCAGCCCTCGGGCCCGCCGACCGACCTCACTTGGGCGGTTGATGTGCGCTGTGGGTGGCATCCGCGCGGCTATGGATGAGCATGCGTGACCCCGATGACAGCGGCGTCGGTCGGTTAGGGATAATTGCTGTAACTCACGTCTCATCGTTTCCTGGCGAGAAGTGAAGTCATATCCGCGAGCCCCTCGGGCTCTATGACAGCAGACGCCGGTGCTCATTCGGCGGCTGTGAAGGAGGAGATTATGGCGGCCATGAAGCCTCGTACTGGCGAGGGTCCGCTCGAGGTGACCAAGGAAGGTCGCGGCATCGTCATGCGCGTGCCGCTCGAGGGTGGCGGCCGGCTCGTGGTCGAGATGACCCCCGATGAGGCGCAGGCGCTCGCCGAGGCGCTCAAGCCGATTGTCGACTAATCGCGCAGTACCGCACATCGCACTATTGAATAGTTAGCTCAGAATTTCACCGAGGGGCGGACGGCGTTGGCCGGACCGCCCCTCGTTTCGCTTCGCGCCAGTTCAACCCGCAGTACGCGTACTTCCGCAGCGCGGCGCAGTCTCGCGCCTACTCACCCCGGTCGCGCGTCCGCACCGGGTCGGAGTCTCACTCCAACTCGCCCCGGGATACACGCACTCACCCCGCAGTCGCACTCACCCCGCGGTGCGGCGTACCGCCTCGTAGAGGTCACGCACCTGGGCGGCGATCCGGTCCCAGCCGAAATCGCCGACCGCGCGCCCGCGGCCGGAGCGGCCGAAGTCGTCGCATAGCTGCTCGTCAGCGACCAACTGGTTGATCGCCGATGCCAGCCCGGCCTCGAACTGACCCGGCTGCTGCGGGTCGTACTGCACCAGCAGACCCGTTTCGCCGTGCATGACCACTTCAGGGATACCACCGACGTCCGAGGCAACCACCGCCGTCTGACACGCCATCGCCTCCAGGTTCACGATGCCTAGCGGCTCGTAGATCGACGGGCAAACGAACACTCGCGCGTGACTGAGGACCTGCCGAACCTCCTCGCGGGGCAGCATCTCGCTGACCAGGAAGACCCCGTCGCGCTGCGCGTTCAATTCCGCTAGTAGCGCGTCGGTCTCCGCCGCTAACTCTGGAGTGTCAGCGGCGCCGGCCAGGAGCACGATCTGAGTGCCGGGTTCGAGGTCTTTGGCCGCGCTCAACAAGTGCGGCACGCCCTTCTGTCGCGTGATCCGCCCAACGAAGGTGACGTAAGGCTTGCTCAGGTCAACGCCGATCCGTTCGAGTACGTCGGTAGCCGGATCAGGGTAGTAGAGCTCGGTGTCGATGCCGTTGTAGATCGTGTGCACCCGGTCCGGATCCACCTCCGGATAGGCGGCCAGGATGTCCCGGCGCATCCCGTTGCTGACTGCCACGATCGCGTCGGCGGCCTCGTACGCGGTCTTCTCCACCCACGACGACAGCCGGTAGCCGCCGCCGAGTTGCTCGGCTTTCCACGGACGCAACGGTTCGAGCGAATGCGCCGTGATCACGTGCGGTACGCCGTACAGCAACTTGCCCAGGTGTCCGGCGAGATTCGCGTACCAGGTGTGTGAGTGCAGCACTTCGCGGTCAGCCAATGCCGCCACCATCGCGACGTCCGCGGCGATGACCTGTAGCGCCGGGTTGGCGTCGGCAGAGCCTGGGACCAACTCGGGAAACGTGCTCGCGCCGTCGCGTTCCGCACCGGTGCAGTACACCTGCACATCGGCGAGTTTCGTTAGTTCGCGGACTAGGAAGTCGACGTGTACGCCGGCCCCGCCGTACACGAACGGTGGATATTCGCGGGTGAGGATACCGATACGCATCCCTCGACATTAGCCCGCGCTGCCGAGCCGCGACGAGGCTCCGAAGACTTGTTCATGAGCAATTGGTGCTGATGTGACCTGCCGCGCGTTAGGGTCATCTTGTGGCGGCTAATCCGAAGGTCTTGGGGATCGTTCTAGCAGGTGGCGAGGGCAAACGGCTGATGCCGTTGACGACCGACCGGGCCAAACCTGCGGTGCCTTTCGGCGGGTCGTATCGCCTGGTCGATTTCGTGCTGTCGAACCTGGTCAACGGCGGCTACCGCCGGCTATGCGTGCTGACGCAGTACAAATCGCACTCGCTCGATCGGCACATCACCCAGACCTGGCGGATGTCCACGCTCACCGGCAATTACGTCACGCCGGTGCCCGCGCAGCAACGCCGCGGGCCGCGCTGGTTCACCGGCAGTGCCGACGCGATCTATCAGTCGATGAATCTGATCCGTGACGAGCGCCCGGACTACGTCGTGGTGTTCGGCGCCGACCACGTGTACCGGATGGATCCGTCGCAGATGGTGGCGCAGCACATCGAGTCCGGTGCTGCCGTGACCGTCGCAGGTATTCGGGTGCCGCGCGAGCAGGCTAGTGCGTTCGGCGTGATTGACACCGACGAGTCGGGACGCAAGATCACCCAGTTCCTGGAAAAGCCCGCCGACCCGCCGGGCCTGCCGGACGACCCGAACGCGACGTTCGCATCAATGGGCAATTACGTGTTCACCACGGAGGCGCTCGTGGAGGCACTCGATCGTGACGCGGCCGACGAATCCAGCCTGCACGATATGGGCGGCAACATCATTCCGATGCTGACGTCCGACGGAACGGCGTATGTCTACGACTTCGCGGACAACAAGGTTCCCGGTGCCACCGAACGCGATCGCGGATATTGGCGTGATGTCGGCACCTTGGATTCCTACTACGACGCGCACATGGACCTCGTCTCGGTACACCCGATCTTCAACCTTTACAACACGGACTGGCCGCTGCTGACGTCGTCGGCCAAGCGACCCCCGGCGAAGTTCGTGCTCGGTGGGTTGGCGACCGAATCAATGGTTGCGGCGGGGTCGATCGTCGCGGGCGCGACGGTACGCGGGTCCGTGCTCGGGATGGATGTACGGGTATTCGAGGGAGCGCTCGTCGACGGGTGCGTGCTGCTGGACAACGTTCAAATCGGCAAGGGATCGATCGTCCGCCGCGCGATTCTGGACAAGAACGTGGTGGTGCCGGACGGCGTACACGTCGGCGTCGACTTGGCGCGGGACCGCGAGAAGTACCACGTGACCGAGTCCGGCGTCGTGGTGATCGGCAAGGACGTCGTGGTCGAGCGCTAAGCGACTACTCCGGGCGGTACACGGCCGCCAGCAGGCCCTCACCGTTCGGCAGGATCCCCGGGACCAGGAAATCGTGCTCGCGGATCAACTTGCCGATCTCGCGCAGCGCGACGGAATCCGCGTCGCGTGCGGACGGGTCGGCTACGCGATCGCTGTGCAGGGCGTCGTTGAGCACGACGAGCCCGCCATAGCGCAACAGTCGCAGCGCCTCGTCGAGAGTTTCGGCGTAGTCCTGCGGGTCGGCATCGATAAACACCATGTCGTAGGCGCCGTCGGTGAGCCGGGGGAGTACGTCGCGCGCGTCCCCGGTGATCACCCGGGCACGCGACGGCGCGATGCCAGCCTCGGTGAAGGATCGTTTGGCGGCACGCTGATGCTCGATCTCGGTGTCGACGGTGGTCAGGATGCCTTCGGGCTGCATACCGTCAAGTAGCCACATGCCCGATACCCCCGTGCCGGTGCCCACCTCGACCACGGCCCGAGCGTCGAGGGTCGCAGCCAGCAGCCGAAGTGCCGCACCGGTACCGGCGGTGACCGGCGTCACGCCAAGTTCCTCGGCCCGTTGCCGCGCTGAGGCGGCGGCGGGGTGCTCGGTGACGAAAGTCTCGACGTAGGTTCGGCTTGCGGCGTTGGTCATGCGTCAAGACTAGCGATCAACATTGCCGTCTTGACGGCGCGACTACGCCGAATGCGGCAGAATTGTCCGTATCCCCTTACCGCTACTTGCGAGGAGCGAAACAACACATGACCCACCAGACCGCACCGGCCGACTCCGCCACAAGCGGGCAAGCCGACGGGGACTGGGTCGCCCCATCGTGGGATCAGATCGTTCGCGAGCATTCTGCCCGGGTGTACCGATTGGCCTACCGGCTGTCGGGAAACCAGCAGGACGCCGAGGACCTCACGCAGGAGACCTTCATCCGCGTCTTCCGTTCGTTGTCGTCGTACACGCCCGGCACGTTTGAAGGGTGGATGCACCGGATCACCACCAACCTCTTCCTGGACATGGCTCGTCGTCGGCAGCGGATTCGCTTCGACCAGCTCTCCGATGAGGTTGAGCGGCTACCGGGCACGCATTCCGACCCGGTTGTCACGTTCGACCACAACAACATCAACGCCGACGTGCAGGCCGCGCTCGCGGATCTGCCGCCGGACTTCCGCGCGGCCGTGGTGCTCTGCGATATCGAAGGCCTGTCGTACGAGGAGATCGCCGCGACGCTCGGCGTCAAGCTCGGCACCGTGCGCAGCCGAATCCACCGTGGCCGTCTGCAGTTGCGGGAGGCCCTTGCCCATCGAGCGCCGGAGGCCATCCGGGCCGGGGGTGAGGCGTGAGCAGCGCCGGTGAGATGCACCTGTCCACCGAGGCGATGTCGGCGTACGTCGATGGTGAACTCGGTACCGTCGCACACGAACGCGCCGCGCGGCATATCCGCGGTTGCTACGAATGTGCCCAGGCCGTTGCGATTCAACGTCAAGCGAAGACGTCGCTGATGCAGAACTTCGGTGATTGCGATATCCCGAACAACCTGCTCAGTCGGCTCGGGCAGATCCCGTTCGCTGCGGACAAGCAGGGCCCGTTCGATCACTCCGGCACGACCGGAGACCGGTTCGAATTCCCGGTGGCATCGCCGCTGGACGAGCCGCGTAGGCGCGGTAGTTTCGGCCTTGGGACACTGCGTGGGCGCGTGTTCAAGAGCAGTGCCGCAGCGTTCGCGGTGGTCAGCGTTGTGGTGAGTCCCACACTGTGCCAGCAAACCGCGAGCGACGCTCGGGGGCACCAGATGCACATCACGGACGTCCTACCCGCGCAGATCGACCAGGATCCGGCCGACACCAGCCGGTAACGTCACGGGCGCCAGCGGAGAAAAAGGACTTCAGATTCATGTCGAACGACGGCCAGAACCCACCTGATCGCTCCGCCGACGCTGAACCCACGCGTTCGGACGGTACGGAAAACCCAGCGGGCACGCCCGTCGACGAAACCGCGTACACGCGACCGGATGGGGTCGCCGACAGTTTTGGGCCCACGCCCAGCCCACCGCAGCCCTCGATCGACCCCGGCCCGACGCCGTCAATCGGGGAGCAGCGTGTTTTTTCGCGTCCCGAGGACGTCGCCGGAAGCTTCGTGCAACGCCCAGGCACGCCCGCGGTACAGCGGCGGATGCCGCCGCCACCGCCGCCGGTAGCGCAGGCGTTCGGCCGCCCATCGGGAACGGCCGACAGTTTTGCTCCGCGTGCGCCGTACGGCCAGGAACGCCCCACCCAGGCGTCGCCGCCGATGGCGTATCAGCGAGCGTTCGGCCGCCCCGAGGGTGAGGGTGCGGATCTGCAGCGACAGCCGGGACGTGCGCCGTACCAGCCAGGCGAACTGCCGTCCAAGGCGTGGTGGGAGGACGCTCCTCGGGATCCGTGGCGCGACCCGCATGCCGAAGCGGGCTTGCAGCGTGCCCCACGACTGGCCGAGCATGAGGATGCCGTCGCCGAAGCGACCGTGCAGCAGGACAAGAAGGGTCGGCGGCGAGTCCGCGTCGGCGATATCCCGGTGCGCCTGGCTGGATTGATCGCCGTGATGACGCTGGTTCTGGGCGTCGCCGGCGGCATCGGCGGGTACTACCTCGGCAAGGTCACTTCACAGACTCCGCTCACGACCGCGAATCCCGAGTACAACGAGGTCGATAACTCGAAGCCGCCGAGTTCGATCGGTGACATTGCGCAGAAGGTGCAACCGAGCGTCGTGTCGATCGAGGTGTTGGTAGGCAACAGCGGCGGCTCCGGTTCCGGAGTGGTCATCGCCGAAGACGGCTACATCCTGACCAACAATCACGTCGTTTCTATGGCTGCTGATGCAGAGGACGCGAGCCTTAACGTGTCCTTCGTGGACGGCTCGATCAGTCCCGCGGAAATCGTTGGTCGTGACCAGAAGTCCGACCTCGCGGTGCTGAAGGTGGACAAGCCCGGACTCACACCGATCGATATCGGCCAGTCCAAGAACGTCGCCGTGGGCGATCAGGTCGTGGCCTTCGGATCGCCGCTCGGGCTCGCCGGAACCGTCACGTCGGGAATTGTCTCGGCCCTGGATCGGCCCATGCACCTGGCCGGAGAGGGCGCTGATACCGACGCCTACATCATGGCGCTGCAGACCGACGCGTCGATCAATCCCGGAAACTCCGGCGGCGCGCTCGTCGATGACCAGGGAGCGCTGGTCGGCATCAACACCGCCATCGCGAGTTTCTCCAGCGGTGAAGGTCAGGCCGGCAGCATCGGTCTCGGTTTCGCGATCCCGGTCGATTACGCGATGGACATCGCCGACTCGTTGATCAAGGGCGACACCCCACAGCACGGCAGCCTCGGAATCAACGCGCAGTCGGTCTCCGACGGCACCACTGACGGTGTTCTCGTCGTACGCGCCGACGCGTCCTCGCCGGCGGCCGAAGCCGGCATCAAGGAGAAGGACGTCATCATCGAGGTCGACGGGCAACGCGTCGGCAGCGTCGAAGACGTCAACTCGGTCACCTACCCGAAGAAGCCCGGTGACACGGTCGAGGTCACGCTGATTTCCGGCGGTGACCAGAAGACCGTGGAGGTCGTCCTCGGCCAGGCCTAACCAGGCAGCGCCGTGACAGCGCGCGGGCCGCAGCAAGGACTGCCTGCCGTCAACCGATGCGCGCCGCGCTGTTAGCGTCTATGCCGAACTATGTCGTGATTCGGAAGGACGTGCGATGCGCAGCGCCAAAGACTTCTTCAAGCCCCTCGCTGTGGGGGCGCCGCAGCCTCTGATGGAGGTACCCGCGCGGCCTTCGCGCGCGATCCACTTCTTCGATCCCAGCAACGAGAAGATGGCTGCGAAGGTCCCCGCGATGGTTGGCAAGGTCGACATCCTGCTCGGCAACCTCGAGGACGCCGTCAAGACCGAGCGCAAGGAAGCTGCTCGCCTCGGGCTGGTGAACGTCGGGAAGACGGTCGATTTCGGCGAGAACACACAGTTCTGGACCCGCGTCAATTCGCTGGATTCGCCGTGGTTCCACGACGACATCACCACTCTCGTCGCCGAGATCGGGGACAAGCTGGATGTCATCATGATCCCGAAGGTGGAAGGCCCCGAAGATATCCACTTCGTCGACCGTCTGCTCGCCCAGCTGGAGGCGAAAGCCGGGCTGAAGCGTCCGCTGCTGATCCACGCGATCCTGGAGACCGCTCGTGGAGTCGCCAACGTCGAGGAGATTTGCGCCGCCAGCCCGCGCATGCAGGGCCTCTCGCTCGGACCGGCCGACCTGGCCGCGGACCGTCGCATGAAGACCACCCGGGTCGGCGGCGGACACCCGGGCTACCTGGTGCGCCAGGACCCGACGGACGGCGATATCGAGGGTGAGCGTGGCGTCTTCCAGCAGGATCTGTGGCACTACACCATCTCGCGCATGGTCGATGCGTGCGTGATGAACGGAATCTTCCCGTTCTATGGCCCGTTCGGCGACATCAAAGACACGGTTGCCTGCGAGGACCAGTTCCGCAACGCCTTCCTGCTGGGGTGTGTCGGCGCCTGGTCGCTGCACCCGGTACAGATCGATATCGCAAAGCGCGTCTTTAGCCCGACCGTCGAAGACGTCGCGCACGCACGCCGCGTGGTGGCCGCGATGGGCGATGGTTCGGGCGCCGTCATGCTTGACGGAAAGATGGAGGACGACGCCTCGGTGAAGCAGTGCCTGGTCATCGTGAAGTTGGCCGAGGACTTGGCCGCCCGCGATCCTGAGCTCGCCGAACTGTACGCCACTGCAACTGGAGACAACTAACTATGAGCAATGCGACCTACCGCCCACGTCGTTCGGTGCTGTACATGCCGTCGGCGAACGCCCGCGCGCTGGACAAGGCTAAGGCGCTGCCCGCCGACGCGATCATCTTCGACCTCGAAGACGCTGTCGCGCCGGACGCCAAGGAAGCCGCCCGTGACGCTGCCTGCGCCGCGGTTACCTCCGGCGAGTACGGCAAGCGCGAGCTGACGATCCGGGTCAACAGCCTGGACACCCAGTGGCACGCCGAGGACATCAAGGCCGCCGCTGCTGCCGGGCCGGACGGCATCGTCGTACCCAAGGTGAACTCGGCCGACGAGGTCCGCCAGTTGGTTGCGTCCCTGGAGGCCGCTGGCGCCCCGGCGAAGACGAAGCTGTGGGCGATGATCGAGACGCCGATTGCGTTCCTGAACGCGTACGAGATCGCTTCGGCGTCCGAGCGGCTCGAGGTGCTGGTGATGGGCACCAATGATCAGGCGAAGGAACTGCACGCCGATCACGTACCCGGACGGGCGCCGCTGCTGCCCGGGCTTGGTATGGCGCTGATGGCTGCGCGCGCGGCCGGCAAGGTGATCCTGGACGGCGTCTACAACGACGTGCGCGATCCCGAAGGCTTCCTGGCGGAAGCGGTGCAGGGTAAGCAGCTCGGCTTTGACGGCAAGACCCTGATCCACCCGACGCAGGTCGAGCCGACGAACGAGGTCTTCGCGCCGTCCGAGCAAGAGGTGGCTGACGCTGCGGAGATCATCCATATCTGGGAGGACGCGCTACGCGAAGGTAAGGGCGTTGCGACGTTCAACGGCAAGATGATCGAGAACCTGCACGTCGATAACGCCCGCCGATCGCTGGAGATCAGTAAGGCGATCGACGCTTTGCAGGCATAGGCGTAATCTTGCCGGTAGACAGGTAATCCTAGGAGCGCTCACGTGTTCAGCTCGCTTGGTTGGCAAGAGATCGTTGTGCTGGTCCTGGTCGCATTGTTTATTTTCGGCCCCGACCGGTTGCCGGGCGCGGCCAAGCAGGCCGGCAGCGCGCTGAAATCGCTCAAGGAGCAGGTAACGGGAGCGAAGAAGCACATCAAGGAGGAGTTCGGTGACGAGTTGCCGAACTTCGACCGCGATTTGCTGAACCCCAAGGAGTACGTGCGTAAGCACCTGTGGGAGGACGACGAGCCCGCGGTGAGCAAGCCGGCGCCGCGGGGGATGAAAGCGACCCAGCAGTTGCAGCAGACCCAGCAGCCCGCCAAGTTCGACGTGGAAGCGACCTGACCACGGGACTATGTGCGCAGGCCCCGTCCGTTTGCTAACGGACGGGGCCTTTCTCTGCTATGCCTTCACCCGTCGTGCCGCCGCAGATCGTTTGCGCTAGGCGGTCGTTGACCGGCGGGTGGGTGGCTAGTGGCGCACGGGGCTGATGCCCAGCGACATCCCGGCCAGACCGCGTTCACGGGTAGCCAATCGCGAGGCGATGCTGTGCAGGGCTTCGCCCGCGCCCGATGACGGGTCCGACAGGACCAACGGCTTACCGTCGTCGCCGCCCTCACGCAGGCGCATGTCCAGCGGCACCTGTCCCAGCAGCGGCACCCGAGTGCCGGTGGACTGGGTCAGCGAGTCCGCGACAGCCTGACCGCCGCCGGACCCGAACAGCTCGATCGGATCGCCGCAGTGCGGGCACGGGAACCCGGACATGTTCTCGATGACGCCGACGATCTGCTGATGCGTCTGGTTCGCGATCGCGCCCGCGCGCTCGGCCACCTCACGCGCCGCGACCTGCGGGGTAGTGACGATGATCAACTCGCTGTTGGGCAATAACTGCGCGACCGAGATCGCGACGTCGCCGGTGCCGGGAGGCAGGTCCAGCAGTAGGACGTCGAGATCGCCCCAAAACACGTCGGCCAGGAACTGTTGCAGCGCGCGGTGCAGCATCGGACCGCGCCACACCACCGGCTGGTTGCCGGGGGTGAACATGCCCACGGAGATCACCGAAACGCCGTTGGCCTGGGGCGGCATGATCATGTCGTCAACCTGCGTCGGCTGGGTGGTGACGCCGATCATCCGCGGCACGGAGTGGCCATAGATGTCCGCGTCGACGACACCTACCCGCAATCCCTGCTGGGCCATCGCGACGGCGAGGTTCACGGTGACACTGGACTTACCGACGCCGCCCTTACCGGACGCCACGGCGTACACCCTGGTCAGCGAGCCAGGCTGGGCGAATGGGATGACCGCCTCGGGCTGGCCGCCACGCAGCGTCTTGCGTAACTCCGCGCGCTGCTCGTCGTTCATCACGTCCATCTCGACGTTCACGCCCGTCACGCCCCGCACCGCAGAGACGGCGTTGGTGACGTCCTTGGTGAGGGTGTCGCGCATCGGACAGCCCGCGACCGTCAGGTAGATCCCGACCGTGACCACGCCGTCGTCGGCGATGGAGACGTCCTTGATCATGCCGATCTCGGTGAGCGGACGGCGAATCTCCGGGTCGTTGACCGTCGCCAGGGCAGCATCGATCGTGCCGCGGTCAATTGCGGATGACATATGAACCTCGAAATCCTCGATAGGCGGAACATCTCATGGTACGTCCCGCGGCATCGACCGCTACGCGGCGTCGACGTCCTGTGATCAGTCAGTCTGTCGAGTGTGGGTCGGCGTCAAGGACGTCGCCGTCGTCGGGCTTACGCGACGGCGACGGCGAGGGGGCGCGCTTCTTCTTGGATTTCGGTTTCTTGCCGCTGGATTCCTCGGCCAAGAGCTTTTGCAACTCGGTGCGCACGAAATCGCGGGTCGCGACTTCGCCGATCGACAACCGCAGCGAGGCGAGTTCGCGGGCAATGAACTCGGTGTCGGCCTTCGACGCGACAGCGCGGGACCGATCCTCTTGCAGCGCGACCTTGTCGCGCGCTTCCTGGCGGTTCTGGGCGAGCAGAATCAGCGGAGCTGCGTACGCCGCCTGGGTGGAGAAAGCCAGGTTCAGCAGAATGAACGGATAGGGGTCCCACTGCAGCGTGATCACGAAGACGTTCAGCAGGATCCACACGATCACTATCACGGTCTGGATCACCAGATAGCGAGTCGTGCCGAAGAACCGGGCTAGGTTTTCCGCGCCGCGGCCGACCGCCTCCGGGTCGAAATGGAACCGCACGCCAGGCGAGGTGCCTCCGGGGCGTGACAGGTCATCGGGATCTACGCGGCTAGCCATCCTCGCGCCAATCCTCCGGGAGTAAGTGATCGAGCAGATCGTCGACGGTGACGGCGCCGACGAGTCGACCCGCATCATCGACGACCGGTGCCGCGACCAGGTTGTAGGTCGCGAAGTACCGGGCGATCTCGGCGAGTTCGGTCTGCGGGCTCAGCGGGTCGAGGTCGTCGTACGTGATCGAGCCGACCTGCTCGAACGGCGCCTCGCGCAGCAGCCGCTGGAAGTGCACGACCCCGAGAAAGTGGCCGGTCGGCGTGGTCGAGGGCGGACGAGCGACGTACACCTGTGACGCCACGGACGGATTCAACTGCTCGCGGCGGATGCGCGCGAGCGCTTCGGCGATGGTCGTGTTCGGCGGCAGAATGACCGGTTCCGAGGTCATCACACCACCGGCGGTGTCGTCGCCGTACGACAGCAATTGCCGCACCGGGGACGCCTCGTCGGGTTCCATCAGACCCAGCAACCTCTCCCGTTCGGAATCGGGCAGGTCGCCGAGCAGGTCGGCGGCGTCGTCAGGGTCCATCTCGGAGAGGACGTCGGCGGCGCGTTCGTCCTCCAGCTGCGACAGAATCTCGCGTTGGTCATCGTCCGGCAACTCGCCGAGCACGTCGGCGAGGCGATTGTCATCCAGCGCCTCGGCAACCTCTTGTCGACGGCGATCGGGCAAATCACGGATGCGTGCGGCGACGTCCGCGGGGCGTTGGTCTTCAAACTCCTCGAGGAGGCTGGTTGTCTCCTGACTTTCCTTGTCGATCGTGATGCCGCCGATTTCGTGCCAGTCGAGTTGCCGGACGTGACCTCGGCTGAGTCGGTGGGCGCGTTCACGGACGGCGACCTTCTGCACCAGCCAGTCGCGGGATCGGTTTTGTTCCATTGCGACGTCTACCAGCGTCACCGGCGTACCGGTCGCCAACACGGTGACCTGACGATCGAGGAGTTCGGCGATCGCCAGCACCTCGTGCGGGCGCAACTCGAACTTGCGGACGCTGACCGTCCCGGTCGACAGCCGCAACGAACCGTGGTCAGCGGCCACCATTTTGCCGATCGGGACGAAGGATTGGCGGCCCCGAGTGATCTCGACGACGAGACCGATCACGCGGGCCGGCGACGAGTCGGTGCGTAGGGTGAGCACGACGTCGAGCACCTTGCCGACCGGGGCACCGTCCGGGTCCAGCACAGAGAGACCCGCGAGGCGGGTCAGGTACACGCGGGACGTCGTAGTCACGGATCAAGGTTACCGACAAGGCAGAATGTCCCCATGCAGCGCAACCCCGACATCCCCGGCCTGACCGATCTCGTCGAGATCGGTCACGGCGGCAACGGCGTTGTGTACCGCGCCAACCAACAGCAATTACGCCGCGTGGTCGCAGTCAAACTGCTGACAACACGTCTGGATGAGCTCAGCGCGCAGCGCTTTGCATTGGAAAGCCAGGCGCTCGGCGCCATGTCCGGTCACCCCAACGTCGTCCCGATCTACACCGCCGACACCCTGAGCGACGGGTCGCCGTACTTCGTGATGCAGCTGTGCGAACACGGTTCACTCGACGATCGCCTGCGCGCCAGTGGACCGCTGCCGGTGCCGCTCGTACTGGACCTGGGCATCAGGATGTGTGGTGCGCTGCAGACCGCACACGAGGCCGGGCTACTGCATCGCGACATCAAACCCGGCAACATCCTGTTCGACTCGTACGACGTCCCCCGGCTGGCTGACTTCGGCCAGGCGCGGATGGCGGACACGAAGCTCACCCGTACTGGGGATGTAGTCGCCACGCCGGGCTACGCAGCCCCGGAGGTGCTTACCGGGGAACCAGCGACCGTGCGTTCGGACGTGTATTCGTTGGCCGCGACGCTCATGGCCGCTTTGCTGGGCAGCGGGCCGTTTCACCGCGATGGCGATGAGAGTGTCGCCGCGGTGCTGCTGCGGGTCGTGCAGGAACCGCCGCCAGATCTGCGCGGCCGCGGCGTACCCGATGTCTTCGCCGCCACGCTGGAGAAAGCGATGAGTAAGACGCCGGGGTTGCGGCAGATGAGCGCGGGCGAATTTGGCAGGCGGCTGCAGGATGTACAGCGCGACCTCGGCATCGCCCAAACGCCGATGGTCGTGGCGCCGGAAGCCGCGTCGTCACCGCTGGCGCCTCGCGGCGGGCCGAGTGAGGCACCGACGAGTTGGGTACCGCAGGAGTCGGTGCGAGCGGACCCGACCGCGTCGATCGGTTCACCAGGCTCACCGACCATGCGTCACGAACCGGGCAGATTCCCTGAGGTCACCGCGCAGCAGCCCGGGCCGCGGCGGCGCTCGCGCGCCAAATGGATCGCTGCCGGCGTCGCGACCGCTCTCGTGCTGGGCCTGGGCGGGTGGGGACTGTCGGTGGCGTTGGCCTCCGTCGACCCAACGAACCCTCAGGACGCTGCCGACCTGCTCATCGGTTCGGATTCGTATGGCCCAGGCACATGGCAGGCGACCGAAGACATGTCGCTGCTGACTGAAGTTATCGGGCAACTGCCGGAGACCCGCGAGGAAGCGGACTCGATCACGGCGTCGGCCCTGAACAGTTGCATGGGTTTGGATCCCGCGACCGATGTCGCTTCGGCGAAGGCATCCGCGCAGTACGTCGATAACGAGGTCACCGACGAGAGCAGCGGCAATTACCGGATCGCGCGATCGCAAGCGATCGTGGCCTCGTCAGCGGACGTCGCGCAGAACTGGGTACAGGCGTGGTCGAGCCCACAGTTCGACACCTGCCTGGATGAACTTTCAGATCTGGGCATCTCGGTGGGGAATGAGTCGACGCTGTACGGGCAACCCGCGCAGATCAGCGTGCCCGAATACGAGCCGGACGTACCGGACGGTGTGCAGTTCCAGGCCCGTCAGGTGGCTATCGCACTGGATCAGAATGCCGGCGATGAGGAGTCGGCTACGAACGAGGAGGGCGACGCCGCGCGCGCCGGGTGGCGTTACGTCACCGTGTTGGCGATGTCGGCGGGTACCTCCGTGGCGTATGTGGTGATGCAGAGCAACGAGGAGGGAGTGTCCGAGGAGATGATCGACCCGGTCACCGAGGCCTTCGTCGAGCTCGCGACCGAGTAGGTCCAGTCGCGCGTGCGGCCTCGGGCGGTAGACGCGGTGTCGGTGGATGAGGCGTCGCGATGCCTGGTGTGTGCGGTGTCGCGACGCGGTGTCGGTGCGCCCGGTGTCTGTGGTGTCGCGATGCGCGGTGTCAGGGTGACCTTGTTGCGGTATCGAGGTGCCGGGTTTCTGTGCTCAAAACGCAGTGTGAGCGGCCGATTATCGTTCTATAGGAGATGAGTGGCCCCCTGCACTGCGTTTTGTGCGGGCTAATCCGCGGGGCAACTACGCGCTACCGCTGTTCTGCCGGCGAACCTCCGCGCGCTACTGCCGTTTACCGGCGAACCTCCGGGCGCGCTATGGGTGTTCTGTCGCGAATCGCGGGGCGCGTTGATGATGTTCTGCCAGCGAACGCCGGGGCGCCGTTGTCAGTGACCTGACAACGGCGCCCCGGTAGTGCGGTGCTCGTACTGCTTACTGCTCGGGCTCGACGGCGATGCCGCGCAGGTCCGGGAAGCCGGTCGGGCTCAACGAGAAGCCCGACACGTTGTCATTGAACGCGCTCAGTACCTGCAGCTGGCACAGCGGGATCTGGTGCGTCGGGTTGTCGATCATCGCCTGCATCATGTCGTGATAGATCGGCGCACGCTCCTCGGGATCGACCGGTGTCGAAGCCTCGGCCGCGAGATCAAGGATCTCCTGGGCGGGGTCCTCGCCAGGGCTGTAGATCGAGCCGGGGTTGAGGTAACGCGAAGCGACGCCGTGCGGGTCGGCGCTGCCGGAGTACGGGTTGATGTTGCCGTTGGTCGTCTTGTTGACCGAGAAGCTCTCGATCACCTGCGGCGTCGGGACGGGATCGATCGACATTTCGATGCCGACCTCAGCCAACTGCTCCTGCACGATCTCGGACAGTTGCGTGGTGTAGGTGACGTTCGTGGTGACTGCCTTGATCGGGAACCCGTCGGGTACGCCGGCCTCAGCGAGCAGTTCCTTCGCCTTCTCAACGTCGTGTGGCCAGATGTCCAGGCCATCACCGATCTCGGGGTTGTAAGCGAAGCTGGTCTCCGGCCACGGCTGGATCTGCGGCGTGCACAGACCCTCGAAGAACCCGTCGCCGATCTCCACACGGTCGACGGCATAGTTCAGCGCTTCACGCACCTTTGGATCGTTCATCGGCTCGACCGACGAGTTCACCAGGAGGTACATGTAGGTGACCGACTCCGAAGCGGTGACCGTCAGATCGTCCGCGACGGCCGACTTCACCTGCGGCGGTCGCATGACCGCGCCGTCCAACTCGCCGGAATTCAACGCGTTCAGCCGGGTCTGGTCGTCGGTCATCAGCTTGATTTCCATGGTGGCGGCGTTCTGGACCTCGGGGTCCCAGTAGCCTTCACGCTTCGCATAGGTCGCGGTGTCACCGGCCGAGAACGATTCCATCGTGTACGCGCCGGCCCCGACCGGTTTCGTCTCTAGGGTGCCCGCCTTGATCGCCTTTGGTGAGGCCATCATGCCGGGGCGCTCGGCCATCGAGCCGAGCAGCGCGCCCAACCCTGAATCGGCGTTGAGCTTCACCGTGTACTCGTCGACGACCTCGACAGAGTCGAGCTGCTCGATCTCGGCAGCGATCCGGCTTCCTTCGCCTTTTGCGCGGTCGAGGTTGGTCTTGACGGCTTCGGCGTTGAACGGCTCGCCGTCGGAGAACGTCACGTCCTCGCGCAGGTGCATCACCAAGGCGGTGCCCTCCTGCTCCCACTCGGTGGCGAGCATGGGCTGCACCGTGCCGTCGGGGGCATTCCACACGAGGCGGTCGTACACGGGCGCGAGCGTCACGAAGTCGTACCCGGAGACGCTTTCGATCGGGTCCCAACCAGGTGTCATGACGCTGTACGAATACGTGAAGTGACCCTCCGGGTCGAACGTGTCGCTCAGCGGGATCTCGTTGGAGAATTCGCTTGCGACATCTTCGGTAGTTTCCTTGTCAGGTGTGCTGCCGCAGGCAGCGAGAAGCACGCTCGATGCCGCCAGCGCGGTGATCATGCTGAAGCGTCGCGAAAGTCTGTTCACAGTCACGGTGTGGGCCCACTCTTGGTCGATGGCGGGACAGCGTTCATGAACTGACTGGCCAGCCCGCCGGGAATTGAGTGCGCACATAGGACCACGACACCGGCGTAAAATGCAACCCCAACCATACAGGCGGAAGCCATCTGTGACCTTCGACGGATCGACGGCACCCAACGACGAAAGATCGACGTTCGCGCGGTAAGTTCCTATGAACCGAATCCGGTTCGAAGCGCACGTATTTTCGGAGGCAGCGCATGGCACGATTGGCTCAGACCCCAGGCCTGACGGACGTCCAGCAGGAGATCCTCAGCACGGTCCGCCAGTTCGTCGACAAGGAAATCATCCCGAACGCTCAGGCGCTCGAACACGACGACACCTACCCAGAGAAGATCCTCGAAGGCATGAAGGATATGGGCCTGTTCGGGCTCATGATCCCCGAGGAGTACGGCGGCCTCGGCGAGTCGCTGCTCACTTATGTGCTGTGCGTCGAGGAACTCGCACGCGGGTGGATGAGCATCTCCGGCATCATCAACACCCACTTCATCGTGGCGTACCTGATCATTCAGCACGGAACGCAAGAGCAGAAGGAGTACTACCTTCCGCGGATGGCGACCGGTGACTGTCGAGGCGCGTTCTCGATGTCTGAGCCGGGCTGCGGTTCGGACGTTTCGGCTATCACCACGAAGGCCGTCCGGGACGGCGACGAGTGGAACATCAACGGCCAGAAGATGTGGCTGACGAACGGTGCCTACTCCTCGGTTGTGGCGACCCTGGTCAAGACCGACACCGGTAGCGACTCGGTCTACAAGAACATGAGCACCTTCCTGCTGGAGAAGGAACCCGGCTTCAAGACCACCGGCGGTCTCACGATCCCCGGGAAGATCGAGAAGATGGGCTACAAGGGCGTCGAGACCACGGAGATGGTTCTGGACAACCACAAGGTCCCGGCGTCCGCCGTACTCGGTGGCGAAGAGGGCGTTGGCCAGGGCTTTTACAAGATGATGGACGGCATCGAGGTCGGTCGCGTGAACGTCGCTGCGCGCGGCTGCGGCGTCGCGATCCGCGCGTTCGAACTGGCGATCAAGTACGCCCAGGAGCGCGAGACCTTCGGTAAGGCGATCATCGGGCACCAGGCGATCGCCTTCAAGCTGGCCGAGATGGCGACCGATGTTGAGGTTGCGCACTCGATGATGGTCAATGCTGCTCGGTTGAAGGACGCCGGCACGCGTAACGACATCGAGGCGGGCATGGCGAAGATGGTGGCCTCGGAGGCTGCCGCGCGGGTCACCACGGACTCATTCAAGATCCACGGTGGCTACGGATACTCGAAGGAGGCGGAGATCGAACGGCTGATGCGTGAGGCTCCGTTCCTGCTGATCGGCGAGGGCACCAGCGAGATCCAGAAGCAGATCATTAGCCGCGGTTTGATGCGCGACTACAAGAACAAGGCCTAATCGGCCGTATCCAAAGGGCAATGTTGTGTGCGCTTAACGCACACGACATCGCCCTTTGGATCCTCGACGGTTCGGCTCTCGAGCCGGGCGCCGGTTACGGCGTCCAGTCAGGGTTGCGCCCCGCGAAGCCGAGTAGGCGATCGAAGATCGGGGCGTTCTCGGGCACAGCGACTTCGGCCGCAAACATCCCGCCGTCCCCGCGGTACTCCGGTGTCACCATGCCGCCGAAGAATGTCAGTGAGGTTTCGCTGGCCTCATCGTCCGGCGTCCACGACTGGCCGGTGGCGCGGGCGAGATCCCAGCCGTGCACCAGGTACTCGCCGAGGATCATCGACAGCGCCATGTCGCCGGGCATGCCGCCCTGTTGCGAGATGACCAAGGGCCGCTCGGCGGCGCCGGCCTGTACAGCGTTGTCCAGCGTGACAGCGGCGGTATCGATGCGCTCAGCTGCTTGCTGACGTGTCACGCTCACGCTCGATACGTCGGCCAGTGGGCACACCCCGTCAGGGTCGGCGTACCCGCCGGCGAAGTTCTCCAGCCAGCCGACGATGTGCGCGCTCAATGCGCTGACGTCGTACTCGGCGCAGGGTGTCGGTAGGCCAAGGTGGTTCTCCTCGACACGGCCGGCCACCGCCGCGAGGTCTCGAAGTACCGGTCGAAGATGCGCCAGAGTCGACGCTGTCGTGTTCTGATCTGTAGTCATACCTTCAGCATGCGGTGGATGCCACGAGCAGGATTGAAGAAACGCGTCATATCTGCGCGCTACGGTGATCGGGTGCTGGAACATCGCCGCCAGGAGATCGAGCGCGACAGTCGGGGGATCCTCAACCCTGGGCTGATGCGCGAACACGTCGAGTTCACTCGAGTGGCGCCCCCGGACGAACTCGGTGGGTTGGTCGACTGGTTCTGGGCCGTGCGGTGGACTTTGCCTGGTAGTGCTGAGTTCGTGCAGCCGGTGCTGGCGCATCCGTCGGCGAATCTGAGTGCCGGACCGGCGTACACGCGCGGTGAGCCACGAGACGACATTGAGGCGACTCTCGTCGGGGTGCAAACCGCGATCGACCGACGGCGCCTGCGCGGTACGGGGTGGAACGTTGCCGCGAAGCTGCGCCCCGGAGCGTTGGGCTTGTTGCTCGGTCGGTCCGCAGGGGATCTCACCGATTCGACCGTGTCGGCCGCGGAGGTGTTGGGGGCGCGGAGCGCGTCGCTCGAGGCGAGGGTTGCCGACCTCGCTGATGACGTCCCGGCGCAGGTGGGTGAACTTGAGGCAGCGCTGCGTGTTGCGATCGACCGAGTATCTGCCCAGCGTCGCGCGGCGGCCGCTCAGGTGGTGTGGGCGGCCGGGCTGGTTGAGGCTGACCGTTCGATTCGGTCCGTGGCGATGTTGGCTGATCGGGTAGGCCATAGCGTGCGGACGCTGCAGAGATTGTTTATCGAGTACGCCGGAGTCTCGCCGATGTGGATGATTCGGCGGTGTCGGCTGATCGAGGCGGCGGATGCCGCCCGGGCAGGGCGACCAGGGTCCTGGTCGGAGCTGGCCGCGGGCCTTGGATACGCCGATCATGCCCACCTGATCCGCGAGTTCAAGGCGGTTGTCGGGATGACGCCGGCGGCGTACGCCGCGTCCGTGGTGCCGTTGCGATGCCCTCCGGATGCAGAAGCACCACGAGCGGTCTAGGCTTAGTCCCACGGGGTAGGTAACGCTAACGTCACCCAATTTCTCTATAGAATTTGCCCCTGACGCGGTGTGTGCACCGCGCTTGTCCCAAGAATCCTGGAGGGAACCCGATGCGCGATTACGGAAAGTTCTACATCAACGGTCAGTGGGTCGACCCCGAGACGCCCAAGTCGTTAGACGTGATCAATCCGTCGACCGAGGAGGTCGCCGGCAAGATCTCGATGGGCGCCGAGGCGGACGTCAACAAGGCTGTCGCCGCGGCCAAGGAGGCCTTCAAGACCTGGGGTCGCACCAGTGTCGAAGAGCGCGTCGCGGTGCTCGAGCGTTGCGTTGAGGAATACAAGAAGCGGTACGACGAGTTCGCCGCAGCGGTGACCGAGGAGATGGGCGCCCCCGACTTCCTGGCGCAGAAGGCGCAGGCGGCGCAGGGCCTCACGCACCTCAAGACGGCGCTGAACGTCCTCAAGGAGTTCCAGTTCGAGGAGGACAAGGGCACCACTCGCATTGTCAAGGAGCCGATTGGCGTCGTCGCCATGATCACCCCGTGGAACTGGCCGCTGAACCAGATCGCGTGCAAGGTCGCGCCGGCGCTGGCTACCGGCTGCACCATGGTGCTCAAGCCGTCCGAGGTCGCGCCGTTCTCCGGCTACCTGTGGGCCGAGGTCATGGATGCTGCCGGCGTTCCGGCCGGCGTGTTCAACCTCGTCAACGGTGACGGCCCCAGCGTGGGTGCGCCGATGTCGAGCCACCCGGATGTCGACATGGTCTCGTTCACCGGTTCGACCCGCGCCGGTGTTGAGGTCGCTCGCAACGCTGCGCCGACCGTTAAGCGCGTTCAGCAGGAACTCGGCGGCAAGAGCCCGAACATCATCCTGGACGATGAGGCGTTCGCGCAGAGTGTCACCGGCGGTATCGCCGGCGTCATGACGAACACCGGACAGTCCTGCAACGCCCCGACCCGCATGTTCGTGCCGAAGGCGCGCATGGGCGAGGTTGAGGAAATCGCCAAGGCTGTCGTCGACAAGTTCGCTCCCGGTCTACCGGATTCCGGCGCCAAGATGGGTCCGCTGGTCTCGCTCACCCAGTTCGAAAAGGTGCAGGGCCTGATCAACAAGGGGATCGAGGAGGGCGCAACCGTCGCCGCCGGTGGTGCCGGTAAGCCGGACGGCCTGGAGAAGGGTTACTTCGTCAAGCCAACCGTGTTCACGAACGCGACCAACGACATGACGATCGCCCGGGAGGAAATCTTCGGACCGGTGCTGACCGTCATCGGGTACGACGACATCGACCAGGCGATCGAGATGGGCAACGACACGCCCTACGGTCTGGCTGGGTACGTCGCCGGTGCCGACCATGATGAGGCACTGCGGGTCGCCTCGCGCCTGCGCGCGGGACAGATCAACGTGAACAACGCGATGCCGGACCCGAACGCGCCGTTCGGTGGCTACAAGCAGTCCGGTAACGGGCGCGAGTGGGGCGAGCACGCGTTCGCTGACTTCCTTGAGCTGAAGGCCGTGCTGGGCGCCGGGCAGGCGTAACTGCACGTCAACTTCGAAGGGCCTGACACCAGTGTGGTGTCAGGCCCTTTGTGGTGTGTGAGCGCTACAGGATGAGGGTTCGTGCCGCGGATTACGGGCGCCACGCCTTGAGGAGGGAATCCAGATGAACGCCGTACTCGCGCACGCTCTTGCGCGGTCCGTTCGGCAGTGCGCCACCGAGTTCGAGGGTGACCCAGCCGTGCACGCCGGCCCAAATCGAACGGACGATCTGCTCAGGGCGACCGCCGACGAGGTCACCGGCCGTCAGGCCGCGGCGTACCGCGTCGATCAACGGCTGGATCGAGTCGCTGTCCGGTAGCTCATCGACGGGTTCCGGAGCGCATGCTGGTGGCCCGCCGAACATCACGTGATACAGGGTCGGATTCTCGATTGCCCAGGTGCGGTAGGCGATACCCAGTCGGCGTAGATCGTCCATTGGGGCATCGGTCGCCGCGACGCTGTGCTGATTCTTGCTGAAACTTTCCGACACATAGTCGATCACCGCGGTGATGAGGGTGTCGCGGTCGCCGAAGAGTCGATAGATCGTGCTCGTCGTGCATCCGCAATCGGTCGCGATCGAGCGCAGGGCGAAGTCATCTCCGGCCGCGACCCGGGATGCCGCGGCGATGATGAGGTCTTCCCGGATGGAGTCGCCGTACTTTCTTGGTCGAGCCACTTGACCAGGCTAGCATAACGTTGTTACATAACAGTGTTACGTAACAACGTTACGAAGGGCTTGTACTCATGTCTCTCAACCCCGGACGATTCACTGTCAGCGCCGATGCCGGTCAAGAGGTCACCGTGTTCCTGATCGGGATGCGGCTGAACAAGCCGTTGGCGATCACTCGATGGTGGCCGGTGCTCACCGCGATGCCACGAATGCTGCGGCACCTGGCAGATGACCAGGACGCCGGCATGCTTAGTTTTCAGAGTTGGTTCGGACGTACGACCGTGCTGCTGTCGTATTGGCGATCGCCGGAGCATCTGCAGCGGTTTGCTTCCGCTTCCGATGCGCCGCACCTACCTGCGTGGCGGGACTTCGTTCGCCGCGTTGGGGAGGACGGGACGGTCGGCGTGTGGCACGAGACGTACGTCGTACCCGCCTCCGCACGGGAAGTCGTCTACGTGAATATGCCTGAGTTCGGGCTCGGTAAGGCGCTCGGCGCCGAGCGCATCGGGGCGGGTGCGCACACGGCCAAGCAACGGTTGCGGCGTGGGTACTCCCACCGCAGTGACTGATTCGCGGCAGTGCGGAGGTACGGCCGTGCAGCAGTGGGCGACGCGGCGCGGGCATGCCCGCGAAGGTGTGTGAATCGCGGCGGCCATGTCCGGCGCCCGGTGGTCTGCGCAATCGTGCGTATCGTGATTAGGTGGGAATCATGAAGTCAGGCGTACGGCATGGTGAGTACAAGGTTGCTGGCGGAAAACTGGTAGCGGCCGACGTCACGGTCGACGACGCGACGATCGCCAACGTCCACATCAACGGCGATTTTTTCCTTGAACCCGACGAGGCGCTGCCGCGATTGAATAACGCGCTCGTCGGCATGCCGGAGTCCGCCGCCGTTGATGCCCTCACGGCCCGACTCGACGATGCGGTGCGCGGCGCGCATCTGGTCGGGTTCACCACGGCCGCGATCGCGATCGCGGTTCGGCGTGCTCTGGGCTTCGCGACCGGCTGGGCCGATCACACCTTCGAGATCCTCCACCCAGCACCGATGCCGCCGGCGATGCATCTGGCGTTGGACGAGGTGCTCACCGCCGAAGTGGGTCGGGGAACGCGACCGCCGACCTTGCGGTTGTGGGAGTGGGACACGCGCGCGATCATCATCGGCTCGTTCCAGTCGCTACGCAACGAAGTCGACCTAGAGGAGTCCAAGGCCGAGGGGGTCACCGTCGTACGCCGCATCTCCGGCGGCGGCGCGATGTTCGTCGAGCCCGGAAACGGCGTCACCTACTCGCTCTATGTGCCGGCCTCGCTCGTGGAAGGGCTGAGCTTCGAGCAGTCCTACGCCTTCCTGGACGACTGGGTGCTCGGCGGGTTGAGGTCAATCGGTATCGATGCCACCTACCAGCCGCTGAATGACATCACCTCCGCGCTGGGCAAGATCGGCGGCGCCGCACAGAAACGCTTGGCCAACGGGGGAGTGCTGCATCACGCGATGATGTCGTACGACGTGGACGCCGACAAAATGTTCCGGGTGTTGCGTATCGGCCGCGAAAAGCTCAGCGACAAGGGGACGAAGTCAGCCAAGAAGCGCGTCGATCCCCTGCGTAGCCAGACCGGAATGACCCGTGAAGCGGTGATGGAGGCGCTGAAGGACCACTTCCGCGAGCGGTACGACACCGTTGACGGCACGTTGCGTCCCGAGGAGATCGCCGCAGCCACGACATTGGCTGCCGAGAAATTCACCAACCCCCAATGGACGGCACGGATACCGTAGGGGAGGCTGAGCCATAAGGCTGAGGCGGCGGCGCGGGAAGGGTTGAGCGATGCGAATCGTGGTCACTGGCGGACACGGAGCCCTTGGGCGAGAGATCATGGCCGATGCGAAGGCACGCGGGCACCAGGTCAGCAATGCGAGTCGAGTTAACGGTGTCGACCTGCGCACCGGTGCCGGATTAGCGGAGGCGGTCGCCGGAGCGGACGCCGTCGTGCACTGTGCCTCCAACCCGCGCGACCCGCGCCCGGTGGACATCGACGGGACCCGCAGATTGATCGAGGCGACTGGTCCCGACACCCACATCGTCTATGTGTCGATTGTCGGCGTCGACCAGACTCCGTACAGCTACTACCACGCGAAACTAGCCGCCGAGAAGGCGCTGGCCGAGTCGCCGGGACCCTCGACCGTGGTCCGCGCGACCCAGTTCCATGGCTTCGCGGCGTCGATGGCGCGCCGATTGACCCGCGGGCCGATCTCGTTCACCGTTGGCAACATGGCCAGCCAGCCCGTGGACGTTACCTGGGTGGCGCGTCGGATGCTCGACTACGCGACCGGTGATCTACCAAGCGGTCCGGTCCGCGCGACCGATCTCGCTGGGCCCGAGGTGCTGACGATGCCGCAGATCGTGGCAATGTTGCGTCGACACGATGGCGGCTCGGTGCCTAAGACGCTGCGGCTGCCGGCGTTCGGCGCGACGATGAAGGCGTTCGCGTCGGGTTCGATCCTTGCCGGCAAGGACGCCGAGACCGGTGGCGCGACGTTCCACGAATGGCTCGCGGCCGATCGCTAGATTCGCGGCCACCTGCCGCCGTGGGCCTATCGCGCCCGCCCTCGGGTCCGTGTGCTGCCACCAGCGGCTAGCGTTGCTGAGGTCCGAAACATTGTGCACTCACCTCGCTCAGGAATCGCATGCTCCCCAGCCATACCGCCGACGGTCGCGTCGTCATGCCCAAGATCGTGTTGTTCTATCGGTTCACTCCGCTCGCCGATCCCGAGATGGTCCGCCTGTGGCAGCGTGAGGTGTGCGAACGGTACGGGTTGACTGGGCGCATCCTGATCTCGCGCGACGGGATCAACGGCACGGTCGGCGGGCCGATGGCTGACGTGAAGCGCTACGTGCGTGGGCTGAAGGAATACCCGCCGTTCAAAGACATCGACGTGAAGTGGAGCGATGGCACCGGGGATGATTTTCCGCGGCTTTCGGTAAAGGTGCGCGACGAAATAGTCACTTTCGGCGTCCCCGACGAAATCAGTGTCGACGAGAGCGGCATCGTCGGCGGGGGTACGCATCTGAGTCCGGAACAGGTGCACGAGCTGGTTGCCGAGCATGGTGAGGATGTCGTGTTCTTCGATGGCCGCAATGCGCTTGAGGCGTCTGTCGGACGGTTCCGTGGCGCGGTCGTGCCCGACGTCGCGACCACCAAAGACTTCGTCGCCGAACTCGACTCTGGCAAGTACGACGATCTGAAGCAGCGGCCGGTGATTTCCTACTGCACCGGCGGAATCCGGTGCGAGGTGTTGTCGGCGCTCATGCGCCGTCGAGGATTCGAGCAGGTGTATCAACTGGATGGCGGCATCGTTCGCTACGCCGAGAAGTACGGTGACGACGGGCTGTGGGACGGTTCGCTGTTCGTCTTCGATAAGAGGATGACGCTCGACTATTCAGACCACACGAAGGTCATTGGGCGTTGCGCGGTGTGTGATTCGCCGACCAAGGAGTTCCTCGATTGCGCCCAGCAGGGCTGTAAGGCGCTGGAACTAGTCTGTGCGAGCTGCCAGCAGGTCTCGCCGCTCTGCACTGAGCATCGCTGAGGGAGTGCGGGGGTTCTCACGCGTCGCGGGCCGACACTAATCGAACCCGGCTGCACGATCTAACCAAGGTGACCCTAACCTTACTAGCAAGAGCGCCATGTTTGTGGTGGGCATAGGGATACGGGGCATATGGAACAACGCGTGCGAATTCGCGGCACGGCCTTATCGGCTAGGTTAATTGCGCTACCTGCGCTGACCGCCGTTGAAGGTGAGAAGTGAATGACAGGTAATCGTTCCGGTGTCGGGATGGCGGCGCGCCATGGCGGGCTGTTACTCGCCTTGCTGTGTGCGCTCATGGTGTCGATCATGCCGTCAGCGGCGTACGCGGAGGACGAGGAGGCAACCCCCGAGAGCTCCGGATCGACCTGGATGGTGCAGCCCTCTGGTCCGGACGGGCCGAACGACCGGTCCTACTTCGTGTACGCGATGGACCCCGGCCAGCAGGTCGAGGACACCATTCGGATCACGAATATATCTGAAGAGCCGCTGACGTTGGGGCTCCTCGCTACTGACGCGTTCAATGTGCCTGAGACAGGCGCGTTCGACCTGCTGCCGACCGCAGAGCAACCGGTGGACGTCGGGGCTTGGGTGACCTTGCCGGTCACCGAAGTCGCCATCGAACCCGGCAATAGCGTCGATGTGCCGTTCCAGATTCAGGTCCCGGACAACGCGACCCCTGGTGATCACGTCGGCGGCGTCGTCACCTCGCTGACGTCGCCGGGCACGGACGCGGACGGGAACGAGGTGCTGTTCGATGCGCGGATCGCAGTCAGGCTGTATCTCACGGTCTCCGGTGAACTCACGCCGAGGCTCGCCGTGGAGGACCTGGCGGTCGACTATGGCTCCAATGGGCATCAGCTCACCGGTGATGTGACCGTCACCTACACGGTGCGCAATCGCGGAAACGTACGGCTCGCCGCCGACGAAACGGTCAGTCTCACGCCGTTGATCGGCGGATCCGTGGCTGAGCAGACAGGGGATATCGCAGAGCTGCTACCTGGTGGCGCCGTACTACGCTCGGTGGTGCTCGAAGACGTTCCCGCGCTCGTTCGGCTGCAGGCCAACGTCCAGCTGGACCCCATCGATGTTGGCGAACGGCTGGAATCTGAACCGAAGTCAATCACTACGTCCACGAGTTTCTGGGCGATGCCGTGGATTCCGCTAGCGGTGCTGCTGGTAATCGTGCTGGGCGTGTACTTCCTGATGCGGGGCAGGCGTCGTCGTTGGAAGGCGATGAAGGCCGAACTCGCGGAGGCAAAAGCCAAGACATCCGGTGCCGATCAGGCTGACGAGGCAAAAGTAGGGGCCTCCGGCGACGGTGTTGGTGACGACTCCAATGTCGGCGAGACCGATAGCGATGGCGATGCCGAGTTGGACACGGACGCTGAGCAGGACGCGCGTCGTGAAGACGCAGAGCCCAGCGATGGTAGCGATCCAGCATCCGGCGAACAGACTACCGGCGGAGATGAGGGCGATGCGCGCACGGATCGTTAGGTCCGTCGTCGGACTCCTGCTTGCGGCGCTGGCATTCAGCGGCGCGGGCTTTAGCGTGCCGGCGTACGCCGCGCCGACTGATCCACAGATCGCGATCGCCAGTAGTTCGGCGGGGGAGGGTGAGGAGGTTGATCTTCAGCTCACCGGTTGGAGTCCGGGAGTGCTGGTCTCGGTGGCGGTCTGTGGAAGTGGTTCGGGCTCGTCATCCTGCGCGATGATGGCGGCCGCGCAGGCTGTGCCAAATGCGGACGGTGACGTCGATGTCGTTGTGGTCGTGGCGATCCCGCCGGATCCCTGCCCTTGTGAGATCCGTGCGTTGAGTGTCGACGGTGGCGCCGAGTCTGTCGCGTTCGATGTGGAGGGCGCCGAGATTGCCGACGCTGAATCCGAGGCGCAGCCCGCACCACCACAAACGGCCGTACTCGAAGGCACGGTCCGGCTCGCTGGCGACGCGTCGTGGCGCGAGCAGTTCGCCCTCGGTGGTAGCCGTGTAGTCACTATCGCCGTCACGAATACCTCGCAGGTCGCCACCGAACAAGGAGAGCTCGATGTGGTCCTCGGCCGCAATACGCGCTCTGGCGACGTGGCGCTAAGTGTTGACATTCCTTCGCTTCCGCCGGGCGGCAGTTTCGAAGTATCCGGGCAGATCATGATTCCGGCGGGGTTCACGGGCAAGTTCGTCGTGTACGTCGTAGGTCCCGGATCGCTGGATTCCATCGCATCGACCACGTTGCAGTCGTGGGCGGTGCTTGGCGCGGCAGCGGTTGCGATGTTGCTGGCGTTCGGGTGGGCGTTTGCCGGGTTACGTCATCCGTCGCAGCGCTCGCGGGCGGTGCGGTTCGTGGAGCGATCGAGCCTTGGGCTGGTCGTCGTTGGGGTCGTGCTGTTGTACGTGACGTTGCACTGAGATGACGTTGCACTGAGATGGCGTTGCACTGCCGGCGCGGGCGGGGTGCCGCTCAGTTGCATCGATCACGAATGGCAACTCGACCCTCGACCGAGACCACGAGTTTAGTTAGGTTAGGATCACCTAAATTTGTCGAGCCGGCGAGTAAGCCGTGCTCTCGATGGGTTGCCGCGTCGGTGAGAGCCTTCTCGGTGCGGCCCACTCGACGAGAAGGAGAATTGTGCGATACCTGCTGTCTTCGCGGTCGACGGAACCAACTGTGACGGTGATCGTGCCCGCGTACAACGAGGCGCGCAACCTGGAGGTCGTCCTCCCATCGCTGCCGAAGGTGCACGAGGTCCTCGTCGTCGATGGCGGCTCCAGCGATGACACTCTGGAGACCGTCGCGCGAATAAGCCCGGAAGCGCGAGTAATTCAGCAGACCCGCCGCGGGAAAGGCAATGCGCTCGCGTGCGGCATGTATGCGGCAACTGGTCAGATCGTGGTGCTGTTCGATGCCGACGGATCGGCGGATCCGCGTGAGATTGACCGAATGGTTGAGGCGCTGGTAGGTGGCGCCGACTTCGTCAAGGGCAGCCGCCACCTACCCGGTGGGGGTTCTACCGACCTGACTCCGTTGCGGACCTTCGGTAATCGATCGCTAACGGGTGCAGTCAACCGGCTGTTCGGGACGAAGTACACCGACCTCTGCTACGGCTACAACGCATTCTGGCGGGAGTTGCTGCCGGTGCTGCGATTGCCGGACGTCGACGGACCGGACGACGCGTACTGGGGTGACGGCTTCGAGATCGAGACGTTGATGAACTGCCGTGTCGCCGAGGCGGGCCTGCAGGTCGCAGAAGTGCCGAGTTACGAACTTCCCCGCATCCACGGCGCCAGTAACCTGCACGCCATGTACGACGGAATCCGTGTATTACGCACGATCCTGGTCGAGCGTTTCGGCCGAGTAAGCGAACAACTCGCCCCCGCTGCGCCCGTTGGCACCGCCGAACTGGCGGATACGCGCCAAGCGGCCTGAGTCGGTTGTCCCGGCGATCGGCAAGAGTGGAGTGAACCGAATGCCGACCGAAGGTTCGGTCACCGTCGTGATCGCGGCGTACACGCTGCGTCGGGCAGATGTCTTACGCCGCAGCGCTTTCGCCGCCGTGCAGCAATTGCGTGCCGATGATGAGGTCGCCATCGTGGTCGACCACAACGATGAACTCTTGGCGTGGGCGAAACGCGAACTGGATGGAGTCCGCATCGTTCCGAACGAGTCGAGTTCGGGCTTATCCGGCGCCCGTAACACCGGGATCAGTCACGCGCGCGGCGACATCGTCGCTTTTCTCGATGACGATGCCGTGCCGCGCTCCGATTGGTTGGCCACTCTGCGGGCTCGTTTTACCGATCAGAGCGTGGTTGGTGTCGGTGGCGGCATCGAGCCCGTGTGGCTCAGCGGACGGCCGACATGGTTTCCCGACGAGTTCGGCTGGGTGGTCGGCTGCGATTACCGTGGGCTCCCGCCGGCGGGAGCGCGGCTACGCAATCCCATCGGCGCGAACATGGCGCTGCGCCGCGATGCGTTCGAGGCAGTGGGCGGATTCGCCGCTGGATTAGGGCGGGTCGGAACTCTGCCTGCGGGCTGTGAGGAAACCGAACTGGGCATTCGGATCGGTCAGCATCTTCGCGGGCAAGTCATAGTCCGGGAACCGAGGGCAGTCGTCGACCACGAGGTGCCTACGGATCGGGGAACCGTCCGATATTTCCTGACGCGGTGCTGGCACGAGGGGAAGTCGAAGGCCGCGTTGACCCGGATTGCCGGAGCCACCGATGGGCTGTCCGCGGAGCGTGGCTACGTTGCGCGCATCCTGCCCTCGGGCGTCGCGCGTTCGGTGCTCGCGGCGGCACGCGGCGACGGGAGCGGTTTTGGGCGTGCTGGTGCCATCGGGCTCGGATTTGCCTCCGTCGGCGCCGGATACCTCGCGGGTCTGACGCGCCGAGCGCGAAAGGCGGACGACGAGGTGGGCACTGACGCGGATAAGCAGCAAACGCGACCCGCTGCCGATCCTCCGGCTGTTCGGCCGCACGCTGAGCTGTCGGCGTATCGGCAGCCCACATCAACTCCGGCTGTCATACGGGAAGCGACTCCGAGCCCTGACGCGCGTGTGACCGTGGTCGTGTGCACCCTGGGTCGGGACGAGCGGTTGATCGGCACGATCGAGGCAATACGTCAACAGGATCACCGCAATCTGGAGATTCTGATCGTCGACAACGAGCCAGAGACCGGTGAGGTGGATCGTCTCGTGGCTTCGGCGTCGGTCGATGACCGCGTCCGAGTGGTGCGACAGCCTCGGCGTGGGCTCTCGCACGCGCGTAATGCTGGGCTGGCCGCTGCCGGCGGTGAGATCGTCGCGTTCACCGATGATGATGCGCTGCCCGAGAGCGACTGGATCAGTAGTCTGCTGCGGGTCTTCACTGCGGATGTCGGCGGCGAGGTCTGGTGTGTTACCGGCCTTGTCGTCCCGGCCGAGTTGACTACGCACGCCCAGGAACTGTTCGAGGCCGGCGGCGGTTTCGGCAAGGGACACGCGACATGTTGGTGGAAGCGGCACCATCCGTCGGTGCGACTGCGCAGCTTCGGCGTACCGGGCCGCGAAGGACCCGCGTTTCCTTACAGCGCAGCGGAATTTGGCTCTGGCAACAACATGTCCTTCCGCACCGACGAGTTACGCGCGATTGGCGGATTCGACGTCACGCTCGGCGCGGGAAGTCTCACTCGCGGCGGCGAAGATCTCGACGCCTTTCGCGAGATCTATTTCGCTGGTGGAGCCGTGGTGTACACGCCCGATGCCGTCGTGGGTCACTTCCATCGTTCGGATCTTGGGGCGCTGCGCACGCAGATGTTCGGATACGGCACAGGCATGGCCGCCTCGCTGACGAAACTCGTGCTGAGTCGGCCGGGGGAGGTCGCGACATTCGCTCGGACGCTGCCGCGCTCGTTGCGGGAGTTGTTGCACCCGAAGTCCGCGAAGAACGCGACGCGCGGACCGTCGTACCCGCCGCAGATTGCTCGAGCAGAACTAGCTGGGTACGGCGCTGGCCCGTTTCTGTACTTGCGGGCGCGGCTACGTGAGCGACGCGCGCGATGAGTACCGTCTCGATCATTGTCCCGGTGTATCGGGGCACAGCTGCGGCGCGTCGATGCGTCCTCTCGATCGCCCGCCAAACCCGGCCGGTCGACGAACTGGTGCTGGTTGATGATCGCGGCCGCGACGGCGCGTTCGAGGCAGCGGTGCAGGAAGCTCGTATGCATGGGGTTCGGTGCATAGAAGTCAGACAAGAAAGCAATCGCGGCGTTTCTGCCGCTCGCAATTCCGGGCTCGCCGCGGCATCCGGCGAGTTCGTCGGCTTTGTCGACGCAGACGACGCGATTGAGCCTGACTTCGTTGCTGAACTGAGCCAGCTGCTCGCGCAGTACGACGTGAATCTCGCCGTCTGTGGCAGCGTGCGGGTGAGTACCGATGGGCGACGCGCTAAGGACATCGAAGATGTCGGCTTTCCGCTCGTTCTGTCTGGGCAGGCGTACGCCCGCAAACTGCTCACCGACGATGCGAAGGGCTACGTGTGCAACAAACTGTTCCGGCGCACCTCCCTCGGTGCCGCGCCGTTCGCCGAGGGCAGGGTGTACGAAGACTTTCCCGTCGTACTAGCGATCGCGCTGGAATCCGAGCGCGTGGCGTTTAGTCCGCGACCGATGTATCTCTACACGCTGGCCGACGGGAGTGTCTCGCGGCGATTCGGCCCGCACGTAGGCGATCTGGATAGCCAACTGGTCGACGTGCGCCGCATCGTGGGCGAGCGCTCCGGACTCGACGCCGAGCTGCGGGCTCATCGCGTCGGCGGTGTCGTGTTGCCGATGGCCAACATGGCGTGGCGGGCTCGGCATGACCCTGAAGTGGCCACCGACGATCGGCTCGCGGTAGACCTGATCACCCGTGCTCGGAGATTGCTGCGCGTGTCCGATATGCCGATGCTGGCGTTGAATGGTCATCGACGATTGGCTCTGGCGGCGGGGATGCTGAAGGCCTCTCCTGCGCTGTATGGGCGCGTATTGAGATACCGATGAGCCCTCAGCATTCGCGGCGGTCGCCGTTGTGGGGGCGTGTGGTCACCGGGCAGCTCGATTTGGTGTCCGGCGATTCGTCCTCCTCGGGCGACGCGCCACAAGCCAGCGCTGATGACGCACCACAGGCCAGCGCTGATGGCGCGTGCGCGGAGTCGATTGCGATCGCGCCCGTCCGTGACGGCCGAACCGACGGCGAGCTTGCCTCGGAGCACAAATCCGAGCCCGACCCTCCCGGTGACACTGAGCCGCAGAGCGCGGGCGGGTCAGTCGAGGAAGCCGACGAATCGCGTCAAAGCAGCCGAGCAGCAGTGTCCGCGTGGGCGGCACTGATCGCCGCGTTCCTGGCAGTACTAACTTTCGGCGGCGGAATCCTCACGCTGGCGTTCCTGTTCATCGCGCCGGGGCTCAGTTTGCTTGCTCCATTGCGAGTCTCGGCGCGTGCAATGGTGACTCTGGCGGTTCCCGTCTCGTTGGGCGCTCTGATGCTCGGATCCGCCTTGAGTCTGTGGGTCGGCGTGTGGGATCCACTGACGGGGACCCGACTGGTACAGGCTTGTGTGCTCGCGACCGCGCTCATCCAGCTACTTATCAATCGTCGCGTGCTTCTGCCGTCCTGTGAACGACTCGCGCGCCGAGTGCAACGTGCCCGCGCACCGGACAGCTACGGCTACACCTGGTGGGCGCTCGTTGCGGGGACCGTCGTGGTGTGGGCATTCGCCCTGAATGCCGCTGTGACCCCCGACGTGTCGCCATACGGCTTGTTGACCGCAGGCCAACCGTTATTGGTCGTTGCGCTGGCGTTGCCGGTGCTGCTACTCGTGCTCGCCGTACGCCGCGGTTCGTTCGTGCGCTGCTGGGTGGCGATCGTCCTCGCGGTCCTGACGTACCGTACCGCTGGTTCCGTCGTTGACGAGGTGCCGCGGTATGCCTGGACGTACAAGCATATTGGCGCTACGGACGCCATCTCGACGTACGGCTCGCTCATCCCCGGCGTCGACATCTACCACGACTGGCCGGGATTCTTCAGCGGTACCGCATGGCTGAGTTCGGCCTCCGGCATCGGCGTACTGAGCATCGCGGCGTGGACCACCCCAGTGGTGTGCCTGCTGTTTGCGATGAGCGTCGCCTACCTCGCGCGGCAATTGGGTGCGGACCCGATCACTCAGGCGGTCGCTGGATTCATCGCGGTCACGATGAACTGGGTCGGGCAGGATTACTTTGCACCGCAGGCAATTGCGATTGTGTTCGCGCCGTTGATTCTTGCGCTCGCGATGCGGGCGCGCACGTCGATGGCTGCGGGCCTGGGCGCGCTGGGTCTTTTCGCTGCGATGACCGTGAGCCACCAATTGACGCCGGTGTGGGTGCTGATCGTCTTGTGGGCGCTGTTGGTGATGAAGCAATCGCGTATCTGGGTCCCGCTCGTCGCCTCGTTGATCGTGGTTGCGCAAGTGGCACCCCGGATCGAACTGGTCGAGAGCTACGGGGTGTTCTCGGGCGGTGATGTGCTGGAGAACGCCACGAGCAATATCGGGCCAATCGTGACCGATGCGCAGGCGTTGCTGTCGTTGCTGTCGCGGGCGACCGCGTTGAGCCTGTGGCTGCTCGCCGCGATCGTCGTCGTACTACGGATACGTCGGCGCCGACCGTGGGCCGCGGCGGCGGTCATCGCGTTTAGTCCGATGGGGCTGCTGGTGATGCAGAACTACGGCGGCGAGGCAATCCTGCGCGTGTATCTGTACGCGATCATCGGGTGTTCGGTGCTGATTGCCGGGGGACTGACCACGATGTTGCGACGGTCGTGGCCGCTGGCTGCGCTGGGCACCGGCGGGCTCGTCGTCGCGGTCGCAATGAGCGCGCAAGCCTACTTCGGGCCGTGGTTCGCCTATCAAGTGACCGCGGCCGAGGTGTCAGTCTCCGAGGATCTTTTGAACGAGTTGCCGCAGGAGGCACGAATCGCGTCTGCGGTGCCGGCCTGGCCCGATCGAACGACAGCGGCGTACGTCGATCGCGAGCGGTGGTTCTGGGCATTCGACGCCACTGGGTACAGCAACGAGCTGACCGGCAGCGATCTGTCCGCACCGCAGGACGTCGCGACGATCGAAGCCGGACTAATTGCTGCCGATTGGGTGCCGATCTTCTTTGTCGTCAGCGACAAAATGCAGGTATACAGCGACTTGAAGGGGCTGTATGCGCCGAACGCGCTGGCCAACCTCGAAGCGCAACTAGCCGAGCGCGACGGATGGACGTTGGTGGGTGAACGCGGCGACGTCCGCGTGTGGCGGTATGTATCACCGGAAGCAGAGTGGGCGCCGGCGGCCGACTGGACCCTTCCACCGGGCTAACACGGCCTAACGTTGTGTCCGGGGCCGGCCGTCGTGATCTCAGACAGCGATTGAGCTAGCCACCGACCGCTCCCGCCGGTCAACTCGCGTCCATGACCGACGCTGCCGGCAATGAATGGACTTGGGACTACGACCTGGCCGGTAACGAGGTCAGCGTCGATGACCCGACAGCGGGCTCACCACGCCGCGGGGTTGCCGACGAGCTCGAGTATCACCATCCCCGAATCGGACCTGGCCAGTGATCTCGCCAGGACCTATACGACGGCGTACACGTACACGGTGAACAACCAGATCAAGACCGTGAAACACCCCGCCATCGGCGGGCTACCAACGGAGACAGTCACCACGAGCTAAACGAACCTCGGGCGTCCGAATGGGCTGTTGCGTAGCACGTATCCATACGTGAACCAGGTGACATACACGCATTGAACGAAGTGACGCAGATGTCGCAGACAGTATTGAACACGGCGTTCGTACTGCTGCGCTGGCACCGCGCCGACGACATCCGTATCGAAGGCCGTCGCTCGCGTTCTGCGTGCCGCCCTCGTCATAGGCGATGCACAGCGACGGTTTTCTCGTTTTGCGGCGAAGCAGTATTGTCGCATTACGGGGCGACGGGCGTATGCTCTGTGGTATGACTGCCTCAGCTGAACCTCGTTATCTCGGTGTCCAGGGACGCGGGACAATTGCGTTGCCTGTGGACGTGCGTCGTCGTTTGCACCTGGACGAGCCCGGTGCGCAGTTGGAAATGACCGAACGCGAAGACGGAGTCATTGAGTTGCGACCGGCGTTGCCGGTGCCCGCGGATCAACGGTGGTTCTGGACGGAGCGTTGGCAAGAACGTGAGCGCGAGGTCGACGAGCATGTCGCTGCTGGCCGTGTGGTCGTTCATGAGTCGACCGATGCGTTCGCGGAGCACCTGGACGCGCTCGACGGTCTCGATGACGAGTGAAGTTTCAGACGACACCGGCGTTCGATGGTGACTATCGACGGCTCAAGCCGGAGCACCGTGCGACGTTCCGCGACGTCGTTCGGAAGAAGTTCGCGCCCGCGTGCGACGCGTATGCGTCGGACCCCGCCGCCGGGTGGCCGGCATCTTTGCGTGTCAAATCAGTCCGCTCTGCTCCCGGGATCCTGGAAATGACCTGGTCGTTCGCGAGCCCTGACGGGCGTGCGACGTTCGAGTTGGTCGCCGTCGAGAACGAACTGCTGTGCCGTTGGCGACGAGTGGGCGACCACGATGTCTTCAGGAATCCGTAGATCGATTCAGCTGATATGCCAGTGGGAAGGTAGGCGGGTTGTGCGCCGCGGTCGCGGAAGGATCTGCCGCGCGATGACCGCCCGGCCCTAGCACGGCGCCTTCAACTATGCGTCACGCATCGTAATGCTCGTGCACAGCAGCCCGTCAGTGATCCACACAACCTGCAACGATGGCCATGTCCATGGCTACGGTTGCCGTCCGAATCTGGGGTATGGGTCTAACTGAACGAAGGCTGATGCCATGGCTGCCAGGACGACGATTAAGGTTTCGGCTGAAGTGCGAGGTCGCTAGAACGCTGCAGTTACGGGCTTCCTCCTGCCGGACTCGCCAGTCTATTCCGAGCGGGTCAGCGAGTCGCTCATCTGGTTCGCCCAGTCCAAGATCGACTGGGAATTGAGTCGGCAGCTCGCGCGGCTTTGGCAACAGACGGTATCGAGTCGTGAGGTAATACTCAGGCCGGGGTCCGACGACGCGGCCAGCAAGATCGCGACCAGCAGGCTCTGCGAAATGATCGTTGACGTCGGTGATGTGAACGCACTGCGGGATCACATTACCGACCAGCAGAGGTGGCCGCTCACCACCTTGGTCGGCGACTGGCTCGCATTAGTCGCTCACCAACAGTGGCTCATTAACCGGGTCCGATCCGACCTGTGCCCGCACCTGACTCCATGGGCAGGATCCCATACGACCATCTTCACGAGACTCAGTACGTTCCGGATGCCAGGTGCATCAGACCGAAAATGACGACGCGGTGCAGCGGAGCGTGCATTCAGTTCGCCTGCTTGACCCGACAAAGCCGGCCTGCGGTTTGCCCGTCGCAGAGATATGAGCGGATCAGTCGCGCTGCATGATGGTGCTGTCGTGAATACGGATGTAGTCGATCAAGAGTTCGGCCGGGAACGACGTGCTCTCATCAGGCGAGCCCGGCCAATCGCCACCCACAGCTAGGTTGACGATCACGTGCTGCGGATTCTCGAACGGCCATTCCTCGCCGGGCTTGAGATCGGCCTTGGCCACCGTGTGGTGTTCGGTGCCGTCGACATAGAACCGGATCTCCTCTGGCGTCCACGTGGCGGAGTACGTGTGCCAGGTACCGCCGTACTCACCGCTGTGCGCGGCGCCGTTCTGCCAATGTCCCGAGCCCTCGGCGAATCCGTGGGTGGTGCTGTTGGCATGATCGGCCTCGCCGAGAATCTCCACGATGTCGATCTCGCCAACCTTTGGCCAGCCAACGTCCCAGTGGCCCTTACCTAACAGCCAGAACGCTGACCACAATCCCTGGCCTGCCGGGACATTCATCCGGGCCTCGAAGGTTCCATACTGAAACGCTTCGACCGTCTCCAGCCGCGCAGAGGTGTATTCCGCGGTATTGCCTTGCGGATCGACGTACTGCTCCTGACGGGCGGTGATAACCAGGTTGCCCTCCCCATCGAGACGCACGTTCTCAGGCCGCGGTGTGTAAGCCTGCAGCTCGTTATTGCCCCACCCGCCGGCGAGATCCATCGACATCCAGACGTCACTGTCTGGGGACGATCCGGCCGGGCCGTTGAATTCCTGGCTCCAGGTGGGCTCGGCTTCCGGACTCGCTTCGGTACCGGCAACGGTGCACCCAGCGCCGAGCAGTACGGCGCACATCGTCATCGCGATAGAGACGGGACTCCGTCGTGTCATGAGTCTGCGTCACGGTCGACGGCGGAGTTGATCAAGTCGGCAATCTCTTCGAAATACGGTGACCGAAGCACGGCGGCGTGATTGCAATTCAACTCGATCGGCGTCACCGGGCGGGTAGTCATACTGCGCCACCAGGAACGATCATCGATATTTTCTCTGGTCAGCACGATATCGATCGAGCCAGGCCAGGGCTTGGGTCGATAGTGCTCCATCAGGCGCAGGCCGTGCTGGAAAAAGACCTCGTCGCGCGTGGCCCGGTCGTAGTTCACCAGGCCCGCGCCCAGGAGGCGGCCACGGGTGCGCCATAACTCGCGACGGGTCTGCGGTTTGCCGCCAGGGATGCGAATAGATGGGACTGTGGCGCCAGCGGCGCGCACCGCCGTCGGCGGCAACACGGTGTCGAGAATGATCACGTGGGGACGGGGGAAGCCGCGTTCAGTGAGCAGGCGGCCGACTTCAAGCGCAAATAGCCCGCCGAGAGAATGGCCGACGAGCACGGCACGTTGATTCGGGGCCAACATCGTCTCGATGGTGCGCACGTATCTACGGGCCGTGCGCACGACGGACCAGTCCGGAATGCCGATGTTCTCAAGGCCGTTGACCTGAAACGCGATAACACTGCTACGCGGTGAGATCTTGCCCGCCAGCCCGGTGAACGCGCCAATGGTTCCGCCCGCGCCGGCGAAGCAGAACACCGGCGTTCCGGTTCGCGTACCGGACGTGAGCCGCGCCCAGGTGGTGTGGCGGTTGCGTCGCGGCCGCTGGGTACGGGCCTTGGAGACGACCTCGGCGAACTCACGCAGCGTCGGCGCGGCAGTCAGATCCCCGCTCGCTAAGCGAATCCCGAGTTGGTCCTCGACTCGTTGCAACATCTCTTCGACAGCGAGTGAGTCACCGCCGAGTTCGACGAACTGCTCCTCGGGGCCGACGTACTCCAGACCAAGGGTGGCGGCCCACTCGACGCCGACTGCTTGTTCCCAGCCGGTCGTGGCGCGTCCGGGGGTGTTGCGTTCCGGCGGCTCGGGCAGCCTGGTGCGGTCGATCTTGCCGCGTTCATTACGCGGCAGCTCGGCGAGCATCACGATGTGAGTTGGCGCCATCCAGCTCGGTAAGGTGGCGCGCAACTGCGACCGGATCGCTGCCGAGGACGGAACCCGGCGGTCTGGATCCGGTACGGCGTAGGCAACGAGGCGAGCCGGGTCGGTGCCCGTCCGATGTGCTACGACCGTCGCTTCGACGATCTCGGGGATGCGACGCAGCGCTCCCTCCACCTCGGCGGGTTCGACCAGGTATCCACCGATCTTGAGGGCATCATCCGAGCGTCCCAGCACATGCAGCGCCCCGTCGGAATCGAATACCCCACGGTCGTGCGGCCGATACACGGTCTCGCCGGAGTCCAGCACGGTGAATCGTTCGGCGGTCTTGCGCGGCGAACGCCAATAACCCAGGGCCAGGTCCCGCGAGACGATCTCGATCTCACCGGGCGTGCCGGCCGGTACTTCGGTGCCATCCTCGCCGAGCAGCCGGATCAGTTTGCCATCAGCGGGGTGCCCGGCGGGAAGTTGTCCGTCGGGCACCCGCTCACCGGACCGAATGCGAAGGAACGCGAGATGTCCGGTTTCTGAGGAGCCTAGATAGTTGACATAGTCGGCGTGCGGCAGGACGCTCCGTGCTGCGTTGATGTCTGCGCCTTGGGCCGGTTCGCCGGCAGTGGTGAACAGACGGACGCCCGGCAGGGGTCCCGAAGTGGAGTCGGTCAGCGCGCGCAGTAGTGACGGCGTGAGGTGCAGCGTCGTGGCCTGCGCTGAGCGCAATCCGTCGGCCAGCGCGTGGATTCCCGTCGTCCGGGGATCCTGGACGTATAAGGCAGCGCCGGCACACAACGCCATGATCGCGACCTCCAAACCGAGCGCGAAAGCTAACGGGGCGACGAGCGCGACGCGGTCGGTGGTGCTTAACGCGAACTGTTCTTGCGACAGGCGCGCGCCATTGGCAACGGTGCCATGGCTGAGCACGACGCCTTTCGGGGCGCCCGTCGAACCGGAGGTGTAGACGATCACCGCTGGCGCGTTCGCATCTATATCGGCGAGTTCTGGTGTTGCTGTCGAGTCAGCCTCTGCGGCGATCTTCTCATCGTCGATCATCGCGAGCCCGGTTGCGAGTTCGTCGCTGGCGCGCGGCGGGCCGATGAGCGTGGTCGCGCCGCTATCTACCGCGATGCGCTGCAGACGTTCGGCCGGCTGGGCCACATCCAGCAATACCGCAGGCCGGCCCGATAGCAGTACGCCGAGCAATGCGTTG
This sequence comes from Cumulibacter soli, assembly GCF_004382795.1. Lineage (NCBI taxonomy): Bacteria > Bacillati > Actinomycetota > Actinomycetes > Geodermatophilales > Geodermatophilaceae > Cumulibacter > Cumulibacter soli. Next base: position 107,638 of record NZ_SMSG01000001.1, on the reverse strand, counting down.
ACGCTGGGTGGAGAGTTGTCGCAGAGCACGGCGACCGGCCCGTCGCCTACCTCGTTCAAACGCACCGCGAGATGCGCTGCGCGGCGGTACAGGTCATCGCCGCTGACCGCGAGGTCGTCCGAGCACACAGCGGTGCGATCTCCGATCGTCCGCAATCCGCGCATCAGTCGGTCGGTCAGGCCTCGGGAGGCAGCAAGCGTTGGGGGCAGTGACGTGGAATGCATGTTAGTTAGGATAGCCTAACGAAGTTGTGCTTAGGCTTGCCTAACACCAATCGCGGGCGACCGAGTCGCGGCGCTCGCCGAGAGAGGGAGACGGTATACGGATATGTCCATAACCAAGACCAGACCTCGACGCAGGAGCGTGGCAATTGTCGCCTCCGTCGCGCTGGCGGCGGGCCTCGCCGGCATGGGCGCGACCACTGCGTCCGCGGCAACCGTCGAAGGCGACGGTTTCGAGTTCGAGACGCAAAGCGCCTCGGTAGGACCAGGGCTCTATCAGGTGGCGTACTCCGAGAAGAACGACGTGATCTGGGCGACGACCGCTGTCGGGCGGCCACCGATCACCCAATCGGCGCTCTACAAGATCGACCCGGACACACTCGAAGTGCTCGACAAGTACGACGCTCCCACGGTGGGCGCAGGTACCGAGGACGACCCGGCCGATCGCAAGCAGGCCGTATACGGCGTCGCCGTCGATGACACCCACAACACGGTGTGGACGACCGACACCCGTGAGGGCATGTATGGCGACGGCTCGGGCAAGGTATCGGTATTCGACCAAGACAGTGGCGAGCAACTCACTACAATCTCGGTGCCGGACCATCCCCGTGATGTCGAGATCGATGAGTACCGCGGATTCGCGTACGTCAGCGACCCGTACAACCACACGATCACCAAGATCGACACCACGTCGTACGAGACGAAGGTGATCAATCTCGGTGGCGGTGCGTCTCCGATGTCCATCGAACTCATCGAGAACGAGACCACTTCGAAGTTGTACACCGTCAGCCTGGAGACCGGTGACGTCTACGAGCTGGACAACATCGCGCAGTCCAACCGGAAGGTCGGCACGTCCGGTGGCGCCCGCGCGTCGGGCATCACGGTAGACCCGGAGCGCAACCGCGCGTACATCTCCAGCCAGGACAGCAGCGATGTCGTCATGATGGACCTGGCAACGGGCGCAACCCAGCGCACCGAAGCCCCAGTCGGTCTGCTCAATAGCGCGTTTGACGCCGAGCACGACCTGGTGTTCCATGCGGGCTTCTACGGATCGCAGGTATTCGTGACATCTGCCGAGGACAACAGCCCGGTGGCTGAGATCCCGGTCGGCTCCACCCCCAACCATCTGATGGTGGCCAAGGGCGCGGTGTACGCCGTCGACAAGAGCGGCGCCGGCGCCAACGGAGCCGACCAGATCTGGAAGATCACCGTCAAGGACGGGGAGCCGACGGATCCCGACGACCCGGACGATCCGGACGACCCGGACGAGCCAACCGATCCCGACAAGCCGACGGTTCCTGACCCGAAGCCCGCCGGTGCCGAGATCACCGTCAATGCCGACGGCGACCTCACCCCAGGCGAGGTCGTGACCGTCTCCGGTAGCGGTTTCACTCCCGGACAGCAGATCGCGGTGAAAATGGACAAGGACGCGTACGGGATGCTGCGCGAGAACGGTTCTGAGGTAATCGACGATCGTATCGTCGTCGACGGCAACGGCGAGTTCAGTGATGAACCAATCAGGATCCCGATCGTCAGCGACGCGGGCGAACTGACCGCGGCGGGCTGGCACACGCTGCACTTCCTCGACAGCGAACCGGTCACTGCGGTGACCCTCGCGGTCAAGACCACCAAGGCCGAGGTTCCCGCGCTGGGCGACCTGGATCCGGCGAAGCAGGATGTCGTGGACGCTCCGGCGTCGGCGCAGGTAGGTCAGGAACTGAATCTGAGCGTTCCTGGAACCCTGAGCGGTCGCGACTTCGGCGTGTGGTTCTGTGGCCAGTTCCTCGGCTGGCACAACGTCGGTTCCGGCGGTGCGCTGAACGTGGCATTGCCGCAGGACACGCCGGCCGGCGCACATGACCTGGTGATCATGGACTGGCGCGGCGATGTCTACAGCTGGTCGTCAGTCGCGATCGCAGATGGCGAGGATCCGACCGACCCTGAGGATCCCGACGATCCGGACGAGCCCACGCAGCCGACGTCCGCCGATGTCGAGGTTGTCGTCGGCATTCCGTCGACCGGCGGACTGTCGCTGGCGGTGGACTCGACGACCGCTGACCTCGGGGAAGCGAAGCTGTCATCGGAGGCGAGTGCGCTCGTCGCTGACGGCTACCTGCCGCAGGTGACCGTTACCGACTTGCGCGTCGAGCAGAACCCGGGCTGGACCCTGACCGGATCCGCGGGCGACTTCTCCTCGAAGGATGGATCGATCGCGGCGAAGTACCTGGGGTGGACCCCGGAAGTGCTCGACAGCGATGACGGCCAGTCTGTCTCGAACGGTGCGGTCGTGGCTCCCGGGACGGGCCTGGGCACGGGCGGCGTGCTCGCATCCGCTGCGCCGGGTGCCGGTGCCGGCACCGCGAGGCTGGGCGCCGCCCTACAGCTCGAGGCGCCGACCTCGACGCCTGCGGGTAAGTACTCCTCGGTGTTGACCCTGACGCTGAGCTAACCGCAATCGGCTGCCCCACCTGCGATATCGCCGGTGGGGTAGCCGATGTAATAAGGACCCAATGGGAACTCTCGAGCTCGCAACCGTGCCGCCGTCTACACGGCTCGGCACCCTGCGTGCGCTCGCGCGACGCCGCGGCATGGAGTCGAGCGCGCTGACCCTGTCGATGTCGACTGCGCTCACGGGCGTGCTCGGGCTGGTGTACTGGATGATCGCCGAACGACTGTTCCCGACTGCTGAGGTCGGTCGAGCATCCGCCGTCATGAGCACCGCGACGATGCTCAGCTCACTCAGTGGGTTGTCGCTGGGGGGTATGTACGAACGATTCCTCGCGGACGCCGGTCGTTATCGTTCGCGCTTCGTGCTCGCCGGGCTCGGCGGCACCGCCGCGCTGGGGCTGGTCGTTGGCGGGATTTTCCTGCTCGTAGGGCCGACGAATACTCTCTTCGACGACGCGGCCCAGCAGATCGCGTTCCCGATCACTGTTGCTGTCCTGACGCTGTACGCGCTGCTTGATTCGATTCTCACTGCGATCCGGCGTCCCGAATGGGTCGCGGCCAAGAATGTGCTGCTGTCGATCGCGAAAATCCTGCCGTTATTCCTGTTCGCAGGTTGGGGCGGTGCGCTGGCGATTACCGGATCGTGGACCGTGCTGGCGGCGCTCGCTGCCGGTATCGCCACGATTGCTGCTGCCCGGCGCCTACGCCAGGGATCCACTGCGCCACCGGCACTCCCGCCGACCGGAGAATTGGCCAGGCACCATGTTGCGCTGGTGTTCCTCATGGCGATGGGCGTGGTCGCGCCGTTGGTGGTACCGCTGATCGTGATCTCGTCCGAAGGGCCCGTCGCGGCGGCGCACTTCAATATCGCCTGGACATTGGTCTCCTCGGTGGGCCTGATGCTGTCGACGATGATGTCGGCCTTCGTGGTTGAGGCCTCCGCAGTACCCGCAGGCGAGCGGCACGACTTGTTGCGGCGGATGGCCCGCGTAGTCGGACGGATGGCGGTGCTGTGTATCGGAGGTCTGGCGGTCTGTGGCCCGCTTGTTCTGTGGCTTGTGGGACCCGCCTATCTCGATGCCGTTGGATACCTGCTGTTCATGGTTCCGGCATTGCTGCTGCAGCAGGTGATCTCGTTCTTCGCCGCTCTCAGTCGAATCGCCGGGCGACTACGTCTGTTGGTCCCGGTCCAGGCGCTCGGCATCATCGGCATCATCGGTGGTTCGTTGTTATTGGTGGGTCCATTGGGGATGACCGGCGTCGGGGTCGCGATCATGAGCGCCGATCTGCTGTGTGTCCTGATCATCGCGGTACCACTGGCGCGCTTGGTGCGCGATGGCAAGGTCGCTCAGCAACTCGGCGCGAGGACGGGCGACGAGTCTGCGGATTCGTCTGCGTAGTCGCAGTAGTCGCAGTAGTCGGATGGTGGGATGAAAGGGATCATGGCTCCGCGCGTCACTGTTCTCATACCTGTGCATAATGCAGCGGGTTTCATCGCGGACGCGGTGCGGTCGGTGTTGGCAGAGGATGTGTCTGCCCTGGAAGTACTCGTGGTCGATGACGGTTCGACCGACCGGGGGATCGCCGAGCTAATGGCGCTGAAGGACGATCGAATTCGACTGTTGCACCAACCTCAAGCGGGCGTCGTCGCGGCGCTCAATCGAGGTCTGGACGCCGCGCGTGGCGAACTGGTCGTGCGGATGGATGCCGATGATATTTCTATTCCCGGGCGAATCGCCGCGCAAATGCGATGGATGGATGAGCATCCAGAAGCAGTGATGTGCGGGACCGGCTATGAAATGTTTGGCGCGATCAACGCGACGGTCCGCATGCCGGTCTCGGATACCGCGTGCCGTCAGCGTTTACTCCTGTCGAGTTGTCATTGTGGAGCGTCCATCATGCTGCGCCGAAGTGTGCTGGAGGACGCGGGTCTGCGATATGACGCCGGGCTGTCGTACGCCGAGGACTACGAGTTCATTACCAGGGTTGCTGAGCACGGAGTCATCGGGAACCTCCCACAGGTCGGTTACCGGTATCGGATCCACGACACACAAGCGAGCCTGCGTCACCGCGACGCGTTGCGTGACGTGCATGTGCAGGTCGCAGCGTCGTACGCGCGCCGAACGCGCGCCCGCCCGCTGCCGGACGAGGTCGTGCGTAATCTGTTGTGGCCTGATTCCCGTGGAGTTTTCGGTACCGCAGCGAGGACAGCATGGGCCGCCACGCGTGCGCTCAGCAGGCGGCCCGGGGTGGAGACAGCGCGATTCTGCAGCCGTACTCTCGTGGAGAACGTGCTCAACGCCGCGCGCTCCGCACCGTAACTGGCGCGAGCGTGTACACAGGCAAAGGGAGCGGGATCAACGGCGTCCCATCCTGAAATCCGGGTAACGTCGTTGTTGTGAATCTTCTTTGTCCCAAATGCACCAATGCGATGCATCAATACGAGCGCAACGACGTCGTGATTGACCAGTGCGTCGAATGTGGTGGCATCTTCCTCGATCGTGGCGAACTCGAGCGGTTAGCCCAGGCAGAGGCCAACTACTACAACCCGCAGGACGCTCAGCCGCTGCCGCCGCGCCAGCCTCGTAGCGATCGTCGCGACGACGACCGGCGCGATGATCGCTACTACGAGGATCCACGGCGCGATGATCGGCGGTATGACGATCGCCGGTACGACGATCGTCGATATGACGGTCGCGATCGGGATCGCGATTACGATCCGCGATACGACCGCGGCAAGTACGGTAAGCGAGGCAAGAAGGAAAGCTTCTTCGGCGAACTGATGGACATCTTCGACTGAGGCGCGCCGAAGCGTCGATGTGCGCAGGGACGCGGGCGCGTCCGTGCCGGCCGGTGTCAGTTGAGAATGTGCTCGATCGAGTAGAACCGCGCGGCGGCTCCGGCGAAGAGGTCACGTTTCTCGTCCGCGCTCGCGTCCTTCGCGATCAGTTTGAACGCGTTCCACAGCGTCCCGTAGTCAGCGCCCCAACGATCTACCGGGAAGTTGCTCTCGAACATCGCCCGCGGTGCGCCGAAGGCCTCGATGCAGGTCTCGACGTACGGCCGGAACAGTTCTGCCAACACCTCGGACCCGACACGGGTGTCCGGACCGACCCCATCGAGTGCGCAGAACGGCATGGCCAGCCCGCCGAGCTTCACCGTCACATTCGGGCACGAGGCGAGTTCGCGGATAGCCGCGGCCCAGGTATCGAACCGTGCATCGAGCTCACCCTCGTAGGCGCTGATACCGAGCGGTGTGCCGACGTGGTCGAGCACGATCGGTTGCTCGGGAAACGCGCGGGCCAAATCGATCAGTTCGCCGAGCTGAGGCTCGAGCACCCACGCATCAAATGTCAGCCCGCGCTTGCCGAGTTCGACGAAACCCTCGCGGAACGTACCGTCGGCGTACAGCCCCTGCGGCGCGCGTGCCAGCGGACCGAGCACGTCCGGGTCCGCGTCGAACGCGCCAATGTGGCGGATGCCCCGATAGCGCCCGTTACCGGCGGCGATCTGCGCGTCGAGAACGGCGCCGACCGCTGAACCAAGGGTCAGGTCCGCCTGGCTCACGATCGCCGCACACGCCCGGAATGGGCCGTACAGCCCGCTGGCGGACTGGGCCGCGACGCCGTTCACGAACTCCACTTCGCCGACCGGCTTGAGTTCCTCCGGGCCATCGGCTCGGTAGAACGACCCACATTGCAGGAAGACGGTGCCGACCACGTTGTGTCCGGTGTCGCGGCTATCGGCAAGCAACTCGTCGAAGAGATACCGCGGCGTCGTCCGGCGAATACTTCCGAACGGGTGGGTGGTCTGCGGACGAGGCGACAGTGCGGTCGTGTCCCACAAGTGATGGTGGGGATCGATGATCGGCAGATCGGGTTCGAGGCCGATTTCGGTCATGCGGTGTCTCCATTTCTGCCCGAGTGGGCTAACTGAAGTGCTGGCGTACGACGGCTCGTTGAGGCTTTCCGGTCACAGTTTTCGGGAACTCGTCGATCACCTCGACGCGCCGTACGTATGCGTGCTTTCCGATTTTCGCGCGGGTCGAGGCGATGAGCTGCTCGCGGACGAGGGCTTCGTCAGCCCCGGGAGCGAGTCGGACGACGGCCGTCACGACCTGCCCGCGATCGGGATCGGGTAGGCCGATGACCACGCATTCGAGCACGTCCGGGTGGGCGTCGACGACGGTCTCGATTTCCGATGGGCCAATCCGGTATCCGCTGCTCTTGATGACGTCGTCCCCGCGGCCGGCGAAATGGAAGTATCCGCGCTCATCGCGGCTCACCGTGTCGCCGGTGTGGATCCAGCCGGCCTTCTTGAGCTCGGCGGTGGCTTCGGGATTCTTGAAGTACTCCAGCAGAAATACTGGCCGGCCGTGCTCGCGTAGTAGCAGTTGTCCTTCGGTCCCGTCGGGGAGTTCGGCGTCCTCGGCGTCCGAGACTATCGCCTCGTGTCCCGGTAGCACCCGCCCGACCGTCTCCGGCGGCGGGTTCTCCCAGCCGCTGACGACCCCCAGCGTGTCGTTCCCTTCGGTCTGGCCGAATCCGTTGTTGATCGTGTCGGTCACGTTGGCCAGGCACCAATCACGAAGGTCGTCGCTGAGCGTCTCGCCGCCGGTGAGGATCGCGCGGTACCGGTGGGTGAGGCGGGTGCCGACGTGCCGCATTTGTCGCATCCCGGACACCGGCAAGTAGCCGACCGAAGGCCGGTAGGTATCGATGAAATCCGCCGTCGCATGTGGATCGAACGGGCGAGAACCCATACTCAACACCGTCGCGCCGAAACCGAGCGGCGCCAGCAATCCATTGCCTACGCCGGCGATCCAGGACCAATCGTTCGGGGAGTAGTAGCGATCGGTCTCGTTGATCCCCTCGAGCAGGTAGCTGACGTTCGCGTGCCCGAGCGCGACTCGATGTGCATGTAAGGCGCCCTTTGGGTTTCCCGTTGTGCCTGAGGTGTAGATCAGCAGCGCGGGATCTTCGGCGCGAGTGTTCGCCGGGGAGCAATCGGCGTCCGCGCGGTCGATGAGCGACCAGAGTTCATCGACGCGCACGATGTGTCGCAGATCTGGTAACTCCTGGCGGCGCGCGGCAATGGCCGCGGCGGCCTCGTTGTTGGCGATCACGACTCGGGTCTGCGAATGTTGCAGTCGCCAGATGAGCGCATCCCCGGCGTAGAGGTGTGAGATGGGGCAGGCGATGGCGCCGATTCGGTAGGCGGCGAGTTGCGATACTGCGGCCTCGATCGACTGTGTCAACACGATCGAGACCACGTCTGCGCGACGCACGCCGAGCTCACCCAGCGCGGTGCCGAGCCGGGCGGTGAGCTCACGCAGTCGGCCGAAACTGACCTCATCGAGGTGATCGTTCTCGTCGAGCACCGCGAGTGCCGCACGATCGGAATGCTCCTCGCTCAGTGCCCACGAATCGACGATGTCCGCGGTGATGTTGTAGTGCTCGGGAACCTTCCAAGCGTGCCTGCTCACCGCGTCCTGCCATGAACTCGCATCGGTGACGACCTGATCGCGAACGTGGGTGAACGGCGGCAAGGTTCCTCCTGATGACCGGTGTAGCCGAGTTCTACCACATGCGAATGAGTAGATTGCTGGATAACAACAAATGACGGGCGAGCCGCCAGCGTCGTGCGTCAACGAATCGAGCCCACAGTTTGGAGCCTTGCCATGCGACTTGGTGTGATGGCCCTCGCGACCGACTGGACGATGCCGCCGGCAGATTTGGCCGTCGCCGTCGAAGAGCGCGGCCTCAGTTCGCTGTTTCTTCCCGAGCACACGCATATTCCCGTCAGTCGCCGTACGCCGTACCCCGGAGGCGAGCCGCTCAAGGACGAGTACTACCGCTTTCTGGACCCGATCGTTGCCCTGTCGATGGCGGCTGCGGTCACCTCCAGGATCGAGTTGGGCACCGGAGTGCTGCTGGTGAACCAACACGACCCCATCGCGCTGGCCAAGGCAATCGCCACACTCGATCACCTCTCGCAGGGGCGTTTCGTTCTCGGGGCCGGGTTCGGCTGGAACGAAGACGAAATGTCACACCACGGTGTCGATCCGCGCCGCCGGCGCTCGGTGTTCCGCGAGAAGGTCATGGCGATGATCGAGTTGTGGGAGAACGAGCAGGCGTCCTTCAACGGAACGTACGTGTCGTTCGAGCCGAGTTGGCAGTATCCGAAACCGGCTCGGAAGCCGCATCCGCCGATCCTGCTTGGTGGCGGTGCCGGTCCTGGATTCTTCAAGCACATGGCCGAGTACGCCGATGGCTGGCTACCGATCGGCGGTAAAGGGCTCGTCGATGACATTCGCGCGATGCGTGCCGCTGCAGAGGAAATCGGTCGCGATCCGAACGAACTCAGCGTGAACCTGTTCGGTGTCAAACCCGACGAGGGGCGACTGGAGCACTACCGCGAACTCGGCGTCGAGCGGGTCGCTCTTGGCTTGCCGCCGGAGGAAAGGTTCACCGACATCGGCGGTGCGACGGCGGAGGTCATCTTGCCGATATTGGATCAGTACGCCGTACTCGCCGAGAAGTTCCAGGACTGACCCGTGGATGCGCTGAGTTATCAAGTCCTCGGAGATCCCGACCGGCCGACAGTTGCATTGCTGCACGGGATGCTCTCCAGCAGTGCGCAATGGGCGCCGAACGTCGAGGTTCTCAGCAAACATTTTCAGTTGGTCATGGTTGAGGTGTGGGGCCATGGGGATTCGCCGGTACCCTCGCGCGAGGAGGCGTTTGACGTCGACGCGATGGTCGATGCGCTCGATGAGGTTCGGCGTGCGGTCGGCGTACCGCGGTGGTCGCTGATCGGCTATTCGTACGGTGGGGCGCTAGCGCTGCAGTATGCCGTCCGCCGCGCGCAACACACCAATGCGGTGGTGTTCACCAACTCGCGGGCATCGATGGCGATCCCCGACGCGGCCGAGTGCGCCCGAAACGCGGCGAACATCCTGCAGCCCGGAGCGATCGGACGACTGCCGTTCCACCCGAAGAACGCGAGTCGACTGCCGAGGGAGTTACACGATTCGTTGATCCAGGCCGCCGACGGTACGGCGGCGGAAGCGGTCAGCGGCTTGATGCGCACTGTGTGGCAGCTGTCGATGCGCGAGCGGCTCGATGAGTTGACGGTCCCGGTCACGCTGATCAACGGGCGTTTCGAGCGCTCGTTTCAACCGGCGGCGCGAGAGATTCGGCAGCGCGCGCCACATATTGCCGTCCACGACGTGGACGCCGGTCATGCCGTGAACATGCAGGCTGTGGACGACTTCAACGCGATCGTGATTCGCACCCTGCAGTAGCCTGATGCGCCGAGTGCGGCTGCTAGCGAGGCGCCTTAGGAATCGATCACGGTGAACGTTGCGCTCGCCGCTGCGACGGCCATCGGTGACGAACGATAGCTCCGACTTATCCACAGGTAGCGCCCCGCTCGCTGTGTATATCTGTAAAAGCCCAATGAAGCATTGTCTATAGTTTCGAGAAATTCTTAGGCAACACGAGGGAACAGGCATGGTGCAGTCGGCGCAGGAACTCGTCGATGTCGAGGTCAGAGAGTTGATCAGGCGTCGCGGCGTCGACCCGCTGCGCGATCCACACGCGGTACGCCGACTCGTTGACGAGGTCATCAGCGACTACGGCGACCGGACACTCACGTCCTCGTTACCGCCGCTGGGGGATGCCAATGCGATCGCCTCATCGGTACTCAACACGGTCGCTGGATTCGGGCCCCTGCAGCCGTACCTCGACGATCCCGAGGTCGAGGAATTGTGGATCAACCAGCCCGATCGCATATTCGTCGCGCGAAACGGCGTGAGCGAGTTGACCACGGTCGTGCTTACCGAGCCCGAGTTGGCTGATTTGGTCGAACGGATGCTGCGCACCTCCGGACGCCGCCTGGACTTGAGTACGCCGTTCGTGGATGCGTTGATGCCCGATGGGTCGCGTCTGCATGTGGTAATCCCGGACATCACGCGACGGCACATGGCGATCAATGTTCGCAAGTTCGTGGTCAAGGCCGACAGGTTGGCCGATCTGGTGCGGTTGGGTGCGGTGACGCCGCACGCTGCGGCGTTCTTGGAAGCGTCCATGATCGCTGGCCTGAACGTGATTGTCAGCGGCGGAACGCAAGCCGGAAAGACGACGATCCTGAACGCTTTGGCGTCGGCGATTCCGCCGAAGGAACGGATCGTAACGGTCGAGGAAGTCTTCGAACTGCGGATCAAACAGCCTGACATCGTTCCGCTGCAGACCCGTCAGGAGAACCTGGAAGGGCAGGGTGCGATCTCGCTCCGACGGCTGATCAAAGAATCGTTGCGAATGCGCCCGTCGCGGATCATCGTCGGCGAGGTGCGGCAGGCCGAAGCGCTGGATATGTTGATCGCGTTGAATTCTGGGCTGCCCGGCGCGTGCTCCATCCACGCCAATTCTGCCCGTGAAGCCGTGCAGAAACTCTGCACCCTTCCGCTTCTCGCCGGCGAGAACATAACCTCGCAGTTCGTGGTGCCGTCAGTCGCCAGCGCCGTCGATCTCATCGTGCACACCAGGCTCGAGTCGGCCGGCCGACGCCGGATCTCGGAGATTGTTGCGCTATCGGGCAGAGTCGAGGGTGCAACAGTAGAAATGACTGACATCTTCAGCAGCGCCGGTGGACAACTCCTGCGGGCGCAGGGATTCCCGCCGCATGAGGATCGGTACGCGCGTGCGGGTATCGACCTGCCTCGGCTGCTTGATGAGTCGGTGATGGGGTAGTGGGCGCGCTGATCGGTCTCGTTGCGGGGATCGGGATGCTGCTCATTTACGCAGCGTTGAGCGGAGCACCACCTCGGACGCGTACCAAGAAAGTCGGGCGTCGCCAGCGCCTGCTCGTGGAGTCTGGACTGCGGGCGATCAGCTCTGCGCAACTCGGTTTGATCCAGATCGCGATTGCTGCGGCGATTGGCGTCCTGGTGCTATTGACGACGAGTTCAGTGGCTATCGCTGTGCTGTTCGCAGTCTTCGGCGGGTGGGCGCCGATCTGGTGGGTACGTCGGCTGCACACCAAGCGCCAGCGAGATCTGCGAGAGGTCTGGCCCGAAGCGATCGATCACCTGATCAGCGCCGTCCGTGCAGGGATGTCGATCCCCGAGGCGCTCGGCGCATTGTCCATCCGCGGCCCGGAGGCGTTACGGGAACCGTTCGCGCGTTTTGACGCTGACTACCGCACCTCCGGGCGGTTCGCCGATTGTCTGGACGCGCTGAAGGATCGGCTGGCCGACCCGATCGGTGATCGCGTATGCGAAACCATGCGCGTCACTCGTGAGGTGGGCGGCAACGAACTAGGTGTCGTGCTGACGACACTGGGCCGTTTCGTCCGGGAAGAGTCCCGTATCCGAGCGGAAATCGACAGTCGGAAACAGGCTGCGATCAATGGTGCTCGGCTAGCGGTCGCCGCACCCTGGCTGGTGCTTCTACTGTTGGGTACGCAATCGACGACGTTGGCGGCGTACGACACGCCCCTCGGGTTCGCCCTCCTCGTTGGCGCCGCAGCTGTTTGCGTGGTCGCATATCGGTTGATGCTGCGCCTGGGCAAACTGCCCGACGAGACGCGGGTGCTGCGATGAGTCTGACCATCGTCGGTGCGGCTCTGGGATTCGTCGCCGCAGTCGGGCTGTTACTGATCATATTCGGGTCGCCGCCAATGCGGCGTCCCTCGCTGGCTGACCGGATCGCGCCGTTCGTTCGAGGGCAAACGCAGCCCTCGCGGTTATTGGCCGTACCCCAGCGGCAGCGCGGATCTCTGCGGCAACGCATCAGCCCGCGCACCCGGAGCGCAGTGGAGCTGCTGGATAAATGGGTGGGCGGTTCGGGGTCCGTGCGGCGCCGGTTGGACGCACTCGATGACGGTCGTTCGATAGAGGACATCCGTTTCGAGCAAGTGATTTGGGGTGCACTCGGGTTGGCCGGCGGCGCCGCGCTGGGCGTACTCATCACGCTGCTCAGCGGGCAGGTACAGATCGCCTCCGCGTTGCTGCTGGCGGCGGCCGGTGCGGTCGGCGGCGTTCTTGGCCGAGACTGGTGGCTTACGGTGCAGGTGCGAAAGCGGGACGAGCGAATCATCGCGGAGTTTCCCGTGGTTGCTGAACTTCTTGCCTTAGTCGTCACCGCCGGTGAGAGCCCGCAAGGCGCCCTTGCTCGGGTGGCTCACTTGGTAGGTGGTGAGCTCGGTCGTTCGTTGGAAAGCGCCCTGGCCGATACCCGCGCAGGCATGCCCATCACGGACGCGTTGGAGAAGGTGGCGCGCGCCAGCAACCTCGAACCGCTGTCGAGATTCATCGACGGCATCGTCATCGCCTTGGAGCGCGGCACACCGCTCGCCGAAGTACTACGCGCTCAGGCCGCCGACGTCCGGGAACAGAGCAAACGGCACCTGCTGGAGCGCGGTGCCCGCAACGAGTTGTCGATGATGATTCCGGTTGTCTTTTTGCTATTGCCGACAACAGTAATTTTGGCGATGTTTCCGGGGTTGTTCTCAATTGTGCAGTTGTCCCAATGACCGAACCGAGAAGAGACGAGCCATGCGTGGACCTCATGAATTAGTCCTTAGAACCCTCGAGCGGTTGAGTCGGCCGCTGGATGGTGACCGGGAGCGGGGTGATGTGCCCGGTTGGGTGATGGTGGTTGTGATGACGGCGGCATTAGTGATCGCGATCCTGATTCCGTTCCGCGAGGCGATTGTTGAGGCCGTGCAGAATGCGATCGATAGCGTTACGGGCACCTAGCCGCCGCATTGCTGATCCTCACGGCGATCGCGGTTCGGCGGTGGTCGAGTTCAGCATGATCTCGGTGCTGCTCGCTGCGATTTTCTTCGTCGTACTCCAGGTGGGTATCTACCTCTACCAACGCAGCATCATCGCCAGTACCACGCTCGCCGCTGCACGGTATGCGGCTAACGCGAATGTGCCGACGGAGCAGGGGAGCGTGAGAGCACACGACTTGCTCAACGACGCGTTATCGGACTCCGCCGCGGCCGGGATCACCTGTGTCGCCAGTGAAGAGGTTGGCGAGGGCGGACTGTTATTGGTCGTGGTCCGCTGTGATGGATCGGTGCCGTCGCTGGCAAGTGTGCTCGGCCCAGTGCTGCCAATTAGTAGCGAGGCCAGCGCTATCGAGGAATCCCAATGAGGCGACTCGGGCGATTCTGCCGCCGAATTCGGACCGACGATCGCGGATCGGGCGTTGTCGAGTTCGTTCTGTTGGCCGTGATCGTGTTCATTCCGCTGACATATGGCGTGCTCGCGTTCAGCGCGGTGCAGTCCACCGTGCTGGCGTCCACGGACGCGGCGCGACAGGCCGGCCGTGCAATCGCGACGGCATCGGATCCGAGTATCGCGCTGGAGCGGGCCGAGTACGCCGCCGCACTGGCCGCAGACGCGCAGAACATCGACGCTGCCGGAATTCAAGTATGGACCGCGCCCGCGGACACCGACTGCGCCTCCAGTGATGAGGCGTACGCCGCGGCGTTAACGAGTGGCGAGGTATTCGCGGTGTGCGTTGAAATCCCCATCCGACTGCCGTTGCTTCCCGAGTTACTCTCCAGCAATACCGCGACGGGTAAGTACGTCGTGGCGATGGATTCGTTCCGATGATTGGCAGGCGGTGGTGCCAGGTCGTTCGAGGGACACGGCCGCTGTCGCGCCCTCGCGAACGCGGTGACCTCCCCGGCGACCGTGGTGAATCCGCTGGCGAGCGCGGGTCGACAATCCCGCTGATGCTGGGCTTCTTCATTCTTGCGGGACTCATGCTCACCGGAGGCGTCGTCGCCTCCTCGGCGTTCTTGCAGTTGCGCTCACTGCAGTCCGCCTGCGACGGCGCGGCGACGGCTGCCGCGAACGGGTTCGATCGCGGCGGGACCCATCTGGGCGCGAACTTGCCGTTTGATCCCGACGCCGCGCAGGCAGCGGTGATGGCGTACGCCGCGACGACTTGGCAGGGCGAAGCAGCCGCCGTATCGCTTGACGTGCAGGTGAATGGCGATCAGGTGACCGTCACCTGTGAGAAAACCGCGCATGTGCCGTTTGAAGTGGTATTCGCCCCCGAAGGCATCGCCCAGTCGGTGACGGCTTCGGCCCGAGCTCCGCTGGCCGGTTAGGTCCGGCAGCGCTGCGACGGTCAGTCTGCTGGAAACGCAGTCTGAGAGCCTGCTTATCGCGTATGCGTGGACAAGGCGCCGCTGGGGCTGCGTGTTGAGTGAGTCGCCGCGCAGCCGGGCCACGACGCACGGACCTCCGGCCGCTCGGCCGCACCGGTGCGCCGGTGCACGTGAGCGGTGCACGGTGTGCAAGGGCCCGCACAGCGGACGGAGGGAGACCCGGCGCGCGGTTGACGCAGGGGACACGGCGCGGTGTACGGAAGGGAGACCCGGCGCACGGTGTACGCGCGTTCAGGGTGGTGGCAGAATGTGCCGATCTTGCAGCACGCGTAGCCAATGGCACACGCTCTGTTCGGTGTCGTAAACCTCGGTGAAACCCGCCTGCATGATCTTCACGCTCGAAAGGAACGACGGTGCGGCGGGTTTCTTGGCGCCGTAGCCGAGTAGGGCATCCGCGTAATAATGCGACTCGCCCACCAAATCCGCGATTCGAGTAGGCCGTAACTCATACTTGCGCACGATGTCCGCCCACACCGGTTCCTGGGTGGGTAAGAACTCCGAGATGCTCGTCGGATGCTGCTCGGCGAATGGGACGCCGAGCGTGTCGGCGACAGACGGCCATAGGTCCGGCCAGCTGAACACCTCGCCGTTCGTCAGATTGAAATGCTCCCCGGCGGCGCGTTCGTTGCCGAGGCTCCATTCAATTGCACCGGCGATCACCCGGGTATCGACTGCATCTTGCACGCGCGAGACATGTCCCGGATATCCGAAGGGACGCCCAGTCTCGCGGCAGATCACGCCGTACAACCCGATCACCGGAATCAAATTCATCACCACGCCGGTGTTCGGACCAAGGACCACCGTGGGGCGGAAGATCGTCCAGGTGAAGTCGTGCTTGTCTGCGGCTTCACGGATCCAGTCTTCCTGTAGCCAGTAGAAGTTCTCGTGCTCGTCGCGTGGAAAGCGTTCGCGCGCCGGAACGCGAATGGGGTGGATGTGTGCGCCGTACGCCTTGGTCCCTTGCATGAGGACCACCTGTTCGAGCGAACCGCCAGCCAGAAGGGGTTGCATCACATTGCGCAGCATCGCCAAGTTGGTCTGCATCTGCGCCGTTGATCGCCATCCGGCGATCAGGCCTGGCTCCTCGTACACAGCGGCGTACACCACGGTGTCGATGTCTGTGTGCGCGGAGAGGATGTCGCGGCACGCGTCAGCGTCCATCAGGTCCAGCGGCACGTGCGTGATGTCACCATCAGCATCGATTTCGGGGGATCGGCGCGATATGGCGAGAATCTGATGTCCGGCGGTCAACAGTCGTTCGATCGCGGCGGTACCGATGAGCCCACTGGCTCCCACGACAGCAATTTTCCTACGCACTGAGCACTCCTAGGGATGTCTGCGATCAACATCGGCGATCACGAGGCGCCGACGCAACCGCGATCATGAGGCGCGCCGATTCGCGCAGCCACGAACATCGGGCTCCGATTCACTAACCGCACCGGACTTGACCGTCAATATGCAGCAGATCTGCGTCGCCGTCCACCGGGTACCGCGTCCATCGTCTGTGCGCGAACGCTAGTTGGTGAGTAACGTGAGCGACGTCGGCCGTATGGGCCGATTTCTGAAGAACTGACGAAAGGCAGCAAGATGTCGATCGGTGACAAGTTCAAGGCAAAGAAGGATCAGATCCTCGGTGGCGCCAAGGAGAAGGTCGGCGACGCGACAGGTGACCAGTCGACCCAGGCTGAGGGCGCGGCACAGCAGAGTAAGGGTGACCTGCGCGAGGGCGTCGAAAACCTCAAGGACAAGGCGGCGGACGCGGTGAGCGACGTCAAGGACCGGCTGACCGGCGACGGAAAGAACTAGTCGCACGGTGGCGCCCGGCGGAGGTCTCAGCTACGTCGTGCCGACGATTCTTCTCGCGCGGCAGTAGGCTAAGAGATTGTGTCTGCTGATATCTCCGCCGAGCTCACCAACCTAGACAGCACCCTGGGCAACATCGAAGCGGTGCTTGACCTCGACGCGAAGCGTGCCCGGATCACCGAACTTGAGCGCGAGGCCTCCGCACCAGACCTTTGGGACGACCCGGACGCGGCCCAGGCTGTAACCAGCAAACTGTCCCGGTTGCAGAGCGAGGTCCGCGGCGCCGAGGAGATCCGGCAACGCCTCGACGATGTGGGCGTGCTGCTTGAGCTCGCTGACGCCGAAGATGACGCGGACACCCGCTCGGAGGCTGCCAGCGAACTCGCCGCGGTGAGCGCCCAGATCGAGGATCTGGAAATTCGCACGCTGTTGTCCGGTGAGTACGACGAACGCGATGCGCTGATCACGATTCGTGCTGAAGCCGGTGGAGTGGACGCCGCTGACTGGGCCGAGATGCTGATGCGGATGTATCTGCGCTGGACCGAGAACAAGGGCTACAAGAGCGAGGTCTATGAAACGTCGTACGCGGAAGAAGCCGGCATTAAGTCGACCACTTTCGTCGTACACGCGCCTTTCGCCTACGGCACCCTATCGGTCGAGCAGGGCACACACCGGCTCGTGCGGATCTCGCCGTTCGACAACCAAGGACGCCGGCAGACTTCGTTCGCCGGTGTCGAAGTAGTCCCGGTGGTGGAACAGTCCGACGAGATCGACATTCCCGAAGACGAGTTGCGGATCGACGTGTATCGCTCCTCGGGACCCGGCGGGCAGGGCGTCAACACGACGGACTCAGCGGTGCGGATCACCCACCTACCGACCGGGATCGTCGTCTCCTGTCAGAACGAACGCTCACAGATCCAGAACCGCGCCACCGCGATGGTGGTGCTGCAAGCGAAGTTGCTGGAGAAGCAGCGGCAAGAGGAGCAGGCGAAGATCGACGCGCTCAAAGGCGACGGCGGCAACTCCTGGGGCAACCAGATGCGGTCCTACGTGATCCACCCCTACCAGATGGTCAAAGACCTGCGCACCGATTTCGAGGTCGGCAACCCACAGGCGGTTTTCGACGGCGATATCGACGGATTCCTGCAGGCGGGTATCAAGTGGCGCAAGGAACGCGAAACCGCCAGTTAGATCTCGTGCGGTACGGCGGGTGGCCGCCGGATCGCCCACGATAAGGCTGCGGCGAAGAAGCACAACCCGCCGCTGATCAGGAACGCCAAGGTGTAGGCGCCGGAGGCGTCTCGGATTACCCCCGCACCGAGCGCAGCGAGCGCGGCACCGATTTGGTGCGAGGCGAACACCCAGCCGAACACGATCGGACCGCTCATCCCGAAGTATCGCTGGCACAGCACGACGGTCGGCGGCACGGTCGCGACCCAGTCGAGACCGTAGAAGATGATGAATGCCCACATTGGGGGAGCGGCGTCCGGACCCAGCAGAGCAGGCAACACCAGCAATGACCCGCCGCGCAGCGCGTAGTACGTCGCCAGCAGTACGCGCGGGTCCACGCGGTCGGTGAGCCAGCCGGAAGCGATCGTGCCCGCAATGTCGAAGATGCCGACGATCGCCAGCAGGCCTGCCGCAGTTGTCGCCGGCATCCCGTGGTCGTGTGCGGCCGGCACGAAGTGCGTGCCGATCAGACCGTTGGTGGAGGCGCCGCAGATCGCGAATCCGCCGGCCAACAGCCAGAACACCGGACGGCGTGCGGCTGCGCGCAATACCTCCACGGCGCGCCCGGCGGATCCCTTGGCGATCGCCGCACGCGGCGGCGTGGGCTGCGTATCGCTCGCCCCGTAGGCCTCCATACCCAATGCGTGCGGATGGTCGTGTAGCCACAGCAGCACCAGCGGAATGACCGCGAGCGCGAGTACCGCCACGCCGATCGACGGCACCCGCCAGCCGTAGTTTTCCGATAGGTAAGCGATCAACGGCAGGAACACCAGTTGACCGGCCGCGCCGGCGGCGGTCAGCACGCCGGTGACCAGCCCGCGTCGGGCGATGAACCACCGCGAGGCGACCGTGGCGACGAAGGCCATCGACATTGATCCTGTGCCCACTCCGACAAGCACGCCCCACAGCAGCATCAGCTGCCAGACTTGATCCATCATGATCGTCAGTCCGCTGCCGAGCGCGACCAACAGCAGGGCGGCGGAGACCACGCGCTGGATGCCGATGCGATCCATCAGCGCCGCCGCGAACGGTGAGATCAATCCGAACAGCAGCAGATTGATCGAGACGGCAAGTCCGATCGTGCCGTGCGACCAGCCGAACTCGGCGTTCAACGGCTCCATCAGCACGCCAGGGACCGAGCGGAAGCCGGCTGCGCCGATCAGCGTGATAAACGTGATCGCGGCGATGAGCCACGCGCGGTGCGGCAGCCACGACGGGCGTTTGCGCACCTCAGGAGCGAGTTGGGTATCGGTCACGCTAGGCATCCTGCCGCACTGCTGGGCATCAAGGTAGTGGCAGAAATGACAAGGTGTGAAAGAATACTGCCATGACGCATCGCATCGTCGTCCTCGCGCTCCCGCCGGTCATCGGCTTCGACCTGGTGATTCCCTCGCAGGTGTTTGGCGTCGCCAACAATGTGCTCGATCGGAAGCGGTACGACGTCCAGATCGCTGCGCTCACGGCTGACCCCGTCCGTAGCTACCACGGCTACAGCATTGTTCCCGATGCCGGCATCGAAGCGCTCGCGACCGCCGACTCGATTATCGTTCCCGGCACCCGGATGCCAGGCCCGCTGCGAGAGGGCAACCTGCCTGACGACCTGCGCGCCGGGCTGGGTAAGGCGCCGACGCACGCCCGAATGATCTCGATCTGTACCGGCGCGTTCGTACTTGCTGCGGCCGGGCTCCTCGATGGCCGCCGCGCGACGACCCATTGGGCGTACGCCGACCGGTTCCGGCGGCTCTACCCGCGGGTCGACCTACAGCCGAATGTGTTGTTCACCGACGACGGTTCTGTGCTGACCTCGGCAGGCTTGTCCGCAGGAACCGACCTGTGCCTGCACGTGGTGCGCCAAGACTGCGGCGCCGACGTGGCCAACGCCGTCGCGCGGTTCCTCGTCGTACCGCCTTGGCGCGAAGGTGGGCAGGCGCAGTTCATCGACCGCGCGGTCCCACAGGATGCCAGCGACAGCACAGCCGCGGTACGGGAGTGGGCGTTGCAGCATCTGGTCGAGAAACTCCCCGTCGCGCGGCTCGCCCAACAGGCGCACATGAGCCCCCGCACGTTCGCTCGCCGGTTCCAGGAGGAGACCGGGCAAACGCCTGCGTTATGGCTGAACCAACAGCGAGTGCGCGCCGCGCAACGCCTGCTCGAGGCGACCGACCTTCCGATCGAGGTCGTTGCCGAGCGTTCCGGACTCGGAACCGGCGCCTCGTTACGTCAGCACTTTCGCCGTACGACGGGGGTTGGTCCGGCCACTTACCGACGCACATTTCGCGGTACGAACGCCGCCGGTTGACCGCAGAATCCAGGTAAGTTAGAGATCGCACGTCACCCCGCCCGGCCCGGTGACCGGTCGCCACCACTGCACGGGTGCAGCATCTGTCGCGGCCAGTTATGGAAGGGTCTGGGGCATGGACGTACCCGGCTGGGTATGGGCACTGACAATCGCGTTCATTGTTCTGTTGTTGGTGTTCGATTTCGTCTTTCACGTGCGGGTCGCCCACACCCCGACCCTGCGTGAAGCAGCGATCTGGTCGTCGATTTACGTCGGCATCGCCGTACTCTTCGGCGTCGCCGTCCTGATCTTCGGCGGAAACCAGATGGGGGCGGAATACTTCGCCGGTTACCTCACGGAAAAGGCCCTGTCGGTCGACAACCTATTCGTGTTCTTGGTCATCATCTCGTCGTTCCGGGTGCCACGTGCCGACCAACAGAAGGTACTGCTGTTCGGCATCGTGTTCGCACTGATCGCTCGCACCGGGTTCATCCTGCTCGGTGCGGCGCTGATCAACCAGTTCGCCTGGATCTTCTACGCGTTCGGCCTGATCCTGCTGCTCACGGCGGGGAACATGCTCAAGAAGAACGAGGGCGAAGACGACGAGATCGACAACTTCATCATCCGGGTCGCGCGCAAACTCTTCCGCACCTCCGAGAAGTACGACGGCGACCGGCTGTTCACGATCGAGAACGGCGTCAAGGTGATGACGCCAATGCTGCTGGTGATGGTGGCGATCGGCGGCACCGACATCCTGTTCGCGTTCGATTCGATCCCGGCAATCTACGGGCTGACGACCAACGTGTTCCTGGTCTTCACGGCGACCGCGTTCTCGCTGCTTGGTCTGCGGCAACTGTACTTCCTGATCGACGGGCTACTCGACCGGCTGATCTACCTGGCGTACGGACTCGCGGCGATCTTGGCGTTCATCGGAGTCAAACTCATCCTGCACGCGTTGCACGAGAACAACTTGCCGTTCATCAACGATGGCGAAAAGGTGCCGGTCATTGAGGTCGGCATCGAACTGTCGCTCACAGTCATCATCGGCATCCTGGTGATCACCATTGCGGCGTCCTTGCTGAGTCCTAAGGGCAAGGCGCAGACGGCGACCCACAACCTGCGGAGGATGGCCGTCCAGTACCTCGATGCCGATTACGAGACCGACCCTGAGCTGCGTGAGCGGCACTACCAGCGGATGCTCTCGCACGAGGCGTATCTGCGCTCGCTGCGCAAAGAATTGCGGGTGCGGGCTCGCGACGACGAGGAGTTAGCCAGTTTGGTCGGTCGTGCGCACGCCGAGCACGACCAACCGCGACCGCCCACTGGGCCGCCCGCAGAGTGACGGACGGCGGGCCGCGTATCGTCCAGTGCGTCAGTGCACGGATCAACTCGAGGAGGGCCCGACGTGAGCGCGCGGTTCCCGCATCTGCAGACCAATGCCGACTTGAGGGACGCCGTACGCGCGCTGTGCGCGAAGTTCCCGCCGGAGTACTGGGAACAGCGCGACGGCGCGCACGAGTTCCCCGAGGAGTTCTTCCGCGCCTTCGCCGACGCCGGATTCATGGGTGTGCTCGTACCCGAGGAGTACGGCGGTGACGGCGGTCAACTGGCGGACATGTGCGCGATTCTCGAGGAAATCGCGTATTCCGGCGCAGCGATGAACGGCTGCTCCACGGTGCACATTCCGATGCTCAGTCTGGCGGCGATCTCCGCGTTCGGCACCGAAGCGCAAAAACGCGAGGTGCTCCCAGCGATCGCCGGCGGCCAGCAGTACGTCACGTTCGGCGTGACCGAACCGGACGCGGGAACCCAGACCACGAAGATCCGCACGTCCGCGCGCGAGGCCTCGTCGGGGCAGTACCTGATCAACGGCGGCAAAGTGTGGAACTCAGGTGCGCTCCGCGGCGACAAGATCATGGTGCTGACCCGCACGTCGACCCCGGGGCGCGAGGAGAACCAGTCGTTGGGTCTCACGCTCTTCCTCACCGACTTGCGGGCCGACACGATCAAGATCCAGCCGATCAGCAAGATCGCCCGCAATGCAGTCGCCTCGGCCGAGGTCTTTTTTGAGGACCATCCGGTCAGCGAGGACGACATCGTGGGGGAGAAGGGCCGCGGGTTCTATCACCTGCTGCACAGCCTGAACTCCGAGCGGTTGATGCTCGCCAGCGAGTCGCTTGGTATGGGGCGGTGGGCCTTGGACGCGGCAACGACGTACGCGAAGGAACGGGTGGTCTTCGATCGTCAGATCGGCAAGAACCAGGCGGTCGCACATCCGCTCGCCGACTCCTTCCTGAAACTTGTTTCGGCGGCGAACGTGCTGTACGACGGCGCCGCGCAGTACGCCGAGAAGGGCGCCGGTGAGGTCGGCACCATGGCCAATGCGGCCAAGTATCTCGCCAGCGAAGCTGCGTTTGAGTGCGCCGATCGGGCAATGCAGACCTTCGGCGGCTACAGCTTCGCTCGGGAGTACCACATCGGACGGTTTTTCCTGGAATCGCGACTGATGCGGATCGCGCCGGTGAACAACCAGATGGTGCTGAACTACATCGCCGAGCGTGAACTCGGTCTGCCGCGGTCGTACTAGTGCCCGAAGGTCATTCGCTTCACCGGCTCGCACGTCGGCTCACGGCGGTCTTCGCGGGCACCAGTCCGCAGGTCACCAGCCCGCAGGGGCGCTTTGCCTCCTCGGCTGCGCTGCTGGACGGGCATCTGTTTGAGCGTGCCTGGGCGCACGGCAAACTGCTGTTCCTGGAAATCGGCGGGCGCACGGTGCATGTGCACCTCGGGCTGATCGGCAAGTTCGACGTCACGCACGCCGCCGGAGGCATCGAGCCGCCGGTGACGGGGATCGTGCGGCTGCGGATTCTGAACGAGCAGTACGCGGCTGACCTTCGAGGACCGATGGTCTGTCGGATCGTGGAGCCGCTGGAGATCGAGGACCTCATCGCCCGGCAGGGCCCCGACCCGTTGCAGCCCGGTGCCGACCCAAACCCGGCATGGGCGAAACTGCAGCGAAGCACGAAGAGCATCGGCGAGTTATTGATGGATCAGAGCGTCATCGCCGGCGTCGGTAACATCTATCGGTGCGAAGTGCTGTACCGGCAACGCATCGGCCCGGCGTACGCAGGCAGGAGAATCAAGCGGGCGAGTTTCGACGGGATCTGGGCCGATCTGGTGCGGCTGATGAATGTCGGCGTCCACACCGGCCGGATCATCACCGTTGAGGAAGACGTCATCGCGGCCGAGCAGGACATCGCTTCCGGAAGACTGAAAGCCGAGTACGACCGCCCTAACTACGTCTACCAACACGATGGTGAGGCATGCGAGCGCTGCGGGTCCACGATCCGCATGCGCCAGTTGGCCGGGCGAAAACTGTACTGGTGCGGCGGCTGCCAACGCCGCACCTGATCTCGTCGACCCAACGTGCTGAACACGCAGCGTCTGCGGCGCCTTATCGATGTATGCGAGGTAAGGGAGCGCACAGACTGCGTTTTCAGCAGCGCCCTTACAAGCTTCCAGTGACGAGGCGCTGCCTTTCCGACGGCGGGGCGAGGCTCTCGGGACGACGGGTTATGTCCTGTGGGACGGCAGTCACCTGACCGGCCGTGCGTATCCCGGCCTTGAAGTGAATATGGTGTGTGTATGAACGTCGCCCAGCTCTCCGATCAACTGTTCGTCGGTGCCGCTACGGCGTACGCACTGGCCACCATCTGCCTCGCCGTACTCTTCGCACACACGCCGGTTCGCCGTAAAGCGCTCGCCGTCGCAGCTCAGCGCGACCCCGGCGACCTGCTGGAGAAAGCCGAGGCGGCTGAGCCCGCGTATTCCACGCAACGCCGGAGGGCATGGTCGGCCGCATCGATGGTGATGCTGCTGACGGGTATCGCGCTGAACGCAGCCGCCTTCCTGTTTCGTGGGATTGCCGCCGAGCGATTCCCCCTGGGCAACGTTTACGAACTGTTGATGCTGATGTGCCTGGTGGCCGCGGCGTACGTCGCGGTGGCCAAGCCGTTCCGCAACAGTGGGCTCGCGGTGTTCGTGCTCGGCGCCGTCACGATCCTCGCGTTCGTGGCCGGGACGGTGGTGTTTACCCCGGCAGGGCCGCTGATGGCCTCGCTGAACTCCTACTGGCGACTGATTCATGTCACGTCGATCTCGGCGACCAGCGGAT
Organism: Cumulibacter soli; assembly: GCF_004382795.1. Taxonomy (NCBI): domain Bacteria; kingdom Bacillati; phylum Actinomycetota; class Actinomycetes; order Geodermatophilales; family Geodermatophilaceae; genus Cumulibacter; species Cumulibacter soli. The sequence goes on along the minus strand of NZ_SMSG01000001.1, from coordinate 83,292 downwards.
TGTTGCTGATCCCCGGAGTGCTCGGCGTCCTGGCGATCATCCAGCGCCGCCGGGAGCGGACTACGCGTAGCGATGATGACCGCCACACGATGTGGGACAAGCTGCCCTCGAGCGAATCGCTGGACGCCACGACGCATCGAGTCGTCAAACTGGCCTTCCCGCTGTACACCTTCGCGTTGATCATTGGCGCTGTCTGGGCCGAGGCGGCATGGGGACGTTTCTGGGGATGGGACCCGAAGGAGACCATCTCGCTGGTGACCTGGCTGCTATATGCGGCGTATCTGCATGCGCGTGCGACCGCCGGGTGGCGGGAGAAGGCGTCATCGATCGCGGTCGCAGGCCTGGTGTCGATCATCTTCAACCTTTTCGTGATCAACTACCTCATCTCGGGACTGCATTCCTACGCGTGACAACGCTGCTCAATCGCGGCGCGACCGGGGTACGGGCAGCGGCACCTGCGGCTGAGTAGGCACCGGCCGCCGAGTAGGGCGCCGACCGCTAGTAGGCACTGGCCGCTAGGTCACAGTCGGCTCGGCGCCACGGTGGTACAGCACGCCCTCACGCGACTTGATCGCGGCGACCATCACGAAGCTCATAGTCACCAACAGGGCCCACGCCCCTAGTTTCTCCACGTGTACGGCCTGCCACACTTCGGTCTGGTTCGGGTATTGCCACGCCTGCAGCAAAGTCCCGAGGTTCTCGGCCAGCCACAGGAAGAATCCGATCAGCACGAACGATAGCGCCAGCGGCATCCGGTAGCGCGTATCACCGACGGTGAAATACACCCAGCAGCGACGTAAGACGACGAGCATCGCCAGCGCAAGGTAGAGCCGCAGGTCCGCGATCCAGTGATGGGTAAAGAAGTTCGCGTAGATCAGCACCGCGATGATCGCAGCTGAGACCGCCGGATAGTGCGCCAGCCGCAGGTCGAGTCGACGCCACGCTTGGCAGATATACGAACCGACGGCGCCGTACATGAATCCGGAAAACAGGGGTACGCCGCCGATCTTGGTCCAGCCCTCGCCGGGATATGCCCACGATCCCTCGGCGACCTTGAAGATCTCCAGCGCCAGCCCAACGAGGTGAAACCCGAAGATCACAGCCACTTCTCGCCAGGTTTCCAAACCCAGCGCCCAGAACCCGAACGTCAGCGCGACACAGTAAATAAGGAGTGCGTCGTACGCCGCGATCGGTAACGGGACGACCTGTGCCACAGCGATCCCGGCGAACACCAACGCGGGATAGAGGCATGACAGCGCCTGCTGGTATCCGAACCGGACCAGTTGCGCAAGGAACCTCCTCACACGGCGGTGACCAACAGCGGCTGCGCGACCAGACCGCACAGCCCTTCGGCGTCGCCTAGCGACCCGGAGGCGATACCGACCCCATCGCCCGCGAGGGTCGTTCGCGCATCCAGGAATACCCATTCGCCGACCGGTGCGCGCAGTGCCGTGAACGTCATGGTGGGCGGGATGTACAGCCACTCGCCGAACGGCAGTTCGTTCGAGACCCCGTTCGCGGAGTCGGCAACCACGATCGCGCGGTCGAACCCGGCGAGATCACGTCCGGCGATCAGTGGCTGACGCAACCGGGTCCAGACGCCGGCGGGACCCGGCTCGGCGAGCGCGCCGTGAGTGAAGCGCCACTCCACTGATCGGCCATGGCCCCAGTCGTCCATGCCGGGGAAGAAACGCTGGGGTTGCGCATCCGGCAACGCCGGCGCAGCAAAGTCGTGGACGCCGTCCGTCGGAGGGCGCTCGCCGGTCGCGATGTGCCAAGCACTCGCTGAGGCCACGACTTTCTCATCGACGATCATTGCCGCTTCGGTCCGGCACACTCGACGTCCAGGGCGGGTGACCTTCGCGTCGATCGTGAACTCAGTACGTGGGATCGGTCCGGGGAAGTCGACCGCGAGGCGGCCCAGGCGCAAGCCGGGATCCACCAGGTCGCTCATCACCCGGGAAAGCAGCGCCGACGGCGGCCCACCGTGTTGCGCGGCGTCGTTCCACGGGCTGGTGGTGGCCTCAGTAGGCCGGTAGCGGTTATCTCCGCCCGGCAGGTAGTACGCCTCGGCATCGAGCGTGGGGTGTGACATACACCTAACTTAGACGGTGGGTTTTGGCCGTATCCTGTGGAGTGGTTAGGACGTGATCCAGTCCAGTCCCAGGAGACAATCGCGAATGATTCGCACCATGATGAAGAGCAAGATCCACCGCGCAACGGTGACTCAGGCCGACCTGCACTACGTCGGCTCGGTCACCATTGATGAGGATCTGCTGGATGCCGCCGATCTCCTCGTCGGTGAACTCGTACACATCGTCGACATCACTAATGGTGCTCGCCTGGAGACCTACACGATCGCCGGCGAGCGCGGTAGTGGCGTGATCGGTATCAACGGCGCCGCCGCCCACCTAGTGCATCCCGGCGACCTGGTCATTCTGATCGCGTACGCGCAGATGGACACCGCTGAGGCCAAGGAATTCCAGCCGAGCGTGGTTTTCGTCGATGCCGACAACACGATCGTGAACCTGGGCGCTGACCCCGCCGACACATTTGGTGATGAAACGCTGGTCCGCGGCGACGCGATCGCGGGCGCCCGATAACGCATTTGAGTTGCCGATGCACGGCACGCAGCGAGCGTCACAGTCGAATTTGACTACAAATTGATAACGACGGGGTAGGCTCGTCCGTTGTGATTCGCTTTGAGAACGTCAGCAAGTTCTACTCGACGTCCACCCGTGCCGCCTTGGACGACGTGTCGCTTCAGGTCGAGAAGGGCGAGTTCGTCTTTCTGATCGGCCCGTCGGGCTCCGGCAAGTCGACCTTCCTACAGTTGTTGTTGCGCGAGGAGACGCCGTCGAAGGGCGACATCCACGTCAACGGCAAGCACCTGAACAAGATGAGCAAGTGGCAGGTGCCGAAGTTGCGCCGCACGATCGGCTGCGTGTTCCAGGACTTCCGACTGTTGAAGAACAAGACAGTCTCGGAGAACATCGCGTTCGCGCTGCAGGTCATCAACAAGCCGCGTAACACGATCCGCAAAGTCGTCCCCGAGGTGCTGGAGCTCGTCGGCCTCGAAGGTAAGTCCGACCGTATGCCCCATGAGTTGTCCGGTGGCGAGCAGCAGCGCGTGGCTATCGCGCGCGCGTTCGTGAACCGTCCGCTGGTGCTGCTGGCCGACGAGCCGACCGGAAACCTCGATCCCGAGACCAGCCAGGACATCATGCTGCTGCTCGAGCGGATTAACCGCACCGGCACGACGGTCGTGATGGCTACGCACGATGCCAATATCGTCGACGCGATGCGTCGTCGCGTGGTCGAGCTCGATGAGGGTCAGCTGATGCGTGACCAGACCCGCGGCGTGTACGGCGTCGGCCGCTAGCGGAGCCAGTCATTCTTCCCATGGCTAGCTTCGGTAGCCACCAACCCCAGAGGAACCAATGCGTCTGAAGTTCATCCTGTCCGAGGTGGGCGCGGGTCTACGTCGCAACCTGACGATGACGATCGCCATGATCCTGACGACGGCGATCTCCCTTGGCCTGCTCGGCGCTGGTCTGCTGATCAAGCGCGAGATCGACACCATGAAGGACATCTACTACGACAAGGTCCAGGTGTCGATCTTCCTCGATGACGACGTCACCGACGAGCAGCGTGACGCCATCGAGGGCAAGCTCGACGACCTAGAGGCCGACAATGAGGTCTCCGAGTACTTCTACGAGTCGAAGGAAGAGGCGTACGAGCGGTTCAAGCAGCAGTTCGAGACGCAGCAGGCCTTCGTCGAGAACACCCCAGCTGAAGCGATCCCGGCCTCCTACCGCGTGAGCCTGGTTAACGCCGAGCGCTATGAGGCGATCGCTGAGGCCTTCACGGTGTCTACTAGCGGTGGTGAGGTGGCCTTCGATGAAGGCATCAACACCGTGCAGGACGAGGGGGAGGTGCTCGACAAACTCTTCTCGGTTCTTAATGGCCTACGTAACGCCACGATTGCTATCGCGATAACCGGCGCGATCGCAGCGTTGCTGCTGATCTCTAATACGGTTCAGCTGGCCGCGTTCACCAGACGTACCGAAACCGGCATTATGCGACTGGTCGGCGCATCGCGCTGGTACACACAGGTGCCGTTCGTGCTGGAAGCCGCCGTGGCGGGTCTGCTCGGTGCGGCGCTGGCGGTCGCGGGCCTGTTCGCCACCAAGCGTTTCCTGGTCGAGGGCGCCTTCGCCAGCATGATCGAGAGCGGCACGATTCCGCCGGTGCACGCATCGGACATCTGGGCCGTATCGCCGCTGATCGCCGGCGCGGGTGTCCTGCTCGCCGGTGTGACCGCGTGGCTGACGCTGCGGCTGTACGTGCGCACCTAATACTGCAGCCTCAAGACACAATCGGTAGCAATTGCCGCCGAGCGCATAGACGCTCGGCGGCAATTGCTTTGCCGGACCGTGGGAGAATGAACGAATGCCCAAGGAAAGCGGCCAGCAGGTCATCGCGCGCAACAAGCGCGCCCGCCACGACTACAACATTCTCGATACGTATGAGGCGGGCATCGTCCTACACGGCACCGAGGTGAAGTCGTTGCGTGCGGGTCGTGCCAGCCTGATCGACGCGTTCGGCATGGTCGAGGACGGCGAGATCTTCCTGCACGCCCTGCACATCCCCGAGTACGCCCAGGGATCATGGACCAACCACATGCCTCGGCGTACGCGCAAGTTGCTGCTGCACGCCAAGGAGATCGACAAGATCGCGGTCAAGGTCAAGGACGGCGGCGTGGCGATCGTGCCGTTGGAGCTGTACTTCAAAGACGGTCGCGTCAAGGTCGAGATCGCGCTGGGCAAGGGTAAGAAGGAATGGGACAAGCGCCAGGACATCGCCAAACGTGACGCTGATCGCGAGATCCGCCGGGAGATGGGACGCCGGATCAAGGGCATGTAGGACGGCGATTCGGATTCGATACCGTGGGGCACGTGAATCCTCCGAAGACTGACTCCGAGATCCCCGCGTACCTGGAACGACTCGGTGTCCCCGGCTTGGCCGATATCCACGTGCATTTCATGCCGGACAACGTGTTGCAGAAGGTCTGGGCGTACTTTGACGCGGCCGGTTCGCCAGAGAAGTATGGCCGCGAGTGGCCGATCACGTACCGGTTCGATGAGGAACGACGGCTGGAGTTGTGCCGCGAGTTCGGTATGAGGGCCATACCAGCGCTGACCTACGCACATAAGGCCGGAATGGCTGAGTTCCTGAACATCTGGTGTGCTGAGTTCGCGCGGCGCGTTCCCGACTCGATCCATTGCGGCACGTTGTACCCCGAGCCGGACGTTGAGCGGTACGTGCGTCAGGCGCTCAATCGCGGGGCGTGGCTGTTCAAGGTCCACATTCAGGTCGGTGGTTTCTCGCCAGAGGATCCGCAGCTGAGCCCGGCATGGGAGCAGTTGGAGGCCGCCGGTGCTCCAGTAGTGATTCATGCCGGCGACGCGCCGGTGCCTGGCGAGCACACCGGTAGCGAGCAGGTACGGCGCGTGCTGAAACGATTCCCGAAAATGACGTTCGTCGTCGCGCACCTAGGTATGTCTGAGTACGACGCATTCGCCGATCTCGCTGGTGAGTTCGAGAACGTGCACCTGGACACCACGATGGCGGGAACGGATTTCGTCGAGGCGACGACGCCGATGCCGGACCACTACGTGTGGCGTCTAGCCGAGCTGGGGGACAAGGTCGTGCTTGGCTCGGATTTCCCGAATATCCCGTATCCCTATGCGCACCAGCTGGAGGCGTTGGATCGGTTGGGGCTGGGCGATGAGTGGCTGCGAAAGGTCCTCTGGGAGAACGGGAAACGGTTACTTAGGCTAGCCGATGTGACAGATGCTACAAATTGAAAGGCTACTAGTCGATAGACGACGTCTATCGTTAGCATTCGAACAAACAATCGACTCTGACTCTTGAAAAGTCCGGTATCGATATAGGATGGCTATAACGCCTCGCCGATCCTGAGGCGCATTCAATCGAGTACGGAGAGCCGCTGCATGTCGCTTGTCAACACCAAGATCCTTCCCTTCTCCACGATGGCTTACAAGGCCACAGAGAAGGACTTCGTCGCGGTCACCGAGCAGGATGTCCTCGGCAAGTGGGCGATCGTCTTCTTCTACCCGGCCGATTTCACCTTCGTGTGCCCGACTGAGCTCGCCGACCTCGCGGACTACTACGACGAGCTGCAAAAGCTCGGCGTTGAGGTTTACTCGGTGTCCACCGACACCCACTTCGTGCACAAGGCGTGGCACGATGCATCGCCGGAGATCAGCAAGATCAACTACTACATGCTCGGCGACCAGAGCGGCGTCATCACCAACAACTTCCAGAACATGCGCGAAGGCGAAGGACTGGCCGACCGTTCGACCTTCCTGATCGACCCGGACGGCGTCATCCAGTTCGTCGAGACCACCTGCGAAGGTGTCGGGCGCAACGCCGCTGAGCTCATGCGCAAGGTCAAGGCCGCGCAGTACGTCCGCAACCACCCGGGTGAGGTCTGCCCGGCGAAGTGGGAAGAAGAAGAGGCCAGCGCAACGCTGAAGCCCGGAATTGACCTGGTTGGCAAGATCTAACCGATCTGCGCTCACCGGCACCTCACTGATCGCGGTGGCAACGGCCCGATCGGCCGTTGCCACCGCGATTAGTCCTTTCACCCGCTGACCAGTGGAGATTCACATGCTTGAAGCAGACCTGATTGCCCAATTGACCGGATACCTTGAGCTCGTTCGTGAACCGATCGAGTTGCGTAGTTCGCTCGATGACGATCAGCCCAAGTCGCAGGACATGCGCGAGATGCTCGATGAGATCGCTGCCTGCTCTGATCGCGTCACCCACGTTCGGACCGATGACGATGCGCGCACCCCGTCGTTTGCGATCGTGCGCCCCGGTACCGACATCTCAGTGCGATTTGCCGGACTGCCGCTCGGCCATGAGTTCACCTCGCTCGTGCTCGCCCTGCTGCAGGTCGGTGGCCACCCGGTGAAGGAAGAGCAGTCACTGATCGACGCGGTGCAGGCACTCGAGGGAGATTTCGAGTTCACCACGTATATGTCGCTGAGTTGCCAGAACTGCCCGACGGTCGTGCAGGCGCTGAACGCGATGGCCGTGCTCAACCCGCGGATCAAGCACACTGCGGTTGAGGGGTCACTGTTCCAGGACGAGGTCAATGAGCGCCGGATCCTCGCTGTACCGACGATCTACCTCAATGGTGCCGAGTTCGGTTCCGGCCGGATGGACATCGCCGACTTCCTCGCGAAGTTGGATACCGGCGCCGCGGCGCGTGCCGCCGAATCCCTCAATGAGCGGGCGCCGTACGACGTACTCGTCGTGGGGTCTGGCCCGGCCGGCGTATCGGCGGCGATTTACGCGGCACGTAAGGGATTCCGCACTGGTCTAGCCGGTGAGCGGCTCGGTGGCCAGGTGCTCGACACGATGTCGATCGAGAACTTTGTGTCGACGCCGTACACCGAAGGACCGAAACTTGCTGCCGCGCTGGGCGAGCATGCTGCGCAGTACGAGATCGATCAGATCCGCAACGTCGTCGCGTCCGAGTTGGTGCCGGCGACGGACGGCGGGCTGCACGAGGTCCGATTCTCAGGCGGTGGAGTGTTGCGAGCTAAGTCGATCGTGCTGGCGACGGGCGCGCGGTGGCGCACGCTCGGTGTGCCCGGCGAGGACGAGTACCGCAACAAGGGCGTGACGTTCTGCCCGCACTGTGACGGTCCGCTGTTCAAGAACAAGCCGATTGCGGTTGTCGGTGGCGGTAACTCCGGTGTGGAAGCCGCGATCGATCTCGCGGGGGTCACCGGTCATGTCACCGTGATCGAGTACCTCGATGAGTTGCGCGCGGACACTGTTTTGCTGCGCAAACTGGATTCCCTGCCGAACGTGGACGTCGTACGATCGGCGCGTACGACCGAAATCGTGGGTGATGGCGGCGAGGTGACGGCGGTGCAGTACGAAGATCGCGACAGCGGCGACCTCAAGACCGTTGAGGTCAACGGGGTATTCGTGCAGATCGGCCTGCTGCCGGTGACCGAATGGCTGAGTTCCTCGGGCGTCGAACTGTCCGGACGCGGCGAAATCATCGTCGACGCCGCGGGTGCGACAAACATCCCAGGGATCTTCGCCGCCGGTGACGTGACGACCACGCCGTACAAGCAGATCGTGGTCGCTATGGGCGGCGGTTCGACAGCCGCGCTGAGCGCGTTTGACTATCTGATCCGCCAGGACGTGCCCACCGAGGCTGGTGAGTTGGCGAGCGTGTGAACATCCGGGACCTGGAGTACCTCGTAGCGCTCCACGAGCATCGGCATTTTGGCCGAGCCGCGGAGGCGAGTTTTTGCAGCCAGCCGACTTTGTCGACTCAGATTCGCAAACTTGAATCCGAGTTGGGTGCCGACCTCGTGGAGCGTGGGTCGCGTCAGGTCCTGTTCACCGCCGTTGGCGAACGCGTCGTGCGGCGCGCTCGGCACATTCTGGCGGACGCCGACGAGATACGCAGTCTCGCCCGACAGTCGCGGGATCCGCACGCGGGATCGGTTCGGCTCGGCGTGTTTCCGACGCTGGCGCCCTACCTGCTTCCGCACGTGATCGGGACCGTCAACGCCAGTTTCCCCGATCTCGAGGTGTTGTTGGTCGAGGAGAAGACCCCCGTGCTGTTGTCGCAACTGCATGCCGGGACGTTGGATGCGGCGCTCATAGCGATGCCGGTCGACGACGAATCGCTCGCCGTCCAGCCGATGTTCCGGGAGGAATTCCTGCTCGCCGTACCGGCGACGCATCCGCTGGCCGACGACAAGACGCCGATGCCGAGTTCGCAGGTGGCGGGGGAGGATCTGCTGCTACTCACCGAGGGGCATTGCCTGCGTGATCAAGCCCTCGAAGTCTGCCGGGCAGCGGGGACGGATGAGCGCCGCGGATTCCAGGCTACGAGCCTGGAGACGTTGCGGTTGATGGTTGCCGCCGGCGTGGGGATCACGCTGATGCCGCAGTTGTCTGTGGTGCACCCGGTGGTGCCTAATCCCGGTGTGGCGTTGCGTAGATTCGCCGAGCCAGCACCGCACCGAGACATCGCGATGGTGTGGCGGCGTACGAGCGTGCAGCGGGATCTGCTGGATGAGATCGCCGGCGCAATCCGCGCAGCCCTGCCGTCGGAAGTCTCCCCGCTACCTTCGTCGTAAGCCGCCGATAGCACCTCACGGATCGTCGGCGGAGTGAGCCCCTAGGACGTGTTGCTAATCAGGTGACCGCTGCGTATGCGTCGGCCATCGCCCTGGGATGATGGGCTGATGATGTCTTCGCGAGGGGAACCCACCGTGCCTGCTCTGTGTATTCGGCCGTCAACCGGGGCTGCGGAGTACCCGGCGCTCGTTGAGATCTGGCGCAGCGCGGTGGATGCGACGCACGACTTCCTCGCGGATGCTCATCGCGACGAGATCGAAAGCCGCCTGCAGTCTGACTACTTCCCGGCCGTGACCCTCTCGGTCGCAGAGCTTGATGGTGAGCCGGTGGGATTCTCCGGTGTTCTCGACAGTAATCTGGAGATGCTGTTCGTTGACGCGACGCGACGCGGAGCTGGAATCGGCACGGCGCTTCTCAACCATGCAATCACGGAGCGCGGCGTCGCCAAGGTGGATGTCAACGAACAGAATGTGTCGGCTGCAGACTTCTACGCTCACCGAGGATTCGAGGTCGTTGGTCGCAGCGAGACGGACGAGGCTGGTCGGCCGTACCCGTTGCTCCACATGAAGCTCAACGAGCCGTCCTGACCCGCGTATCCGCCACCCCGTAAGAGGCTCTCCTGGCCGAACTACAGCCATTGGAGCGTCGCAGCGAGGCACACTCCCGCGTGATAGTTGCGAGCCGTCTTGTCTGAGCGCATCGCGATCCCGCGCCACTGCTTGAGCTTGTTGAAGCACCGCTCGACGACGTTGCGGTCTCGGTACCGGGCCCGCTGGTCCTGACCGAAGTCGATCGGTCGTCCTCGGCGCTTGCGACGGTGGGCGATCTGGTCGTCACGCTCGGGGATCGTCGCAGCGATCCCGCGCTCTCGCAGCCAGGCTCGGTTCGCCTTCGACGGGTAGCCCTTGTCCGCGAGCACCCTGTCCGGCCTTGACCGTGGCCTGCCTCTCGCGCCCTGGACGCGGATCTCACTCAACGTCGCGGTCAGCATGCTGGTGTCCCCTGCCTGCCCGGGCGTGAGGATAAACGCGAGGGCGCGGCCCTTCCCGTCGCAGACCAGGTGGTTCTTCGTCGTCAACCCGCCACGGAGCACCCGTCCGGAACCGCCACGCCGTCGCCTCCACCACCGTGCGACGATCCACCGGCGGCCGGCCCGTCGACTTCATCTTCGGGAACAACGGGCCGATCGCAGCCCAGGCCTCATCCGAGATCACATCACGCGACACGCGTTCAAGACTCGTCGAACAGCCGGTCAGAAGGGTTTAGCAACACGCCCTAGCGCGGGAGTGGAGCCGCCGGCGTCCGGATCGGGCGATGGACTTCGTGCGTCGCGGCCAGGAATATTGGCTGGCCGCGTGTCGTTGAGGCCTTGTAGGATGATCAACCGACAACTCAATAGGGAAACATAACGCTGTCACCAGCGTTATCCCCATCCAGGGGGTGAACGGTCTCGACTGTGGACGTCGCGACAGGTGAAGCGGGCCGAGGAAGGCGACGATGATCTCGTAAACCACGCGTCGTAAACCAATAAGCGCCGAATCTAATCAGCGCGACTTCGCCCTCGCTGCCTAAGCAGTAGGCGAGTCTGTCAGACCGGGAGGCCTCCGGCCCGGACCCTGGCATCGTTTAGGAGGATCACCAACCGACCCGGTCACGGGGTCGCGCGGGACATTTCACAGTGACTGGGCCTGTCACAGGATCTTGTGCACATGAATCCTGGGGCCGAGTAGAGACCACGTGCACTGCGCCCGGAGAAGCCCTGTTAAACCGCCATAGGACCCGGGTTCGATTCCCGGCACCTCCACCGAAGTCGTTCTGCGGACCCCGAGCTTGCGAGTGGGTTCGCAGAACGACTTTTGCGTTCTGCGGGAATCGGGAGGATGCCGCGAGGTACGAGCGGCGACGGCTCCCGGCACCTCCACTTTTCGGATCTGCGGGGGAGTTGAGCACGCTAATCGCACGTTAGCGTGCTCAACTCCACCGCAGATCGTCCTACGGGTGGCGCTCGCGTGGAGAACCGATCTCCTGGGCGTATCCGGAGCGGAAGTCCGGATAGCGAAACCTGAAGCCGGTCGCCGTCAAGCGCGCGTTGGAGCACTCACGATTTCCGCCGCGTCGTCGCTGCACCTCTCCGATAAGGGGCGCGGGGACGCCGAGTTGGTCGGCGATGAAGCGCAGTACGTCGCCGAGTTCGGCCGGTTCGTCGTCTACGCCTAGATAAAGCGATTCCGGCTCGTCGGGCCGGGTGAGCAGGTGGACGACGGCGCCAGCCGCATCGTCGCGATGGATCCTGCTGGTCTTCGTCGACTGCTGCGGAATAACCGCGGACCCGGTGCGTACCTGCTCGAGAAGGCGGCCACGCCCCGGTCCATATATGCCGCCACATCGCAGCACTGTTGCCGTCGTCGCGCTCGTCGCGAAGTGCGAGCCGAACAGCGCCTCGGTCTCCAACTGCACGGCTGCGCGCCCTGATGCCGCCGCGATCGGCGTTTCCTCGGAGATGGAACCAGCCATATCGCCGTACACCGAGGTGGAAGAGATCAGTAGCGCCCGACGTGGCGTGACGCCGGCGGCATTCAGCGCCTGCAACGTGTTCCGTACGCCCTCGACGTAGGTCCGTTCATAGATATCGCTGCCATCGCGGCGCGGAGCGAGCGCGCACACCACGTACTCAACGCGGGGAATGCCCGTCGTTATTGGTGCCAGCACATCCACTGCCTGGAACTGGATGGGCGACATGTCGGCAGGCACGGCGCGGCGCCATCCGATGACGCGATGACCACGCTCGATCAGCCGTAACCCGATCTCGGTACCCAGATCGCCGCAGCCGACAATCAGCGTCGTGGGCTCATGCATCGATATCAGCAATCGGCGTGCGCGGTGTGGTCGGTGAGTTCAGCGAGTGTGGTGTCACGGCTCTAGTCTGCTTCACGCGATCCTGTGCGCTGCACGAAGGCCGCCAACGCGATCGGTGTCGAACCGACCGAGCGACTGGGCGTCCAGGATCGGACGAAGCGCATTCGCGCAGATCTATCTGCAAACGCAGCCGCGTCACTCTGCCACGGCGACGCCGCGGTAATTCGCCCACCCGCTCAGGTCCTGCGAGACACCGGAAACGCCCGGGCCGTACGCCGCTGCGCTGTGCTGCAGGCAGATCGACATCAGGTACGGCGGGTTCTCCATCCACTGCTGCATGAACTCGTCATAGAGCGGGGTGCGGTCGGCCGGATCCACCGGGTCCGCCGCGGAAATGGCGAGATCTAGCATCTCCTGAGGCATCGGTTCGCCGATGTTGAACAGGGACTCGGGCATGAAGTTGCGGGCAATGACCCCGTGCGGATCGGAGAAACCGCTGTACGGGTTGATGTTTGCCTGGGCGGTCTGGTTGGTGACGAAGTCGTCGATGACCTCAGGCGCCGGAACCTGTGTGACCGTCAGGTCGATCCCAACGTCCTTGAGGTTTTCCTGAACCACCTCGGCGACCTTCACGTAGGTGGGGATGTTGACGGACACTGACGTCATCTTCAGGTCCTTGACTCCGGCTTCAGCCAGCAGGTCTTTTGCCTTCTGCGGGTTGTAGTTGTACACGTCGAGTCCGTCGCCGACCGTCTCGCTGTAGCCGATGCTGGAGGAAGGCCACGGCTGTACCGACGGGGTGCAGTGGCCCTGGTATAGCCCATTCGCGATGCCTTCGCGGTCGACAGCGTGATTGAGCGCCTTGCGCACCCGGACGTCATCGAACGGCTCCTGACCCGTATTCACCATGAAGTAGATGAACGCGGTGCTCGGTTCGGCGACCACCTGCAGGTCGGCGGCATCCGCCGAGTCGATCTGGTCGGGGGTCAGTACGGCACCATCGAGCTCACCTGACTTCAGCGCATTCAGCCGAGCCTGGTCATCGACCATGTAATGCAGCGTCATCGTGGCTACGCGTTGAGCGTCCGGATCCCAGTAGTCGTCAGTCTTCTCGATCTCGACGCGATCTCCGGGCAGAATCTTCGTGATCGTGTATGCGCCGGACCCGACCGGCGTCCCACCCAAGTTGCCTGCCTTAGCTGCCGTGGGGGAGACCATCATCCCGGCGCGCGCGGTCAGCGCTGAGAGCAGGGCGCCGAGGCCGCTACTGACGGTGATCTTGACGTGGGCGGAGTCGATGACGTCGATCGAGGTGATCTGCGCGATCTCGCTGGAGATCAGACTGTCTTCGCTCAGGTAGCGCTCGAGATTGAACTTGACGGCGTCGGCGTCGAATGGTGTGCCGTCGCTGAACTTCACTGAGTCGCGGAGGGTGAAGATGACCGACTTGTTGTCTTCTGCCGCTTCCCATTCGGTAACGAGTCTCGGCTCCGGCGTTCCCTCGAGCGTCAGGTTGAGCAGGGTGTCGTAGATCTGGCTGTACCAGACAATGTCGCCGCCGGTGGAGCTGAGCATCGGGTCCCACGAGCCGACGAATGAGGCGTATGCCCAATCGAAGTGAGCCTCCGGGTCCCATCCCTCTTGGACGTCGATGCTGTTGGGGAAATCCGTGACGGCCTGGGAGGTCGACTTCTCCGGAGCGGACCCGCAACCGGACGTGAGCAAGGTCAGCGCGAGCACCGCTGATGCAGGGCGGACGGGAAACTTCATGGGATCTCCTCGTGGCCACGCGGCCGAACGTGTCGCAATGAATCGGCCGGTCGGTCGAATCAAACAGGAATAACACGTGTCGAGTCGAGAGGTCAAGCGTCGCAGCGTCGCGCTCGGGTGTCCGGTTGACATGATCGGCCGATCGGCCGATTATTGCTGGAGGCCTAGATCGCGCCACCGCCACACCGGCGGCGGACGATGCGCATCGGTGACTGGAGGCAACAGAATGGACAGGGACTACACCCTCGACGATCGGTTCGACCGCGAAACCGGACGTGTGTACCTCACCGGTTGGGACGCGCTCGCCCGACTACCGCTGATGCAGCGTGCGCGTGACGTTGCTGAGGGCCGCAATACCGCCGGCTATGTGTCCGGCTATCCCGGCTCGCCGTTGGGTGGTCTCGACTCGTTGCTGCGCGCGGAGGTCGATCGACTGAAGAAGAACCGCATCCACTTTGAGCCGGGCATCAACGAGGACATCGCGGCGACCGCGATCTCGGGGACTCAATACCTCAACATCGGGCCGGTCACGTCGAAGTACGACGGCGTCTTCGGCATGTGGTACGGCAAGGGTCCTGGTGTCGAGCGATCGGTCGACGCGATGCGGACCGCTAGCTACCGGGGCGTCGCGCCGCTAGGTGGTGTGCTGGCTCTCGCCGGTGACGACCACGACGCACGCAGCACCATCACCGCGCAGCAGAGTGACACTCTCTTCGTGCATATGCACATGCCAATCCTGAATCCGTCCTCGATTCAGGAGGTCGTCGACTACGGGCTGTACGGCTGGGCGCTATCTCGGTTCTCGGGCAGTTGGGTCGGCTTCATCTGTCTTAACGACATCATCGACAGCGCGGCAACGGTCACCGTTGACCCCGCGCACCCGCGAATCGTGTTGCCCGAGGGCACCGCGCGGCCGCTGCCGCTAGGCGCCGCTCGGCCCGGGGCCGCCGGCCTCGGCGGCGCAGTCGGACTTGAAGAGGAAATCCGCACCGTGCGGTACGACGCCGCACGCGCTTTCGCGCGGGCGAACGACCTCAACAAGGTGACCGTCGCGCGCACCGGGTCAGTTATGCCGCGGACTATCGCGATCGTGACCGCCGGCAAGACCCACCTCGATGTGATGGACGCACTCGGTGACCTCGGTCTGGATGCCACTCGCGCGGCTGAGCTCGGTATCAGCGTGCTCAAGCTCGGTATGACGTGGCCGGTCGAGCCCGAATGCATCCTGGATATTGCGGCGAACCACGATGAGATCATCGTCGTTGAGCCCAAACACCCGATCATCGAGGACCAGGTCGCGCGGCTCATCCGCCAACTACCCATCGACAAGCGGCCCGTGCTGGTGGGCAAGACTGATGAGACCGGTGCGCGACTTGTTCCCGAGCATGGCGCGCTCGACGCCGAACTCGTTTCACGAGTGCTGTTCCGCCGGATTTCGACCTCGGGCTTGGACGAGAACGAACTGCAGAAGATGCGCCCGCGTCAGTCGCTGGACTTGTTGGGTCTCACCGTGCAGAACGCCGGCGGTGATGAACTCGTCCGCGCCGCAGGGTTCTGCTCCGGATGCCCGCACAGCTCCTCGACCAAGGTCCCCGAGGGCAGTTTCAATATCGGCGGCACCGGATGTCACGGTATGGCTGGGATGTTGAATGTCCCGGGCCGCGACACCTTCATGTCCACCCACATGGGCGGTGAGGGCGCTTTGTGGATCGGGATGGCGCCGTTCACCGAGCAGGAGCACACCTTCCAGAACGTCGGTGATGGCACCTACTCGCACTCCGCGTCGATGGTCATTCGAGCAGCCGTCGCGGCCGGTACGACGATGACCTTTAAGGTTCTGCTCAACGGCTACATCTCGATGACCGGCGGGCAGTCCATCCCCGGCCAGTTGACCGCGCAGGACGTCGCTCGCCAGTTGTTGGCCGAAGGAGTCGGAGAGGTCGTCGTACTCACCGACGACCCGGCGAAGTACCGCGGCGGGCAGGCGTTCCCGACCGGGGTCAAGGTGCATGAGCGGCACGACCTGATCGATGTCGAGCGGCGGCTACGCGACATCAGCGGCGTCACGGCATTGGTCTTCGATCAGGCCTGCGCGGCGGAGCTGCGCCGCGAGCGCAAACGGGGGAATGCCGAGGATCCGAACAAGCGCGCGTTCATCAACCCCGATGTCTGCGAAGGGTGCGGTGACTGCAACGTGCAGTCCAACTGCATCAGCGTCGAGCCGCTGGAAACCGACCTCGGCCGCAAGCGCAAGATCAACCAGTCCTCCTGCAACAAGGACATGACCTGCGTCGACGGGTACTGCCCGTCGTTCGTCACCGTGTACGACGCAACCCCGCGCAAGCGTGGCCGAGTCGCAACAAGCGCAGCAGAGCACGGGTGGGACCTGCCGACGCCCGAGATCGCCGATGCAGCCTCGCCGTACGGCATCGTGATCGGTGGGGTCGGCGGCGGTGGGGTGCTGACCGTGGGCGCGCTGCTGGGAATGGCGGCCCACCTCGAAGGCAAGTCTGCCAGCGTGCTGAACGAGTCCGGTTTGGCGCAGAAGAACGGAACGGTGCACAGCCACGTGCGGATCGTCGATCAGGCGGGGATCGAGCTGTCGCCACGGATCGGCAAGGCGTCGGCGGACCTCTTGTTCGGCGCCGACATGATCGTCGCGGCCGCACAAACGATGTTGAGCACGGCACGCTCCGGTAGTACGACGGCCTTGGTTAACGCCGACGTGTCGCCCACCGTCGCCTTCGCGGGATCGCGTGATCTGGACATGTCGACGCAGGGCATGGTTCGTCGTCTGGATCGGACTCTCGGCGAAGGACTCAACGTGCTCGCGGCAACCCGGCTGGCGACGCGCCTCATGGGCGACGGTATCTACGCAAACCTTTTCATGCTCGGGTACGCCGCTCAAATTGGTGCGCTACCGGTCTCGGTGGCTTCGATAGCGCGGGCCATCGAAATCAACGGCGTATCGGTGAAGGCAAATCAGGAAGCTTTCATGTGGGGCCGACACGCGGCCGTGGACCTACCTGCCGTCGAGCGGATCGCCGATGTGGATCACGACCAGACCGACGATGCAGCGACGGTTGAGGAGAACATCGAGGAGTTGATCGAGCGTCGAGCGGAATTCCTGGCCGATTATCAGAACGCGCAGTGGGCAGATCGCTTCCGTGCCATGGTGCGACGGGTGTACGACGCTGAATCGCGAGTCGCAGGATCCGCTGGGCAGTTGACGAAGGCGGCGACCCAGAGCCTGTTCAAGTTGATGTCCTACAAGGATGAGTACGAGGTCGCGCGACTCTATACGAACGCCGACTTCCAGCGTCAACTCGACGAGGCTTTCGAGCCCGGCTACCGGTACAAGCTGAACTTCGCGCCGCAAATGTTCAATCGCCGCAGTAAGGACACCGGGCGCGCGGCGAAGTGGGAGATCCCGTCGCAGGTGGCGATGCCGCTACTGCGCGGACTCGCGATGGCGCGCAAGGTGCGCGGTACGTCGCTGGACGTGTTCGGTATGACGAAACACCGTCGCGCCGAACGCGCACGCATCTTCGACTACATTAAGGTCCTCGGTGAGATCACGACCGAGCTGAATGCGGCGAACCTGGATCTAGCGATCCAGATCGCCTCGTTGCCAACGGAGATCCGCGGATTCGACACGATTAAGGATGAAGCGGCAGTAGTAGTGGAAGAGAAGATGCAGATGCTCGTACGGGAGTTCGCCGATACTCCGAACGCCATGGTGACCGAGGGCTGATGGAGCCGAAGACCGCCGGACGTCCACCAGACGCCGACTCGGAGCGTACCCGCGCCGGGTTGATCGAGGCCGCCATTCATCGCTTCGCGCGACAAGGTCTTGCTAGTACGACATTGCGGCAGGTCGCCGAGACCGCGGGAGTGTCCTCGGGAACGCTGTATCACTACTTCTCTTCGAAGCAGGCGTTGTACCACGAGGCGTACCTCGCGGCGACCGATGACCAACTCAGCGACTTCAAAGCAACGTGCGCCGAATTGCAGACGATTCGCGAGTGCACGGCGGCGCTGTTGGACTGTGCGTACCGTCGTTCGGTGACCAAACCGGACGTCGGCGTGTTCATCCTGCGCGCTTGGGTGGAACGTAACGCCGAGCAGCAGGAGCCGATGCCGGTGACGCAGGAGATCCTGGATTTCTACGACTCGATCGCGCAGATCGGGATCCGCTCCGGTGAGGTAACCGAGCAGACCGCGCCGCAGGCCGTCGATTCGATCCGGTGCATGCTGTGGGGTGTGTCGGCGATTAGCGTCACTGGGCGCAGTCCGTACGACGGCGTCGAGGGAATGAAACTGTTCGTGACCGGCGAGATCCACTCTCGCTAGCTGTTCAGCAACCGAAAGGCGGGGCGTCCGTTGCGGACGCCCCGCCTTTGCGTTGGCTACTTCGCGGTGATGGCGACGGTCCCGAGTCCGTTGTCGAACGACGCGCTGTAGGTGCCTGCGGTCATCGGGATCGCGGGCGGGTTGGCCAGCAGCGTGCCGGTCGCGATGAGCGACCCAGCCGCGAGGGTCTGACCACGTGACGACAGCGCGCTCAGCAGCCAGGCCACGCCCTCGTAGACCGACGCCGCGGTGCGTGATCCGGTGGAAACCCCATCGGGATGCGTGAGGGTGACATTGACCGTGGCCTCCGGAGCGAGCGACGGCAGCCACGACGAACCGGTCACCACGTAGGTCGACAAGGCATTGTCAGCGATCAACGCGGTGCGGGGGAAGGCGAGGCTCCAGTTCGCGAATCTGCTGACCGGCATCTCGATGCCGGCGGCCATCTCAACGGATGCGGCGATGTGCTCGGTACTGGCCTGCGCATCGAGCTCCGCGGTGGTGCGCACCAAAATCTCCGGCTCGAACACCGGGGAGTTCGCGGTCGCGAGCTCGATCTCGTCGTCCTCGCTGATCAGGTGGGAATCCAGCAGTACGCCGTAGAACGGGTCGACGCCGCCGATTTTGTATCCGCGGCGCTGGCCACCGTAAGTGCTCATCAGACCGTCGATGAGTGCTTCCTGGAATGCGTAGGCCTCGGATTCGGACAGGTCCGTGAACGCTTCGGGAAGTGCCAGCGGAGCCGGTGCCTGGGACAGCTCGCCGGGCCCACCGCCGACCTGGGTGTAAGCAGCGACGACCTCGCTGACCAGCTGGGCGTCAACGGTGTGGGATGAGTCGGACACGCGGGTTCCTATCTATCGAGCGACACGGGCATCACGGCGCCGGGTGGCTGCATCGCCGTGAGGGCGCCTTTCCTGCGACACTACCGCCGAGCCGCGCCCCGGTACACGCCTGACGGCCGCTCACGAAGGGTTCCTCGTTGCGGGGCGCCTGCTCTCCCACGCTACGTTCAGCGCGGGAGAGCGGTCCGATGCTCGAGGCCCGACGCGTCAACCGACGTCAAGCTCGTTGCGCGAGGTAACCAGTGTCAGTTGACGTACTGTGCGAGGTGCTTACCGGTGAGCGTCGAGGCATCGGCGATCAGCTGCGCCGGGGTGCCTTCGAATACCACCTTCCCGCCCTCGTGACCGGCGCCCGGGCCGAGGTCGATGATCCAATCAGCGTGCGCCATCACGGCTTGGTGGTGCTCGATCACGATGACGGACTTGCCCGAATCAACCAGGCGGTCCAGCAGCCCCAGCAGCTGCTCGACATCCGCGAGGTGGAGACCGGTCGTCGGTTCGTCGAGTACGTAGATGGAGCCTTTCTCCGCCATCTGCGCGGCGAGCTTCAGCCGCTGGCGCTCACCACCGGACAGCGTGGTTAGGGGCTGACCGAGGGTCACGTATCCGAGCCCGACATCCTCCAGCCGGTCGAGAATCTTGTACGCCGCAGGCGTTTTGGCATCCCCGTCTGCGAAGAAGGCCTCGGCCTCGGCGACCGACATCGCGAGCACCTCGGCGATGTTCTTGCCGCCAAAGGTGTATTGCAGCACCTCCTGCTGGAAACGCTTGCCGCCGCAGTCCTCACAGGTCGACTCGACCGTGGCCATCACACCGAGGTCGGTGTAGATCACGCCCGCGCCATTGCACGTCGGACACGCGCCCTCGGAGTTGGAACTGAACAGCGCGGGTTTGACGCCGTTGGCCTTCGCGAACGCCTTACGAATCGGCTCGAGCAATCCGGTGTACGTCGCCGGATTGCTGCGCCGTGATCCCTTGATCGCCGACTGATCGACGACCACGACGTCCTCGCGGGTCGCGACCGATCCATGTATCAGCGAACTCTTGCCCGAACCGGCGACGCCGGTGACCACACACAGCACCCCGAGCGGTACGTCGACATCAACCTTTTGCAGGTTGTGAGTCGCTGCTCCTCGGATCTGCAGTGAATCGCCGGATTCTCGTACCTCGGACTTGACTGCTGCGCGGTCATCCAGGTGGCGGCCGGTGGTCGTATCGCTGGCGCGCAGACCGTTGAGGTCGCCTTCGAAGCAGATCGTGCCGCCGGCGGTTCCCGCGCCCGGTCCGAGGTCGACGATGTGGTCGGCGATCGCGATCATCTCGGGTTTGTGCTCGACGACCAGCACGGTGTTGCCCTTGTCGCGCAGGCGTTGCAGTAGGCCGTTCATCTGATCGATGTCGTGCGGATGCAGTCCGATGGACGGTTCGTCGAAAACGTAGGTGACGTCGGTCAGCGAGGACCCAAGGTGGCGGATCATCTTGGTGCGCTGCGCTTCACCGCCAGACAGCGTGCCCGCCGGACGCTCCAGCGACAGGTACCCCAAACCAATCTGGGTGAATGAGTCCAGCAGGTGCTGAAGCCCCTTCACCAACGGCGCGACGGATGCGTCCGTGAGTTCGGCGCGCACCCACTCGGCGAGGTCACTGATCTGCATCGCGCACAACTCGGCGATGTTCTTACCGTTGATCTTTGAGCCGAGAGCTTCGGCCGCGAGTCTGGTCCCGCCGCATTCCGGGCAGGTCTGGAACGTGACGGCGCGTTCGACGAATCGACGGATATGTGGCTGCATCGAGTCGAGGTCTTTGGACAGCATCGACTTCTGGATCTTGCCGATGACGCCTTCGTACGTCAGGTTGACGCCGTCCACCTTGATCTTCTGCGGCTCCGAATACAGCAGCGTGTGCATCTGCTTCTTGGTGAACGAGCGGATGGGCTTGTCCATCGGCAATCCGGCGCCGCGGAACAAGCGGCCGTACCAGCCGTCCATGCTGTAACCGGGGACGGTCAGCGCCCCGTCCTGTAACGACTTCTCATCGTCGTACAGCGCCGTCATGTCGAAGTCATTGACCGCACCCATGCCTTCGCACCGCGGGCACATTCCGCCGAGGCGGGTGAACGTCGCTTTCTCCGCCTTCGTCTTGTCGCCGCGCTGTACGGTGATCGCTCCACTACCTTGCACCGTGGGGATGTTGAAGGAGTACGCGTTCGGCGCGCCGAGGCTGGGGGAGCCGAGCCTGCTGAACAAGATCCGCAGCATCGCGTTCGCGTCCGTCGCCGTACCGACCGTCGAGCGCGGATTAGCCCCCATCCGTTCCTGATCGACGATGATCGCGGTGGTGAGTCCGTCCAGGTGATCGACGTCCGGTCGAGCGAGGTTCGGCATGAATCCTTGTACGAAGGCGCTGTAGGTTTCGTTGATCATCCGCTGCGACTCGGCGGCGATGGTGTCGAACACCAGCGAACTCTTGCCCGAACCGGAGACCCCCGTGAACACGGTCAGGCGCCGCTTCGG
This sequence comes from Cumulibacter soli, assembly GCF_004382795.1. NCBI lineage: Bacteria > Bacillati > Actinomycetota > Actinomycetes > Geodermatophilales > Geodermatophilaceae > Cumulibacter > Cumulibacter soli. Next base: position 61,751 of record NZ_SMSG01000001.1, on the reverse strand, counting down.
GATGTCGATGCTGACGTTCTTGAGGTTGTTCTCCCGGGCGCCGACGACGCTGATTGTTTCGTGGCTGTCGGCGGGGTGGGTGGCGGACACGGAGGTGGCGGCGGCCTTGGAACTCATGCGCATAACTCTAGGCGAGTACGACGCGATCACAGCAGTGAATCGTCGGGCGGCGGTTATCGTCGATGTATGGCTCACCCACCGCGTTTTGACGAGAACGATCCCTACTTGCGCGAACTGCGCTCGGTCGCGTTGGATTTGCCGGCGGCGGAGGAGAAGATCTCGCACGGGCACCCGGTCTTCTACACGAAGAAGATCTTCGCGATCTTCGGTGCGGTGGTTAAGGGCGATCACGCCAGTGACGAGTGCGCGCAGTCAGTGGTGTTCCTGCCGGATGCGATCGAGCGTGACGCGCTCGTGCAGGATGAGCGGTTCTTCGTGCCTGGTTATTACGGTCCGAGTGGGTGGTTGGGGCTGAATTTCCGGGTGAGCGAACCGGACTGGCAGGAGGTCGCCGAGTTGGTCGAGATGTCGTATCGCAATACGGCGATCAAGACGCTCGTGCGGCAGCTGGACGCGATGCGGTAGCCGGCGACCTAACGCGACAGGGGCGCGTACCGGGTTTCCCGGTACGCGCCCCTGTGGGGATTGAGGTTTACAGGCTCGTTTCGGTGTCGACGTAACCGTCCTGGTCGTAGTCGTACTGCACGGTGTCGGCAACCCCGTCACCATCAGTGTCGATGTACGCGGTATCGGGGATGCCGTCGTAATCAGAATCGACGAGCGCGGAATCCTGCACTCCGTCGCCGTCGGTGTCGTAGGTGACGACGTCTACGTATCCGTCGCCGTTGGTGTCGATGTCCTGGGCTTCGGCGTATCCGTCTCCGTCGGCGTCGTAGTAGTCGCTGTAGGTGGCGGAGGTCGTTTCGCTGACGGTAGTTGAGGTTCCGTCCGCGCTGGTCGTGGTGGTGCTGACCGTCGAGGTTTCGGTGTAGGAGGCGTTGACCTTGCCCTCGTCGGAGTCGATCACACCGTTCTCGTTGGCGTCGGTCAGAACGGTGTCGGCAACCCCGTCACCGTCGGTGTCGTATACGTAGGTGTCGATGATGCCGTTGCCGTCGGTGTCGCTTTCGGCGTAATCAGCGACGCCGTCGTAATCAGTGTCGTATTCAACGGTGTCGATGATGCCGTCACCGTTCGTGTCCGAGGCCAGTTGGTCGGTGATGCCGTCGCCGTTGGTGTCTACTTCGACGTAATCGACGATGCCGTCACCGTTGGTGTCCGCCTCGATGTAGTCGACGTACCCGTCGCCATTGGTGTCGTAACGCACCTCGTCGGTGATGCCGTCGCCGTTGGTGTCGTAGGCGGTCGCGGAGCCGGTGACCGTCGGTTCGCTGCTGGAGGTGTTTGCCGTGTTGCCTTCGTAGCTGGACATGAGTCTTCTCCTGAAGAGTTTTATACGCGTTATATAAAAGGTCCGCCGTAGCGGTTTAGGTGTTGCACTAGTGCTGACGTGTGAACGCCAACTAAAGGTTCCGCAGGATAACGAAGGTTTTAGGCAATATAAAACTTTTGTGCAGAAGGTGCTAGACCCCGCAGCCGACATGCAACAGGGGCGCGTACCGGTCACCCGGTCGCGCCCCTGTGAATGCGGTCTTACAAGCTGGTTTCGGTGTCGACGTATCCGTCCTGGTCGTAGTCGTACTGGACGGTGTCCGCGATGCCGTCGTAGTCGGAGTCGACCACGGCCGTGTCTTGGACGTAGTCGCCGTCGGTGTCGTAGGTGATGATGTCTACGTATCCGTCGCCGTTGGAGTCGATGTCCTGGGCTTCGGCGTATCCGTCTCCGTCGGCGTCGTAGTAGTCGCTGTAGGTGGCGGTGGATGTTTCGCTGACGGTGGTGCTGCTGGCGCCGTCCGCGCTGGTAGTCGTCGTACTGGTCGTTGTGGTTTCGGTATAGGAGGCGTCGATCGTGCCTTCTTCAGTGTCGATCACGCCGTTCTCGTCGGCATCGAGGAAGACCTCGTCGGCGTCGATGACGCCATTGCCGTCGACGTCCTCGGCGTACGTGTCGGTGACGCCGTTGTAGTCGGTGTCGGCCTCGGCGTAGTCGATGACGCCATCGCCATTGGTGTCGTAGGCGACGGCGTCGACAATTCCATCCTCGTTGAGGTCGCCTTCGATGTAGTCGACCAGTCCGTCGCCGTCGGTGTCGTACTCGATCGTGTCGGTCACCCCGTTGCCGTCGGTGTCGTACGACGTCGCCGAGCCGGTGACGGTCGGCGACGGCTCGGTGTACGCGCCGTCGGAGGAATCGAGAACGCCGTCCCCGTTGGTGTCGAAGCCATCGGTGTCGACGACACCGTCGCCGTCGGTGTCGTAACCGGTTGCGTTAACAGGCCCGTTCGCGTTGCTGGCCATGGGAATCTCCTCGCAGGATATTGATGTGCGGTAGTAATGAATCCGCCGCGGTGGCGGTTGAGGTGCTGCCTAGGTGCAGACGGTGTGGTGGCGCTAAAAGGTTCCGCGAGATAACTGATCCTTTACCGCCGGTGGGGATTTTGCTAGTGGCAGACGTCGGCTGGGACAAACATAAAGGGCCAGGCGAATCGCCTGGCCCTTTACATCGTGCTGAGTGTGGAGGTTAGACCTGCTGGTCCGACCAGCCGTCCTCGTTGTAGTCGGTGACGGTGGTGTCGACGTACCCGTCGCCATCGGTGTCGATCTCGTACACGTCGTCAACGCCGTTTCCGTCGGTGTCGTAGCCGATCTGGTCGGCGACGCCGTCGCCGTTGGTGTCGTAGTAGTTCGGGCCGCCGGAGCTGCTGCTGGCGCTGCCGCCGTCGCTGGAGGTGCTGCCGGAGTTCTGGCCGGTGTCGTACTCGTTCTGGAAGACCGTGGCCGAGCCGCTGTCGGCGATACCGTCGCCGTTCCAGTCCGTGACCGTGGTGTCGGTCCACTGGTCGCCGTTGGTGTCGATGTTGTAAGTGTCGAGTACGCCGTCGCCGTCGGTGTCGTAACCAACCTGGTCAGCAACGCCGTCGCCATCCGAGTCGAACGTGGTGCCGCCGTCGGAGGTGGTCTCGCCACCGGCGTAGTAGTCGCCGCCCGGAGCCGAGACGTCGGCGGAGCCGGAGTCTGCGTAGCCGTCGTTGTCGAAGTCGGTCACGACAGTGTCGGCGTACTGGTCGCCGTTGGTGTCGATCTCGTAGGTGTCGATCAGACCGTCGCCGTTGGTGTCGTAGCCAACCGAGTCAGCAACGCCATCGCCATCGGTGTCGTAGTACTCCATGATGATCTCCTAGGTTTAGTTCGCTCAATTGCGTGTGAGGGGTTCGGGGCCTCTTGTGTGCACCCGTTTAGGTTGTGCATCAATATTGATGGTCACCCTCGCCGAGCGGTTCCTCAAGGGTTCAAAACTTTTTCTAGGAATTTTTCCGGAGCGCCCGGGCACGAATGATCGTGATATGAGTGCGCGGCGAGCGTGCTACGACTGCGCGGCGTCGTCCGCGGCACGGACCGCGGCCACGAGATCCTCGCGGGCGCGGGCGACGCGCGAGCGGATCGTCCCAATCGGGCAACCGCTGACCTCGGCGGCTTCCTGATAGCTCAAGCCCAGCACCTGCGTCAGCACGAAGGCCTCTTTGCGGTCCTCGTCGAGCCGCTCGAGCAAATCGCGAAGCGCGCCGTGCCCTGCGTGATCGGCTGCGGGATCGGCGGGATCGGTGATCTCGTCAATAGGGGCTGGCGCGGGTCGGCGCTGCTGCTCGCGCACATGGTCCGCGCACACGCGCCGCGCGATGGTGAGCAGCCACGTCCGGGCCGAGGAGTCTCCGCGGAAGCGCGGCAATGAGCGGTGCGCTCGCAGGTAAACCTCCTGCGCGAGGTCGTCGGCGGCCCACCGGTTGCCGAGATGCGCGCAGACCCGCCACACCTCAGCCTGGGTGGCACGGATGAACAGCGCCATCGCCGTCATATCGCCCGCGCCCGCCTGTAACGCCCATCGCGTCACCTCAGCGTGGCTGGGCTGCGTGTTCATCGGACGTTGACCAATCGCGTGGGAACTTTGCCGCCGGCAAGCCCGACTATCACCGTGTGGCAAGGAGGGCTCATGCGACGTAACGATGACCAGGGTAATGCGCAGCTTGATGTGACCTGCGCGGTATACCGCGAGGCGTTGTCCGCACAGTTCGATGGCGAAAAAGCGCCCGTCGAGACCGCAGTGCATCTGGCGGCCTGCCCATCGTGCGCCGAGTGGGCACGGATCGTCCCGGATATCCAACGGCCGCTGCGGATGCAGTCGGCGGACGCCGTACCGGACCTCGCCGAACGGATCTTGACGGCGATCTTGGGAGACGTACCCCGGCCGTCGCTGGGGATGAGCCTGGCGCGCGCCGCACTCATGGCCGCAGCCCTTGTGCAGGTGTTCGTCGGCGTACTGCATTTGTTCGCGCACGACGATTCCGCCGGTCACACGGCTGCCGAGCTAGGTGCATGGAGCGTCGCGATCGGTATCGGGTTCGCCACTGCGGCACTGCGACCGAACATCGCGTACGCCGTACTGCCGATGGTCAGTGGGCTGGTGGCGATACTCGGGTACGCCAGTGTGCGTGACCTGCTGGCATCCGAAGTGTCTGTCGCGCGGGTGCTGGAGCACGCATTAATCGCGGCCGGTCTCGTCTTGCTCGCCTCGCTGGCGTGGATGATGCGCCGTCGCCGAGTCATGCCGTCGCCGCGCTCTGCGCTGCAGCCAGTGGCCGTTCGGGGGCTGCTGCCGCGGTGACTTGTTATCTGACTACGCGGCACATCTCGGTGCGCCGCTGGATGCGCGGCGTTATCACCGCACTGCTCGCCATCATCGTGTTGCTCGGCGGAGCTCAGGCGGCCTTCGCGCACGCGACGCTGGTGACGTCATCGCCAGGTAACGGGGACGTCCTCGAGGAGGCGCCGACGCAGGTCACGCTGACCTTCACAGAGGAGGTCTCGCTCGGCCCCGGCTACCTGCGCGTGATTGATGACGACGGCGAGCGTGTCGATACCGGCAACGTCACGGTTTCGGGCGAGGAAGCCACCGTCCAGTTAGAGGCGGGTCTGCCGGACGGCGGATACATCATTAGTTACCGGATCGTGTCCGCGGATTCGCACCCCGTATCGGGTGGCGTGGCGTTCGCGGTCGGGGACGCCGCGCCGCCGGAGATCTCGGCGGGCGGCACACAGATCGGCGGGTCGTCCGACGATCTGGCCCTGTCGGTGGCGTACCCGCTCGTGCGTTGGCTGGGATACGCCGGAATCGCGTTGTTGGCCGGCGTACTGCTGATGGGACTGCTGGATCCGGCCTTGCGTGCGCAGCCGCGAACCCGGCGATGGGCCTGGGTGGGCTTCGATCTCGCGCTCGCGGGCGCGGTCCTCGGCGGGTTACTGCAGGGGCCGTACGCGGCGGGGCGCGGATTGGGCGCGATGTTCGATCCGACGCTGATGTCGGCGACCCTGGAAACGGTGCTGGGGCAGATGCTCGCGCTGCGACTGATGCTGCTGGGCGTGCTCGGGGTACTGATCTGGGAATGGTTCAACGCCGAGCGCGATCGGCGTCCACTCGCGTGGACGGCGCTGAGTGGGGTGGCGGCTATTGCGGTGACTCATGCGGCGAGCGGGCACGCGATCGCCGACGGCATGTCGTGGACTAGTGTCCCGTTGACCGCGGTGCACCTGGTGGCGGCAGCGGTTTGGACCGGCGGTTTGGTGCTCTTGTTGCGGGTGGTGTTACGGCGAGGATCCGCGCTGGAGTCGCGTGAGCAGCGAGCGGTAGTCACTCGGTTCTCTGGTGTCGCTGTCTGGCTGGTGGCCGCGTTGGTGCTCACTGGCGTGATCGAGGCTTTCGTACGGGTCGGGTCGTTCGGGGCGCTGTTCGGTACTACGTACGGCTGGTTACTGATCGGCAAGGCCGCGCTGTTAGTCGTGGCGTTGGCCGCGGCAGCGTTGTCGCGCCGCTGGGTGCTGCGGCGTGCCACAGCTTCGGAGCAACTTGCGGCGTCCACACCCGACGACTCAGCTGATGCGACTCAGGCGAGCGGTGAGGGTGCGGGCGCAGCCTCTGGTGTGTCTGCGGCGACTCGGCGGTTGCGGCGAACGGTGCTCACCGAGGCGGTCGCGGGCGCTGCGGCGATCGCCGTGGCCGCGGTGCTGGTGGCGACCCCGCCGGCACAAGATACGTACTCGGTCGCGAAGGACACGATCGTGACGTTCGACAACAGTTACACCGCCCAACTCAGCCTGGATCCCGGCCGTGCCGGTGTGAACACGCTGCACCTCTATCTCTTCGATCGCGACAATGTGCTGGCCGATGGGGTGGACGAGGTCGCGGTGACCATCGAGAACACGGGCGCGCAGGTGGGCCCCATCGACCTCAACGCGCGCAACGTCGGGCAGGGGCATTTCATAGCGGACGCCGTAGACCTGCCGATCAATGGCACCTGGACCGTGTCGATTACGTTCACCGAGCCGGGTTTCGGGGCCGTGACGGACGAGGGGGAGATCGATGTCAGCTGAGCAGCAGCCTGAGCCCGGGAAGTTGCCGGTGCGCCTGGTGATCGCGATGCTCGCGGTGATTGTGGGCGCGACCGCTTTGATTGTCGGGCTGACCCGCACTGACACCGCAGAGCCGACGTTGCCCTCGGATGCCGTTCGGCAGGGCGGGATCGCGGTGTACGGCGCGTACGTGCGTGAGCCGGCGACCGACACCGCGGCGGCGTACTTCGCGATGACGAACGTCGGCGATTCGAGCGATACGTTGGTTGCGGTGTCCTCTCCGGTATCGACGTCCGCGATGCTGCACGATGTCGGCAAAGACGAACTGAACGGTACCGGCGGAATGGACTCCGGCTCGATGACGCCGACCCCCGAGGTCGAACTGAAACCGGGGGAGACCGTGACCTTGGCGCCGACCGCGGGACACATGATGCTCGAGGGTGTCAGCGGAACGCTCGAGCCGGGTTCGACGGTGAACTTGCATCTGGTCTTCGAAAACGCTGGGACGATCACCGTGAAGGCGCATGTGATCGCGCTTACGGACCCGGCGCCCACGTCCTAGGAACGGGAGAATGTAGCTCATGTATCGCCGAATTCGTACCGTCGCCGCCCTGCTCGCGGCCGCACTGGTCGCCCTCACGGGGTGTAGTGCGGCAGAGGATTCCGGAGGTGGCGTTGCCGACGTGACTGCGGTCAACGACAACTCCGCGTATCGGGGTATCGAAATGCAGCCCGAGCCGCCACGGCCGGAGTTCACGCTGACTGACCAGAACGGCGATACATATGACTTCGGGGCGCAGACTGCGGACACTCCGACGATCCTGTACTTCGGCTACACGCATTGCCCGGACGTATGCCCGCTGATTATGGGGCAGGTGTCTTCGGCGCTGTCGCAGGCTCCGGACGAGATCAAGTCCGAGTTGCAGGTGGTGTTCGTGACGACGGACCCGGCGACCGACAAGCCTGCGGTGTTGGGCGATTACCTCGCAAAGTTCGACGCCGATTTGCCGGTGAAGTACATCGGCTTGACCGGTTCGCTCGATGAGGTTGAGGCCGCGCAGGAGGCCGCTGGTGTGCCGGTTGCCGAGGACGGCGGCAAGACGCACTCGACGATGGCGATCTACTACGGCTCCGCGAACAAGTCGCATGTCGCGTGGTTGGCCAACACGAGCGCGGAGGACATTCTGCACGACCTGCCGATCGGCGTGAAATAGGCGATGCGGGTGCATTCGCCGTGCTAGGCGCTGCGATTCGGCGACTCGCGAACACGCTCGTCGTCGTGATCGCTGCCGTATGTGTGACCGTCGGCGGCGCCGACGCGGCTTCCGCACATTTTGGTGGTGGACGCGAGCCTTCGAACTGGCGCGGCGAAATTTTGAGCGTAACGCCGCAGATGCCTGGCGTGTCGTTCACGCTGACTGATAGCGCTGATCGGATCGAGGTGCGCAATACCTCGTCGACGCCGCTGATCATCTATGGCTACCAGCACAAGGAACCCGGCGATCGCGACCCTTACTTGAAGGTCAGCGCGGACGGTGTGTGGGTCAATACCGAATCGCAGGCCGGCTACCTGAACGAGACGCTGTACGGGGCCCCGGAGAAGGTTCCCGACCACCTTGTGGATGATCTCGGTGACGGTGAGCCGGTATGGGAGAAGGTCTCCGACGAGGGCGTGTACCGGTGGCACGATCATCGAATCCACTGGATGTCACCCGATCCGCCGCCGGCCGTCACCGCGGATCCCAGCAGCGAGCATCTGGTCATTGCCGAGTGGGCGATCAGTGCGAAGTACGGCGATCAGCCTGAATCGACGATCACCGGCGAATTGCGCTGGATGCCTCAGCAGGCCGCGCCGTGGTGGATCGTGGTCGTCGTGCTGGCGATAGCGGTGATCGTCGGTGGCGTGCTGCGCAACTGGCGGATGGTCATAGCTTTTGCCGGTGGCGTGCTGGCGGTGCTGGCCGTGGCACAAGCTGTGATTTCGCCGTTGCCGCAGGACGAGTATCAGGGCGAGTTCTCCTTCATTCTGGTGTCGGCCGCCGTACCGGCGCTGGCGGTGCTCGGTTTGTGTCTATTGGGCGTTCGAGCGTTGCGCCGCAGTGGCGACGAGTCCGCGCCGTACTTATTGGGCGGAGCGGGGGCGCTCGCGGCAGTTCAAGGGTCTTCGGATGTCACGGTGCTGACCCGTTCGCAACTTGAGCACGGCGGGCCGGATTGGCTGGCGCGGTTGATCATCGCCGCAGTAATCGGCGTTGGTGTCGGGATGGTTATCGCGATGCTTCGGCGGGTGATGAGTGACCGTGCCACCGGTAATGCGGACGCTGCGATCACCGTCGATCCGCCCGGAAGTGAACCGCGATTACGCCCTTCGGGTGGGGGCCGCGGGCTCGATATCGCGAGTGACGAGGAAATGCGGCAGATGCAGGATGAACAGCGCATTCTCGGTCAGCGCAGGCGTCCTCGGGAGCAGGACGACGACCCCATCTGATGGCTTGCGCGCGGTGGCCGCTGGGCGATGCGAACTAGGTCACCCCGTGCTGCGTATCGAAGTCGCGGGGTGTAATGTTGAATCTCGCAACACGGGGCTATGGCGCAGCTGGTAGCGCACCTGCATGGCATGCAGGGGGTCAGGGGTTCGAGTCCCCTTAGCTCCACAGCTGAAGGCGTATTGGAACTCCTGGCATTGGTTGATGCGGGTTCTGGTGTGAGGGCGGCGAACGGCTCAGTCAGTCGGATCGTCGCCCTTTCGTCTTCGCTGATCTCGATGCCGTTGGTGAGTGATTGGCTCGCGAGGCGTTTGCCTTGGTCGTTCGTGCGCGTGTACATCTGCTTGCCGTCCAGGAGGGGCCGTAGCGCGGTGCCGAGGTGTTTGCGTGATCCCTTGCGCTGGTCGTTGTTCGCCGGCAAGCCTGTGGTCGATGTCAGCGAGCCCCGTGCGGATGCTCCTGGTGGCACGGGTCGGCGCACCGATCCACCCGTTGGGGTGTGCCGAGGCCGCAATTTCGTATAACATTAATGGTGTGGCTGAGCGCGAGACGATCAACGGGACGCCCGTCACCGAAGAACAGATTGCAGCGTGGGCAGATGAGGCTGAGGCCGGCTACGACGTCGAGGTGCTGAAGAAGCGCGGCCGTGGACGACCAGGCCGTGGCGCTGAACCGACGCAGGTCGTCGCGCTGCGTCTCACCGCGGACGAGCTCGCCGCCCTCGACGCCCGCTCCGAACGCGAAGGCAAGTCTCGCTCCGAGGTGATCCGTGAGGCCTTGGCCTCGGGGTGAGAGTTCATCCGTCCGCTCGCGAGCACGGCATCGAGCCCGAGGATGCGATCCAGGCTGCGACGTGGGCGACCTGGATCGCAGACCTCGATGACGACAGCCCCGCAAGGCAACTGCGTCTCGGCTTCGATACCCACGGCCGCATGCTGGAGACTGTCGTGCTGGTCTTCGATAGCGGCAACGAACTCGGGGTCTATGCGATGAAGGCGCGACCGCAGATGCTCGACCTTCTCCCGTAGCCGGAGCGCAGGTTGGGCTCACGTCGCCCGGGTCTTCTCCCAAACGGTCACCCGGTGCACATTGAATCGTGCTCAAGCGTCATCGGCGATGAGGTCAAGGTCAAGTATGACGTCGGGCGAGTATTCACGTCCGGGCGCTGTTAGCAGAGTGAACAAACAAGCGGACATATGCATCACCCGTGACGTGCGTTGGCGAGCAGCATTCGCAGGTGTGCCCGCAGGATGGCTCGCAAGCGTTCGACACTGAGACCGCCGTGCGGGGTCACCGTGTCCAGGGTCAGGCCGCCGATTACGGCGTTGAGCTGTGCTGCGGCGAGGTCCGCGTCCGGGAGGCCGAGAGCGTCGAGTGCGTTGCGAAGGACGACGGCGAGGTCGTTCGCCATACGCTCAGACATGGCGCGGAATACCGGCATCGTTCGGGAAGCCATGATCAATTCGACCACCACGATCGCTTCATTGCGACGCGGCTCATCGACCGGCATGACTGCTTCGACCAAAGCTTGCAGGGCGTCGAGCGCAGCCTCCCCCTCGAGCCCGCGCAGTCCTTCGGCCGAGTGTGCGGCGACGCGATCGCCCATACGGGCGCCCGCCTCCTCTGCAGCGGCATTGAGCAGGTCGTGGTGGCCATCGAAGTAGTGCCGGACAGAGCCGATGTTCAGACCGGATTCGTCGGCGACCTTCCGCAGCGACGCCCCCTCGATCCCTTCGGCTACCACGAGGCGGAATGCCGCCTCTATGACTTGCTGACGACGCAGCTCCGGGTCGATCCTTGCGGGCATGGCTCCTACGTCCTCTCTCTAGCGACGCGGGCCTCGTCCCACACAGGCTCGCTGCTTTCGTAGATGTCGCCGTCTGCTCCGAAGATGAGGAAGCGGTCGAAGTCGCGTGCGAACCATCGATCATGGGTCACTGCGAGCACGGTCCCCCCAAACGCGGCCAGCGCGCTCTGGAGGGCCTCGGCGGAGACCAAATCGAGGTTGTCGGTGGGCTCGTCCAACAGCAGCATCGTCGCCCCACCGAGTTCCAACAGCAGCACCTGGAACCTCGCCTGTTGCCCGCCCGAGAGCGAATCGAAGTACTGCTCTGCGGACTTCGCCAGTTCGTAGCGGGCCAACACCCGCGAGGCGTCCTCGCGTGGCATCCCGGTGCGGTGCTCATCACCGCGATGCAGAATGTCCAGCAGGGTGCGGCCGAAGAGGTCAGGGCGGCTTCGATTCTGGGCAAACCATCCTGGCCGAACCCTTGCGCCGAGCCGTGCTGAGCCCCCGTGCGGTACGGGTTCAATCTCCGTGTCTGCGACGGGTTCTTGGCCCGGCGCGGGATCGGTGCCTCCGGAAGCGAGCAGGCGCAGGAAGTGCGACTTGCCCGACCCGTTCGAACCGAGCACCGCGACCCGATCACCGAAATACGCCTCGAAGTTAAACCCGTGCATAAGCCCCATCAGCTCCAACGCCTCGCAGGTCAACACCCGCTTCCCGGTCCGCCCACCGCGCAGCCGCATCTGAAGGCGCTGTTCGTGAGGTTGCTCCTGCGGTGGCCCGGCCTCCTCAAACCGCGTCAGCCGGGTCTGCGCTGCCCGATACCGGGAGGCCATGTCGGAGTTGTAAGCGGCCTTCTGCTTGTACATGAGCATGAGCGAGCGCAGCTTCGCGTGCTCTTCGTCCCAGCGTCGGCGAAGCTCGTCCAATTTCTCGAACCGCTGCTCCCGCGCGCGGTGGTAATTTTCGAATCCACCCGGATGTGTCCATGCGGTATTGCTCGCCGCGCCGAGTTCCAGCGTCACGATCGAGGTCGCCGTGCGGGCCAGCAACTCACGGTCGTGGCTCACGTACAGCACGCCTTTACTCGTCGCGCGCAACTGCTCTTCCAGCCAGCGCTTACCCGGCACGTCCAGGGAGTTGTCCGGTTCATCGAGCAGCAGTAGCTCATCCGGGCCGCGCAGCAGCGCCTCCAGCGCGAGGCGCTTCTGCTCGCCACCCGACAGCGTAGACAGCGCCCTGTCGCGACACCGTTCGAACGGCACCCCGAGAGCGGCGACCGTGCAGACATCCCACAGCACCTCGGCGTCGTAACCGCCGACCTCACCCCATGCAGCGATCGCCGACGCGTACGCCATCTGCGATTGGGTGCTGCCCTGCTCGTTCATCATGGCCTCGGAGCGGGAGAGTCGTGCGGCGGCATTGCGGATCAACGGCTGCGCGACTGACAGCAGTAGCTCGCCGACGGTCGTGCCCGTGACGAACTGACGCATCACGCCAAGGCCGCCGTCACGGGTCACCGTTCCGGGTTCAGGTGAGAGTTCGCCAGTGATGATCCGCAGCAACGTGCTCTTCCCAGCGCCATTCGCCCCGATCAGGGCGACCCGCTCACCCGGGCCCACTGCCAGCGAGACATCACGCAGCAGCGGCCGACCATCAGACAGCGTGTAAGTCACCGAGGCGGCACCGAGATGAACCATGGTCGAAAACTATCACGCATGTGATAAATAGGCGGGTCGCGCTCGTGCGCTAGGCGAAGTATGTGCTCGACCGGGTGCGACCGAAAGTCCGGCTAATTGCGGACGATCTCAGGCTGGAGCAGGTCGAGGATCACGCCTCCGTGGTGCTGATGGAGGTAGCAAACCGACGCGCACCAGGAGTTCGATTTCATCCACCTCGCCGCATTCAGGGGCGCGGCGCTTTGGGGAAACCTGTCCATCGCAGATTGGGGCGAAGATGACTCATGACGTTGAACATGGTGATGCTCGGCGGCAATGCGGGTCGGTTCTCGATCACGGTCAGCGCGGCGTTGGCGCTGCTGAGGCCGAGCCATCGCACCGCCGGTGCGTCCAGGGCATGACGAATGAGCCACGCGATCGGGTAGGCATGGGTGATGAGCACTTCATGCGTATCGTCGTCACCCTCCGGCGGGGTGGCGAACCTAGTGATGAGGCTTTGCGCGATCTTGTGCCCGGCCTCGGCCTCGTCCGCGTCGTAGCCGTCGAAGAACGGCACCCACGACGGCGGGGTCTCCTGCGGCGTGGGCACATAGGGCACGTGGTCGATCAACTCGGGCGCTTCGCTGACGGGCGCAGCACCACCGAGGAAGATGTTGAGCTGCTGGGCACTATCGGCAGCTCGCGGCAAAGGTGTGCCACACGGCGTCGATGGGAAGATGCGCCAGTCGCTGACCGAGCAGGCGGGCCTGTTCGCGTCCGGTGTCAGTGAGGGTGCCAAACGCGTCGGCGTCGCCGTGCCGTGCGATGTAGAGATATCTGGTGGCCATGAGCGGATCGGGCGCATCACGAGGACGTCCCGCCCTCCTTTCGCCTGGGTGCGGGGTCGGGGCGGAGAATGGTGACGGTTCCGGAGGTGCCGTTGAGCGTGATGCGGGCGCTGTTCTCGATCTGGGTAGTGGCGCCGTCGATCCCGAGCACTGCGGGGATGCCGTATTCGCGGGCGACGATGGCGGCGTGCGAGAGCGCGCCGCCGGTCTCGGTGACCACACCGGCCGCGATGGTGAACAGCGGCATCCAGGCGGGGTCGGTGTATGGGCAGACCACGATGTCGCGGGGGCGAACCGTAGGGAAGTCCGAGGGGTCGCGCACGATCCGAGCCGCCGAGGTGACGGTTCCGTGGGAGCCAGGAGTACCGTTCAGCGTCCCGATTGCATCGGCCGAATCACGTACCTCGCGGGGTGGAAGTGCCGCGGTGATCGGGCGGGCTTGGAGAACCGACACGGTGCTGCCTGCGAGTGCCCATTCAATGTCCTGCGGGCCGCCGAGCAGGATCGCGATCCGATTTCCCAGCTCGGCCAAGGCTGTGATCGTGGCGTCGTCCAAGGTGCGGGTGGATCGTCTGTCAGGGGCGACGGTGCTCGTTATGAGCCCGTCGCGCTCGTCATCCAGGTCGACGCGAGTCGCCTTACTTCCCAATGAGAAGTCGATAGTCGTATCGGGGGAGACGTGGTAGGCGTCGGGGGTGACCGTTCCTCCCACGACGGCTAGCCCGAGCCCCCAGGAGGCTTCGATCCGCGTCGGCCCTCCGGCATGTTGAGGGGTGAACATGACTCCTGAGGCATCGGCCTCGATGACCGGCTGCACGAGTACTGGAATCTCCGCAACTCGCGTCGACTCGCCGCCGGAGTGTGCCCAGTAATCGACCACGCGGGCGGCGCGCACCGATGCTCGGCACTTTGTGATCGCTTGGCACACAGCGTCTGCGCCGCGTACGCCGATGATGCTTTCGTATTGACCGGCGGCCGACGCCACTGCGCCGTCCTCGTTCATCGCCGACGACCTCACGGCCACGACCGGGTCGCCCAATCGCGCCAGTGCGCGGGCAACGGCCTCGTGTAACGACTCCCCGTCATCGATGCCGCTCGGTACGACGAACCCGTCGGGGACCGGCAGGCCGGCACGTAGCAGCACTCCGAGCGTCGCCGCTTTCCCGCCTGCGTCCGCCCGGGTCGCCTTAGAGAGCGTCGTGAGCATCTCTCCACCAATCAACAAAATATTGACAATACTATGTTGAGGATAGCAAGGGTTGCGATCGTTGGGTGCGCGCTCGGTGGGGAACTGTCATCTAGCCGACCGCCAGCCCGACAGACGCGGCGGCACAGCGATCCGTCTGCTTCTGCGCAGGGCGCAGATATATCCTCTGCTCGTGCCGGAGTCTTCGTTCGATGAGCCCGATGAGTGCGCCGTGGGCCGTGTCCTCGAGTACCTCGCGGAAAACAAGCCGGACGCCGCGCAGTTTGCTCGCTCGCTTCTTAACCGAGGCGGATTGGTCATCGAGGCATTTGGGCCCGTACAAATGGCGGTGCACCACCTCCGGATCCAATACAAGAACTGGTATGTCGTGTTCCATGGCGAACGGGGCCGAGTTGAAGCGGTAGCTCTCCGGCGCGCCACCGCGCGACGGACTGCTGCGGAGAACTATTGGCCGATCGGGCTGGCGGTGTTGGCATGGGCAAGGTCTCAGGGCGTCCCGTTCCGGCTGGACAGGCTGGAGAGTCTCGATCACGATCTTGCTGCTCATGGCATCGATGCGCTGGATTGGCTGGACGACGGGAATGAACCCGTTCTCGAACGGCTCTACGCTGTCTGGCGTGACGGCCAGCGAATCATCTGGAGCACAACAGAGAACCTGCATGACCCGCAACTCGCGGCCGACGCGCTCGCGCGGTTGGAGGAGGCCGCTCGCTGAGCGGTACTCCGACTGTTCGCAGCATCGTGTTCGCTGCGGGTGGGATTGCATATATAGCGGAAGACGAGTGCTCGCAGCCGACCGGCGGTCGTATCGTCGAGTAGTCTTGAGCCATGGGACTCAGTTTCTCCTTCCTGGCATTTTCTCGTGCGGGCACCGTTGATCTCACTCGTCCCGGTAGCAAGGCGGATGCTGACGCGGTCGTACGACGTTTGTTCCCGCGCACTGCCTACCGCCTAGCCGAAACTCGCCCGCTACTAGGGACGGCGTTCCCCGCGCGTGGGACCTTGGCGGTGGGGGCGTTCCTGGACGGCGTGCTCATCGCGACTCGAGACGCGCAGCTCTACGATCCCGCGATCCTGCACGCCAGGTACCTGAAACTCACTGAGTGGCCCGACCTGCGACTGCTGACCTCGGACTCCACGACGAGCATGGTCGCGTACGGTCGCTGGCTCGACGGTGCCCTGCAGCGCCGATTCTCGGTAAACCACACTGCCGGGGTTCACCGCGACAGCGGGACGCCGGAGCCGTTCGAAGCAGATATCCCGCTCGCCCCTGAGCACTGGCTGGAGCTAGCCAATGCCGCCCTGGCGTCGATTCTTCGCCTCGACGGCGACACCGCTCCTGCGACGAGCGCGAGCGTCCCGTGGGATCAGGTCCAGCTCCACGAGTTCACGCGGGCCTAGAGGTAGCACGGCGAATCTCCGTCAAGGTGACCGAGAACGTGCCGCGTGCCGCTGCTTGACGACGTGCCACCCGCATCGCCGGAGCGAACAACGCCTGCAGCTGGCGCCCGCGTGGTCCGGTACGCCGCTACGCGAAGCTTGAGATCAACAGCGCGGCACCGATAACGAGCATGGCCGCGCCCGCGAACAGGCGAAGGCGCCGTTCGGGTTGACGCATCGCGAACCACACCCCAACGAGAACGCCCGCAGCCGCCGCGATCCCCAGCAGCGTGCCCAGACCGAACGCAACCTGCCCGTGTGCTGCATAACCAGCGGTGGCGAACAGAACGAGCGGTATCTGGATCACCTGCGCGGCGGCGACGGCCAGGGCCACCGGTACACCGAGTGTCAGCAGGATCGGCATGAGCACGACGGGCCCGCCCGTGCCGGTCAGTGAGGAGCAGAACCCAACGGCAACCCCGATGCAGATCAGTGACCACGCCGGAAATTGTCGAAGACCGCCGCTCTGTGTCCCGCTGCGGGCGCAGAGTTGGAACAGGCCAGCTCCAAGCGTGAGTGCAGCCAGCGGAAGCATCGCGACCGCATCGGGAATCGCTGCGTTCACGAATGCCCCTGCCAATGCGGCGGGCACGATCCCCAGCGTGAGGTAGCCGACCATGCGCCACGGCATGACGGCCCTGCGTGAGTAGACAATGCTGCCGACGATTCCGGTGAACAGAAAACTCCAGCTGCTGGTTCCCGCGGCAAGATGGGGGTCGAACCCCATCGCGAACACCAACGCCGGCGGAACGATCACGCCGCCGATCCCGATGGAACCGATTAACCCACCGGCGATAACCCCGAGTAGGACGATCGCTACGAGGCTCACCAACTCACCCGGTCGTGCCGGTTGCTGGGTTCCTCGAGTCGTTGCATCGCCACGACGATATCGAACCCGTCAGCCGGCCTTCGCCGAGTATGCGCTCGTTGGCCGGTGCGGTGGGCGAATCGTCCGTGGCGGGCTGTCGATCACCGCCTCCGACCGGGTAGAACAGCGGCGAGGTTACGCGTCGGCGAACACGCCGAGTCGGTTACCGCTGGGATCCAGGAACTCGAATCGTCGTCCGCCGGGGAAGTCGTACGGCTCGGCCGCGATCCTGCCACCCGCATCACGCACGGCTCGCACCGTTGCATCGAGGTCGTTCGAGAACAGCAAGACCAACACGCCCGCATCGCTGGAGGTGGCAGTGGCGTTGAGACCGCCCACCTCACCATTTCCGTCCGGCGACTTGATTCCGCAGTACGTGGGTCCGTAGTCGTTGAACTCCCAGCCAAAGGCCGTTTCATAAAAGGTGCGGGTGGCTTCGAGGTCGTTCGCGCCGAGCTCGATGTAGCTGATCGCGTGGTGGATCGAGGACATTCAGGTACCTCCGAAAGCAGTCGGGTGGTAACGCCAATCCAGATAACGCGGCGATGGACGCAGCCTAATGCGCCGAGTGAGCGCGCGCGACCAAGTGTCGTGCCGCACGTGCACCGCCACGCACGGGCGGAATCTTCGCACGGGCGCAGGACGGTCCGGGTTAGCTGTCGAAAATGGGATGCGCCCGAAAATGGGATGCGCCGCGCGATGGCACCGGGTAGCGTGGCGGGCATGCATTTGCTGTTCTTCCTTTAAAGCCTGGGTAGGCCTTCCGCGCTCGTCGAGTTCATCCGAGATTCGCGGTGGCCCATGGCCATGACCCGACACGGGTCGCCCGTTTCGCGCACCCTATATGGCTGACGACGCCTGGTGCGCATGTCGAAGGACACGTATGCCTACCCACCGAATTCCCGCGCGCCATCGCGCGCAGCTCATCGCCTCAGATATCTCCGTAGCCAGAGGCGCAACGCCAGTGCTTCAGCACGTCGACCTCACGCTCGGCCCGACCTCCCGCGTCGCCGTCGTCGGCGAGAACGGCAGGGGGAAATCGACTCTCCTACACGTGCTCGCTGGCACGCTCGCTCCAGACAGCGGATCCGTACGGCGGATCGGGACGGTCGCCGTCGCCGAACAGGAGATGCACGCAGCCGAAGGCAGGACGGTCGGCGATGCGGTAGCGAGCGCGGTTGCTGAACCACTCGCCGCCCTCACCGAACTCGAGATCGCCGGCCTGCACCTGGCCGACGGCGACGCAGCGGAGGACCGATACTCCGCAGCCCTTGAACGTGTTGAGGCACTGGACGCATGGGACGCCGAACGTCGAGTGCAGGTCGCCCTTGAATCGCTCGGCGCCGAGACCGATATGAGCAGGCTGCTGGCTGAATTGTCGGTTGGCCAGCGGTATCGTGTGCGTCTAGCGTGCCTGCTCGGCGCCAACGATGATTTCCTGCTGCTGGATGAACCGACCAACCACCTAGATCGTGACGGGCTGAACTTCCTGACCGCTAGTTTGCGGTCGCGCTCTGGAGGAGTGCTGATCGTCAGTCACGATCGTGCGTTGCTGAGCGACCTCGCGCAGACGATCCTCGACCTCGACCCGACGTACGACCAGCGGCCGCGAACCTATGGCAATGGATACGCCGGCTACCGTGCGGGGCGCCTAGTTGAGCGTGAGAACTGGGAACGCGAGTACCAGCGCCAGCAGGCCGAGCATGCTCGGCTGACTGACGAATTGAGCGCTGCTCAGAATCGACTCGTCTCTGGATGGCGACCAGATAAGGGGACCAACAAACACGGCCGCGCGACGCGTGCGGGCGGACTTGTGCAGAGCGTGCGTCGGCGTCAGGACGCGTTGCAGGCGCATGCGCTAACGGTCCCGGAGCCACCGCTAGTCTTCCGCTTCCCTGATCTGGCGACGCGCACCGGAGCGGTATTGCTGAGCGTCGAGGAGGTAGCGCTTGAGGGCAGGCTCCCGGGGGCCGTATCGTTCACGTTGTCGCACCGCGGTCGGCTCGTGGTGACCGGTCCGAACGGGGCGGGGAAGTCCACGCTGCTGCGCATCGCCAGCGGTGAACAGGTGCCGGACGAAGGTTCGGTTCGAGTGCCCCACGGAACCCGGATCGGGGTCCTGCGTCAGGAATCCGCCTTGCCGCCGGACGCGCGGACCGCCGACGTCTACGCCGATCACGTCGAATCGCTGGTCGCTACCGGGGTCCTGTCCGACGCCGGAGCGCTCGGACTGGCGCAGTTCGGTCTGCTCTCCGCGCGCGAGAAAGGTAAGCGCGTCGGCGAGTTGTCCATGGGGCAACAGCGACGCCTTGATCTGGCCCTCGTGCTCGCTACCCGTCCACACGTGTTGTTACTGGACGAACCGACGAATCATCTGTCGATCGCGCTCGTTGACGAACTCACTGACGCGTTGCGGATGACTCCAGCGGCCGTGGTGCTGGCCACCCATGACCGGCAACTCCTGCGCGACGTCGATGACTGGCCGCACCTGCGCCTAGATACCGAATCAGTGACGTCGCGAGGCGCTCACAAGTGTCAATCGACGACCTAGGGCACGTACCGCGGACCCGTTTCAGAAGGTCGTGGGTCTGGTCGCGGACGCGAATCGCGTCACAGATCGTTTCTGTAGATGCCGGGCGAGAGCCTGTTCAGATACTATACCGGCTGGACGGTTAAGTAACTGAGGAGAGGTGACCGATGACGCCGAGGCGGAGGTGGTCTGCGTTAGCGGTGCTAGCGGGGACGGTGCTGCTGCTGGCAGTCGATGCGACGGTGCTGTATCTGGCGGTCCCGGCCCTCACTGCCGATCTGGCGCCGAGCGCGGTGCAGGTGCTGTGGGTTGGCGATATCTACTCGCTCGCACTAGCCGGTCTGCTGGTGACGATGGGCAACCTGGCTGACCGGATCGGCCGCAAAAGGCTCCTACTGTTCGGATCCGCGGCGTTCGGGCTCGTCTCGCTACTCGCCGCGTTTGCGCCGACACCTGAAGTGCTGATCGCGGCGCGACTGCTGCTAGGCATGGCGGGCGCGACAATCATGCCGTCGACCCTCTCGTTGATCCGGAATATTTTCACCGATCCTGTCGAGCGGACCCGCGCTATCGCGGTCTGGTCAGCTGCTGCCGCCGGCGGCATCGCCGTGGGCCCGGTCGTGGGTGGTGCGCTGTTGGAGCACTTCTGGTGGGGCTCGGTATTCCTCATCAACGTGCCGGTGGTGCTGCTCGTGCTCACCCTTGGGTCATGGTGGTTGCCGGAGTCGCGGAACCCACAGCCCGGCCGGTTCGACCTGATCTCCAGTGCGCTATCGATGCTGGCAATCGTGCCGATCGTGTATGCCATCAAGCAGATCGCGACCGGTGCGTTCGATAACGCCACGGTCGCGGCCATCGTGGTCGCCGTTTTTGCCGGGGTGGCATTCGCACGGCGGCAGCGCCGAGTTGATGCACCGATGATCGACGTCGAACTGTTCCGGAATCCGGCGTTTAGCGGTGCGGTGTTGGTCAACTTCCTCTCAGTGTTTGCGCTGAGCGGCGCGCTGTTCTTCTTCTCGCAGTACCTGCAACTCGCGCGTGGGTTGCGACCGCTGGAGGCAGGTCTGGCTGAACTGCCCGCGGCCGCTGCAGCCATGGCGGCGGTTGCGGTGGTGGGCTACCTCGTTGCGCGGCTCGGACGCGGGCGGGCGATCGGTGTGGGTCTGCTCGGCGGAGCGCTCGGCCTAGCGCTGATTGCCGCATTGGAAGGCAGTGAACAGTTGGTCTGGGTATTGCTGGCATTGGTGCCGCTCGGGCTCGGTCTGGGTATCGCCGAAACCTTGAGCGTCGATGCGGTCGTATCCGCGGTCAAACCGGCCAAGGCTGGGGCCGCGGCGTCGGTGTCCGAGACCGCCTACGAGCTTGGTACGGCGATCGGTATCGCCGTACTCGGCTCACTCATGACTGCCTTCTATCGCGGAAATGTCGCCGTACCTGACGGTGTGCCCGCGGACGTAGCCAACCTGATGGAGGACTCGCTTGCCTCAGCGGTCACTGTTCTCGAGCCCTCCAGCGAATTGCTTGGTCTCGTTCAGAATGCTTTCGTCCACGCGATGCAAGTAACGACGCTGATCGCCAGCAGCGTGATGGTCCTGGGCGCGCTCGTGGCGTTCCGGCTTATTCCGAACGATCGGGCGGCGGCCACGAGCGAGGCAGTGCATTAATCAAGCACAATGATGCTCGAAGGGAAGGGGAGACATGGCGCGTACGCCCGGGCGTAGTGCCGGTGACACCAAGCGACTCATTCTTGACGCGGCCGCGAAACTGATCGGACGCCATGGCACTGCGGTACCGATCAGCGACATCGCGACGGCCGCCGGGGTGTCCAAGGGAGGCTTGCTCTATCACTTCCCGAGTAAAGAGTCGCTGCTGAGCGAGATGGCAGTCAGCCTGAATGACGAGTTCCGAGCGGCGGTCCAGGAGCGTGCCGCGCAAGAGCCGGAGGACGCGCCGGGTCGACTTGCGCGTGCGTACATCCGCACCAGTTTCGCGATGGGGCGCGACACCTCTGGGTTGCGTGATTACGTGGCGCTCGCGGTGCACCTGATGTTCGAGCCGGGCATGAGCGCGATCGCGCAGCAGGATGCGGACTGGTGGCGCGCGGCGTTACATGGAGACGGTCTCGACCCGGCGGTGGTGCGCATCGTGGTGTCAGCAGCGGACGGCGTCAGCAGTGGTCCGTTGTGGGGCGCGGTGTTGTCCGACGCCGACAATCAATTGCTAGAAGCGGAACTCATCGAAATGACTTTGAGGAGTGCTCAGCGGTGACTGAGATGTTCATTGCCGGCGTTGACGACGCGGAGGTGTTGGCGCGAATGCAGGTCGCGTTCTCGGTGGAGTTCGATGACCCAACGCCGCCGTACGAGGTATTGCTGCCGCGATTCCGCCGGCTGGTCGAGCATCCTGCCGGTTTGGCGTTATTGGCCGGAAGTAGCGCAGAGCCGGACGGGTACGCCGTCGTCACCTTGCGTCCCACGGTCTACTGCGATGGACCGCTCGCTGTCCTCGACGAACTCTATGTGGTACCGGCGCAGCGCAACAACGGGATCGGTACCGCCCTCCTGCAGCGCTCGATCGATGAGGTAGTTCGACGCGGCGGCGGCGAAATGCACATCAACGTCGATGAGATCGATGTGGACGCCCGCCGCTTCTACGAACGGCACGGTTTCGTCAACGTCGAACCGGGCACGGACTACCGGATGCTGATGTACTTGCGGGAGTTCGACTGAGCATCGGGTGCGATGAGGGACGCCTGTCCTTGCTAGAGATTGGCATCGCGGAGTTCTACGGTGACCAGTATGACCACGGAGATTCGCGACGAGCACCATGCGAACGAGCCGCATAGCCCCGGACTCGCGCAACGGTTGAATTGGCTACGTGCGGGCGTTCTCGGCGCCAATGACGGCATTGTGTCGACCGCGGCTGTCATCGTGGGCGTCGCCGGCGGCACAGATGAGTTGACGCCCGTGCTGCTGTCCGGTTCGGCTGCGTTGGTCGGTGGGGCGGTCTCGATGGCGCTGGGCGAGTATGTGTCCGTCTCGAGCCAACGTGACACCGAGCGTGCGCTGATCGATAAGGAACGGGAAGAACTCGCCGACGATCCGGAGGCTGAGTTCGCCGAATTGGTCGAGATGTACGAGCAGAAGGGGCTTACCCGAGAGACGGCGACGCGCGTGGCGACCGAACTCTCGGCGCAGGACGCGCTCTCCGCGCATCTCTCGGTCGAGCTGAACATCGACCAGGACGACGTCGTCAGCCCGTGGCGCGCGGCGGCGGCTTCCGCGGTGGCTTTCACGATCGGCGCCTTGCTACCACTGCTCACAATCTTGTTACTGCCTGAGAGTGTCCGGATCCTTGGAACATTCCTCGCCGTGCTCACCGCCTTAGCTATTACCGGGTATGTCGCGGCGTGGGTGGGTGGCGCGAACCGCTGGCGCGCAATCTTGCGCACGATCATCGGTGGCGCCGCGGCGTTGGGTGCGACGTTCCTCGTTGGATCGCTGTTCGGCGCGGTCGTCGGGTAACAGCGCGAGTCGATTAACGTCGCGGGCCGCAAATCTAGCGCGTGGCACGGTTAGTCCGATCGGTCTATAGTTAGACCGAGCGGACTAATCGATCAGGGGGATCGATGGACGACACCCGAGTGGCGAGCATGATGAGGCCCGCGGCGAACGGAATCGAGCGACGCGCGATCGCCTGGTGGATGCTGAGGTCGCTATTGTCGTGGGGCTTAATCCTGGTGGTGCTAGTCGTCATCGGGCTGCTGTGGAGTTCGGCGTGGCCATGGCTGCTCGCGCCGATCATCGGCGCGAGCGTGCTCGTGCTGGTGCTGCTGTTCGTTGCCCCATGGTGGCGTTTTCGGGTTCATCGCTGGGAAATCACCGACCGCGCGACGTACGCAACGACGGGGTGGGTAGTGCAAGAGTGGCGGGTGGCGCCGACCTCGCGAATCCAGACCGTCGATGCCGTTCGCGGACCGCTCGAACAATTCCTTGGCCTGTCCACGCTTCGTGTGACCACGGCGTCCTCTGCCGGCGCGATCAATATCGTCGGACTCGATCGCCGAACTGCCGAGCGCGCGGCCTCGCAGTTGGCCGCCGTTGCTGAACTGAGCGAGGGCGATGCGACGTGACATCGCAGGTAGCGGTGTCGACTACGGGCCGCCCGTCACCGGAGCGTGTGCCATTTCGACGTCTGAGCTCGCGAGTGGTGTGGGTCGACCTCCTGAAGAGCATGCTCGCGCTGACGCCCAGCATCGTCGTGATTGCGTTCACCAACGTGGATCTCGCGTGGTCGTCGATGTGGCCGGTGATCCTGGTGGCCGTCGTTGGTGTCGGCGGCGCCATGGGCGATGTCGTCCGCTGGGCATTCACGCGGTATCGAGTCACTGAGGACGAGGTCGAGCGTCACACTGGAGTGTTCGTACGACGTACCCGCACGCTACGCCGGGACCGCATACGTAGCGCCGATACGCACGCCAAGTTGCGCCATCGCATCGCGGGCCTGCGAGTAGTGACGATCGGCGCGGGTCAGCAAGTGGGTGCCGGCGAAGCGGCGCTCCGCCTGGATGCGCTGACCAAGAGTGACGCGGCCGCGCTGCGCGAAGAATTGCTCTCTGGCGGATCGGCAGAGTCTACGGAGGTCGCCGAACCAACCGGATCCACTGCGGAGCGTGCTGAGCCGCTGGGTAAGGCTCGCCCGTGGTGGGCGGTCTACAACATGTTCAGCGTGTGGGCGTACGTCATGGCCGCCGGAATGCTCTGGGGTGCGTACTGGATCCTGGCCTCGGTAGGGGTGGACGTCCTCGGAGCGCTCAGTTGGGCATGGGATCCGGGCTCGCGAGGGTGGTGGTGGACCATCGTCCTTGGCCTGGTCGCGTGCGGCCTGCTCGGCGCGGTGGGGATGGCAGTTCGCTATCTGACTGCGAACTGGGGCTTCGAACTTGACCGAGTTCGACGAGGTGACAAGGAGTTCCTGCGCACGCGACGTGGCCTGCTCAGCACCCGCGAAGTAAACCGAGACGAGGCCCGTCGTCGTGGTCTAACGATCAGCGAACCGTTGCTGTGGCGGTGGATGGGTATGGCCGACACGAACATCGTGACGACCGGGTTGAGCGTGTGGGATCCCGAAGAACCGACGGCGATCTTGCCGCGCGGCCCCGTTCGTGTCGCACGGCGAGTCGCGGACCGCGTTCTGGGTGAACCGTGTCCGCTCGACGCGGTACTGGAACCTCATCCCCGCGCGGCTCTGCGCCGCAGGTTGTGGTGGGCCACGCTGGGCGTGCTCATCCCAATTGGCCTGATCGCTTGGCCATGGACGACCGGACTGCTCCCGATGTGGCTCGTGTGGGTCGCGGTCGGGGCGTGGCTGATTGCGCTCGGCGGCGCGTGGATTGCCTATCGTGCGCTAGGGCACGCCATCTCCGGCGAGTACCTCGTCGTTCGCTCGGGTCTGGCTGCGCGCGCGACGACCGCGTTACGACGCGATGCCGTCAGCACGATCGTCGTGCGCCAATCGGTACTGCAGCGGCGGTTGAATCTCTGCACGGTCTCGGCCAGGACGGCTGCCGGATGGGGCGTCTACGAGGCGCCGGATGTCAGCACGAGCAACGGCATCGAATTCGCGCGTCTCACTACCGGCGGCGTACTCGATGACTTCTTGGCCGAGGCCGACGAGCGATAATGCATGACATGTCGTCCTCGACTCCCACCTTCACCGAACAGGTCCGCCGCGAACAACTGCTGCGGGCGGCGATCGATACGGTCAACGAGGTGGGGTACCCCAAGGCGTCGCTCGCGGCGATCGCGCGCACTGCTGGGGTTGCCAAGAGCGCTACGGTCTATTACTTCGAGTCGAAGGATGCACTCCTGCTGGCAGTCGTCGAGCGCGTGTTCACAGCACTCGAGCGGCAACTGGTCCAGGCGGTCGAGCGGTTCGCGACGCCGAGCGAGCAGTTGCTGGCGTATCTCGAGGCCTATCTCGACTTTGCTGATGCCCACCGTGCGGACATAGTCGCCGGGATCGAGATCGTCGTTACCCATCGCGGGGCGGACGGCGTTCCGATGTATTTGGCCGATACGGGGCAGGAGGCAGCTCTCCTGGGGGGTATCTTGCGCGCGGGGATCCAGCGAGGTCAGTTCCGTACGATGCCGATCGGCATCGCGGTTGCCCTCGTTGAGGCGGTACTCGATATCGCGACAACGACCTTGCAACGCGACTTGAGTGCGGATTTGACCGACCTGCGGCGAGAGATTGTCGAGGTCGTTTTCCGCGGTATCGCGCCGGATAGTTCTGCGGCCCGAAACTAGGAACTGCTCGTGGCGCCGGGTCCGTTCCGGCGCCGCCGTTGACGTGCACGCCGTCGGTGTGTGCGGGGTCGATGTGCGCGGGTCGCCGGTGCGAATCTGTGCGGTGGCTTCGGTCAGCGGAAGAATCGGGATGTGGTCAACAAAGTATTGACAATAGAATGTTGAGGGGACCAGGATGGCCCGTATGAGTCGCGAGCCAAAATGGGATACGGACGGCAATGCGGACAGAGAACGGGCCGAGCGAGAGTTCGCGGCGCGGAATCGTCTGGAATCACTCGGCGCCGATGAGCTTGAGGCGCGTCCGTGGCGACCTGCGCCAGCACCGCTCACTGCCGTCGACCTGACCCAATTTGCGCTGTGGCGCGCGGGGGACCTATCGCCGGATGATGTGTTGGCAACGCTGACACTGTTGCCGGCTGCACGCGCCGAGGTCGATGGAGCGGAGGCAGGACTGCTGTTCATCGCGCGCAGTGCGGGTCTGACCTGGAGCCAGATCGCCGACGCGATGGGGTTTCGCTCGCCGCAGGCGTGCCAGCAATACGTCGCACGCCTCACCGCACGCCAGGAGGAGAGGTGACGACTGCCGGCGTGGAGGTCCTACATGCAGTGCGGCTGCTCGGGTTCGCGGATGCCGCTGCCACTGCCGAACGAGCAGCGGTCGATGTTGACGTGGCGATTGCTGCGCTTGACGCTGCCGAGAACGTCGGGTGGGTTCAACGCTCCGCGTTCGCCGATCTCGATGGATGGTCGTTGACCACTGCGGGACGGGCCGAGAATGAACGCAGGCTTGCCGCGGAACGGAATCAGGCTGGAGCAACCGCAGCGGTCGCGTCCGCGTATCGAGATTTCCTGCCATTGAACGGCCGTCTGGTGCGTGCGGTGTCGGACTGGCAACTCGCCCCGACGCACGACGATCCGCTGGCGCCGAATGTGCACGTGGACATCGCGCGTGACACGGGAATTCTTTATGAGCTAGGAGAACTCAGCGCAGAACTTCGGGTGCTCATCGGGCGGCTCGTCGACGCACTACCGAGATTTTCCGGCTACGACCTCCGTTTCGATGCCGCGCTGGCCAAAGCGATGGCCGGCGGGCTGCGTTGGGTTGACGGAACAAATATCGACTCGTGTCATCGCGTCTGGTTCGAATTGCACGAAGACCTCATCGCGACGTTGGGTATCGACCGGGCGACCGAGGCCTAACCGTTGAACTGTCGGTTCAACGCAGCCATGAAGTCGCGAGCGTACGCCTGCCCGATCCGCGAATCGGCGACCATGTCGAACGCGTGCCATCCACCTGGATACACATGCAATTCCGTGGGGATGCCCGCCCGGATCAGCCGTGTCGCATACGCGAGATCCTCTTCTAGGAACAGATCGAGGGCGCCGACCGCGATGAACGCGGGAGGCAGGCCCTCGACTGACTCCACCCGGGCCGCGGCGGTGTGCGCAGATACGCCGTCCCCGCCGGGCTCGTGTCCCAGAATCGACGCCCAGCCGAATCGGTTGTCGCTCGGTGTCCAGATGTACTCACCCGCGTACGCGTGCGCGGGCACGCTGCTTGAGGTGCGATCGTCGAGCATGGGGTAAATCAGGAACTGGAACGCGACCGGATACTCGCCCTTATCGCGAGCCAAGATCGACAACGTGGCAGCCAGGCCGCCACCGGCGCTCGCGCCGCCCACTGCGACCTGGGCGGGATCGACGCCCAATTCATCGGCGTTCCGATGGACCCATGCCAGGGCGGCATAGCAGTCGTGGACCAACCCCGGTGCGACTGTTTCCGGGGCGAGACGGTAATCCACCGAGACGACGACAGCCCCCGTCTCGGTCGCGATCCGCCGACATAGCATCTCGTCGGAATCTGCGGTTCCGATGACATAACCGCCACCGTGAATCCATACCAGGGCGGCCGTCGGCGTCGTGCGCGACTTGGGGTCATAATGCAAGATGCGCACGTCCGGATCGCCGTCTACGCCGGGGATGTGCTTCTCGCTGACAGTGACGTCCGGGAAGAGCGCCGCCGGGTCAGGTGCGTCTGGAACCGGAGCGCCCATCATCTCGCGAACCGACGCCAGAGACTCAGCCGAGAGGCTCAACGGTGGGAATGCATCAAGGACAGGCAGGGTCTCGGGATCGACGAGGTGACGTGTGGACGTCGGCTGGTCAGTAGTGCTCACGTTGCTCACTTTCCTTCAAGGCTAGGAATTCATGGGAGCGTGCTGACACACGCGGAGGCCGAGCGCCTCCGCGTGTGTACCAGCGCGCACTCAGGCGGCCGGGCTCAGGGTGAATCCGCGGTATCCATCTGCTGCGACGTCGTCACAGATGTCCCGGTACACGTTGAGCCCGCCGATGTACGGCATGAACACTCGCGGCTTTCCGGGAATGTTCGCACCCATGTACCAGGACGCCGCCTTTGGATACAGCGTCGTGTGCGCTACCTCGTTGACGTGCTGGACCCACTGATCCTGCTCGTCACGCTTCGCCTCGATACGGGCAATTCCGTGCTCGCGGTTGTACTGAATTGAGTCGGTAATCCAGTCGACGTGCTGCTCGATCGTCGGAATCATGTTCGTCAGCACGGACGGGCTACCCGGTGCCGTCACCATGAACATGTTCGGGAAGCCGGCAGACGCGATACCCAGATAGGTGCGCGGCCCGGCGGCCCACTCGTCCTTCAACTTGATCCCGTCGACGCCCTGGATGTCGATCTGGTTGAGCGGGCCGGTCATCGCGTCGAAGCCGGTGGCAAACACGATCGCGTCAAACTCGTACTCGGTTCCGTTGACCTGAACCCCCTTCTCGGTGATCCGTTCGATCGGCGTATCGGCGATGCCTACCAACTTGACGTTGTCCCGGTTGTAGGTCTGGAAATAGTTGGTATCCAGGCAAATCCGTTTGGTGCCGATCGGGTGGGTCTTCGCACACAGCAGGTCCGCGGTGTCTGGGTCCTCGACGATGTCGTGGATCCGGTCGTGCACGTACTCTGCCGAGACCTTATTGGCGTCCTCATCGAGCATCGTGTCGGCGAATACGCCCATGAATGCGACGGCGCCCGCTGCCCATGCATCATCCATCGTCTTGGCGCGGGTCGCTGGGTCAATCTCGCGTGCGTTACCGATCGGATCGGCCACCGGTTGTCCGCCCCTGGCCATGCGCTGCGCCGCGCGAATGCTCGGGTAGTCGGCCTTGAATTCATCCTGCTCGCCGGGCTTCAGCGGTCGGTTGCGCGAGGGGAGCGAGAAGTTAGCGGTGCGCTGGAAGACGGTGAGGTGGGCAGCCTGTTCGGCGATGACCGGAATAGCCTGGATGCCGGAGGATCCGGTGCCGATGATGCCCACCCGCTTGCCACTGAAATCCACGCCCTCATGCGGCCAGCGACCGGTGTGGTAGGTCGGACCGGAGAAGGAGTCGATTCCGTCGAACGGTGGGATCTGCGAGGCCGACAGGCAGCCGACGGCAGTGACCAGGTAGGTCGCGGTGGCGGTGGTTCCGTCCGCCAGGGTCACCGACCACGTGTTCGTTGCGTCGTCGAATACGGCGGATTCGACCGAAGTATCGAACTGGATGTTCTTGCGTAGGTCGAATCGATCGGCGACGTGGTTTGCGTAGGTGAGTAGTTCGGGTTGTGCGGGGAAGCGCTCGGTCCATTCCCATTCTTGCTCCAACTCGGAGTCGAATGAGTAGGAGTAGTACTTCGACTCGACGTCGCAGCGTGCCCCGGGGTAGCGGTTCCAGTACCAGGTGCCGCCGACGCCGCTGCCGCGCTCGTAGACCTGGACGCGGAGTCCTTGCTCGTCGCGCAGACG
Source organism: Cumulibacter soli (assembly GCF_004382795.1). Classification (NCBI taxonomy): domain Bacteria; kingdom Bacillati; phylum Actinomycetota; class Actinomycetes; order Geodermatophilales; family Geodermatophilaceae; genus Cumulibacter; species Cumulibacter soli. Next base: position 32,289 of record NZ_SMSG01000001.1, on the reverse strand, counting down.
GTGCAGTAGGTACATGCCGGCGAAACCGGCCCCAATCACGATGACGTCGTGGTCTGTAGTGTCTCCCGTGGCCATGGTTCGCCCATCCCTCTGTCGGCTGTGGTGCCAGTCACGCGCCGTGACTTCCTCCAGACTCGCTCAGGCCGTGATGAGGGTCACTGTTCAAATGGCTGGGGTTGGTAGCCAACTGGCTACTGGCCTCGACGAGGTCTGCCGATTCCAGCAGCCTGCGCATCACCAGCGTGAGAAAAAGCCGCGTCCGGCCGTACGGCGCGGTGAAGCGATAGCCAAGGTAGCGCTCGGCGCGGCGGATGCGGTCGGTCACCGAGTTGTGGTGCAGATGCAGGTGGCGTGCGGCCTTACGAATGGAATCGGTAGCCGCTACGGCTTCCAGGCAAATCAGTACGTCGTCGTCGGTTTCGTCGACGAAGCGGTTCAATCGCCGTACGTCCTCGACTTCCCGTATCTGCTGAGGTGTCGCGACTTCGGCGAACAAGGCGTACCCGCCGAGTTGATCGGCGTCCACCAACGTTGCTTCCTCCAGCGCATAGGGCCCGCAAGGATGGCGACTCGGTCGGCAGAACCGTAACCCGATTTTCGCCTGCCGCCACGCGGCGGGTGCATTGATCGCGTGCGCCGGGCCGGAGTGGGCAGCCCGAGATCCCACCGGTACGCCAATCGCGCCGTAGTCGGTGAGGTCGGTAGCCATGACGAGATGGAACTGTCGATCCTCGGCGTGCAGCACTTTGGTGGCGCGAGTGCGTAGCTGCGCGACGAACACCGCTGCGTCCTCGTGGCACGCAACCAGCGCGAACACCGTGACCAGGCTGGAGGGCTCCATGCCGAGACGGCGCAGAACGGAGCCGCGGATCTCCGTCGATAGCGATTCGTCGACGACGCTCATCAGCGGTAACTCCCCAGCACTGCGGCGGCGGAGTCGATCGAACTTAGCGGCGATCCCGAGGCGCTGTGCGACTCGGCGAGCATCCCGCTCGGACAGGCCTGCGGCATTCTCAAGCCAGACCTCGCCGACGCCGGGGACCGCGTGCGTCGTACGCCCGGCGGCGGCCGGGGAACCCCGGCTCGGTCCGCCGGCAGTGCGTTCGTCGTCCGGCCCGCATACGCCGAGTCGGCAGCCGAGGATGCCGGCGGTCTGATCCAGAATCAGCTGCAGGTCGGCGTCGACTTCGATCTGCGCATCAATCGCGTCGAAGGCCGCAGCCAGCAGGGGATTTGCCGTTTCGTCGCGCACCGCGGCCTCCTAGGTCAGCCCGTTGAAACGATTATGGTGCGCGATCGCCGAATTACCAGACGCGAACAGCGGCGACATCACCGGTGATGTCGCCGCTGGTCTCAAAGCTTCAGGCAGGGACTTTGTCCAGGAAGCCGCGGACGTCGCGAATCCGACCGTCCTCATCGACCACCACGACGTCAAAGCCGACGACTACGGGCTCCTCCCCGGCGGGGCCCAGTCCCCAGTTGAATCGCAGCTGCCGATGGTGCGCGTCGGCCTCGCCTACCGGGCTGAACACGAATCCCGGGAACTGCTCCTGAACTGCGCCAATGAGTGCGTCGAGACCGTCGTGCCCGGCGACTTCGGCCATCGGGTCGGTGTAGGTAACGCCGGGCGCGAAATGTTGCGCAATCAGCTGGGTACGTGCGTCTCCGGTCGCGTTCCAGCTCGCGAGGTATGCATCGACAGTGGTGGTCATGGTGTGCTCCGTTCGAAGGTTGTTCATCGCTGACGACATCCACTGTGTGGGCGAAGGCGCGTCGAATCCATGACCTACCAGGTCATGTTGACGGCGCCACCGGGTGCCTAGGGTTGGGGTATGAGCGCAACTGCCGTAGCACCGGATATTGGAATGATGCTTCGCGAATGGCGCGAGCGTCGCCGTCTGAGTCAGCAGGATCTGTCGAACCTGACGACGGTCTCGACCCGCCATCTGAGCCGGGTCGAGACCGGTAAGGCGCATCCGACGCCGAAGATGATTCTGCATCTCGCCGAGAACCTCGAGGTTCCGCTGCGGCAGCGCAACCAATTGCTGCTCGCCGCTGGATACGCGCCGAAGTTCGCCGATACCGCGCTCAATGATCCCTCGCTGTCAGCGGTCATGGCCGGACTACGCGACCTGCTGGATGCCCACCTGCCCTATCCCGCGCTGCTGCTAGACGACTATTGGGAGCTCGTGGACGCCAATGCCGCCGTCGACGCGCTTCTGATTGGATGTGCGCCAGAGTTGCTGGAACCGCCGGTGAACGTCGTACGGCTCAGTGTGCACCCGGCGGGTCTGGCTGGCCGTATCCAGAATCTGGACCAATGGGCGACACATCTGCATAACCAGGTGCTCAACAGAGCCACCCGATCACGCGATCCGCGCCACCGCGAACTGGCGCGAGAGATCACCGATCTGCGCGGTGAGGTCCCGCGGACCGAACCGACCGGCGAACCGGTGTTAGCCATGCACCTCGAGGTCGGCGGTCAAACCCTCCGCATGTACAGCGTTGCGGCGCAGTTGAGTACTGCCTGGGATGTGGCGCTGGAGGGACTTCACCTGGAGACGTTCCTGCCGGCGGATGACGCAACGCGCGCGTTCTTCAGTACTGGCGGGAACTAGGCGCAGCCGTAGGCATCAATCAGATCTGCGGCGGCGAGATCCAGCGCTTCGGTCGGCGTGAGCGGTCCGTGGTTCTGGATGTAATTCAGCACGAGCTCATCGGCGCCGCAGGGGACCACGTATCGCCCGCTCGTATCGCCGATATGCCAGATCGTCACCTCGATCCCGGCGATCGTGACACTGCCGACTGAGTCTGTGTGGCTTCCAGGCTCCAGCACCCAGAACAGAATGTCGGCATCCGCACCGTCGGCAGCGTTGATGCCTTTCCACTCGCAACCCGGCTCGTCCGGATCGGTGAGCTCGATCGCGTCGTCCTGGCTCAGCCCGAGCTGATCGATGGTGTCGGCACTCAACGAGCTGCACGCGTCAACCTCATCAGCGACCGGTTGTTGCTGATCTCCGGAGCCGCCGCCCGCGCCACCGGTGTCGTTATTCGAGCAGCCAGTGACGCCGATGAGCGCGACGACGGCCGGGAGTAACGGAATGACGGAAAGAATGCGACGCGCCATCATGGCATGCTGCCCTTCGGTATGAATTGCGATGATAGTGCGGCTACGACGCCGAGGCTAGCGGCTTGGTTTCCGGTGGACAGGTCTAATCGCCAATATTGCTGAGGTATACCTACTGCGTGCCGCCGGGATCTCGCTGCGCTCGAATGGCGACCGTCGGCACCGAGCAACGCGAACTGGTCGGAGTTCGCGCCGCTCGGCACGCTTGGCCGTTGATGGTGGTCGACGGACTTACTCGCTCTGCTCCGCTTACTTGCCCTGATCGGCGAGGTACCTTTCGCGCACCTTGCCCTTGACCAGCTTTCCGGTGGGGGTGCGTGGCAATTCGGTCACGAAATCGATGCTGCGCGGCACCTTGAAATGCGCGATTCGCTCCCGCAGGAAGTCGATCAGTTCACGTTCTAACTCGGGTCCGGGCTGGACGCCTTCAGCAGGTTGGACGACGCCCTTCACCTGCTCACCCATCTCATCATCGGGAATCCCGATCACGGCGATGTCGAGCACCTTCGGATGCAAGGCAAGCGCGTTCTCGATCTCCTGCGGATAGATGTTCACGCCGCCGGAGATAATCATGAATGCCTTGCGATCGGTCAAGAACAAGAAGCCGTCTTCATCGAGGTACCCGATATCGCCGGTAGTGCCCCAATTCGAGTGTTTCGGGTTCGTCGCCTCAGCCGTCTTCTCCGGCGCATTGTGATAGCTGAAGGGCAACTCGTCTCGTTCGAAGTAGATGACGCCGCGCTCGCCGGTCGGCAGTTCGTCACCCTCGTCATCGCAAATGTGGACCAGCCCGAGCTTCGACTGGCCGACCGTGCCGGGCTTGCTCAGCCACGTCTGTGAGTCGATCAGCGTTACCCCGACGGCTTCAGTCGCCGCGTAGTACTCGTGCAGGATCGGACCCCACCACTCGATCATCCGCTGCTTGACCTCGACCGGACATGGGGCAGCGGCGTGAATCGCCACCCTGTGGCTGGATAGGTCGTACTTGGCGCGAACGTCGTCTGGCAATTTCAGCATTCGGATGAACATCGTCGGGACCCACTGGCTGTGCGTCACCGAGAACCGCTCGATGAATTGCAGCGCGTTCTGCGGATCGAACTTCGACATGACGATCGCGGTGCCGCCAAGCGATTGGGTCATCGTAGTGAAGCCGTACGGCGCCGAGTGATACATCGGCGCGGGGCTGAGGTAGACGGTGTTCGAGTCCATTCCATAAGCGGCGGCGAAGAACGTCGTCAGCGGCTCCTGTACCTCACCGATCTGATACTCGCCGAGCGGTGCCTTGATGCCCTTCGGGCGGCCCGTCGTACCAGACGAGTAGAGCATGCGTCCGCCGATCGGCTGCTCGGGCAGCGGCTCTGCCGACGCCCCCGCCAAGGCGACGTCGAGTTCGGTGTGCTGCGGCAGCGGGCCGTCCGCCGATAGTCGCAACTCGACCTTGTCGGTGAGCTCAACCAGTTGTGCGGCGAGTTCAGGCATGGCGCTGTGCACGATGAACGCGCGAGCTCCGCAGTCGTTGACGATATAGGCGGCTTCGTCGGCGCTGAGGTTGTAGTTGATGGCGGTGATGATCAAACCGCTGCGCATTGCCGCCCAGTACGCGACGAAATACACCGGGTCGTTGGGGGAGAGCAACGCCAACGAATCGCCGCGCCGTAATCCCTGCTCGTGCAGCACGTTCGCGAGTCGGATCGACAGTTCGTCGAGCTCAGCGAAACTCAAAGTGCGACCGGTGTCGGCCATGATCAGGGCCGGTTTGTCGGGAGTTGTTGCGACGTACGCTCCTGGATACACGTGAACTTCCCTTCGGATCGAGGCCCCGCAGTCGGGGCTGCTGGCACCGACTATGGCAGGAAATGCGACGCGCGTCATAGTCGGCGCTCTGCAATATGCTCCGAAGCGGAGCGCCAATACCCTCCGAGGAGGAGGGTCGAGAGGGTGATGATGTCAATCCAAGCTCGCATCGAAGCGCTGGTGGACGAGTCTGTCGCGCGCGACGAGGCGCCAGGAATCGCCGCCGGTGTGCTCATGCGCGGCGAGCGCTATGTGGCCGCTGCCGGATCGCTGGGTACCGATGGGCGCCCAGTCGGCCGAGATTCGTTGTTTCGGATCTCGTCGATGACCAAACCGATTACCGCCGCGGCCGTACTCGCGTTAGTCGAGGAGAACACCCTCGCCCTCGACGAGCCGATCGACCGGCTCTTGCCTGAACTCGCCGACAGGCAGGTGTTGCGCGAGCCGAGCGGGTCGATCACGGACACGGTCCCCGCTACACGCGCGATCACCACACGAGATCTGCTGACCTTCACCTGGGGTTTCGGCCAACAAGGTGCGCTCTTCGGAGGCGCGCCTTGGCCGATCGTCAATGCTGCGGCAGAACGTAACTTGGAGACTTTCGGCCCACCCAACCCAGCTGCGATGCCCGATGCCGATACCTGGATCGCGCGCCTTGGCGAATTGCCTTTGATGACCCAGCCGGGGGAGCGATGGCTGTATCACAGCGGATTCCAAGTGCTCGGTGTGCTGGCCGCACGAGCCGTTGGCGCCACGTTGCTCGACGTCCTCCGAGAACGGGTACTCGATCCGCTGGGTATGAGCGACACCGCCTTCCACACCACTGACACAAACCGGCTAGCGACGTCATACCTGCGCCACGACGGCGAACTGCAGGTGTACGACGCGGCCGATGGCCAGTGGAGCGTGCCGCCACAGTTCCAGGACGGTGGCGCCGGACTGGTGTCCTCGATTGATGACATGCTGACGTTCGGGTCGGCGCTGCTGCACGGTGGTGCTCCGATCCTCAGCACGCGGACCGTCGCGGACATGACGCGCAATCACCTCACCGACGAGCAGCGGACTCGGGTGTGGCCCGGATTCGACATCCTCGACGGCGCCGGGTGGGGCTTCGGCGTCGCGGCGTACGCCGACGGCTCGTACGGCTGGGACGGCGGGCTCGGTACCCGCTGGATCAGTTTCCCGGACATCGATGCCACCGTCGTCGTGCTGTCTCAGCGGGGCTTCGACGAGACCGGGTACGCGGGCGCCGGCGTCATCGACTTGGTGCGGTCATGGCGGTCCTCGCGCTAGCGGAGGTCCGTTGCGAGTTGCCTTTGCGGCGAGCGTCCTGACGTAGCCATTTGAGTGTTGTCTGCGGACGTGCTCGCGGCGCGCTAGCCCACCCGTTCCGAGACGGAACGGGTGCTGGATTCGGGAGTGAGGTCGATCCGTCGCAGCAGTTGGGCATTGAGTGCGACCACAACGGTCGATAGCGACATCAGGATGGCGCCGACGGACATCGGCAGGACGAACCCAATCGGTGCGAGTACGCCGGCCGCAAGCGGCACTGAGATGAGGTTGTACCCGGCGGCCCACCATAGGTTCTGCTTCATCTTGCGGTAGGTGGCCCGGGAAAGTTCGACAATGGACAGCACGCTGCGCGGGTCGGAACTGGCGAGGATGACGCCGGATGAAGCAATCGCGACATCTGTGCCGGCGCCGATCGCGACGCCGACGTCGGCTTGGGCCAACGCGGGGGCGTCGTTGACGCCGTCGCCGACCATTGCGACCCGTTTACCCTCGGCCTGCAACGCAGTAACCTTTGCGGACTTGTCCTCGGGCCGCACGCCGGCGAAGACCCGATCGATGCCAAGCTTCTTAGCGACCTCATTCGCGACCGCCTCGGCGTCCCCTGTGATCATGACGACCTCGATGCCGAGACGGTGCAGCGCGTGCACCGCCTCACGCGACTCCGGGCGTACCTCGTCCGCTAGCTTGAGCCCGCCGATCACCACGCCGTCACGCACGACGTGCAGGATGATCGCGCCCTCGAGGCGCCACGCCTCGGCGGCAGCGATTTCGAGCTGACCGACTTCCTCCAGCAGACGTGGTCCGCCCACCCGAATCTCGTGACCGGAAACGCTGGCGGTGACGCCGACGGCCGGTGAGGAGGAGAAGTTGGTGCCCCTCTCCAGTGGCAGGCCGCGTTCGGCCGCCGCTGCCAAAATAGCTCTGGCGAGGGGATGCTCGCTGTCAGCCTCGGCAGAGGCCGCGAGCGACAGGACGGTGTCGACGTCGTACCCGGTCACGGCTTCGGCGTCGGTGACGGCGGGTTCGCCCATGGTCAGGGTGCCGGTCTTGTCGAACAGAACGACGTCGATCCGACGCATCGACTCCAGAGCCAAGCGGTCCTTGATGAGCACACCGCCGCGGGCGGCGCGTTCGGTCGCGATGGAGACCACCAACGGAATCGCCAGACCCAACGCGTGCGGACACGCGATGACGAGCACGGTGATCGTGCGCACCACGGCCGCGTCCGGATCGCCGGTGACGGTCCATATGATCGCGGTAATCACGGCGGCCACCAGCGCGAACCAGAACAGCAAGGCCGCCGCCCGGTCGGCGATGCGCTGCGCGCGTGAGGAAGAGTTCTGGGCCTCGGCGACGAGCCGGTTGATGCCTGCCAGCGCGGTGTCGTCGCCAGTTGCGGTGATCGCTATTCGTAGGCCCGAGTCAGTGGCGACCGTACCGGCGGTGACGGCATCGCCTTCACCGCGCGATAGCGTTCGGGACTCACCGGTGATCATGGACTCGTCCATGTCGGCCCGGCCGTCGATCACCGTGCCGTCGGCAGGAACGCTGCCGCCGGGGCGCACGATCACGATGTCGCCTACCCGGAGTTCCGCGGGATCGACAGTGACGACTTCATCTCCGTCGACGCGTTCGGCCACATCGGGCAACAAGGCGGCTAATGAATCGAGGGCGGAGGTGGTCTGCGCCAGCGACCGCATTTCGACCCAGTGCCCCAGCAGCATGATGACGATCAGCAGCGCCAGTTCCCACCAGAACTCCAGTTCATGGTGGACCAGGCCGACGGTGGCGGCCCACGACGCGAAGAACGCGACGGTGATCGCGAGCGCGATTAACAGCATCATCCCCGGCTTGCGGGCCTTGACCTCGCTCCAGGCACCGGTGAGGAATGGTCGGCCGCCCCACGCGTACATCACGGTACCGAGCACCGGCGCGATCCAGGTCGCCCAGCTCGGCACCGTGTAATCCAGCAGCATCGCGAACATCGGGGAGAACACCACGACCGGGATCCCAATGATGAGGTTGATCCAGAACAACTTCCGAAACTGGTCGGCGTGCCCGCCATGTTCGCTGTGGTTGTCGTGGCCGGCCTGGTGGGAGTGCGGCGCGTGTCCGGTGCGGTGGCCTTCGTGTGTGTCCACCGAATGCTGCGCGGGCGCTGACTCGTGGTGATGCTCACCGTGGGTGAGTGGGCTCGATCCGTGCCCGTGATCCTGGTGCGAGTCTGGCATCGCTTCTCTCCTCTCAGCGCGCGGTTTTGCTCGAAGCTGCGCATTCACCCCAGCGAGGGCGCAACGGTAGCGGAATCCGAGGTATTACCGGATAGTCGATGGCCGTTACCGCACCGCCACGCTGCGGAAGCCGCGTAAGCGCAGGCTGTTGCCGACAACGAAGACGCTGGAGAACGCCATCGCCGCGCCTGCAAGCATGGGGTTGAGCATGCCCAAGGCCGCGATCGGGATTGCTGCGACGTTGTAGGCGAAGGCCCAGAACAGGTTGGTCTTGATCGTGCCCAAGGTCTTGCGGGACAGCCGTATCGCGTCGACCGCCGCGCGCAGGTCGCCGCGCACCAGGGTGATGTCGCTGGCCTCGATCGCGACGTCGGTGCCGGTACCCATCGCCAATCCGAGGTCCGCCTGGGCGAGCGCGGGGGCGTCGTTGACGCCGTCGCCGACCATGGCGACGACCTTGCCCTCACTTTGCAGGCGGCTGACGACATCGACCTTGTCCTGGGGTAGGACTTCAGCGATGACCTCGTCGATGCCCACTTCCGCGGCGATTCGGTTCGCGACGGCCGCATTGTCGCCGGTCAACAGCACCGGGGTCAGGCCCAATTCTTTCAGGCCGGCGATGGCCTCGGCGCTGGTCTCTTTGACGGTGTCAGCGACGACGAGCACGCCGCGGGCCTGCCCGTCCCAGCCGACGGCAACGACGGTCTTTCCCTCGGCCTCGGCGTCCGCCTTGGCGGCGGCGACATCGTTGGAGAGGCGCTGAGACCAGCCGGCCAGCAAAGACTCGCGGCCGACGAGCACGGCGACACCATCAACGATGCCCTGCACGCCTTTACCTTCAATATTGGAGAACTCTTCGACCGTCGGCAGTTGACCGACCTCGGCGGCGGCGCCCTTGGCAATGGCCGCGGCGATGGGGTGCTCGGAAGCGTTCTCCAGCGCTCCGGCGAAACGCAGCAGGTCGGCGCGGTCGACGCCCGCCTCAGTGATGACGCTGACCAGTGTCATCTTGCCGCTGGTCACGGTGCCGGTCTTGTCCAAGACCACAGTGTCGACCTCGCGGGTGGACTCGAGAACCTCGGGTCCCTTGATCAAGATGCCCATCTGCGCGCCGCGGCCAGTGCCGACCAACAGGGCAGTGGGCGTGGCCAGACCGAGTGCGCAAGGGCAGGCGATGACGAGGACCGCGACGGCCGCGGTGAAGGCTGCGGACGCTCCGAAACCGGCACCGAGCCATGCACCGAGGGCGGCGACGGCGATCACGATCACGATCGGGACGAACACGCCCGAGATGCGGTCGGCAAGACGCTGGACGTCTGCCTTTCCGGTCTGTGCGTCCTCAACGAGTTTGGCCATCTGGGCCAGTTGGGTGTCCGAGCCGACGCGGGTCGCGCGTACGACGAGCCGGCCGCCGGCATTCACGGTCGCACCGGCGACAGAGTCGCCCGAAACGACCTCGACCGGTACAGACTCGCCAGTGAGCATCGAGGCATCGATCGCCGAGGTGCCGCTTACCACGACGCCGTCGGTGGCGATTTTCTCTCCCGGGCGGACGATGAACTCGTCGCCGACCACCAACTCGGACGTCGGTATCTTGACCTCGACGCCGTCGCGAAGAACCGCGACCTCCTTCGCGCCGAGTTCGAGCAGCGCGCGTAGCGCCGCGCCGGCCTCGCGTTTCGACCGCTTCTCGAAGTAGCGACCGGCAAGGATGAACATCGTGACGCCCGCGGCGGCCTCGAGATAGATATTCCCCGCGCCATCGGAGCGTGCGATCGTGAATTCGAACGGGTGGGTCATGCCGGGGGTGCCGGCTGTGCCGAAGAACAGCGCGTACAGCGACCACAACAGAGCGGCGCTGGTGCCCATCGAGATGAGCGTGTCCATGGTCGCGGCGCCATGCCGCAGGTTGATCCATGCCGCCTTATGGAACGGCCATGCCGCCCACACGATCACCGGCGCCGCGAGCGTGAGGGATGCCCACTGCCAGTACGTGAATTGCAGTGCCGGGATCATCGCCATGGCGATCACCGGCACGGTGAGCACGATCGAACCGATCAGGCGCTGTCGCAACGAGGTCAGTTCCGGATCGGCCTTATCGGCTGGATCCGAAGCCTCACCCGCAGTTGTCGTCTGCGGCCTGGGCAGTGCCGCGGTGTAGCCGGACTTCTCGACCTCAGCGACCAGCAACGCCGGGTCGTACCCTTCAGGCACGGTGACCTTGGCCTTCTCGGTTGCGTAATTCACCGTTGCCGAGACGCCGTCAAGTTTGTTCAGCTTTCGCTCGATCCGGTTCGCGCAGGACGCACACGTCATCCCGCCGATCTCCAGTTCGATACCGGCATCCGCGGTGAGCGGCGCTGGTGTGGTCATTTTCCGTTCCTTCTCTCTGCACTCAAGTGGCGGCCGGGTCGGCAACTAATGAGCCGGTTTGGCGGTTGCTCAGAGTTCGGCGTCGAGTACGAATTCGGCGGTGTGGACCTCGCCGTCGATCTGGAAGTCCAGGTATAGGAAGTATCGTCCGGCAGACGGTGCCTGAGCGGCGAACCCGATCTCTGCTGCGGCGTTCTCGCCGGATTGCGGTTCGTTGCCGAGCGCGTGCACATGGAGGTACGCCAGGTCGCCCTCCCGCAGCGCAACCAAATGCCCGAACGCGCCCAGGTACGGCTGCAGTGTCGTCACTGGCTGCCCGTCTTGCTCGATGGTGAACGTCAGTTCGCTGCTGCCATCGGCAGTCAGGTCCCCGGCCACAGTGACCGTGTAGCCATCGACCTCGTCGACGCGTTGCGGCCCTTTTTCGACGGGTGCGACGTTGCCAGCCACTTCGACGGTGCGGGTAAGCGTGAGTGTTTCGGCGTCCGGCGCTGCCGGAGTGAAGTCGGCGTACACGCGGTACGTACCGGGCTCCTGCCATGTCCACGGGATCGACCAGGTACCCGTGGACGAATCCATCACCGGGTGTACGTGCTGGAACAGCGCGCCGTCATTGCGCACCACGATCAGATGCAGTTCTTTCTCGTGTGCGGTCGCGAATTGCGTCACTGGCTGCCCGTCCTCGCCGCGGATCTGAAAGCTCAGTTGTCCTTCGGAGCCTGTGCTGTCAGGTGCCTGGATGGCCGACAGAAGGTAGCCTTCGGCGCTTGTCGACACCCCGTTGATCGCGTGGCCTGTGGCGTTCGGTGCAGACGCGTCGTGTGCGCCATCGCCGTGACCCCCGCCGTGTGCATCGGCCTCGCCGTCCTCTGCCCACGCGGTTACGACGCTGTCGGGGACGGCGACGCTAGCGATCCCGAAGGCCGCGCCGAACGCCACCGCCAGTCCAGCACCGAATAGCGTGAGCCGCCCCGCAGTGTTCATTAGATGCGGACTGCCGAGTAGCCGGCTTCCTCGACCGCCGCGATGACTTTCGCGTCGTCGATGTCGTTCGCGCCGCTGACCACTAGCTTCCCGGTCTGCGCACTGACCTCGATGTCATCGATGCCGGCGATTTCGCTGACTTCTTCGCGCACGGACATTTCACAATGTCCGCACGTCATGCCGGTGACCTGAAATTCGCTGGACGTCATTGGACTCCCTCTCCGTGATGTACCCCGGTGGGGTATGCGTGCAGGGGTAAACATATACCCCCTATAGGTATACCGCAAGTCTTCGGTAGGACGACGACGCGGGGCATTCTCGCGCCCGCGCACGCTCTACGAAGGAGTCGACTTCTGTGGCGGGGTGGAGCTGACTGCGGGGCAGTGTTGACACGCGGAGCCCCGAATGTAAGACTCGATTCGCGTAAAAGGTCAGACCAAATATGCGTCGAGCGATTGCAAAGGTGGGAGATCGGGTGGACGAGTTTCGTTCGCGTGTCAATCAGTGGCTGCGTGAAAACGTGCCCGACGAGGTGCGTGGCGGTGAGGGGTCTGAAGATCTCGATCAGGCGCGACAGTTTCAGGCGGCGCTTTACGATGCCGGTCTGGCGGGAATTACTTGGCCGGCGGAGTTCGGTGGCCAGGGGATGAGCCAGGCGCACCTTCAGGCATTCAACGAGGAGGCGGCGTCCTTCGCGCTGCCAACGCGACCGTTCTCCATCGGACTCGGCATGTGTGGGCCGACGATCGTCGATCTAGGTTCACCCGAGCAGAAGGAACGCCACCTCAGGCCGCTGCTACGGGGTGAGGAGATCTGGTGCCAATTATTCAGCGAGCCGGGTGCCGGCTCGGACGTGGCCGGCTTGACCACCCGAGCGGTACGTGATGGCGACGAGTGGCTGGTGAATGGCCAGAAGATCTGGACCTCCTACGCGCATGTGGCCGACTTCGGCGCGGCACTGGTGCGGACCGATCCAACGGCTCCGAAGCACAAGGGTTTGACGATGTTCATCCTCGACATGCGTCAGGCGGGCGTCACCGTTCGGCCACTGAAGGACATGTCCGGTCTGTCCCCGTTCAATGAGGTCTTCTTCGACGACGTCCGGTTCTCCGACGCCGCAGTGCTAGGCGAGGTTGGCGGCGGATGGACCGCGGCCGTCACCATGCTCGGTCACGAACGCGTATCGATCAGCGAGATGCGCCAGAAACGCAGCGAAGGGCTGACCGCAGCCGCTTTGGCCGAGCGCGCACGCACTTTGGGCACTCTTGAGGATGATGGCGTGCTTGCCGCGGTCGGCGACATCTATGCGCAAGAACGCGCACTCGAGCTCCTTCGTGCTCGCTACCGGCAGGAGGCCTTAGCCGGCACCCCGATCGGCGCACGCGGATCCTTCGCAAAACTGGGGGCCTCGATGTTGCTGCGAAAGGCCGTCGACGTCGCGGGAGTCATCACCGCTGGTGACCTCGTCGCTTGGGCTCCCGATGATCACCAGGCCGAGCGGCTCTCGCACGGCATCTTGAGCATGCCGGCGAGCGGAATCGCGGGCGGTACCAACGAGATCCAGCGCAACATCATCGCCGAGCGAATCCTCGGGTTACCCCGCGAGCCGATCGTGAAGGAGGCCTGATGCTGACCGAGACCGATGACCAGCGAGCTCTGCGGAGCGCGCTGCGTGACTTCCTGACCGATCGTACCGAGCAGGGCTCCCGCGAGTTCCTCGACGGCCCGACCGGGTTCGATCCCGACGTCTGGCGAGCGCTGGGTGATGAACTCGGCGTGCTGGGCCTGGGAGTGAGCGAAGATCGCGGGGGCAGCGGTGGATCTCACCGCGAAAAGGCCGTTATCGCTGAAGAACTTGGGCGGCGGTTGGTGCCGACACCGTACCTGTCGACCAGCGTGATCGGCGTTGAACTCGCAGCGGCCGGTGCTGATGACTACTCCGCCGAACTACTGCGACAACTGGTGAGCGGGCGTGTAATCGCCAGTGTCCCGGCGGGTGCGGCGATGCTCACCCCAGCGGCGAGCGCCCAGTTGAAGGCGCGCACCTCCGACGACGGCTTCCGCATCACCGGCGACGTGCCGAACGCCCTGCACGGAGCCGAGGCAGACATTGCGCTGGTTATCGCCGCAGAGGACGCCGGTCCGGCGGTCTTCGCCGTGCCGCTGAACACCCCGCAGGTAGTTCGCACCCCACTGCACACGATCGACCTGACCAGGCGCATAGCGCGGCTGAGATTTGATGACGCGCCAGCGCACCGGCTGGATGTCGCCTCCGCGACCGACGCCGCCGCTCGCGCTTACCAGGTCGGTGCGGTGCTGCTCGCCTCCGAACAGGTTGGCGCGATGACGAGCGTGCTGGAGATGACGCTGGATTATGTCCGAGACCGTCGCCAGTTCGAGCGGCCCATCGGATCGTTCCAGGCGGTGAAGCATCAGTGCGCCGATGCGGCGCTGTTGGTTGAGCAGGCCGTATCGCTGGTGCGCCACGCGTGCGACGCCCTCGACGGTGGGGATCGATTGCGCGTAGCAGAATCCGCCGCATTGGTCGGCGCCTTTGTCGGCCCGTCCTTCTTCCAGGTTGCGCGCGATGCCCTGCACCTGCACGGCGGGCTGGGCTACACCTGGGAATACGACGCGCACCTGTACTACCGCAAGGCGAAATCCGACGAGTTCCTTCTTACTACGCCAGGGGAGGCGCGGCGTCAGCTTGCCGTGGCGCGTTTCGCCGATTCCACGAACGGAGCTACCCAGTGAATCCAGCGGTTCCAGTACCGACGCCCGAAACACTCCCGTTCTGGGAGGGCACCGCTATGGGCGAACTACGACTGCCGTGGTGCGTCCCATGCGGGGCCCCTTTCTTTTACCCACGACGGACCTGCCCGGATTGTGGCAGCGCTGAGATCGAATGGCGAGCGGCGAGCGGCCGAGCGACATTGCAGAGCTACATCATCAATCACCGCCCCATACCCGCAGGTGACCCGCTCATCATCGCGATCGTGAAACTCGAGGAGGGGCCGAGGATGATGACGAACATCGTCAACGTTGAACCGGTGCCGGAAGACCTGACATTGGATATGGCCTTGGAGGTCGCGTTTGTCGACCGCGATGGGCAGTCGCTAGCCGTCTTTGGACCGGTGGGCTCATGGTAGGGGCGCACGCAGCGATCGTCGGAGCCAGCGAAACGGCGAGCCTCGGTGCATTGCCGCAGATGTCGGTGTTGGAGTTGCACGCCGAGGCGGCGCGCGCCGCAGCAGCGGATGCCGGGATCTCGATGTCGGAGATAGACGGCATCGCGACCGCACGACCACTTCCGCTCGACGTCGCGCATTACCTGGGCATCAACGCACGTTGGATCGACGGTACGGCGGTCGGTGGTACTAGCTTCCTACTCCACGTTCGACATGCGGCGGCAGCGATCGCCGCCGGGGCAGCGAATGTCGTGTTGATCTCGCATGGCGAGTCCGGCCGATCGCGAGTCGGGGCGCTTGGGGCACCGGATGACAGCGCGACGCCTGTGGGGCAGTTCGATAAGCCGTATGGAGCGGTGACGCCGTACTCGACGTTCACCATTCCGGCTATGCGGTTCCTGCATGAGCGTGGACTCGGTGTCGACGCGCTCGCCAGCGTGGTCGTCGAGCAGCGCAAGTGGGCAATCGGTAACCCGCGCGCCGCGCGGACGAAACCGGTCTCGATCGAGGACGTCCTCGCGGCAGCGCCGATCGCCTATCCATTCACCAAAGACATGTGCTGTGTCGTCACAGACGGTGGCGGCGCGCTCATCATGACCAGCGCAGAGCGCGCGGCTGACCTATCGCCGAAGAGTCCGCCGGTGTATCTGCTCGGCGCCGGCGAAGCCAACGGCTCGCCGCTTGTCTCCCAGATGCCCGACCTTGGGTCGTTCGAAGGGTTCCGCCGCTCGAGCGCAGAGGCATTGGCACAGGCCGGGATCGGTACCGGCGACATCGATCACTTCATGGGGTACGACGCATTCGCGCACCTTCCGCTGTACATGCTCGAAGACATCGGTTTCGTCGGACGTGGAGAGTCCGCGGCATTCGTTGCCGACGGGCAGACCGGGCGCGACGGCGCACTTCCGATGAATACCAATGGTGGCGGCCTGTCGTACACCCACACAGGGATGTACGGCATGTTCGCGATCCAGGAGTCCGTGCGTCAACTGCGCGGCACTGCTTTCAACCAGCTGCCGGATATCGAGCTCAGCCTTGTGCAGGGCGTGGGCGGCTTCTTCTGGACCTCGGGAACCCTCGTCCTCAGTAACCGACAGCCCTGACGATCCCACCGAAAGGCCACAACAATGGCAATTACACCCGACCTGATTGGTCTTTGCAGTCCTGCCCGCGACGTGTCGTGGGACGTCGACGATGTGCTGCTGTACGCGGTCGCTGTCGGAGCTGGACAGGATGACCCGACTCGTGAGCTCAACCTCACGACCGAGAACAGCGATGGCGTGGTTACCCAGGCCCTGCCGACCTACGCAAACATCGTCACTCGCGGCCGCCCCGAGTTCGAGCTCGATATGAGCAAGATGGTGCACGCGGAGCAGGACTTTTCGCTGCCGAATCCGCTTTCCACGAGTGGCCGCGGATCTCTGCGGACCGAGGTCACCAATGTGGAGGACAAGGGTAGCGGCGCGCTTATCTCCATTGACGGCGTGCTCGAGGACGCGCAGTCCGCGGAAGTGCTCGCTCGTACGACCCAGCGACTGTTCGTCCGCGGTGCAGGTGGATTTGGTTCGTCTTCGGCGCCGCGTCGCGAGCCGTGGGTGGTACCCGATCGGGCACCCGACTCGGAGACAGTCGGGAACGTTCGGCCCGAGCAGGCGTTGCTGTACCGCCTTACCGGGGACCGCAATCCACTGCACAGCGATCCTGCGTTCGCGCAGCGATCGGGCTTTGCCCAGCCGATCTTGCACGGGATGTGCACCTACGGAATCACCGGGAGGTTGCTCGTTCGGGAGATCTGCGGTGGGGACCCAGCTCGGCTGACCGGCATGTCGGGCAGATTCACCAAACCCGCGCTAACCGGGATCCCGCTTACCGTGCGGATCTGGGTTGACGGTGACGAGGCGCGTTTTCAGACCCTGCAAGACGGCGCTGTCATCTTGGACCGGGGAACAGCCCGTATCTCGCAGTAGTAGCCACGCCATTTCGGCAGCAATCGCACTCGAAGAAAGAAGGAGCACCATGGGAGTACTTGATGGACGCGTCGCGATCGTGACCGGCGGCGCACGCGGCATAGGCGCCGCGATCGCGACAACCTTTGCCCGTGAGGGGGCCGCCGTCGTCGTCAACGATCTCGGTGGCGCAACCGACGGCACCGGCGCGGACGTGTCGGCCGCGGAGGCTATTGCCGCCGAGATCCGCGAATCCGGCGGTCGGGCGGTGGCCGACAGCAGCGATGTAGCCGAGACCGCGACCGGTGACAAGCTCATCCAACTCGCCGTCGACGAGTTCGGGAAGCTGGACATCCTGGTCAACTCTGCAGGGATCCTTCGCGACCGCATGGTCTTCAACATGACAGACGAGGACTGGGACTCGGTCATTCGCGTGCACCTGCGCGGGCATTTCGTGAACAGTCGTGCTGCGGCGGCGTACTTCCGCAACAATCGCAGCGAGTCGGGCCACCACCGCATCATCAACTTCACCTCGCACTCCGGCCTCTACGGATCGCCGGGCCAGGCGAACTACGGATCGGCCAAGATGGGCATCGTGGGCTTGACCTACTCGCTCGCCCAGGGACTCTCCCGCTACGGCGTCACTGCGAATGCGATCGCGCCGGCCGCCGCGACGCGACTGGTCAATACAGTTCCGGAAGAGAAGAAGGCCATCCAGGGCCGCCCCGCTGATGATGATCCGAGCCGTTCGCCGCAGAACGTCGCTGATCTAGCGCTCTACATGGCCAGCGAGAAAGCGGGTTGGCTCACCGGTCGCGTCGTCGAGTCGCGCGCTTTCTCCGTCGGGTTATTCCCGAACCCGGAACCCATTGCCACCGTCGAGAACGAGGGCCCGTGGGAGTTTGACAACCTCGCGGACCAACTCGAGCGCACGTTCCGCCCACTAGCTGACGGCCCGCCAGAGACGCTGTTCTCCAGCCAGGTCAAAGCGCAGTCTTAGCGCGCGTACGCCAAAGCGAGGAGTGATGCTGTGAACGGGCAAGGCGAAGCAGATCCTGTCCTTGCGGGGATACAGGTCGTCGATCTGACCACGTCGGTTGCGGGATCGTTGGCGACGATGTTGCTTGCGGACTACGGCGCGCAGGTTGTACGCATCGAGTACGAGCGGCTGGAAGCGGCCGATGCGGGAGCCGCTATGCGCCGGCGAGGGAAGCTACTTGCACCTATGGAGCCGGGGACTGAAGCCGGTCGGGACGAGCTACTTCGTCTCGTTCGGGCAGCCGACGTACTCGCAGTCGACGATGATGAACAACTCCGCGGACTCGACCTTCGCTCGTCGACGCTTCGCGACGAGTCCCCGCACCTCATCGTGCTCAAGGCGCCGACAGTCGACGGCGGCGCACCATGGGCAGGCGGACACGAGTCAAACGGGCTCATCTCCGCTATGTATGGGTTATCCGCCCGTCAAGTCTCGTTCAGCGGAACACCGGTCGAACCCGTGCACGATCACATCCTGACCATGCATGGAATCTGGGCGGCCGCATGCACCATGGCGGCGATCGTGGAACGCACGTCGAGTGGCACGGGGCAAGAAGTCAGCGTGGACGGTGTGCAAGGCGCTTTGCTCGCGTGCATCGGGACCCTGTCGATCGATGTCGACCTACCGGATCCGGACACTGCCGTTGGGCCGTACGGTCGGCACCCGCTGTACAGCGTCTTCGAGGCCGGCGACGGCCGCTGGCTAGCGGCCGGAGCGCTCGGCGGAAAGTTCGAAGCGCGACTACTGCATGAGTTGGGCAAAGGCCACTTGCTTGACGATCCGCGCTTGGCGGATTCCACAGGGGGTGGGCTGTCCACCGAAACGTTGACCTGGCTTCGCGGAGAGGTGTCCGAGGCGTACAAACTGCACCCTCGCGACGAGTGGCTCGACCGGCTGGATCGTGCCGGAATTCCGTGTGGCCCCGTGCAACGCCGGCCGGATTGGTTTGATGGGGAACTGGTCGAAGCGCTCGACCTTCGGGATGAACTCGAGGACCCGCGCGTGGGCCGGACGGCGATGCCGGCGCGTCCGGTGGAACTGTCCAATGCACCCAAGACGGCCGAGCCCGCTCGCGTGCTCGGTAGCAGCACCGAACTCCCGTCACGGCGTACGGCACCGGTGGAACGAACCGCGGGCGCCCGTGCGCCGCTTCGGCCGGGACCACTGCACGGCCTCCGATTCCTGAACATGGGGACCTTCGTGGCCGGTCCGATGTCCGGGTCGCTGCTGGCAGAGCTCGGCGCCGATGTCATCAAGATCGAGCAGCCGACTGGAGATCCGTTCCGCAGCGCTGGATTCATGTACTCGCGTGGGATGCGAAGCCTAGCGATCGATCTGGCAAGCGACGATGGTCGTGCAGCGTTCGGTGAACTGGTCAGCTCCAGTGACGGCCTGATGAGCTCACTGCGACCGGGAGTACCGGAGAAGCTCGGTATCGATGAGGAACAGTTACGGTCCTTCCGTCCGGACTTGGCCATCGTGCGCCTGTCGGGATACGGAAACCGCGGCCCATGGGCAGACAAACCGGGCGTCGACATGGTGCTGCAAGCGATGAGCGGCATGATGCTCGCGCAAGGCGGCAAAACCCCCATGGTCAATACGCTCGCAATTACCGACTTCACCAGCGCCGCGCTTTCGGTGCTCGGAATGCTGCTAGGGGTGTACGACGCGCGGACCCGAGGCCGCGGGCAGCGAGCTGACGTGTGTCTGGCGAGCACCGCTACCTTCTGCCAGTACCCAGACCTCGTGGAATATGAGGGTCGCCCTCAGCGACGTGAGGGCGGGACGGACTACAAGGGCGGCGGCGAACTCGAGCGCCTGTACCCGGTGGCCGATGGGTGGATTCGGGTGGCTAGGCGACCAGACCGCAGTCCCACCGTCGATGGTGACGTGGGGGAGCTCATTGTCGATCGCAGCGGGAAAGAAGCGATCGCGATGCTCGAGGCGCGGGGGTTGGCAGCGGCTCGTGCCCGTGCGGCGACGGAAGTCATTCGGGACGACCGACTGCTCTCGGCAGGCGTCCTGCAGCTAGTCGCAGCCGATAACGGCACGGTCTTTAGCGCCCCCGGGAGGTGCGCCACCTTCAGCAGGACGCAGCGTAACGGCCCGCTGCGCACCCCCGGCGCCGGGGAGCACAGTGTGGCTGTGCTGCGGGACAGCGGTCTGGCGCAGGACCACATTGATGCGCTACTGGAGTCGGGATCGCTAGCCCAAGGCCAACCGATGTTGCAACAGCTCGGACCGGTCTACCGGTAGCGGTACGGAGTTGCTGCGTGTCACCGCTGAGGTATCCCGAACGGGACGAGGGGGCGCGTCGGCAGCGCTGCGCTGCCCGGAGGCAGCCAATCGAAGGGAGTAACCATGCCGCGGATGGGCAATGGATTGGTCGAGATCCAGCGTGTGAACGCCATCGCGAATGTGATTCTCGATAGTCCAGCGACACGTAATGCGTTGAGTGACGATTTACTCGATGATCTCATCGACGCGCTGCAGACAGTTGGCGATGATGATTCGGTGCGGGTGATCGTGCTGCGCTCATCGCATGAGCGCGTCTTCAGTGCTGGTGGGGATCTGAAGGGATTTGCAAGTTCGCAGTCATTGATGAACAAGCATCGTGGGCTTGATCGGTTTCCGCGGCTGTATCGCCTGATTGGAGCGATCGGGAAGCCGGTGGTGTGCGCCGCGAACGGTGACACACTCGCCGGCGCGTTCGGGCTCGCGTTGGCATGCGATCTGATTGTCGCCAAGGACGGCGCTCGTTTTGGTTGTCCGGAAATCAACGTCGGCGTGTTTCCCTTCATGATCTCAGCTCTGATCTACCGCAACCTGCCACGGATGCTAGCGAATGAATTGATGATGGTCGGTGATTTGATCGACGCGCATCAGGCCCGTGAGTTGGGGATCGTGAACAAGGTCGCCGCGGCTGATGAATTCGACGCACAGGTCGATGAGTTGGCCGGGCGCCTCGCCGACAAATCGCCGCTACTTATGCAATTCGGCAAGAAAGCCATCGACAAGACGCGCGACATTCCGTTGGACCGCGCCCTCGATGTCATGCGTGACCAACTGGCCTTGGTCTTTTCGACCGATGACCTACGCGAGGGGGTGGCCGCGTTCACCGAGAAGCGGGAGCCGCGGTGGGTTGGCCGATGAGCGGTGTATTACCGGTCGAGTTCGATTCGGGTGCGTACCTCGACTGGCGTGATCTGCACAGCGTAGGCGTGGATGTGATTGGCCATGCTGCGTTCCGCAGAGGACTCGTTTTGTTTCTCGATTGCCCGGGTAACAGCGGTGTGTGCTTTCGCGACGTTGTGCATGACCTCGTCGTCCACGAATGCTTCGTTGTCTGTCGCCGTGTGGATCGCGGGAGCCAGGGCGAGCATGAGGCCTTCGATGATTTCGTTGTGACTGGCTTTTGCGACGGCGACGTGCCAATCGACGTTCGCGGCCAAGAAATTCTCGAGATCCGCGGCCTGCGACAGCCGATCGTTGATGGCAATCAACTCATCCAGGTCGTCGTCGGTGCGATGTCGCGCTGCCAACAGTGCGCAGAATGGCTCGATACCTTCGCGAGCCTCAAGGAGGGTGCTGAAACCCAGCCGGCTGCCTTGGATCAACAAGCGAACACTCGCCGCCATCGACTCGCTGTTCGGCCGGTGTACGAACGCCCCTCCGGAGCGTCCCGTTCGAATCGTCACCAAGTCTTGGACTTCGAGCGCCCGAATCGCCTCGCGGACGCTCGCGCGGCTAAGTGTGGTCTGCTCAACCAGATCGCGCTCGGTGGGAAGTGCAGTCCCCTCGGGGAACTCACCGTTAAGTATCCGTCGACGCAGCTCTGCGGCAAGCACGTTCGAGCCCTTGGGTGCAGACACCGGATCAAGCCGAATCGGTTCTCGCGTTACTCGTTTTCCCGAGCTAGTCACCTGCAGTACTTCCGTTCCCGTTCGAATCTGGCGTGGTGGCCAGCGTCGAAGCATTCTCGCACGCCGACGGGCCGATCCAACGATGTCAGATGTGAGCATTCCTGCACGGCCGCCTCGGCGCCGGGCATGTCGCGGACCTATGAGGAGATTGTATGAACTTCGAGATGACCGAGGACCAGCAGACGGTTCGCGCTGCGGTGCGTGAGTTGGCCGCGCGTTTTGACGACCAGTATTGGATGGACTGCGACCTCAACCACGAGTTTCCTCGCGCCTTCTACGACGCACTGGCCGACGGTGGCTGGCTCGGTGTCACGACGCCGGAGGAGTTCGGCGGTCATGGCCTGGGTATTACAGAAGCGTCGATCATTCTGGAGGAGATCGCCGCTTCGGGTGCCGGGATGAATGGAGCGAGCTCGGTCCACATGTCGATTTTCGGCATGCATCCGGTCATTAAGCACGGATCAGAGCAACTGAAGGAACGCACACTGCCGCGAATCGTGACCGGGGACCTGCATGTGTGTTTCGGGGTCACCGAGCCGGGCGCGGGGCTGGACACGACGAAGATCACCACCCGTGCAGAGCGTCGCGGGGACCAATACGTCGTCAACGGCCGAAAGGTGTGGATCTCGAAGGCCGTCGAGTCTGAAAAAGTGCTGCTACTGACTCGTACAACGCCCGCCGGCGAAGTTACCCGCAAGACTGATGGGCTGACCCTGTTCCTCACCGACCTCGATCGCGAACACATCGATATACGGCCCATCCGGAAGATGGGCCGAAACGCGGTGACCTCCAATGAACTGTTCATCGATGACCTGCCGGTGTCGATCGAGGACCGCGTCGGTGAGGAAGGCAAAGGGTTCTACTACCTGCTCGATGGACTGAACCCCGAGCGGATGCTCGTGGCAGCGGAGGCACTAGGCATTGGGCGGGCGTCGCTGAACGCGGCGGTTCGCTACGCAAACGAGCGCGAGGTGTTCGGGCGTCCGATCGGCAAGAATCAGGGGATTCAGTTCCCGTTGGCCGACTCGTTGGCGCGGCTGGACGCCGCCGAACTCGTGCTGCGAAAGGCTACCTGGCTGTATGACAATGACCGGCCCAGCGCTCGTGAAGCGAATATGGCGAAGTACCTGTGCGCCGACGCTGGATTTGACGCGGCCGATCGCGCATTGCAGACACACGGCGGAATGGGGTACTCCGAGGAGTACAACGTCGCACGATACTTCCGCGAGGCCAGGCTGACACGGATTGCGCCGCTGAGCCAGGAAATGGTGCTGAACTTCCTCGGCGAGCACGTTCTCGAGCTACCGAGAAGCTACTGAGTGATGTCCGGCACGACGCTCGTGAGTGCGAGTACGCATGATTGAGTTCCGTGAGACGGTTCGGCCCGGCGCAGGCATCTGGTGGAGCCAGGGAGCGGCGGAGCCCTATCCACTCGTCGACACGCTGATCGACCAGGTGCACGGGATCGGCGGTATAACTGCGTTCTGCGGGCTTAGCTGGCACGAACGATTCAGTGAACCGCTGCCAGAGGAGATCCACATACGGTCGTACGGCGGTCTGGGAACGCTGCGTCGATTGAGTGCAGCCAATCAGTTGGACGTTGTCCCGTGCCACTTCTCTGCGCTGCCACGGCTGTTTCGGTCGGGACGAATTGCTGCCGACGTCGGCTTGGTGCAAGTGTCACCGCCCAACGAGGTTGGGCTAGTCACGCTCGGGATCGGAGTTGACTACGCCGCTGACGCGCTCGCTGCGACGAACCTGCTCGTCGCGGAGGTCAACCAACAGATGCCCCAGACGGTCGGCGGACCGCAGATCCCGTTGGAGCGATTCGCCGCCGTCATCCATACCGATCGTCCGCTTCCCAGCCCGCCCAATCGTGAACCGAGTGCCGTTGACGCACAGATTGCGCAGAACGTGTGCGCGCTGATCGACGACGGCGCCACCCTTCAGGTGGGCGTCGGAACGCTCGGAAACGCGATCCTGCAGGGATTGCGGTCCCATCGAGACCTTGGCCTGCACTCGGGAATGATTGCTGACGGCGTCGTCGACCTTGTCGAACGCGGGGTAATGACCGGTCGACGCAAGGAGCTTGACGGTGGGCTACTGGTCGCAGGCGCCGGGCTGGGCACCGACCGACTATATCGAGCAGTTCGTGACCTCCCCGTCGAGTTCCGCCCGGTCAGCTATACCCACGATCCATCGATGCTCGCGAAGCTCAGTTCGCTGATCGCGGTCAATTTTGCGATCGAAGTCGATCTGTCCGGCAATGTCGGAGCTGAGACGGTAAACGGCGTCCAGGTCGGCGCGATCGGTGGTCAGTCCGATTTTGCGCGCGCAGCGTCCAGCACCGGTTCGAGGTCGATCATCGCGCTCCGCTCGACAAATCGTGGACAGTCCACGATTTCCCCGCAACTGATTCATGGTCCAGTGACCACGTCCCGCGCGGACGTCGATGTGGTTGTCACCGAGCATGGTGCCGCCCATCTGACTGGATGCTCACTAGCCGAACGTGCCCGGCGGATGATCGAAATTGCTGCCCCAGAACACCGCGAACGCCTCAGCCGAGCAATACACCAGCGCACTCGAGAAGGATGAGGAAGGACAGGTCATGATTACCGCCATGCCAGCACGTGTACACATCCGTGAAGTCGGCCCGAGGGATGGATTCCAGAATGAGCCAGAGCGAATCCCGACCGCCCAGAAGATTGAATTGATCAATCAGCTCGGGCGAACTGGCCTGGACCGCATAGAGGTCGCCAGTTTCGTACGCCCCGATGTCATCCCGCAGTTGGCCGACGGCCTGGAGGTGCTGCACGGGATTGATCTGCCGAACGAGGTCAGCCGTATGGTGCTCATTCCGAATGAGCGGGGACTGGATAACGCGCTCGGTGCCAGAGAGTACTTCGACGAGGCTGCGATTTTCGTGTCGGCCTCCGAGACACACAATCTTCGAAACGTCGGCCGATCTGTTCGGGACTCCATGACAGGAAATGAGATTGTCGCCCGGCGTATCCGAGAGCAGGACCTCCGGTGTGCCGCAGTGATTGCCACGTCCTTCGGGTGTCCGTTCGAAGGCAAGGTGCCGATCGGCACCGTTCTCGATATAGCTGAGCAGTTTGCCGCGGCCGGCGCCGTCGAGATCGGCTTCGGCGACACCACTGGAATGTGCAATCCGAAGTACGCGGGGGAGTTCTTCGCGGCCGCGATTGATCGCCTCCCGGG
Source organism: Cumulibacter soli (assembly GCF_004382795.1). Lineage (NCBI taxonomy): Bacteria > Bacillati > Actinomycetota > Actinomycetes > Geodermatophilales > Geodermatophilaceae > Cumulibacter > Cumulibacter soli. The sequence goes on along the minus strand of NZ_SMSG01000001.1, from coordinate 7,169 downwards.
GGTCGAGATCACCGCGCACTTTCACAACACTCGCGGCCAGGGTCTGGCCAACGCGTATGCCGCGCTCACTGCAGGGTGTACGAGTTTCGAGTCCAGCTTCGGCGAACTCGGCGGCTGCCCTGTGCCCGCTGGGTCGACCGGCAACATCGCTACCGAGGATCTCGTCGGGATGTTCCACGAGATGGGGATCGAAACCGGCATCAACCTCCCGACGCTGATTGATGCCGCGCGTCAGGTTCAGAATGTGCTGGGCCGAACGCTGACGAGCCACTCAATCATCGCCGGCCCCGTGGACTGGGTGGGCGAGGCGAGGTAGCCGCGTCGTACCACCGAACGAACCCCGCTCAGATCGAGCGGGGTTCCTTCGGTTGTCACGCCGAACGCCGTGCTACTCCTGGGCGATGGATACACCGCGAAGATCTGAGTAGCCGTTGGTCCGCTGGCTCACGCCGGAGACGTTCGGCGCGTATGCGGATGCTTCGTGGCTCATGCAGATCGGGATCAGGTGCGGTGGGGTCTCGATCCAGGATTCGAGGTACTTCTCGTAGAACGGCGCCCGGTCCCTGGGGTTCAACGAGGCCGCACCTTCGTCGCCGTACGTGTTCAAGTCCGGATACTCGGTCCCTCCGGCGTTCAGGTATGCGTCGGGCTTGACGTACCGGGCGTTTGAGACATCCGGGTCATTGATTCCGGTGGCGATCGACGTGATGGCTTCGACGCTCTGATCTACGACGAACGCTTGCACCATTTCGGCGGTGGGGACCGGCTTAATAGTCATGTCGATGCCGACCCCGGACAGTTGTTCCTGGATCGCCTCGGCGAGCTTCGTATTGCTGGTGATGTTCGAGGTGGTGGTGCTGATTTGAAGATCTGCGACGCCCGCGTCTTCCAGTGCCTTCTTGGCGGCCTCGGGGTCGTACGGGAATTCCTCTAGCCCGTCGCCGATTGTCTTGCTGTAGCCGGGACCTGTTTCGGGGAACGGGTGGATCTGTGGGGTGCAGTATCCGTCGTAAAGGCCCTGAGAGATCGCCTCGCGGTCGATGGCCATGTTCAGCGCCTTACGTACTTCGGGGTTATCGAACGGTTCTTGCGACGCGTTGACCATGAAGTAGAGGTACCTGGCGCTGGGCTGCACGAGAGGGGTGAAGTTGTCGGTGGCGAGGCCGTCCATTTGGTCCGCGTTGACCCGTGCGGCGTCGATCTCGCCTGATTTGAGGGCGTTGAGTCTGGTCTGGTCGTCGGGCATCGCGTAGTAGGTCATGCTGGCGACCCGTTGGGCGTCGGGGTCCCAATAGTCGGGGGTCTTTTCGTATTCGGCTTTGTCGCCGGGGACGTATTGGGTGACGGAGTAGGGCCCGATGCCGACCGGCTGAGTCGCCAACGTGCCGCTCTTTGCGGCGGCGGGGGAGACCATGATTCCCGCGCGGCTGGAGAGCGTAACCGGTATTGGTCCGATCTGTCCCGAGAGTTTCAGTTCCACGGTGTACTCGTCGACCACGTCGACGGATGTGACCTGGGTCAGCTCACCGCTGAGCGTGCTTCCCTCTCCTCGCGCCCGGTCGAGGTTGAATTTGACCGCGTCGGCGTTGAACGGCTCTCCATCGGAGAAGGCGAGACCTTCGCGCAGTTGGAGCGTGAGCGTCTTGCCGTCCTCGGACGCCGTGTACTCGGTAGCCAGCATCGGAGTGACATCGCCGTCGATGCCCTCGTGCAGCAACCGGTCATACACCGGCTTGTAGAAAATAATGTTGTTACCGCTGGGACTCTCGATCGGATCCCAACTGGACAGTGCTTCTGGGTAGGCCCAGTCGAAATGGGCATCTGGATAAAAATCATCGGCAGCCTCGATCGAGTTGCCATACTCGTTATTCTCGGCTCCTGAACTTTGCTCGGGCGCGTCGCCGCAGCCGGTAATCAGCAAACTTGTGCCCAGCATGGTGCCTACGAGTCTCGATAGACGGTTCAATTATTAGTCCTCTCAGGGCGTGCGGTTTGCATAGAAGCTGGTCGCTGTGGGGACGCAAGAGGTGGTGTGACGGCGTCATCCGTTATGGTCTGACCAAATTAGCAAGGCGATTGCCGCAATGGAAGTCTTTTGGTCAGACCGTTTAGTCGAGTGTGCCGCGCCGACTGGGACCGGCGCCGCGACAGGACCAGTGCTGAGCACGCCGATGCACAAAAGTGAGGCGCTCGTCCGGGTGGACGAGCGCCTCGAGGCACTATCGATCATTTTGGTTGAGCAGACCGCATCCTTATCTGCGCGGCGAACGGCGATCAGCCAGTCGGTTTTGGCAGGTTCACGTAACATCGCGGCGACGGACCACAACCACGGACATCGCGATCGCTGCGATGATCCACGCGACGATCGTCCACGTTGCTTGCCCGGCGCCGACGGTGGTGAGCACGCCGGGAGCGCCCTCGCCACTGGCGTCCGCGCCAACCAGAGCTCCGACCAGTGAGCCCGCCGACGTCCCAGGCAGGACGGTGGTGAACGCTTCGATGGGTCCCAGAACGGACCCGACTCCACGCAGTAAATTCTCGATGGCGAGCGCCCATACGAGCCCCAAGCCGACGGACAGCGCCGGACCTTTCGCCAATATGCCGAGGAAGAAGCCGACCGACGCCCACATGAGCAGGATCAGCGCTGAGGCGCCGACGTCCAGCAGCAGGTCGGAGAGCCCGGGCCACGTCAGTGGTTGTCCTTCGATGAGGCCGATTCCGGTCGAGAACGCGATACACATCACGAGGGTGACCAACACCGTCGTGACCACAACAACGGCGAGCGCCAGCGCGTTGCCCAGCACGGTGAGGGCCCTACTCGGTCCATGGATGAAGGACGTCTTCCAGGTTCCCCAGGAGAATCCAGATCCTGCCACCAACGCGCCAAGCACCATAAGCAGCGCTCCGCCGAACATCGGCGTGCCTTGCATCATGGCCTCGCCGATATTGATGGGCAGGACATCGTGCAGCAGCGCGCTTGACGGCACGCCCTCGTTCGCGAAGGACTCGTCGCCGGTGAGATAGCTGACGTAGTTGAACACGTAGCCGAACAACGAAGTCAGTAGCAACCACGTGGCGACGGTGACCCAGACGGCCGGCCATCGACGAAGTCGTAGCAGCTCGGCGCGCGCAACGCGCAGGATGCCCGAACTACCCGTCGGTCGATGGTGCCTGGAATGGAGTTCAGGCTGTGAGTGCGTGATGGTCATCGTGGTTCTCCTCGGTTTGTCGCGGTGTAGTGAGCTCGAAGAACACGTCTTCAAGGCTTCGCTCGCGCCTGATTACTTCGTGTATTTGGATACCGGCGCCGACGAGTTCGGCGACCAGGTCGGAGACAGTTACGGACCCGGGCAGCACTAGGTGGTCGTCTTCGCGGATGACCGACCCGGAACCAGAGAAGTTGTTGGCTATGCGCTGCGTTTGGTCGAGGGGAGTCGCGCGTATGACCACTTGGGCGTCCCCGCGCAAACCTTCCACGGTCGATTCCTGAAGCAGGCGCCCGCCGTCGATGACGCCCACGCGATCACAGATGTCCTGTACCTCGGCTAGAAGGTGACTCGAGAGGAGGACGGTGTGTCCTTCGGACGCGAGCGAGACGATCAGAGTGCGCATGTCGGCCATTCCGGACGGATCGAGGCCGTTGGTGGGTTCGTCGAGCACGATTAGTTCGGGTGAGCCGAGCAACGCGCACGCTACGCCCAGGCGCTGCTTCATGCCGAGGCTGTAGTTCTTGTATCGCTCGTCGGCGCGGTCGGTCAGAGCGACGCGCGTGAGGGCCTCCTCAGCCGCGGACTCTGCCAAACCGCGCATGCGTGCGATGTAGCGTAGATTGTTGCGTCCACTGAGGTAGGGAAAGAATCCCGGACCTTCGATAAGAGCACCGATCCGGTAGGCGACGTCGGCGTCCCCAGGATGTCCATCGAGGACGTCGATTGCCCCGCTGCTGGGGCGGACTAGCCCGAGAATCATCCGCAGGGTCGTCGTTTTGCCGGCTCCGTTCGGGCCCAGGAAGCCATAGATTTCGCCGCGCGCGACTGTCAAGTGGACGTCGAGTACGGCGGCGCGATCGCCGTACTTCTTGGTCAGGTGTGTGGTTTCGATGACGTTCATGGTCTTAGCGTTGCCGGTGGGCGTAGCCGGCGAATCCGCGCCAGTGCGCGATCGGGTACGCAATCTTGCGTATGGCTCTCGCGCGGTTCGACGTACGGGCTGCGTCGAACCAGCGCCTAGTCTGATCGCATGGCCCAATTCGCCTCGACCCCGCGTATGCCGGTGATTACTGACCTCACGTGGGCACTGCCACTGACGTTGCTTACTGGCGTCGGTGCCGGGTTTTCCTCGGTAGGGAATGTTGGCGCGCCGGGGGTGGTAACGGCGGTCCTGCTCGCGATTACGTCCTGTGCGTTGCTGCTGATCTCGCGTCGCGTTCCTGCTCTCGTGCTCGTGGGAACTGCAGCGCTGATGACGGTGCACTTTGCCGTCGGGTTACCGGACGGCCCGATCTGGCTCCCGTTAATTGCCGCGGCGTTCTTCGCGGGGCGCTACGCAGGCGTGCGAACCTGGGCGTGGTCAGTCGTCGTCGCCGCCTGCGTGGTGCTAGTGGGTTTTGCCATGCGCACCCTCGTGTGGGATGCGCCGGTGATGCAGTCGTGGTGGCAGTCGGTCGGCGCACTCGCGCTATGCCTGGCGGCCGCCCTGTTGGGCAGCGTCATTCGTGGTCGTGTCGAACGCGCCCGCGAACGGGTGGCGAGGGTAGCGACCGAGGAACAGCTCGCCATGGCGCGCGACCTACACGATGGCGTCGGGCATGGTCTAGCGGTGATCGCGATGCAGGCCGGTGTCGCACTGCACGTGCTGGATCAAGACCCGGCGGCCGTGCGGCGATCGCTGCAAGCTATTCGCGATACGTCACGTGAATCGCTGGAGGCGCTGCGTGGTGAGCTCTCCAAACTGGCCGGCCAGCCACAGCGGAGCACGTCTCGGACCCTCGCCGACGTTCCGGCTTTGGTTGACCGGGTCCGAGCGGCTGGGCTGGATATCGCCGTCGACCTGCCGAGGATCGGTTCCGATCGCTGTGGACGCCGGGCGGAGTCAGCGGCGTACTCGATCGTCCAGGAGTCGCTGACGAATGTGCTGCGGCATTCGGATGCGAGTGCGGTTGAGGTGGTGATCGACGTGGCTGAGGAAGCGCTCATCATCGAGGTGCGCGACGACGGCACTCCTCGGAAGGGCGGCGCGAAGCCCGCAGGTCTCGGTCTCGCTGGTATGCGGCAGCGCGCGTCCGAACTCGGTGGGGAATGCATTGCCGGATTCACTGACCGCGGTTTCCTGGTGAGCGCACGGATCCCGGTGTCCACGCTCACGGCGGCAGGACAGGAGCAGTCGTGACGATCCGGGTGGCGTTGATCGACGATCAGTCGTTGGTGCGAATGGGGTTACGCACGCTGATCGACTCAGAACCTGACATCACTGTGGTGGGTGAGGCAGAGGAAGGGCGCGCGGGACTACAGATGGTCGAGCGCGAACGACCGGACGTCGTCCTGTGTGATATCAGGATGCCGATCCTGGATGGGCTCGGGATGCTGCATGACGTCGGCGCAGATCCGGCGCTCGGCGGCGTCCGAGTCGTCATGCTCACCACGTTCGAACTCGATGAGTATGTGTTCGAGGCGCTGCGCCTCGGCGCCTCCGGGTTCCTGCTGAAGGATGCCGAACCAGCCGAGATACTGCGCGCGATTCGGGTAGTACATGAGGGCGGTTCGCTGTTGGCCCCGTCGGTCACGCGTCGTGTCATCGAGCATTTCGGCCGCGCCACCACCGGAGGTGCGCATCCACACATCGATCAACTCACCAGCCGTGAGCGCGAGATCCTGCAATGGGTCGCGACCGGGCGATCGAATTCGGAGATTGGCGCCGAACTGTCCTTGAGCCCGGACACGGTGCGTACCCACGTATCGAGGGCGATGATCAAACTCGGTGCGCGCGATCGGGCGCAGCTCGTAGTGTTCGCGATCCAAAGCGGACTATAGGGACCCGCGCCCGACGCGTGATAAGGATGGGTATGCCCAGATCCATCGCCGAGATTCCCACGCCAGCCCTGGTCGTCGACTACGACGTGATGATGTGCAACATTGCCGCTATGAGTGCGGTTCTTCCTGGTGCGCGACTGCGACCACACGTCAAGGCGCACAAGTGCACCCAGATCGCTCGTCGGCAGCAGGACGCGGGCCATCGCGGTTTCACCTGTGCGACGATCCGCGAGGTCGAGGGGATGGCCGCGGCCGGTCTGGGTGAGGACCTGCTGTTGGCCAACGAGATTCTTGATGCTCGGCGCATCGGCGCGGTTCTCGCCAGTGGTGCTCGGGTAACCGTCGCCGTCGATTCGCTACAGACCATCGATGCGGCCATCGGCGGGGGTGTTCGTGAGGTGGTCATCGATGTGAACGTGGGGCTGCGACGTTGTGGTTGCGCCCCTGCCGACGCCGCATCGCTCGCCGAGCATGCGCGTGGTCGTGGCCTTCGGGTACGTGGCGTGATGGGCTACGAGGGCCACCTCATGATGACGATGCCGGACGACCGCAAGCGGAAAGCGGTTGAGGAGTCGATGCGCGCCCTGCTTGACGTTCACCAAAATGTCGGCGGCGAACTGGTCACCGGTGGCGGAACCGGAACCTATCTCGCGAACAGATGGGTCACCGAGATTCAAGCCGGAAGCTATGTATTAATGGATTCTCAATACGGAGAACTCGATACCCCCTTCGCGCAGGCGTTCTGGGTGCTCGGCACAGTGATATCCAGTAACGATAGCTGGCAGGTGGCGGACGCCGGTTTGAAGGCGATGTCCCTCGACCACGGCAATCCAGCGATTAATGGTGCCGACGTGTCGTTCGTCTCCGACGAGCACATCACCCTCGTGGCCGGCGGGCACGCGCCGATGGTAGGGGACCGGATCCGGATCACCCCGTCGCACGTTGATCCCACTATCGCATTGCACGAGCGGATGTACGTCGTCCGCGACGATGAGGTGATCGATGAATGGCCGGTCGACCTGCGCGGCTGGTAACCAACGACCGATCGCGAATCAGCGATGCCCTAGACGGTATGGAGTGACCGCTCAGGGCTCCTGAGGGTTGCAGGCCGGGGCCCCACTCACAAATAGTCGTGGGTTA